>CAVBVK010000029.1:20016-25408 GCA_963599085.1 bacterium | reverse complement strand
CACAAATCCATGATGTTTCTTGTAACGGTGTTTACAGGTGCTTTCGACTTTTTGTAATCCATAACTTGTTAAAAATAATTTAAGTTTTGCAAGTTCGGGAGCAATTGTGCTTAACGGCACTTGGGACTTTCCTCAACCCTTTAACTTCCTCTGCTTGCAAAAGTTCAGTATTTAATCCTTTGTGATTTCCTTACATTTGCTTATAAACCTCTCGGCTGTGGCTTTTTCTTTCGAGTCAGGATACTCGTTCATAAAGCCGTAGCACTCGTCCTCGGCATCTTGGAAACGTTCGAGTTTCTTTTCCTCCACACTTTGCTGCGCCAACTCATACTTGCTTTTCATCACGAGTACAGCAAACTTTTCGCGTAGAGCCGAATAGGGATAGTCTTTCAAGGCATTTTGCGCTGTGATGATGCACGCTTCGTAGTTGTTGCCTCCGTATGTACAGTTGCCGAAATACTGCCCCAAATCGTAGTACAACTGAGCGGAGTAAAGCTCTTTCTGAACCAGTTTGTCTTGCAACTCGAACATACGTTTCTGCGCTGTTTCCTTGTCGTCAGACTCAGGATAAAGATCCAAGAACTCCTGAAAGGCGGCAATGGCGTTTACCGTCTGCGACTGGTCGAGGCGTGGCTCGGGAGTACATTTGTAAAGGCTCTGGCCTACATAAAAATGAGCCTGTTCGGCGTAAAAACCTTTGGGGTAGCTCGTGTAATATTTCTTGAATGTTGCCGCCGCACCTTCATAATTGCGGTTGCAATATTCCGACATAGCCAACATATACAGGCTCTCCTGTGCATTGTCTGTGCCTTTCTGCATTGTCACCAAATCCTGCAGGAGAGTGGAGCAACGGGTGTACTTTCCCTTTGCAAAGCATTCCTTGGCATATTCGTATTTGAAAGGATAGTCATTGGTTTTGTAAACCCTGTTGAATTCGTTGCCACAACTGGTGAGAAGAAGAAGCGAAAACACAACAGCGAATATGTTTTTTTTCATAAATCTTTCTTTTTGAACTGCAAAAGTACACATAATTCGCTTATTCTCAAAGTTTGCCACTCATTTTTATCAAAAAATCACATACTCCAACTGCTTTTACGCCTTATTTTTACTATTTTTGTAAGTTGTAAGCAGAAAATTCTCTATGAACTTCCAACTCACATCGAATTTTTCACCCACCGGTGACCAGCCGGAAGCCATCAAGGAGCTCACCGAAGGGATATGTCGGGGCGACCGTTCACAAGTGCTGTTGGGGGTAACCGGTTCCGGAAAGACTTTCACAATGGCAAATGTCATTGCGAACATCAACCGCCCCACCCTCATATTGAGCCACAACAAGACTCTCGCCGCACAGTTATACGAGGAGATGAAAGCCTTTTTCCCTAATAACGCAGTGGAATATTATGTCTCGTACTACGACTATTACCAGCCCGAAGCCTACATCCCCTCGTCCGACACTTACATAGAGAAAGACCTTGCCATAAACGAGGAGATAGACAAGTTGCGTCTGTCGGCTGTCAGTGCATTGCTTTCAGGAAGGAATGATGTCATTGTGGTCTCCTCCGTGTCGTGCATCTACGGTATGGGAGGTCCCGCCGCCATGGCAAACAGCATCATAAAAATTGTTCGGGGAGAGATTATCGACCGCAACCTTTTTCTTAGAAAATTGGTGGATTCGCTCTACATACGCAATGACATTGACCTGCAACGAGGCAACTTTCGCGTGAAGGGCGACACCGTGGACATCTTCATGGCTTACAGCGACAACATTCTCCGCGTGACATGGTGGGACGACGAGATTGACTCAATTGAAGAACTTGACAGCACCGACTTCCACCGGCTTGCCGCATTTGAGGAATACCAGATTTATCCGGCCAACATCTTTGTAACTTCCAAAGAGCAAACCATCAGTGCAATACGACAGATACAAGACGACCTGACTGCTCAAATCTCATACTTCAACGAACTGGGTGACCATATTCGTGCACAGAGGATTAAGGAACGTGTGGAGTACGACATGGAAATGATAAAGGAACTCGGACATTGCAACGGAATAGAGAATTACTCACGCTACTTCGACGGGCGCGCGCCAGGGCAGCGTCCCTACTGTCTCCTCGACTTCTTTCCCAAGGACTACATTCTTTTTATTGATGAAAGCCATGTCAGCGTGCCGCAGATAAACGCGATGTACGGCGGTGATCGTGCCCGAAAGCAAAATCTTGTGGAGTTCGGTTTTCGCCTGCCTGCCGCCTTCGACAACCGCCCCCTGAAATTCGACGAGTTCATGGATATGGTAAATCAGGTGGTCTATGTCTCCGCCACACCTGCCGAATTCGAGCTTGCAGAGGCAGATGGCATTGTCGTGGAACAGGTCATACGCCCCACGGGTTTGCTTGACCCCGTCATAGAAGTGCGTCGCAGTGAAAATCAAATCGACGACCTTCTTGAGGAGATCCTGCACCGTACAGAACTCGGCGAGCGTACTCTCGTCACCACTCTTACGAAGAGGATGGCCGAGGAACTGACGGAATATCTGCTCAACCACGAAATCAGGGCAAACTACATCCACAGCGATGTGGCGACGCTTGATCGTGTGAAGATAATGAATGATTTGCGCACGGGTGTCTATGATGTGCTTGTGGGAGTGAACCTTCTTCGCGAAGGCCTTGATCTCCCCGAAGTTTCGCTCGTAGCCATACTTGATGCAGACAAAGAGGGATTTCTCCGCAGTCACCGTTCGTTGACGCAAACAGCAGGACGCGCCGCCCGAAACATAAACGGAAAGGTGATAATGTACGCCGATGAGATTACAGAGAGCATGCACAAAACGATAGACGAGACGGCACGACGACGCCAGATACAGCTGAAATACAACAGCGAACACGGCATAAAACCGCAGCAGATAAGAAAGGAGATAAAACTCTCGCTCGCCCATTCGGACAGTAAAGTTGAGCAACAAGGCAGCGCAAACCAAACACACAAGTCTTACAAACCATACATCGAAGATAAAACGGCAGCCTTTGCCGCCGACCCCGTCGTGAAGAAAATGTCAAGAAAGCAACTCGAGAGATGTATCGCCAACACAACACAGCAGATGCAGCAGGCGGCTAAAAACCTCGACTTCCTGCAGGCTGCGCAGTACAGGGACGAAATCGTGCGATTGCAGGAGTTGCTTGAGAAAACTTCTTGAAATGGTATTGGTGTAATATTAAAGTGTAATTTTGTGGCTTTATATCAGCCTTGTTTTTGTCAAGCGGAGGTTTTTTATTAATTTTGCATTACACAATATATCCAATTGGGGATTTCAATAATATAAGACATGCAACAACTGGAAAACGAAACTACAAGCAGGCACCACCGTCCTAATGGGAAAAGGGACAGATATTTCAAGTTCAGGAACATCCTTAACATTCTGTTCATGCTTGGAGCCGCCACAGGAATGCTTGTGTATTTTTTCTCAACACGGGCAGTAGGAACCGTTATCATCCTCATAGCCATGCTTTTCAAGGTGGTGGAATGCTGCTTGCGATTTATTCGACAATAAAAAACGAGGAATTCACCGGAAGCTAAGACATCAGACAACAGAACAGCAAATGAAGGAAGCCCATCTCATAGCATTGGTTTTGCTACTTCTCTTCGTCGTTACACCGACAGTTGCACAGACCGACTATACAAGCCAGACGACCTTTGACGAGACCTTGAATCAAGGTGTTTCACGTAAAAACGCCGCAGACTCGCTCGGCACGGACAAGGAGATACCACAAGGAATCAGAGTCTGGACTGTAGATCCGCACTTTGGCGACATGAAAGCAGCTGTTGTAGATACGGTGTCGCACATGTTCATGAATTCCATCTTTACCACCGGAATGCGGGGGGAATACAATACCACGGGAAACCTCGGTGCGCCGCGGCAAAACAGAATTTTCATCGACCGTGTGCAGGACGACCAGTTTCTCTTCACGCAACCCTACGACTACTTCGTCACGCCGGTGGGCAAGTTCCACTTCACCAACACTCTCTCGCCGTTCACTAACCTCACGTACAACAATGCCGGCAACCGCACAAACGGTGAAGATCACCTCACTGCCAAATTTGGAGTGAATGCAGGTAAAAAGATTGGCGCAGGCTTCAATTTTGATTACATCTACGGTCGCGGCTATTACAGCAACCAAAGCACCTCTCACTTCAAATACGCCATGTACGGCTCGTACTTGGGTGACCGCTATCAGGCGCACATCCTCTTGTCCACCATCAACCAGAAAGTGACGGAGAACGGAGGCATTACCAACGACAAATACATCACGCATCCGGAGACTTTCGACGATAACTATGCAATGAACGAGATCCCCACCGTACTTGAAAAGAACTGGAACCGCAATGACAACCAGCACATTTTCCTCACTCACCGATACAACGTGGGGTTTAGGCGCAAAGTGAAAATGTCGGAGGAGGAAATCAACGCCCGCAAGTTTGCAATGGCATCACAGAAAGAGAACGCTGCCAAAAAGGGAAAGGAGGAGGCAAGCCGGAAAGCAAAGCGTGAAGGACGAGACTTCAATGAAAGGAGTTTTGAAAGTAAAACTTACAGCGGACGCCCCGATGACGCAAAAGTGATGGAGGCAGAGCCATTGGACTCTTTGCAGCGACAAGGCACAAATGGACGCATAACAGTCACAGGCAAGGAAATGGCCGACAGTCTTTACCGCGCAGACTCGAAAGCAGAGACTGATACCCTTTGGATGAAGACGGAATATGTGCCCGTGACAAGTTTCATACACACGATGCAGTTCGACAATTTCAGACGTATCTACCAGGCTTACGCCACGCCCGAGAATTATTACTTGAACTCCTACCCTACAAGCTCCGGCGACTCCATATTCGACAAGACGAAACACTACCGTCTTCAAAACACGTTCGCCATTTCAATGCTCGAAGGGTTCAACAAATGGGCGAAATTTGGTATCAAGGCTTTTGTCACTTCCGATTTGCGACATTTTGAACTTCCCGATACCATAAACCGTACAGCAGGATATAGTGAGCATGACATAAACATAGGAGCACAACTCGCAAAGACGCAAGGGCGCACGTTACATTATAATGTTACGGCAGAGACCTGCATTGTTGGGAAGGATATCGGGCAATTGAAACTGGACGCCTCTGCCGACCTGAATTTCGCTTTCCTTGGCGACACCGTGACACTGGCTGCAAACGGATTCATACACCATCTGAATCCCTCGTTCTATTTCCGCCATTACCACTCGCGCCACTTCTGGTGGGACAACGACGACATGGGCAAGATTTTCCACTCACGGGTTGAAGGCCTGTTCTCATACTGCAAGACACGCACAACACTTCGCATGGCGTTCGACGAAATAAAGAACTACACATATATGGC
>CAVBVK010000029.1:11775-20006 GCA_963599085.1 bacterium | reverse complement strand
GTCGTACGGCATTGCCGACGATTATAGCCGCACGGCAAACAGCGTTTTCGCACGACAACACACGGGAGCGATAAGCCTTTTGACACTCTCGTTGGCACAAGACTTCACTCTTGGACCCGTAAACTGGGAAAATGTGGTTACCTATCAGAAGTCATCAAACGGGGGCATCATACCTCTTCCTGCGTTGAATATCTACACGAACCTGTACCTGAGGTTCAAGCTCGCCCATGTTCTGAAATGCGATTTGGGTGCCGACGCACGTTTCTTCACGAAGTACTACGCACCCGATTACAGCCCTGCTCTCGGACAGTTTGCCGTGCAAGAAGGTCAAAGCCGCACGCAAGTGGGAAACTATCCGGTTGTGAATGTCTATGCCAACTTCCATTTGAAGCGCACACGCTTCTTTGTTATGATGAGCCACATCAATGCCGACAACGGCAACCGTATGTACTTCTTTGCACCACATTACCCGTTGAACCGGCGTGTCTTCCGCTTTGGAGTAAGCTGGAACTTCTTTAATTGATGCGTTCTGGATTTCACGCGTTTTTCCATTATAAGAAATGGTACAAACAATCATCAAAGACAAGATTTTTCCATACTATTTTTATTTTTCAGCATTATAAATAACGAACTTACATCAAGAATACCTCATGTTTTCAAAAAAACGGAGTGGTCAAGTTGGGGTTTTGTAAATTAAATTGTATATTTGCACGGCAATTTATGTTTTTATGAATAAGATAAAACTATTTCCAAACTATATTTTTGAATCAAGTTGGGAAGTATGCAACAAAGTGGGCGGTATCTATACCGTTCTTTCAACAAGAGCCAAGACATTACAAGAGGTAATGGGCGATCATGTTATATTCATCGGGCCTGACTGTTGGGGTGACAACGGAAGTCCCTATTTCATGGAAGACAGACATTTGCTGTCCTCTTGGAAGGACATTGCAGCGGCAGAAGGGCTCAAGGTTAAAGTGGGCCGTTGGGACATACCTGGAAAGCCCGTGGCCATACTTGTCGATTTCCAACCTTTCTATGCACAAAAGAATTCTATCTATACCGAGCTTTGGAACGATTTCAAGGTGGACAGCCTTCACGCATACGGCGACTACGACGAGGCCTCCATGTTCTCTTATGCTGCCGCAAAAGTGGTGGAAAGCTACTTCCGCCACCAGATAAAGCCAAACGAGAACGTAATATATCATGGCAATGAATGGATGACCGGGCTCGGCTTGCTCTATATCCGGAAGCACCTGCCCGAAATTGCGACCATCTTCACCACCCATGCAACAAGCATAGGCCGGAGTATCGCAGGCAACAACAAGCCCCTGTACGAATATCTTGAAGCATACAACGGCGACCAGATGGCCGACGAGCTGAACATGCAGAGCAAACACTCGATAGAGAAGCAGACAGCTTTGAATGTAGATTGCTTTACAACCGTAAGCGACATTACGGACAGGGAATGCAAAGAACTGCTTGACAGGAAAGCCGATGTGGTATTGCCGAACGGGTTTGAGGACGATTTCGTACCGACAGGCAAGGCGTTCGACAAAAAACGCAAGGAAGCCCGCAAGCGTCTCCTCAATATTGCCCGTGCCCTTACAGGGGACACCGTTGCCGACGATGCCATAATAATATCGACAAGTGGACGCTATGAATGGCGCAATAAAGGCATTGATGTTTTCATAGAAGCCATCAACCGCCTGAGAAACGATGCCGACAAGCTGAAGCATGAAGTCGTGGCTTTCATAGAAGTGCCCGCATGGGTGAAAGAGGGGCGCAGCGATTTGGCTGAGCGGATACTCCATATGCAAAGCGGAAAGCCCGGCTATGACACCCCACTCCCCGACCCTATCATTACCCATATCCTGAACGAACGGCAAAGCGACAAGACCCTCGGTCTGATGAACTGGTTAGGCATGCACAATGCAAAGGGTGAAAAGGTTAAGATTATTTTCATCCCGTGCTACCTTAACGGCAACGACGGCATCGTAAACCTCCCATATTACGATGTGGTGCTGGGCAACGACATCTGCATCTACCCCTCTTATTACGAACCGTGGGGCTATACGCCACTTGAGGCCACAGCCTTCAAGGTGCCGTGCATCACAACCGACCTTGCCGGATTCGGGCTTTGGGCCAATGCAGAATCGAAGAACGGGAAAAGCAGTATGGAAAATGACGGCGTGGAGGTAATCCACCGCACCGATTATAATTATGATGAGGTGGCAGATGCCATAAAAAGTACGGTTGAAGGGTATGTCAATGCCTCGGTACAGAAACGCAGCAGCATCCGCTCGAAAGCCCAAGCCCTTTCCCAAAGGGCTCTGTGGAGCAAGTTCATCGAGTACTATTATGTGGCGTACGACACTGCCCTGCACAACGCCCGACTGAGAAACCAGAACATAAATTAAAACATACAATAAAAAGCAATGAAAATAAAAGCAGACTACGCTAACGCTCCTCAGTGGAAGGAGGTTACAATCAAGTCAACACTTCCCAAAGAGTTGAAGTGTCTGAATGAATTGGCTCACAACATGTGGTGGGCATGGAACTACGAAGCTCGTGAAATGTGGAAAAGCCTTGACAAGGATTTGTACGAAGAAGTAGGACACAATCCTGTAATGCTTCTCGACCGTCTCAGCTACGAGCGCAAGGAAGCCATCGTAAACGACAAGGCGATAATGAACTGTGTGAAATCAGTTTACAAGAAATTCCGTGCTTATATGGATGTAGAGCCTGATGCGGCACGCCCGTCCGTAGCATACTTTTGCATGGAGTATGGCATCAATCAGGTGGTGAAGATTTACTCCGGAGGTCTCGGTATGCTCGCCGGCGATTACTTGAAGGAAGCTTCCGACTCCAATGTGAATATGTGCGGCGTGGGTTTTCTCTATCGTTTCGGATATTTCAAGCAGACCCTCTCTATGGACGGTCAGCAGATTGCCCAATACGACGCACAGAACTTCAACTCCCTGCCCATAGAACGCGTGCTCGACGAGAACGGCCAGCCCGTAGTGGTTGATGTGCCTTACATGAATTATCAGGTACACGCATACGTTTGGGTGATGAATGTTGGCCGTATCAAGCTCTACCTGCTTGACACCGACAACGAACTGAACTCTGAATTCGACAAGCCCATTACACATGCTCTTTACGGCGGTGACGAAGAAAATCGCTTGAAGCAGGAGATACTTCTCGGCATCGGCGGCATCCTCACCCTTAAGAAACTCGGCATCAAGAAAGATATATATCACTGCAACGAGGGTCATGCAGCACTCTGCAACCTACAGCGGCTTATCGACTACATTAAGGAAGGACTGTCGTTCAATGAGGCATTGGAACTCGTTCGCGCGTCTTCACTCTATACTGTCCACACTCCGGTGCCTGCTGGACACGACTACTTCGAAGAGTCGCTCTTCGGCAAGTACATGGGCGGCTATCCCCAAATGCTCGGTATCTCTTGGGACGAGTTCATCGGTATGGGGCGCACCAATCCTGACGATCACTCCGAACGCTTCTGCATGTCAACCTTCGCTTGCAACACATGCCAGGAGGTGAACGGCGTGAGCAAGCTCCACGGATGGGTGAGCCAGCGTATGTTCGCCCCCATCTGGAAAGGTTATTATCCTGAGGAGAGCCATGTCGGCTATGTCACCAACGGTGTGCACTTCCCCACATGGACAGCAACAGAATGGCGCAAGGTTTATGACAAGTATTTTGACAAGAACTTCATCACCGACCAAAGCAACGAAAGCATCTGGCACTCCATATACAATGTGCCCGATGCGGAAATTTGGGAGACCCGCATGGCGTTGAAGAAGAAACTCGTGAACTACATCCGCGAGAAGTTCGCTGCAACCTGGCTGAAAAACCAAGGTGACCCGTCGCGTGTGATTACCCTTCTCGACAGCATCACTCCCAACGCCCTCTATATAGGTTTTTGCCGTCGCTTTGCCACTTACAAGCGTGCCCACCTTCTTTTCACCGACCTGGATCGCCTCTCCAAAATTGTGAATAACCCCGAGCGTCCTGTGAAGTTCATTTTCTCTGGCAAGGCACACCCGGCCGACGGCGCAGGCCAAGGACTTATAAAGAAAATTTTTGAAATCAGCCAACGCCCGGAGTTCCTCGGCAAGATTATCTTCCTCGAGGACTACGACATGCAACTCGCACGCCGTCTTGTTTCTGGCGTAGATATATGGATGAACACTCCAACACGCCCGCTCGAGGCATCAGGAACATCAGGCGAGAAGGCCGAGATGAACGGCGTCGTGAATCTCTCTGTACTCGACGGATGGTGGGTTGAAGGCTACCGCGAAGGAGCAGGATGGGCACTTAAGCAGGAGCGTACCTATCAAAACCAGGGCTATCAGGATCAGCTTGATGCTGCAACAATCTATTCTCTCCTTGAGAACGAGATCCTGCCGCTCTACTACAATCGCAACGAACTGGGATTCAGCGAAGGTTGGATCAAGACAATCAAGAATTCTATCGCAACCATAGCTCCCCACTACACAATGAAGCGTCAGCTCGATGACTACTACGACAAGTTCTACTGCAAGGAGGCTGCCAACTTCAAGAAACTCTCGGCCGACAACAACCGCATAGCCAAAGATTTGGCTGCATGGAAAGAGGCCGTCGCGCAGCGTTGGGACTCTATTCGCGTGGTAAGCAAGGACGACTCCGCCCTCTATTCTGCCGAGACCGGCAAGAAATACACTCTCCGTTATGTCATTGACGAGCAGGGGTTGAACAATGCTGTTGGTCTTGAACTGGTTTATGTAAAGACCGACTCAAACGGCGAAGACCACATTTTCAACAAACGTGAGTTTGAACTTGTCGGCCGCGAGGGCAACAACTACATCTTCGAAGCGACATTCGAGCCTGATGTGGCTGGTGCCTTCAAGAGCTGCGTACGCATGTATCCGAAAAACGAACATCTCGTGCACCGCGAAGATTTCTGCTATGTGAAGTGGCTTGACTAAACAAGCCTTCTGCAACCAATATAAAAAGTGTACCACGCAAAACGGTACACTTTTTTGTTTAAAGGTCAAACTTTAAAAGGTTTTTACTTTGACAGTCTCGCAAATATATGTAACTTTGAAAACATACAAAACCCTTCAAAAATCCGATATGCAATACCGACAAAATCATTACAGACAGCCGCAAAATGATTTCGCTTACTATATATTCGACGGCGACGAAGAAATTCCCCTTTTGGAATATTTGTACAAAACGATAAAGGGGAGCCGCTCTAAAATAAAGGCCACACTGCAAGGACATGGAATAAAGGTGAACGGAAAGGTCGTCACACAATTCAACTTTCCCCTTACACGAGGTTCCAAGATTGCAGTCAGTCTGCACAAGTCGGACAACACTTTCAAGAACAGGTACGTGAGCATCGTTTACGAAGACAGATGGCTGATAGTCGTGGAAAAGAAGATTGGGATCCTGTCCATGGCGGCAGGCCATTCATCGCTGAATGTGAAATCAGTCCTTGACGACTACTTCCGCAAGTCAAGACAACGCTGCACTGCACATGTTGTGCACAGACTCGACAGGGACACGAGCGGACTTATGGTATATGCCAAAGACATGGAAACGGAGCAACGTCTGGAGCACAACTGGCATGATATAGTTTACGACCGCAGGTATGTGGCTGTTGTAAGCGGCGAAATGGAAGAGGACGAGGGCACGATAAGCAGTTGGCTGAAAGACAACAAAGCTTACATCACTTACTCGTCGCCGTTTGACAATGGCGGAAAATATGCTGTGACACATTTTCATGTCCTTGACAGAACTACCGACCACTCACTTGTCGAGTATAAACTTGAAACGGGCAGGAAAAACCAGATTCGTGTGCACTCCGCAGACATGGGGCATCCCGTTTGTGGCGACATGAAGTATGGCAACGGCGACGATCCCATTCACCGTCTCTGCCTGCATGCCTATCTTTTGTGCTTTACGCATCCAATCACAGGCGAGAGTTTGGAATTTGAGACAATGATTCCCGCTGATTTTAAAAAACTCTTCAAATAGTAATCCGGGTAGATGAAAGTCTCTACGAATCAAGAAATTCTGTATGACCCGCAAACAAGGCTTAACCAAAGAGATTACTCCTTAAACCATTCGCCGTTGAATGACAATCACTCCAACACGCGCGCATGCATGATTAATGAAAGACAAAGCCATAGCGTTATTCAGACACGCTATGGCTTTTATTATACATTAGCAAGACCTGCTCAACATCCATGCCTTTACCGTTTTGGTTATTGCTTAGTGCATTAAAAGAAACTTTGAAAACAAACGTAAAAAAGCATCCTTGGTTTTCTAACAGCCGTTAATATGTTAAATCAGAGTGTTAAATTGGGATAAAGTAGTGTGCCAAAATGGCACTTTTACAAATTTTGCCTCTACTTTTGCAAGCGTCAATAACAGACGAATGTCAGTCTCAACACATGCGAAGGAGCAAGATCCTTCTTCGTGCTGCTGTTGCCAGATTAGAGCATTTATATAAAGGAAGAGAAAGAAAGATTTGAAAACAAATTAATAACAGAAAACAATGAAAAAGTATTCAAAGTATTTGGTTGTGGCAATGAGCGCACTGGCCTTTGCCTTTTCTACTGGAACATTGATAAGGGTAAACGCCACCCCGGCGTCGTCAGCTGCAATACCAGCGCAACCCGTTGATTTGACATTTGCGGCGGAAAAGTCTCTCCCTTCTGTCGTTCATATTTTGAGCACAAAAAATTCAAAGATACAAACTGTTGAAGTGGAAAGCGACCCGTTCTCCGATTTTTTCAGCAACCCGTTCGGGTTCTTTGGAAACCCGGGACAAGGAAACGGCGGCAAGCAGAAGCGCAGTGTGCGCACGCCAAAGAAGCAGGGTTCGGGCTCAGGTGTCATCATTTCGACAGACGGCTATATTGTGACAAACAATCATGTTGTGACCGATGCCGACGAACTTACTGTCACGCTGAACGACAACAAGGAGTATTCGGCCCGTATAATCGGAACGGACAAGACAACCGATCTTGCCCTTATAAAAATTGACGGCAAAAACTTGCCTGCCATAACCATTGCGAACAGCGAAGACATAAAGGTGGGCGAATGGGTCTTGGCCGTAGGTAATCCATTCAACCTTACCAATACGGTTACGGCTGGTATCGTCAGTGCAAAGGGACGCTCCTTGTACCAGAACGGTGTGGAGTCATTCATACAGACCGATGCCGCCATCAACCCTGGAAACTCCGGCGGCGCATTGGTAAACACCCGCGGCGAACTGATTGGCATCAATGCCATGCTCTACTCACAAACGGGCTCGTTCAGCGGCTATGGCTTTGCAATTCCGACCTCCATTATGAACAAGGTTGTTGACGACTTGAAGAAATACGGCACGGTGCAGAGGGCTGTCATCGGCATCCAAGGCTCGGATGTCAAGAACTATGTGGACAGCCAGAAAGATCAGGGAAAAGACATTGACCTCGGTACAATGGAAGGCATTTATGTGGCCAAAGTGTCAGAAGAAAGTGCGGCAGCAGAAGCCGAGCTGAAAGAGGGTGATGTCATCATTGCCATTGACGGAAAGGAAGTGAACAAGATGGCAGACTTGCAGGAGTATCTCGCAAAGAAACGCCCCGGCGACAAAGTATCCCTCACTTATATGCGCGACAAGAAGAAGTTTACAAAGAGCGTGACACTCAAAAACGAGCAGGGCAACACACAGGTTATGAAGAAGGCCGACCTTGACGTGCTTGGAGGAAACTTCCGCGCAATCACCGATTCCCAGAAGCAGCAACTCAACATTGGATATGGCATTGAAGTGATAAAGGTGAATGCAGGCAAGCTCAAAGACTATGGCATCACCAAGGGCTTCATTATCCAACGGGTGAACGACAACACCATCAAAACTATCGAAGATTTGCAGAATGTTGTCAAGGAGGCTTCCACAAGCAAGTATCCTGTATTGTACGTACAGGGCATCTACCCGACAGGCAAAAAGGCGTACTTTGCCATACCGCTTGATGAGAACTAACAGAAACTGATATTTTAAAAGCTCCCGTTCCTCAATTTCATGGAATGGGAGCTTTTTGTTTCTGAAAAACTAAATACCCGGAAAATGTTTGCTGAAACAAACATAAATCACTAATTTTGCAAGAAGCATTTATCTAAAAGAGACAAATGAGGCAACTTAAAATTACACAAGCGATAACCAATAGGGAAAG
>CAVBVK010000029.1:0-11765 GCA_963599085.1 bacterium | reverse complement strand
TACCTGCAGGAGATAGCGCATGAGAAACTGCTCTCGCCCGAAGAAGAGGTTGAATTGGCACAACGTATTAAAAAAGGTGACAAAAAAGCGTTGGAGAAACTCACCAAGGCCAATTTGCGTTTTGTAGTTTCTGTTGCCAAGCAATACCAGAACCAGGGACTGGGATTGCCCGACCTGATAAACGAAGGCAACATAGGACTCATAAAGGCTGCAGAAAAATTCGACGAGACAAAAGGCTTCAAATTCATTTCCTATGCAGTCTGGTGGATCAGGCAATGCATTGAGCAAGCCATATCGGAACAAGGCAAAATTGTCCGCATCCCTTCCAACCAAGCCGACTTTATAAGGAAAATAAAGAAAGAAGCCAGTAAATTCGAACAACAGCATGAGCGTCGGCCGAGTGTCCATGAAATATCAGACAGCACATCCTTCCCTCCGGAAAGAATAGAGGACGCACTGTCGGGAGACACGCAGCAGGTTTCCGTTGATGCACAGATTACAAACGGAGAGGGCAGCAATAGCCTTATCGACATGATTTTCGCACAACAGCAGTTGCCAACCGATAACGCATTGCTGACAGAATCTTTAAAAGAAGAGCTTAAACTTGCCTTGGATAACCTTGACGAAAGGGAGCGGACTGTCATTGAGGCCATCTTCGGCATTGGGCAAGCGGAGGCGACAATGGCCGAGATAGGCAGGAGGAACAACCTGACACGGGAAAGAGTAAGGCAAATCCGTGACAAGGCCATAAGGAAATTAAGGAACAATACACAAAGCAAGATTCTCAGAGCGTATCTTGGAAAATAATGAAACATACAGGAAAATGAAATTACGTTTACTTTTAGTTACCGCATTTGCATTGGTTACATCTTTCTCATCGGCAGAAAACAAATGTACAAAGTTATACATGTACGGTTTTGCCGCATCTTTCAATGACTCAACGGTTTACTTTACTGACATACAGGAAGTGGATTCCGCATGGACAAACACCAAGACAGGCTTCCTGTACAGCCGCGACAACTATTCTTACCAGTTGCGCGACCACCTTAAAAAGTCCGGAGTCCCCCACCCTACATGTATTACCGTTTATGCAAAGACCCGCAAGGAGTTAGAGAAAAAATACGTTGCATTGAAGAAGCGTTACACCACAAAAGGCAATTACGATGTAAAGCACATAGCGTCCAACGAATTCGGATTCTATCCCATAATGCCAAACGAAGACGAAATAAAGGCAGCGGTGCCTGTAAAGAAAAAGAAAGGCAAAAACAAACAGTAGCCCAAGCGGTGATTTTGAATGAAGGAAAGCCTGAAAACCGAGGAGACGACAACAAGCAATGGGGTTTGCACTTTCTACCGTATAGCAGATTTCCATATCAGGTTCTGCCATAAAGCGGGTGAAAGTGACTGCACTTCCTTATTGCCGTCGCTAAATAATTTCAAATGCGAAGCCACTGACAACGACCTGCTTTTCTCCATCATCATTGACAATTCCACCACACAGGTAAATAAAGGAAACAGGAATAGAATAAATGTTGTAAACACCGGAAATGGAGATATAGTCGTAGATGAAATAACTGATGGAGGCTACCAGTTCATTATCAAAGACATATCGGGCGAAAGCTGTTGCCTGCTGCAAGCAGACAAAGACTTCTCCACATTCAGGTGTGCATTGAACGGCACTGACCTTATGAGAGGTTTTGGCTTGAACAACGCATTGATGATTGCATTTGCGTTCAGCAGCAGTTTCCATGCAGCCTTGTTGATCCACGCTTCTGTGGTAAGGCACAATGGTTACGCCTATGCGTTCACGGCAAAAAGCGGAACCGGCAAAAGCACACATACGGGACTATGGCTGCGCCATATCGAAGGGTGTGACCTTATTAATGACGACAACCCCATCATCCGTATTATTGACAACACGCCTTACATTTACGGCAGCCCTTGGAGTGGCAAGACGCCATGTTATAGAAACATCAAGGCCAAGTTAGGAGCCATAACCCTTATCGACCGTTCCCCGGAGAACTGTATTGAAAAGCTTTCGCCTGTTGTAGCTTTTGCGAAGATACTCCCGTCGTGCTCATCAATGAAATGGGACAAAATCATTTATGAAAACACTTACAACAATGTCATAAAACTAATTGAGTGTTCCAACAACAATTACATCCTGCACTGTCGTCCTGACGAAGAAGCCGCCATTATATGCCATCATACAATAGCACAATAACAGACATACAGGTTCCTAACAGTCTCATTATTCCGCAGATTATCGATTTGCTGAATAACGGTCACACTGTAACAATAAAACTGAAAGGAACAAGTATGCGTCCGTTCCTTGAAAACAATAGGGACAAAGCCGTTTTGGAAAAAGCTGTCCCCGGTCGTCTGAAAGTCGGAGATCCCGTTTTGGCAGAAGTCCGGGATAAGGTGTATGTACTTCACCGTATAGTAAAGATTGACGGCCAAGCCGTAACCCTGCAAGGCGACGGCAACCTGTCAGTTGAGCATTGCCACATTAACGACATACACGGTATAGCCACAGGCTTTTACAGGAAAAAGCATACCTGCCTTGACAAAACGGACGGACTCAAATGGAAGGCATACTCTTTTATTTGGATGAAACTGAGCCCTCTCCGCCGATACCTGTTGGCAATACATAGAAGGTGGTTGCTCCAAGTTTTATAGGGAACACTAATGGCACATTTTTAAGTTTTAGCAAGCTATTTTGCCAGCAACATAAGCGGGAGGATAATTGATGTGGGCCAACAAGAGGACGCCCGAGCTCCTAAGGCGTTTTCAGATGATGTCATCCTACCAACAATCAAGAGAGTGTGCCCGTTTTGACATACCCTCTTGATTGAAAATACGGTTAAATTAGGTGAATGTAAGCTACCACCTTGCATTTTTTAAAGCTACATCTGAAGTTTCAATTGCCTTCCGGTATCTTATACCAATCTTCCGTTTCCTTTACAAGCTTCTTTGCAAAAGAAGACGGATAACTTGGACGTACAACTTTTGCCCCTTTGCCGGTGGAGGTTCTCTTGAACACGCCATTGGACTCCGGTTTCACTACCATGTCATTGTATTTCACAATCAGCCGCATAGCCAATGCCTTCCATTTGTCGAGCATTAATTGGGCGGCATCGTTGCTGTATGCCGTGAGCAATTTCACCGCAGCCTGCTTGTCGGTTTCGTACAACGTGACAGCCTGTTGTTCAATACCATGCTGCCGTGCAAAATATGTGGAATCAAGAGAATTCCTCACCTTTTCAAGTTCCGGAAACATCATGCTGTACCGGGGATACACCATATTGCTCACCCAGTTACAAACCCAAAAGGCATTCTTGTCAGAGAACGTGACGGCATCGGCATTTTGCGTATTATAGCATTCCGGCTGCTCTGTATTTCCGCAATATACAGGGGTGTAAGACACCATGTTGGAATCGTCATTGCCAAACCAGATGACGCCTCCTATCTCCC
The DNA here is from genome assembly GCA_963599085.1 of bacterium. GTDB lineage: Bacteria > Bacteroidota > Bacteroidia > Bacteroidales > Bacteroidaceae > Prevotella. The sequence continues at coordinate 8,288 of CAVBVK010000029.1, read as the reverse complement.
GCGGCAACCAAGAGCGCAGTTGGGAGACAAAGGTGAATGCCGTCTGCTGCGTGGAAATCGGGCGTTCATTGAAATACTTGTTGCCTTCCACAGTAAATGTAAGCGGTGAAGGCCTGTACGGCATCTCGTATATGCCGCTGCCAACGCTTGTCGAATCCAATGCCAACGCTGTGCCTTCATAATGATCGCGCATGCACATTTCCACATCGTGCACGGACAGTTTACGGTTGGGGACTATCCACAATGGCATATCCTCCGCATTCTTGTCTTTCCCAAGTGCCCACGGAAGATATCGGTCAAAGCCTTTGTCAAAATGGCGGAAGAAGCTCCATACGCGCGCCTCGCAAAACCTGCGGCCTGAAAAAGTTGGGGAGGCATAGGTGTGTTTCCACGAGAAGTCGGCATCCTTTCCTGTAAACCATCCCATTTTCCGAGCATAGGAAACTACATTTTTCGAATAAAGCACATTCTTTTTGTCCTTCATGTCGAACTTCCCTATACGGCTTTGATTGGCATGGGCGCATATAGCTTCATCTGGGATGCGCAATGCAACCCACACGACAGACTTCGAACCATTCCCCGTTCCCATCATTTCCATTATCCATGCCTCGTTGGAATCGCAGATGGAAAAAGTTTCGCCACCTGAACAATAGCCATAGGTTTCCGCCAATTTTGTCATAACGGAAATGGCTTCTTTCGCAGTCCTGCTTCTTTGAAGGGCAATATATATCAAAGATCCGTAATCGAGAATGCCTGTCGTATCGACCATTTCCTCACGCCCGCCATAAGTGGTTTCTGCAATGGAAACCTGATACTCATTGATGTTTCCAATTACATTATACGTAACCGGTGCTTCCGGTATCTCGCCGTGATAGACGCCACTGTCCCAATCGTAAACCTTTCTCATTTCATTTTTGGAATGGGTGGCTGCCGGATAATGGCAAAGATACCCGAACATACCATAGTCGTCGGCACTATATGACACCATCACCGAGCCGTCGGCACTTGCTTTTTTGCCAACAATAAGGTTGGTACAAGCAAAGACATTAACATAACAGCACAGGGAAAACAAACTTATTATCAGTCTCTTCATATCTTCTTTTTTAGCCAAATTTAAAAAGCCGGACATATTCGAACCGCTGTTCAGCAAGCCTTGAACGACATGTCAAGTCCTTTTACTGAGTGGGTCAAGGCTCCGACGGAAATAAAATCGACACCGCATTCTGCATAATCGCGGATTGTGTCAAATGTGATGCCGCCGCTTGACTCCGTCTCATATCTGCCGCCAATCAGTTCGACAGCCTTCTTCGTGTCAGGAACAGAGAAATTGTCGAGCATGATGCGGTTGATGCCTCCGCAATCCATCGCCTGCTGCAACTCATCAAAGTTGCGCACTTCTATCTCAATTTTAAGGTCAAGGCCTTTCTCCTTGAGATATTCGTGGCAGCGGTTGATTGCATTTGCGATGCCTCCGGCAAAATCCACATGGTTGTCTTTCAACAGAATCATGTCGAACAGGCCGATACGGTGATTCATTCCGCCCCCTATCTTCACTGCTTGTTTTTCAAGCATACGCAGCCCGGGAGTTGTCTTGCGCGTGTCAAGAACATGTGTATGGGTGCCGCGCAGGCGTTCCACATACTTGTTGGTCATTGTTGCAATGCCGCTCATCCGCTGCATGATGTTGAGCATCAACCGCTCGGTCTGCAACAGTGAGCGAACTTTTCCCGTGACAACCATGGCAATATCGCCAACCTTCACATGAGCCCCGTCGTTTATCAATACCTCAACCTTCATTGTTGGGTCGAAGCGGTCAAACACTCTTTTGGCAACTTCCACACCGGCCAAGACGCCTTCCTCCTTGATTAACAGATGCGATTTGCCCATGGCATCGTCCGGGATACAACACAATGTAGTATGGTCGCCGTCGCCAATATCCTCGGCAAAAGCAAGATCTATAAGCCGATCTTCCAGTTCATTTACACTTAACATAGTTACATCAGAATTTGTATATGATCCTTATTTAATGATTTTCCCATCCTTATAGGCATACAGCTTGCCGTCATCCCCGGCATGTAGCGTTACACTTCCGCCAATCCATTCTGTAAAAGGGAGCTCCCGTTCAAGAGGAGAGACTTTTGTGACAATGCCTTCTTCAAGTTCCAACACGGCAAGGTTCAGCACCGAAGAATCAGGCAAGACAACACTGTTTGCTGCAATGCGCCTTATTGGCGGCATGTCTGTTTTGCTATTCTTTTCCAAGGTTCTTTCTCCGTTGTATCAACGAAATTGCATTATCGTCGGGTTTCTGTACGATGGCGTTTTCCAGGGAGTCGCTTTTAGAAGTGCTCACCGCAGTTGTATCATTTGGCAGAGAAGACGGCTCTTTTACCTTGTGCATTCTTATCAACCGGATGTTGGAGGCTATCATCACTTTCAGAGTCGTTGCCGAACCTATGGTTTTCTCTTCGTTCAACAACCAAAAGCCTTTAATGCCTTTTATTTTCAAGTGTCCTTCATTAGCTATCTGGAGGTGGTAATGCGAGGATGACGACATCCGGGAGGTGGCAACTGCCACGCTGTCTCCATCAAAATATACAGCCATTACCGCGACAGCACTGCGGACGCCATCCTGATAAAGGAATTGGGCGTCAAAATCAAGGGCAAGGCCGTCGCCTGCATGATATGAGGTGTCGGCCTTTATCTCATAAACGAAAGAGTTGGTCGCATCGTGCGGTGTCAAGACCAGCGTCCTGTCATATTTCCAGACATTAGCCGTATCGCCACCCAACGAAAGTTGCCCGTAACCGCCTTCTCCACTCATTCCCAACGCCATCGACTTGCTTTCTATTCTCCCGGACAACTGCTTATACACATCCTCGAGCAAATTGGTATGCCGGGAATAATAAACCATGGAGGAATCGAAATCGCTTTGCGTGACTTCGTATTTGTGAAGGATGTTTGCAAAATAAGCACGCATGGCGACACTATCCGCACTTTGCGAGGCATTCACTACGGCATCGGCAAGATGGTATTCATACAATATGTCTGCCATCTTGGACGGTTGTATATATTTATTGGGAATGCCCGATTGGCAACTGCCCAACAAGGCAACTACGCCAAACAGAAACACCAGCCAATGAAACTTTCTCATATCAGCCAAATTTACAGTGAGTGCCATGATTGAAACCGCACAATCAGTTCTGTTCCTTATTAACCGTTTCGCACACAGTGCCCTTCCAGACCTGCCCGATACGCTCCAATTCGCGCCTGTAAAACAGCAGCAAGAGGACAACGCCCACACTGATGCAAGCATCGGCGAAATTGAAAACGGGCGAAAAGAACACATATTCATCCCCGCCGCAATACGGCACCCAATCAGGCCAACGCGTCTGGATGATGGGGAAATAGAACATATCCACCACCTTGCCATACAGGAATGCAGAGTAGCCTTCACCGAATGGCACAAACTCCGCAACGGAAAAAGGTGTTGAAGCCTCAAAAACCAGACCGTAGAACATACAGTCTATCAAATTGCCGGCAGCCCCCGCCAATACCATGGAAAGGCACACAAGATACCCTCTTGAATGTTCCTGCTTAACCAAACGGTATATGAAGCATCCGATAAAGGATATGGCCACAATACGGAAAACGCTCAGTACAAGTTTGTTGAAGAACGTCATGCCATAAGCCATTCCGTTATTCTCCACAAATTCTATGTAAAACCAGTCTGTCACTTTAACGGCACCGCCAAGCGGCAGGCTGGTCTTCACTTCTATTTTGAGGAGTTGGTCTATAACAAGAATGAAAGCGACAATAACAATAGATAGCCATCCGTTACTTAGGCCCCTACCCTTACACTTCATTTCTTGCGGGCATTCTTTGATGCAACACTAAGTGTAGCATGCGGAACGACACGAAGACGCTCTTTCGGTATCAACTCGCCTGTCATTCTATCCACACCGTAGGTCTTGTTTTCTATCCTGACAAGAGCTGCCTCAAGGCCTTGTATGAACTTCTGCTGGCGATGTGCCATTTGGGCAAGGTCGTCCTTGGTCTGTGACGAACTGCCCTCTTCCAATGCCTTGTATGTTGGAGAAGTGTCATCAACATCATTGCCGTCAGCATTCATCAGCTGCTTCATCATAACATCGAAATCACGACGAGCCAGACGCAGTTTGTCATTTATTATTCCTTTGAACTCTTCAAGTTCTTCGTCGGTATAACGTTTTTTTTCTGTCATAATAGTTGTTTTTCAGCAAGTTACATTGTTTCAACCAACCTTTTGTTGATTTATTTCACATCCGTTTGTCAAAACAGCGAACAGTGTTTTCGGGCATATTACAATGCCCGAAAACCGATGTCACATGCTTAGACTTGAGGATTTTTCTATTTTGATGTTCAGTTTGAAATCGTCAAAGTCCACCTCTGCCCCATCATTGTCTTCCAATGTGATTGCATCGGCCAAGACTTGACCCTTTATGTATTCGTCGAACGAGTGCACGGCCATATCCGACAACTTATATGGGGAAACCGTTACCCTGATGCGGTCTGTTATCTCCAGTCCGGCATCCTTGCGCATGTTTTGGATACGGTTGATGAGTTCACGTGCCATTCCTTCCTTACGGAGTTCGTCGTTGAGTTCCACTTCGAGGGCGACGGTGAGATTGCCTTCATTGCTGACGAGCCAACCGGGTATGTCCTCGGAAATAATCTCCACATCAGCGGCTTCCACCGTGACGCTCTGCCCCTCTACGACCCCATCAATCTTACCAGTCTTTTCAAGTTCGGCAATCTGCTCCTGCGACAGTTCCGACATGAAGGCCGCTATACCTTTCATTAGCTTGCCGAACTTCTTGCCCATTGTCCGGAAGTTGCACTTCACCTTTTTCACAAGGACTCCCGATCCTTCAACAAAGCGAAGCTCCTTGACATTCACTTCGTTCATGACAAGTTCTTTCACCGCTTCGACGTGGGCTTTTTGTTCCTTGTCCACCGCAGGTATCATAATTGCCTGAAGCGGTTGGCGCACTTTTATGTTCACCTTCCTGCGCAATGCAAGAACCATTGAGGTTATCTTCTGTGCCAACCCCATCCGTGTTTCAAGGTCTTTATCTACAAGCGCATCGTCCGTCTTGGGAAATCCGACAAGATGCACGGAGAGGGAAGTGTCTTTGCCCGTCGCACTGTTCAAGTCAAGATACAGCCGGTCAGCATAGAACGGGGCAAACGGGGCGAGGAGTTTCGCCACTGTTTCAAGACAGGTGTAAAGAGTTTGGTAAGCGGACAACTTGTCTTTCGACATTTCTTTGCCCCAGAAGCGTTTGCGGTTCAGGCGCACATACCAGTTGGACAAGTCGTCATTGACAAATGCGTCTATCAAGCGTCCTGCACGCGTCGGGTCGTAGTTGTCCATTTCCCGTTCCACTCCCTTTATGAGAGTGTTGAGCACGGAAAGTATCCAACGGTCGATTTCCGGGCGTTCGGCAACAGGAATCTCAGCCTCCGAGAAGTCGAAGCCATCGACATTGGCGTAAAGGCTGAAGAATGAATATGTATTGTACAATGTGCCGAAGAACTTGCGCCTTACCTCGTCCACGCCATTGGGGTCGAACTTCAGGTTGTCCCACGGCTCTGAATTGGTCATCATGTAGAAGCGCACCGCATCTGCGCCATATTTGTCTATCATTTCAAACGGGTTCACGGCATTTCCCAAATGCTTCGACATCTTGTTGCCTTTTGCGTCGAGTACCAGACCCGAGGAGATGACATTTTTGAAAGCTACGCTGTCGAACACCATCGTTGCAATGGCATGCAAGGTGAAGAACCATCCGCGGGTCTGATCCACGCCCTCGTTGATAAAGTCAGCAGGATAGAACTTCGGCGGTATGGCATAACCCTGGTATGTACTGTGAACGAGGGCGTCACGGTCATTTTCGTCACCCTGTGCCATCTCACCCTCAAAGGGATAGTGAAGCTGGGCGTATGGCATTGAACCGGAATCGAACCACACGTCTATCAAATCGCTTTCACGATGCATGGGCTTGCCTTCATCGTTCACAAGCACAATATTATCGACATATGGCCGGTGCAGGTCTATCTTGTCGTAGTTTTCCTGCGAATAGTCACCCACCACGAATCCCTTTTCCTTCAACGGATTGCTGTCCATTACACCGGCAGCCACTGCCTTTTCTATTTCTGCATACAGTTCCTCAAGGCTTCCGATGCACTTTTCTCCACGGCTATCATCGCGCCATATAGGCAACGGAGTGCCCCAGAAACGTGAACGTGAGAGATTCCAGTCGTTAAGGTTTTCCAGCCAGTTGCCGAAACGTCCTGTACCCGTGGATTCCGGTTGCCAATTTATGGTCTTGTTCAGTTCCACCATCCGCTCCTTGCAGGCAGTGTCCTTGATAAACCAGCTGTCAAGCGGGTAATAAAGTATCGGTTTGTCAGTGCGCCAGCAATGCGGATAGTTGTGTACATGCTTTTCGTTCCTGAACGCCTTGCCTTCCTGTTTCAGTTCATAGCAAAGGACAATGTTCATGTCTTCAGCCTTGTCCGAGGCTTCCTTGTCCCACACTCCATCAACATTGAATGCCGGATCGTATGCGTTCTTCACATAATCGCCGGCATGACGGCTGTACGCCTCTTTATCGACACAGGCGTTTACAAAGTTTGCGTCGAGGTCGTCAATGACATAGAACTTACCCTGCAAATCGACCATAGGGCGTGTCTCGCCCTTTTTGTTTACAAGATAAAGCGCGGGAATGTTGGCATCTTTTGCCACTTTGGCATCGTCGGCACCAAATGTCGGGGCTATATGGACAATGCCCGTTCCGTCGTCTGTCGTAACATAGTCGCCCAAAATTACGCGGAAAGCCTCTGCCTCCATCTCAACGAAACTGTCGCGTCCGTCCTCCGTCGAGAAAACTTTGTCGGGATGTGCCGCTGCATAGGCTTTCACAAAGTCAGGTGCAAAATCGTCAATCTTTTCACATGGCTTCACCCATGGCATAAGTTGCTCATAATGCATACCTTCAAGTTCCGGGCCTTTTATATGGTCGATGACACGCCAGGGGCACACCTTTTTCTCCTTGTCAAATGGCGTGAGACCGCCCTCCCTGCATTCATCCTCCGGCTTCAGATACGACTTTACGAGATTCTCTGCCATTACAAGAGTCATGGGCTCACCGCTATAAGGGTTATATGTCTCCACAGCCACATAATCGATCTTGGGGCCGACACAGAGAGCCACATTCGACGGCAGAGTCCATGGGGTTGTCGTCCATGCCAGGAAATAAGGCTTGCCCCACTTGCACCAGTCTGCCTTGGCATCCTTTATTAGGAACTGCACCGTTGTGGTAAGATCCTTCACATCACGGTAGCATCCCGGCTGGTTCAGCTCATGCGAGCTCAACCCCGTACCGGCGCCCGGGGAATATGGCTGTATGGTGTAGCCTTTATAAAGCAAGCCCTTGTTGTAGAGCTGTTTAAGAAGCCACCAAAGAGTCTCGATGTATTTGTTGTCGTAAGTTATGTAAGGGTTGTCAAGATCCACGAAATAGCCCATTTCCTCCGTGAGCTTACGCCATTCAGCCGTGAACATCATCACGTTCTCACGACACTTGCGGTTGTATTCTTCGGTGGAAATGTATTTTTCGGAGTTCTTGTTGTCGATGTCCTTCTTGGTAATGCCAAGTTCTTTCTCCACACCGAGTTCCACAGGGAGACCGTGCGTGTCCCATCCCGCTTTCCTGTGCACCTGAAAGCCCTGCATTGTCTTATAGCGGTTGAAAGTGTCTTTTATGGCTCTCGCCAACACATGATGTATGCCCGGATGCCCGTTTGCCGAAGGAGGACCCTCGAAAAACACGAACTGAGGGCAACCTTCGCGCTCATCAATCGACTTATGAAAGACATCATCACGCGTCCACTTGTCCAAAATCTCTCTGTTTGTCTCTACCAAATTGAGACCTTTATGCTCAACGAACTTGTTTGACATACTCGATATATGTTTATTTTCTGTATTTACTTTTTTCGGGTGTTGCCGGTAATGAATGTCAAGGCTCATTGACGTTTTGCCGACAGCACAATCCAAGCGCTGCAAAGTTACTATAAAAAAAATGAAAACTGTACATTTTCACATTAAAATGATAAGGACGGGACCCACGGCTCTTTCATTCATCAAGATATTGCCAATATCCAACAAAAGGTTGGAGTGTACTTGTTGGAGGGCACTGAAAAAGTAAAATGCACTTTCAGATTGAAAGTTAGAAACGAAGAAA
>CAVBVK010000028.1:0-25743 GCA_963599085.1 bacterium | reverse complement strand
CATCAGGAGGGATATTTTACATACTAAAACATTGCACTTCTATCTTGAATGTTTACATAAAAATTCGATAAAGCTATTGTCATTTCGTGTTTTTGTCGGATTTTTGCATCCGACAAGAGTTGTTTGACAGGCAATCCTATGCATATTGCAGAAAATAGAACTGTTGCCAAGTCATTACCTCTATTGAGGTGAAGCCCTCATAAATCGCTCATTTTAAGCTGTTCTGCAGATTTTGGCAGTTTTTTTTTCTTAAAAGAATTTCACCTGCTCGCCCTCGATTTCGCTGAGGAGCATGTTGGCGAGGCGGCTTGTGCCGAGGCGGAACCACTTGTTGGTGAGCCATTTTTCGCCAAGGATCTCCTTCACGATGGTGTAGTATATGATGGCGTCCATCACCGAATTGATGCCGCCTGCGGGCTTGAAACCTATCTGTATGCCCGTCTCGTCGTAGTATTCCTTGATGGCCTGGCACATGACGTATGCTGCCTCGGGTGTGGCGGCAGGCTCGAGTTTCCCGGTGGAGGTCTTTATGTAGTCGGCTCCGGAATACATGGCGAGGATGGAAGCCTTCTTGATATTGGCAGAGGTTTTGAGTGCCCCGGTCTCGAGTATTACCTTCATCGGCACTCCTTCGCCGCAAGCCTCCTTTAGTTCCTGAATTTCGTCGCACACGCCTTCATAGTCGCCCGAGAGGAATTTCCCTACGGGCATGACAATGTCAATCTCTGTCGCCCCGTCGGCAACGGCGAGCGATGTCTCCGCCACCTTCACTTCGATGCGTGCCTGCGACGACGGGAACGCGCCCGAGACACAGGCTATCTGCACTCCGTCCACTTCAAGCGACTCCGCCACGATGTCGGCGAAGCACGGATAGACGCATACTGTTGCGACGTGCGGGAGGTCAGGGTAGTGGCTGTCGAAGTCGTTCACGCGCTCGGTGAGGGCGAGGATGCTCTCTGCCGAATCGGTGGTTTTGAGCGAGGTGAGTTCGATGCTGCCGAAGAGGAAGCGTTTCACCTCCATGGTGTCGTTGCCGTGCACCTTCTCGGCGATGATTTTACGAACGGCATCGCGCACGGCGGTGTCGTCGGGGGCGGTGTCGTACTTGGCCAATGCCTCGTCGTATTTGCTTGGACGGTTGCCGTCTTCCTGGGTGTTGAGGATGGTGTCTGTTATTATTCCCATAGTGTTTGATGGTGTATTTTTTGGTGAAAAACTGTTGTTCGTGACTTTTGTGGGGTAGGGGATGCTACGCCTTGAGCTTGGGGTTGCGCTTGTGGCGTTCATGGTCGCGGGCTGTCTTTTTCTCCATGCTCCTGCGGAAGGCTTCGGTGAGGTCGGTGCCTGTCTGGTTGGCAAGGCAAAGGAGCACCCACAGAATGTCGGCCATTTCCTCCGAAGGGTCGTCGTTCTCGCCCTCCTTGAAGCTCTGGTCGCCGTAGCGGCGTGCCATGATGCGTGCCAGCTCGCCCACCTCCTCGGTGAGGCAAGCCATATTGGTGAGTTCGGAGAAATAGCGCACGCCGTACTCCTTTATCCAGCGGTCAACCGTCTCTTGTGCTTCTTTTATGGTCATAATATTCCGAGTTTTTCGAGCATACCCCACAGGCAAACAACCATGATGAAAATGAAATATGCGGTACTGGTGTATAATGCGCTGCGTTTACCTTTTCCTTTGCTTTTTGCTCTCTGCTCACCCCATTTGAAGAGACCTCCTGCGAGAAGGCCAATGACCATGAAAGCAAAGAAAAGATTGCCTATGACGGCATTGTGTATGCCGAGAGGACGCATTGCGATGCTTCCGATGACACCAATGGTTAGGATTGTATCTGTAAGGCTTTTATTCATGGTTGTGGTGGTTTTGCGGCTATTCCTTGTTCTTGGTGTCCATGCAGATGGTCACGGGACCGTCGTTGAGCAGTTCCACCTGCATGTCGGCGCCGAACTCGCCCGTGCCCACCGGCTTGCCGAGCGCGGCGGAGAGCTTGCGGCAGAAGTCCTCGTAGAGCGGGACTGAAATCTCGTGGCGTGCCGCGCGGAACCACGACGGGCGGTTGCCCTTCTTGTATGAGGCGTAGAGCGTGAACTGGCTCACCACCAGCGCCTCGCCTCCGACATCAAGGACGGAGCGGTTCATTACGCCGTTGCCGTCGTCGAAGATGCGGAGCGACGACACTTTCTTCACTAACCAGTCCACATCTTCCGCCGTGTCTGCCTCTTCCACGCCGAGAAGGAGCAGCAGGCCGTGCCCTATGCTTGCTTTCACTGTGTCGCCGATGCTTACTGATGCGTGGCCGACGCGTTGTATTACAGTCCTCATGCTTGTATGCTTTTCCTTGTGCGTAAGTGGATGCTCCCACCCGCTTGTGCCTTTGCGGCATCCGTATTGGCGGAATACAAAATTACTCTAAAATTACGACAAAAACAAACCAAAAACACGTTCGGGAAGTGAAAAAATGAAAAAACAAGCGTTTTTTCGCTGGTTTTCTTTGCGTTATGAAAATTAATTGATATATTTGCAGCATCAATATGTGCGTAGTGGCGCACGCCAACACTTGAAAGCTACCTATCCCTATAAAAAAGACGAATTTCCAACAAACATAAGAATCGTATTCACAACTCTCGTCTTTGCATGGGGTACGTGCCGGAAAGTGTGAAATCCATGCTGCTTGGAAGCATTGAGAAATTAGCAAAACGATGTTTTTTCATGACGACATGTTTCCGGATTTAAAACGGAATTATGCCGGTTCTTGAAATGAGGTTAATAATATGACTTTTAGTTTTTAGTATAATTTGATATAAGGATTGGCTTGTGATAACCCGTGACGGGGCCGACAAGTTTTGGGAGATTTTAATGAATCTTCTCTGTGTGTGCGCTTAGATCGTGAGGTCGTGGCGCATTTTTTTTGTCCCCTTCCGCTCGCCTTTTCTCGAAGAAATCGCACAAAATAGCCGCCCTTCTGTTTCCTACAACCTGTGCGAGCTCCTCTGCGGATGCTTCGCTGATGCGTTTCACGCTCTTGAAGTGCTTTATGAGGGCGTCGCGCGAGGCTGCTCCAATGCCGCGGATGTCGTCGAGCGCGCTGTGGAGGGCGTGGCGGGAGCGTTTGTCGCGGTGGAACGTGATGGCATAGCGGTGCACCTCGTCCTGGATTTGCGTGAGGACACGGAACAGTTCGCTCTGTGGGTCGATGCCTATCACCTGCGGCGGGCAGCCGTAGAGCAGTTCGTTGGTGCGGTGACGGTCGTCCTTGGCGAGTCCGGCAATGGCTATGCCGAGGTGGAGCTCGTCCTCAACTACCCGGCGCACCACCTCCATCTGTCCCTTTCCGCCGTCGGTGATGATGAGGTCGGGCAGGGCTTCCCCCTCTTCTTTCATGCGTGTGTAGCGGCGTCGCACCACCTCCTGCATCGAGGCGTAGTCGTCGGGGCCGCTGACGGTCTTGATGTTGTATTTGCGGTAGTCTTTCTTCGACGGGCGCATGCCCTTGAACACCACGCATCCTGCCACGGCATCGGTGCCTGAAATGTTGGAGTTGTCGAAACATTCTATGTGGAAAGGCATCTTTTCGAGGTGCAATTTCTGTTGAAGTTCCTTCATCAGGCGTGTCTTTTTCTGCTCGGGATTGAGCTTTTCCGACTGTTTCAGACGGTCGAAACGGTACTGGCGGCAGTTCATCAGCGAGAGTTCCAGCAGATGCTTCTTGTCGCCGCGCTGCGGCACGAAGAACTCCACGCCGCCCATCTGCCATTCCATTGCGAAGGGGACAATCACTTCCTTGGCGTCGCTTCCGAACCTCTGGCGTATGTCAGGGATGGCCGTGATGAGCAGTTCTTCCTCCGTTTCATCGAGTTTGCGGCGGTATTCGAACGTGAAACTCTGGTTCACCGCACCCTCCACGACGTGCATGTAATTGATGAACACCATGCTGTCGCCCTCGCCGGAGAGTATGGTGAATACATCGACATTGTTTATCGTATGGCTCACCACCTCACTCCTGGCGCAGAAATTCTGTATGAGCAGGTACTTGTTTTTCAGTTCTTCCGCCTCCTCAAAGCGCAGTTTGGCGGCTTTTTGCTGCATTTCATCGTAGATGTGGCGGCTCAGTTCGCGCGTGTTGCCTTTCAGTATCTCGCGTGCCTGGGCTATGCAGTTGCGGTAGTCCTCCACGCTCTGCCTGCCTATGCATGGGGCGTTGCAGTTCTTGATGTGGTATTCCAGGCACGGTTTGTACTTGCCTTGGGCGATGCCTTCGGCAGTAATGAGGAGGCGGCACTTGCGCGGTTTGTAGAGTTTGCCTATAAGTTCGAGCACGGCATACATGCTTGCCGCGTGCGAATACGGGCCGTAGTAAGTGCCCCATTTGCGGTTTATCTGCCGTGTCTTGAATATCCGCGGCAGATATTCGCCCGTGACGCAGATGCTGGGGTAGGTCTTCCCGTCCTTGAGGAGCACGTTGTAACGCGGATTGTACTTCTTTATAAGACTGTTTTCGAGCAGCAGTGCGTCCTCTTCGGTGTTCACCACGGTGTAGCTTATGTCCTCAATCTTCGACACCAGCACCTTTGTCTTGTATCTGTCCACCTCCTTGTGGAAGTAACTCGATACGCGCTGTTTCAGTCGTTTGGCCTTGCCCACATATATAATGGTGTGGGTCTTGTCGTAAAACTGGTAGCTTCCGGGTTTGTCCGGCATACTCAAAACTATGCTTTTCAGCCGTTCTATCCGCTTTGCTTCGTCTTCCTTTTTCATATACAAAACTTTTTCAAGGGATAATGCAAGTGTCTGTGGTTTAGGAGAATGGCTTCTTTATGTTTCATGTGAAACAGTGTTGTGTTTCATTCTTTGTGTCATTTCCTTCCATCTTCGGCACCAAAGAAAACCTTTTATGCCGATGGTCGTGTGCAAAACAGAAAAAGCGGCATGATGCCCTGTCGCATCTGCCGCTTTGGGGTAGGGTGTTACAGTTCTAACAGTGAAGTAACCTCCACGTCATCGTCGAAAGCCTTGCGTCCGTCCAGACCCTCCTCCAAGAGTTCTATGATGAAGTTGGCGTATATTTTCTTCACTCCAAACTTCTTCACAAGGTTGCAGGCTGCCCTCATCGTGCCTCCGGTGGCGAGCAGGTCGTCGTGCAAAAGCACCACATCATCGGGACTTATGGCATCCTTGTGTATTTCTATGGTGTCGTACGCATACTCGTTGGCGTAGCTTTCCTTGATTGCCTCACAAGGCAGCTTGCCCTCCTTGCGGCACAGCACTATTCCGGCATGCAGGCGCAGGGCAAGGCTTGAGGTCATGATGAGTCCGCGCGACTCGATGCCTACAATTTTTGTGATGCCCTTGTCCTTGTACATGTCGTAGATTTCGTCACTTATCGTCTTCACGCATTCGTAGTTCTTGAAGAGGGTGGAAACGTCGCGGAAGTTGATGCCTTTCTTTGGCCAATCGGGGATGCTGCGCAGATTGTCCAGCAATAATTTGTTGTTCATTGTAAAGATGTGATTTATGTTAGTTTTTCCTTTAATTGTTTCATGTGAAACACAGGAGGCGTGTTTGCTGACATTCCCGTTCACCGGTGCATCATCACCAGCAGCACATTGATGTCGCTCGGCGACACTCCCGGTATGCGTGAAGCCTGCGCCAGTGTCTCGGGGTCTATTTTCTGGAGTTTCTGTCGGCCTTCTGTCGAGATCTCGTGTATGTCGGCGTAGCGGAAATGTCCCCTTATGCGGATGTTCTCGAGGCGATGCATCTTGTCGGCGACAATTCTTTCGCGCTCTATGTAGCCTTTGTATTTTATGCTTATCTCCGCCTCTTCCGCTATCTCTTCCTTCCGGTTTGGTGTGAGGGCGAGTGCCTCTTTCAGTGCGGGCACGGCTTCGGCAAGTGCGTTGATGCCTATTTGCGGCCGTGCTATGAGTTCGGCGAGTGTCGCGCTGAAACGGAGTGGGGTGGTGCCGAGGTGTTCGAGGGCGGTGTTGATGTCGCGCGGTTTCACTGAGGTGTTGTGGCAAAAGTGCACGATGCGGTCGCATTCTTCTTTCTTTTGCAGCCACCAGTCCATGCGGTCGCGCTTTGCCAGTCCGAGGTTGTAGGCTTTTTCGGTGAGCCGTTCGTCGGCGTTGTCCTGGCGGAGCAGTATGCGGTATTCGGCGCGCGAGGTGAACATACGGTAGGGTTCGTCCACGCCTTTCGTCGTAAGGTCGTCGATGAGCACGCCGATGTAGCTTTCGTCGCGTTTCATCACGAAGGGTTCGCCTCCCGAACATGACAAGGCGGCGTTGATGCCCGCCACGGTTCCCTGTCCGCCCGCCTCTTCGTAGCCTGTCGTTCCGTTCACCTGTCCGGCGAAGAACAGTCCCCTTACAATTTTCGATTCGAGCGAATTGTTGAGTTGGGTAGGGTCGAAGTAGTCGTATTCTATGGCATAGCCGGGGCGGTACACTTTGATGTCGCGGAATGCCGGTATCTTTTTCAGGGCTTCAATCTGCACTTCCATGGGCATGGACGAGGAGAATCCGTTGAGGTACATCTCGTTGGTGTCCTCGCCTTCCGGTTCGAGGAAGAGCGGGTGCTGCTGCTTGTCGGGGAATGTCACGAGCTTCGTCTCGATGGAGGGGCAGTAGCGTGGCCCTGTCGATTGTATCTGTCCGTTGTAGAGTGGGGAGTCGGCGAGGGCTGCGCGCAGTGTCTCATGCACCTCGGCGTTGGTGTTGCAAGTCCAGCAGGGGAGCTGTTTCAGGGGGCGGGCGGTGCCCATGTAACTGAATTTGTGGAAAGTCTGCTCGCCCGGCTGCTCCTCCATTTCGTCGAAGTGCACGCTCCGGCGGTCGATGCGCACGGGTGTTCCCGTCTTCATCCTTGCCGCCGTTATGCCGTGCCGCGTTATGCTTTCGGTGAAATGCAGCACGGCCGGTTCGGCGCAACGCCCTCCCGGCACTTTCCTCCTGCCTACATGCATGAGTCCGTTGAGGAATGTCCCGGCGGTTATCACCGTTGCCTTGGCGCGGAACTCCACGCCCCATACCGTCCTGACGCCCACGGCTTCGCCCTGCTCCACGAGCAGTTCGCAGGCTTCGTCCTGCCATACGTCGAGTCCGGGCGTGTCGTCTGTCACCTTGCGCCATGCCCAGATGAACTTGCCGCGGTCGCATTGTGCACGCGGGCTCCACACGGCGGGTCCCTTGCCCTGATTGAGCATGCGGAACTGTATGGCCGTCATGTCGGTGACGATGCCCATGTGTCCGCCCAGCGCGTCAATCTCGCGCACAATCTGTCCCTTGGCAATCCCGCCCACGGCGGGGTTGCAGCTCATCTGTGCCGTCTTGTTCATATCCATCGTTATGAGGCATGTCTTGGCTCCCATGTTGGCCGCGGCGGTCGCCGCTTCGCATCCTGCGTGCCCTCCGCCGATAACGATGACATCGTAAAATAGCTTCATTTTCCGGTAATAAGGGTTCACTTTCCGCAGGTGGGGCAGCTGTGTGGCAGGGCTTCCCCCGCCTTTCTGCAGTTGCCCGCCCCCTTTGTCCGGGGACAACAAAATCTGCTCTTGCGGGACTTGGGTTTCCCGTCCCGCAGTTTTCCCTGCTGTGCGAAAGTTCTGTATTATGTCGCAAATTTAAGAATAAAAAATGATTTTATGTCGAAAATAATTTGATTTATCATCAAAAATCACTATTTTTGCAGCCTAAAAAAGGGCCTTGTTACCTAATAATAGGTAGGCAAGCGTTGCCCGCCATGAAGCATTTGGCTGCGACTATTATTTCCACAGAACAATAATTTTAACAGTTAAATAATTTAATTTCAAACACTTATGTGGTTAATCAATTCCTCTATCGGTAGAAAGGTGGTGATGGCTGTGACAGGCGTCGCCCTTGTTCTATTCCTGACATTCCACATGTCAATGAATGTTGCCGCGCTTTTCTCCGGAGACGCGTACAACATGATCTGTGAATTCCTTGGCGCCAACTGGTATGCCGTAGTTGCAACGATGGGTCTTGCCGCCCTTGCCGTAATCCACATCGTTTATGCCTTCTGGCTCACGATGCAGAACCGCGCCGCCCGCGGCACCTCGCGTTACGAGGTGGTGGCGAAGCCCTGCAAGGTGGAATGGGCTTCGCAGAACATGCTTGTGCTTGGCATCATCGTGCTTCTGGGGCTTGCCCTGCACCTGTGGAACTTCTGGTACAACATGATGTTTGCCGAGATTGTGGGCTTTAAAGGCGTGTGTGCGCCCGGCGACGGCTTCGGTTGGATTAAGGAGACATTCGCCAATCCCCTTTACGTGGCACTCTACATCGTATGGCTCGCCGCCCTCTGGTTCCATCTCACCCACGGTTTCTGGAGCGCAATGCAGACATTTGGATGGAACGGCAAGGTGTGGTTCAGCCGTTGGAAGGTTATCGGACAGGTTTACTCCACCCTGCTCATCCTCGGTTTCCTCGTGGTAGTGGTCGCTTTCGCACTTGGTTGTGCGCCGAGCCTCTGCTGCTAATTCACAAATCATAATTTAGAATTCATAATTTGATTATGGCAAAGACTATCAATTCAAGAATCCCCGAAGGCCCAGTGGCCGAGAAGTGGACCAACTATAAAGCTCACCAGCGTCTGGTGAACCCGAAGAACAAACTCAAGCTCGACGTCATCGTCGTGGGAACAGGCCTTGCCGGAGCTTCGGCGGCAGCCAGTCTCGGCGAAATGGGTTTTCGCGTGCTTAACTTCTGCATACAGGACTCTCCGCGCCGCGCACACTCAATCGCAGCACAGGGAGGTATAAACGCAGCCAAGAACTACCAGAACGACGGCGACTCGGTTTACCGCCTGTTCTACGACACGGTGAAGGGCGGCGACTACCGCGCCCGTGAGGCAAACGTTTACCGTCTTGCCGAGGTGTCGAACGACATCATCGACCAGTGCGTTGCGCAGGGCGTTCCTTTCGCACGCGAGTATGGCGGCATGCTTGCCAACCGCTCGTTCGGCGGCGCGCAGGTGTCGCGTACATTCTATGCAAAGGGACAGACCGGCCAGCAGCTGCTTCTCGGTGCCTATTCGGCACTCTCGAAGCAGGTGAACACAGGCCGCGTGCAGCTCTACACACGCTATGAAATGGAAGATGTGGTGATCGTTGAAGGCCGCGCACGCGGCATCATCGCCAAGAACCTTGTTACCGGCAAGCTCGAACGCTTCTCTGCAAACGCTGTCGTCATAGCTACCGGCGGTTACGGAAACACCTACTTCCTCTCCACCAACGCCATGGGTTGCAACTGCACCGCCGCCGTGCAGTGCTACCGCAAGGGCGCATATTTCGCCAACCCCTGCTATGTACAGATTCACCCGACATGTATCCCCGTTCACGGTGACAACCAGTCGAAGCTCACGCTCATGTCCGAGTCGCTGCGCAACGACGGACGCATCTGGGTGCCCAAGAACCTCGACGACGCCAAGGCGTTGCAGGCCGGCACGAAGAAGGGCTCTGACATCCCCGAGGCCGACCGCGACTACTATCTCGAGCGCCGCTACCCGGCATTCGGCAACCTTGTGCCCCGCGATGTGGCTTCACGTGCCGCCAAGGAGCGTTGCGACAAGGGCTACGGCGTGAACAACACGGGTCTGGCAGTGTATCTCGACTTCTCCGAGTCGATAAACCGCCTCGGCATCGACGTCATCCGCCAGCGTTACGGCAACCTCTTTGACATGTACGAGGAGATAACTGATGTGAACCCGGGCGAGCTCGCCAACGAAATCGACGGCGAGAAATACTACAACCCGATGATGATCTATCCCGCCATCCACTACACCATGGGCGGCATCTGGGTGGATTACGAACTGATGACCAGCATAACGGGTCTCTTCGCCATCGGCGAGTGCAACTTCTCCGACCACGGTGCCAACCGTCTCGGTGCTTCCGCACTCATGCAGGGCTTGGCCGACGGCTACTTCGTGCTGCCCTACACCATACAGAACTACCTCGCCGACCAGGCCATCTGGCCGCACCTCTCCACCGACCTGCCCGAGTTTGCCGAGGCTGAGAAGGGCGTGCAGGACGAGATCGACCGCCTCATGGGCATCCACGGCAAGCGCAGCGTAGATTCCATCCACAAGGAGCTCGGCCACATCATGTGGGAGCACGTGGGTATGGGACGCACCGCCGAAGGCCTGAAGGAAGGGCTCGAACTCATCAAGAAGATACGCAAGGAGTTCGACACCAACCTCTTCATCCCCGGAGAGAAAGAAGGCTTGAATGTCGAGCTTGACAAGGCAATACACCTGCGCGACTTCATCACCATGGGCGAGCTCATCGCCTACGACGCACTCTCGCGCAACGAGTCGTGCGGCGGACACTTCCGGGAGGAGCACCAGACTCCCGAGGGCGAGGCACAGCGCGACGACGAGAACTACTTCTATGTAGGTTGCTGGGAGTATCAGGGCAACGACGAGACCGCTCCCGAACTCATCAAGGAACCGCTCGAATACGAGGCAATCAAGGTACAAACCCGAAATTATAAGAACTAAAACATTATGGCAAACATATCATTCACACTTAAATACTGGCGTCAGAACGGCCCCAAGGACAAGGGTCACTTCGACACCCGAGAAATGAAGGACATCCCTACGGACACTTCGTTCCTTGAAATGCTCGACATCCTCAACGAACAGCTCATTGGGGAGGGCAGCGAACCTTTTGTCTTCGACCACGACTGCCGTGAAGGCATCTGCGGCATGTGCTCGCTCTACATCAACGGCCATCCGCACGGCCCCAACACAGGTGCCACCACCTGCCAGCTCTACATGCGCAAGTTCAACGACGGCGACGTGATTACCGTTGAGCCTTGGCGTTCGGCGGCATTCCCCGTAATCAAGGACTGCATGGTGGACCGCACCGCTTTCGACAAGATCATGCAGGCCGGCGGCTATATCAGCGTGCGCACCGGACAGCCCCAGGATGCCAACGCCATCCTTATACCCAAGGAGGCTGCCGACGAGGCCATGGACTGTGCCACCTGTATCGGCTGCGGCTGCTGTGTGGCAGCCTGCAAGAACGGCTCTGCCATGCTCTTCGTGAGCTCGAAGGTGAGCCAGCTCGCGCTGCTGCCGCAAGGCCGTCCCGAGGCAGCCAGGCGTGCCAAGGCCATGATTGCCAAGATGGAGGAGCTCGGCTTCGGCAACTGCACCAACACCCGCGCCTGCGAGGCCGAGTGCCCTAAGAACGAGTCCATTGCCAACATAGCCCGCCTCAACCGCGAGTTCATCAAGGCAAAGCTCGCCGACTGACAATTCTGGAAACAATATCGTATCTAAAAAATGATAGACGGATGTGTCGCACCGCAAGGTGCTTCACATCCGTTTTTTCGTGTTTCTCCTTGAAAACCGTTTGTATGGCCCTGTTGTTGGGGTGTTTTGTGTATTTCCTTGGTTTCCAATGGCTTGCAAACGCTTCACAAAGAAGGCTTGTTTGCATTGCAAGTAAGCCTTCTTTGTGTTGTAATTAAGCCTTCTTTACAACCAAAACAAGCCTTCTTTTCACTTCAAAGAAGCCTTCTTTTCCGTGCCTGTGTAATATCTTGAAAATCAGCATTAAAAGCATTGGGAGGTCGGGTGGGGACGCCCGACAACATCAAGCGAAGACCACCCAAGCAAAAAAACGTGCACGTTTTTTGCGAGTTAGGCCGATTTTCCGTACTTTTGTAGAATTGGATGCAGACGCCTGCGGCGCAACGGAGTGCCGCAGACGAGCCGTAGCGTGCGGCAATGCACGGAGAAAACATCACAGAACTTGCGAAAACAAAAACATTACAATAATGTCAGCAATAGAGATTAAGAAGGTGGAGACACGCAGCGAACTCGACGCTTTCATCGAATTCCATTACGACCTTTACAAGGACAATCCCTACGATGTGCCCAACCTCTACTCCGACGAGGTAAAGACATTCAGCAAGGACAAGAACCCCGCGTTCGAGTTCAGCGACGCCGAGTGCTACCTCGCCCTGCGCGGCGGCAAGGTCGTGGGGCGCGTGGCGGCCATCATCAACCGCCGTGCCAACGAGCGTTGGCAGCGCAGGAGCGTGCGTTTCGGCTGGCTCGACTTCATCGACGACAGCGAAGTGTCCGCCGCCCTCTTCAAGGCAGTGGAGGGCTACGGCCGCGCCAACGGCATGACGGAGATGGTGGGGCCTCTCGGCTTCACCGACATGGACCCCGAGGGCATGCTGACATGGGGCTTCGACCAGCTCGGCACCATGCCCACCATATACAACTACCCCTACTACCCCGAACACATGGAACGCATGGGCGGCTGGGAGAAGGACAACGACTATGTGGAGTACAAGCTCTATGTGCCCGAACAGATGCCCGAGAAATACAGCAAGGTGGCGGAGATGATACAGAGACGCTACAACCTGCATGTCAAGAAGCTGCGCCGCAGCGAGATATTCGGCCCCGACGGCTACGGGCAAAAGGTGTTCGGCGTCATCAACGCCACGTTCAAGGATCTCTACGGCTACTCCGAACTCTCACAGCAGCAGATTGACCAGTACATAAAGACTTTCCTGCCGCTGCTCGACCTCAACCTCGTCACGCTCATCGAGGACTGGAACACGCCCGACCACAAGCTCGTGGGCGTGGGCATAACCATGCCGTCGCTCTCCCGCGCCCTGCAAAAGTGCCGCCGCGGCAGGCTCTTCCCTTTCGGATGGTGGCACCTGCTGCGCGCCATGAAGATGCACAAGACGAAGATTGTCGATCTGCTTCTCGTGGGCATACTGCCCGAATACCGCACAAAAGGCGCCAACGCGCTCCTTTTCTACGACCTCATCCCCTACTACCAGAAGTACAAGTTCGAGTGGGGCGAGACCAATGTCGAGATGGAGACCAACGAGAAGGTGCAGGGACAGTGGCAGTATCTCGACCGCGAAAACCACAAGCGCCGCCGCTGCTACCGCAAGGACATAAAGGCATAGCCCCATACAACAGGAACAAACAACCCATCAGCATAATGTCAGAAGAAACCATCCAGCCCACCGTCCAGTACACCGACGACAACATACGCCACCTCTCCGACATGGAGCATGTGCGCACCCGTCCCGGCATGTACATCGGGCGGCTCGGCGACGGCAACCTCCCCGAGGACGGCATCTATGTCCTCCTCAAGGAAGTGGTCGATAACTCCATCGACGAATTCAAGATGAACGCAGGCAAGCGCATCGAGATTGACATCGACGACAACCTCCGTGTGGGTGTGCGCGACTACGGCCGCGGCATACCGCAAGGCAAGCTCGTCGAGGCGGTGAGCGTGCTCAACACCGGCGGAAAGTACGACTCCAAGGCGTTCAAGAAGAGTGTCGGGCTCAACGGCGTGGGCGTCAAGGCCGTCAATGCCCTCAGCGCACACTTCACCGTCAGTTCCTACCGCGACGGGCAGGTGCGCACGCTCCTGTTTGAGAAAGGCGAGCTCAAAGGCGACACCACACAACCCTCCGCCGACGAGACGGGGACATACATCTTCTTCGAGCCCGACCCGACGCTGTTCACCGGCTACTCGTTCCACGACGACATCGTGGAGACGATGCTGCGCAACTACACCTACCTCAACTCCGGGCTCACCATCATGCACAACGGCCGCCGCATAGTGTCGCGCAACGGTCTTGCCGACCTGCTCACCGACGCCATGACCACCGACCCCCTCTATCCCATCGTGCACATAAAGGGCGACGACATAGAGATAGCCTTCACACACACCAACCAGTACGGCGAGGAGTACCACTCCTTCGTGAACGGCCAGCACACCACACAGGGAGGCACACACCAGAGCGCGTTCAAGGAGCACATAGCGCGCACCATAAAGGAATTCTTCTCGAAGAACTACGAATACACCGACATCCGCAACGGTCTGGTGGCGGCAATAGCCATCAATGTCGAGGAGCCGATGTTCGAGAGCCAGACCAAGATAAAGCTCGGCTCGCTGCAAATGGCACCCGGCGGAGAGAGTATCAACAAGTATGTGGGCGACTTCATCAAGCGCGAGGTGGACAACTTCCTGCACATCCACACCGATGTGGCGGAGACGATGCAGCAGAAAATCACCGAGAGCGAGCGCGAGCGCAAGGCCATGGCGGGCGTCACCAAGATAGCCCGCGAACGCGCCAAGAAGGCCAACCTGCACAACCGCAAGCTGCGCGACTGCCGCATACACTACTCCGACGCCAAGAACGACCGCAAGGAGGAGTCGAGCATTTTCATCACCGAGGGCGACTCGGCCAGCGGTTCCATCACGAAGAGCCGCGACGTGAACACCCAGGCGGTGTTCTCGCTGCGCGGAAAGCCGCTCAACTGCTACGGGCTCACAAAGAAAGTGGTGTATGAAAACGAGGAGTTCAACCTCCTGCAGGCCGCCCTTGACATCGAGGAAGGCCTCGACACGCTGCGCTACAACAAG
Source organism: bacterium (assembly GCA_963599085.1). Taxonomy (GTDB): domain Bacteria; phylum Bacteroidota; class Bacteroidia; order Bacteroidales; family Bacteroidaceae; genus Prevotella. Next base: position 11,305 of record CAVBVK010000028.1, on the reverse strand, counting down.
GTGATTGTCGCCACCGATGCCGATGTCGATGGCATGCACATACGCCTTCTCATCATCACCTTCTTCCTGCAGTTCTTCCCCGACCTCATAAAGAAAGGGCATGTGTACGTGTTGCAGACGCCGCTCTTCCGCGTGCGCAACCGCCGCACCAAGATAAAGGACAGGAAGGTGGTGGCGGAAGCCGACGCAAAGCTCTCGGGAAAGGAGAAGAAGGGCGACTTCGTCGTGCGCTACTGCTACTCCGACGAGGAACGCATAAAAGCCATACAGAGTCTCGGCCCCGACCCCGAGATAACCCGCTTCAAAGGTCTTGGCGAGATCTCGCCCGACGAGTTCGTGCACTTCATAGGCCCCGACATGCGCCTTGAACAGGTCACCCTGCACAAGACCGACCAGGTGCAGAAACTCCTCGAGTACTATATGGGCAAGAACACGATGGAGCGTCAGAACTTCATCATCGACAACCTCGTGGTGGAGGAAGACCTGCCCGACGGCGACACCCTCGCCGGCTGACCCTCCGCCACCGCTCCTGCAACCGGAAAAAGGAAAAAGAAAGAAATGAAGAACTTTACCGTAACGATGTTCGCTCTGACACTCCTCGGAGCGGTTTTCGCGCAAAATATAAATCCGCTGCGCAAGCTTCAGATGGCCGAAATGGCAATAAGCAGGCTCTATGTCGATTCCGTCGATGAGCAGAAACTCGCCGAAGACGGCATAAGGGGGATGCTTGAGAAGCTCGACCCGCACTCCTCCTACACCACGGCAAAGGAGACAAAGGCTGTGAACGAGCCCCTGCAAGGGTCGTTCGACGGCATAGGCGTGCAGTTCAACATGGTGGACGACACGCTCCTCGTCATACAGACCGTCACCAAAGGCCCGTCGGAAAAGGTGGGGATATGTGCCGGCGACCGCATCGTCACCGTCAATGACACCGCCATCGCCGGCGTGAAAATGGAGCGCGCCGACATCATGCGCCGCCTCAGGGGGCCGCGCGGCACCAGCGTCAGGATAGGCATACGCCGCCGCGGCGTGCCCGGGCTGATGCACTTCACCGTCGTGCGCAACCGCATCCCCGTGAAGTCGCTCGACGCCGCCTACATCATCCGCCCGAATGTGGGCTACATACGCATAGGCAACTTCGGCGCAACCACCTACAAGGAGTTCATGGCGGCTGTCGATTCGCTCGATAAAAAGGGCATGCGCGACCTCATCCTCGACCTTCAGGACAACGGCGGCGGCTACCTGCAGGCAGCTGTCGAGATAGCCAACGAGTTCCTGCACAAGAACGACCTCATCGTCTATACCCAGGGACGCCGTGCCGGACGCCATGAATACCGCGCCCGTGGCAACGGACGCCTGCTCAAAGGCAAGGTCATGGTGCTTGTCAATGAATACACGGCCTCGGCTGCCGAGATTGTCACCGGAGCCATACAGGACCAGGACCGCGGCACTGTCGTGGGGCGACGCTCCTTCGGCAAGGGGCTTGTGCAGCGTCCCATCGAGTTCGACGACGGCTCAATGATACGCCTCACCGTGGCGCACTACTACACCCCGGCAGGGCGTTGCATACAGAAACCCTACGAGAAAGGCGGGCGCGAGGACTACGCCCAGGACATAGAAAAGCGTTTCAAGCACGGCGAACTCTATTCCGCCGACAGCATACACTTCGCCGACTCGCTCAAATGCCACACCCTGCGCCGTCACCGCACGGTGTATGGCGGCGGAGGAATAATGCCCGACTACTTCGTGCCGCTCGACACCACGCAGTTCACCAAGTTCTACCGCCAGATAATGATGCGCAGCATCATGGTTACGGCGACACTGAAGTATGTCGATAGCCACCGTGCGGAGCTCAACGCCGGTTATCCCTCTTTCAGCGACTTCGTGCGCGGCTACAGCGTGCCCGAGGCTCAGATAGACTCCATCATAGCCGAGGCGGCACGCCAGAAGGTTACGCCTGCCGACGATGCCGAGCTTGCTGCCGCACGTCGACAGCTCGCATGGCACTTCAAGGCGTTCGTCGCCCGCGACCTCTGGGACATGGACGAGTACTTCTGCATAGTGAACGAGGAAAGCCACATAGTGCGCAAGGCGGTGCAACTGATGACGGGAAAGTCTCCGGATCTCCTTTGTCCGGATCTTGAACAAAAGCGGTGATTTAAGACTCTAAAAAAGAAAAACTCATTTGAACAAGGACAATGAAGCATCTTGACATAACCGTTCTCGCCCTTGCGGCAACGCTCGCCTCGTGCGGCAGCGAAGAGGGCGGCAACACGCCGACAACGAAAGCGGAGGTTTGCGGCATCGTGGAAAAAGGCCCGTTCGTGCAAGGCTCGAAGGTGACGCTTTACGATCTTGACGACGACATGGCGCAGACAGGACTCCGCCATATTCAGTTTCTATACGGCTGACGGCCTTGGGCAGCCGTCGCCGCCCGTGGAAATATACACGAAACAATACCTCGCCCTCCTTGAAGCCGAAGCGTGCGGCAATGCCTTTACCGTGCAGCAGTTGCTTGAACGCAAAGGCATCTACGGCACTTTCGCCGCCCTGCAACGCTCCGGCAGCCTTGACGGCACGCACGAACGCCTCCTGCCCATACCGAGCCGCGAAATGCTTGTCAATCACAAGCTCACGCAGAATAAGGGGTATTAGGGTTCTGTCTTGTCTTAAATGAATTCTGATAAGGGGATTTTCACATTTACCTCACAAGCACTTTTTCCACTGTCCCGTCGGAGTATCGCATGATGTTCACTTCGCCGCGCTGCGGTGCGGGCAGTTGGCTGCCTTGCAGCGAGTAGATGCCCGTGAGGCGGCGCACGGTGTTCGCCTTGTTTGCTATGATGCTGTTGGTAATGTCTGCGAAGTATTTGTAGTTGTTTGCTATGAGGGTGTCGATGAGTTCCTGGCCTCGTGTGTCGTAGCCGTTCGACTTGTCCACGCAGAAATCCATGAACACCACGCCGGAAGGCCCAGCCGGGTTTGTCTTGTAGAAGTCTATGACGGCGGCATTGGCATAGCTCGCATTCTTGCGGTAGCCGTTGGCGGTGCATATCGTTCCGGGGTAGGCCGAGGTGTAGTTCATTGCCCACACCACATCACCCGTGCCTTTTGTCGTGTGCGTGGAAGTCCATGCAAGCAGCTGTTTCACTGCATCCACCTTCTTCTGGAAGCCTGCGGCATTGTCGTCGGTGTTGTAATAGTCCTGCATGTAGAGTGGGGCGTAGCTGCTGTAATAGTGGTCCATGCCCAGGATCCATCCTTCAGTCTGGCTTTCCCAGTCGAGGCTGCTTGTCCATCCGCCTATGCATCCGCCCGTGTAGGGAGGGTCGGCGTAGCTCTGGCGGCTTATGAGGAGCATCTTTCCGCGCACGTCGCCCAGAGTCAGGTCGCGGCGGAAGGGGATGAGAAAGTCCTTCATGTCGTCGCGGTCGAGTATCGCTTTGAGCAGTGGCAGGTATTGGTCCTTGTCCTTGTCGAAGTCGGTGTCGTAATGGTAGTGCACGACAGCGAATTCCGAGGGGTGTGCCGCCAGCGAGTCGCGCAGCAGGAAGAGGGCGTCGTCGAAACGCAGCTTGGTGGCGGCGATGCCGTGGTTGATGTTAAGGTAGCTGCCCGTCACCTTCGGGCGCAGGTCGAAGGCGCGTATTCCCACAGCCCATTGCTGGCTAACGGGGATGTCCTGGCACTGTGCGAAAGCGGCCCATGAGACGCCGTTGCCCGTGCCGGAGTCGTGTGTTCCGGGAATGGAAAGCTGTGAGATGAGGATTTCGTCGGGAAGGTTTTTCATCCAGTCGCCGGCGTGTATGGCTGTCGTGAAAGCCATGAGCAGTGCCGCAATAAGGTGTAGTCGTTTCATAATGAAGGTGTTGTTATATGGTTACGATTGCGAAGTTAATGAAAAAGAAGAGAAATTCCCGAAGATTTTGCGACAAAATGAGATTGCCGTAAAGAGAATGGCACTGAACGGCGGCGATTTTTTCAATCATGGTATTGTTGGAGGCACTTGTGTAGAGTGATGGCGGAATGTTTGCAAAATGCAGGAGGTCGGGCGTCCCGCCCGACAACACCAAGCGAAAGACTCGCAAGCAAGAACGCAATAAAAGCCCTCTCCATCTGTGTTGTCGGGCGGGACGCCCGACCTCCTACATTTTGCAAACTTATCCACAAGACGACAACAACTCCACTTTACCGGACAGCAATATTTTCAAAGGAATAACAATGAAGCCAAATGCCGTCATGGACTTCGCTGCATGAAAGCCCCTGCTGCCGGGCTTTACCCTTTCCTGCACTTGAACAGCAGGTGCTCGCCCATGGCCGAGGTGACGGCGAAAATGTAGGTGTCGCCACCGTCGCCGAGCTTCAGTCGCTTGCGCAATGCCTCGGCGGAAAGGGGGAAGTTGCGCACGGCGATGTTGGCCTTTTCCGTTCCGGCGAGCATGGTGCGCAGCTCCTTGCGGTTCATCCGGCTCACCGACTCCACGGTGAAGGTGCGGCCGGGAAAGTTGTCGGCCTTGCTGTGGGCGAGGAAGATGTGGGAGTTTTGGCTTACTGCCGTGAGGCTGAACCGCTCTGCCAAGAGTCCGAAGCAGCCCGCTTTCATCACGGCGGCATTGGGCTCGTGCAGGAAAAGGGGTCGCGTGGCGTCGCGGAGCATGGCTGTGGGGGCGATGGGGAGTGACGGGTCGTCGGATGCACCCGTGTGCAGGGTGTGTTCGAACGTTATCGTGCGCAGTCCCGGTATTGCCTGACCAGTCTGCGTGCCGCCGTTGTCGCGCACCATGTCGGTGCACACCATGCGCACGGGATGGCTGTGGTTGCCGTGCAGTGCGGCGGACAGGACGAGCAGGAGTTCCTTGCATTCACCTTGCAGGGCCACGATGTGCACCTCCACGACGCTCCCGTCGAGGTCGGCAATGGCCTTGTGCCAGTCGAGCATGGGCGAGAGTTTAACCATCACTGTCTGCGCTTTACCGAGCAGAAGAGGCAGGAGTGCTGTGATGTCGGGGGTGCAGTCGGCCATGAACACCGTCTTGCCGCCGTGCGTGTTGCGCCGTGCGGGGTCGGCATAGAGCAGTGTCTGGTGCGGGAGCGTGCCGAGGGCGGCGGTGGAGTCGGCGCAGATTATGGCGGCGTCGGGCAGTCCGAGGCGTGCGAAATTGGAGCGTGCGATGTCACACAGGTAAGGGTCGCGTTCTATATAAGTGGCTTTGTCGAAACCTTTTGCCATGAATGCGAAATCCACGCCGAACCCTCCCGTAAGGTCGGCCATCGTCGTTTTGCTGCCATCGGATGCCGTTGCCGCGCCGTCTATGGCCGTGCCTTGGAGTGAGAGGCGTTGCGCCAAAGCCGCCTTGTAGCGTGCCGTGGCCTCCGACGAGCACTGCTCCATGTTGATGTGGGGCGGGAAAACGATCCCGTCGGCAGCCGCCCATGAGGGCAACTTGCGTTGCGCCTGCTGCCAACCCGCTATCTGCTCGAGGGCATGCTTCATGTCCACATCCTTGTACCGTGCCGCCGTGAGGGCGAGCTGGCGCACGTTGCCGTTGCGGTGCAGTGTTATAAATTCCTCTGTTGTCATGGGCGTTCTTCTCTTTCTAACGTTTGCTGGAACGCTGCAAAGATAATGGTTTTTATCCGGGTTTCGCCTTCCCGTTCCCTGCTTTTAGTGAAAATGCCGCCCCTTTCCTTCCTCCTTTTCCACAAAAAAAACAGAAAAAGGAGCACGCCCCGTCGTTCATGGCGGTCGTCTGAATGATTGACGGCGGATGCAGCAAAAGTTTGGTTTCAAGAAATTAACGCAATGTTGCAGTGTTTATCCGCCATTTCTTCATAACTTTGCATTTGCATTTTACAGGGTGAAAAAGGCCATTGGCAACCGACAATAAAAGCATTGCGATATGAGCATCAACATCAAGAGAAACGGAAAGAAACGCGTCATCATCGTTGGCGGCGGGTTCGGCGGGCTCAGGCTTGCCAATGCACTACGTGGGGCGAACCTGCAGGTGCTGCTCATCGACAGGAACAACTACCACCAGTTCCCGCCGCTGATCTATCAGGTGGCGTCGGCGGGCATCGAGCCGGGTGCCATTTCGTTCCCGTTCCGCAAGATATTCCGCAAGCGCAGCGACTTCCATTTCCGCATGGCGGAGGTCAGGGCGGTGTTCCCTGACAAGAAAATCATACAGACATCGATAGGCAAGGTGGAGTACGACTACCTTGTTCTTGCCGCAGGCACGACGACAAACTTCTTCGGCAACAGGAACATCGCCGACGAGGCGATGCCGATGAAGACCGTTGCCGAGGCCATGGGGCTGCGCAACGCGTTGCTGAGCAATTTCGAGCGTGCCGTCACCTGCGCCACCGAAGAGGAACGCCAGGAACTGCTCAACGTTGTCATCGTGGGCGGAGGAGCCACCGGCGTGGAGATAGCCGGTGCCCTGTCGCAGATGAAGCGTTATGTCATCCCCTACGATTACCCGGACATCGACGCGTCACGCATGCACATTCATCTTATCGAAGCGGCCGACCGCCTGCTCGCGGGCATGTCGCGTGACTCGTCGGAGAAGGCCCGCGGGTTTCTCGAAGAGATGGGCGTGGAGATGCACTTCGGCAAGATGGTGACCGACTACAAAGACCATCAGGTGATAATGAAGGACGGCTCGTCCATCCCCACACGCACTTTCATCTGGGTGTCGGGCGTCAGGGCCAACACGATTACGGGTGTGGAGGGCGACCGTCTGGGGCGCGGCGCACGCATAATCGTCGATGCCTACAATCGGGTGGAGGGCATGGACGGCATCTTCGCAATAGGCGACCAGTGCCTGCAAACCTCCGATGAGGCCTATCCCAACGGGCATCCGCAGTTGGCACAGGTGGCCATACAGCAGGCGCAGAACCTCGCTGACAACTTGCAGCGCATCGTCAAGGGGAGCAATGCCCTGCGCCCATTCCGCTACAGGAACCTCGGCTCGATGGCTACCGTAGGGCGCAACAAGGCCGTGGTGGAGATAGGCAAATTCCATACGCAGGGGTTTGTCGCATGGGTGCTGTGGCTTGTCGTGCATCTGCGCTCCATCCTCGGCATACGCAACAAGCTAATGGTGCTCATCAACTGGATGTGGAACTACATCACTTACGACGACTCCATACGTATGATTGTCTATGCCACGAAGCCCAAGGAGATACGCGAACGGCTCGAACGCGAGCGCATCACCCACTTGGGGACCGACCTTCTGGCGGAGGAGAAGATGGAACGGCACTGAAAGGAACGCGTGTAAGAAACAGAACTAAAAGGTTGCAACAAAAAACAAAATTATGATGAAGATAGACCACACGGCATTATACTGCAAGGATTTGGAGGGAATGAAGGCGTTTTTTGAGAAGTATTTTCACGGAACGCCCAACAGTCTTTACCATAATCCGCATACCGGACTCCGTACATATATACTTGAGTTTCCCGACGGGACGGCGCGGCTCGAACTGATGACACGCCCCGAGGTGGCGGGCGACAACGAAAGCCAGTTTCATGCAGGCTTTATACATCTCTCTTTCGCCACGGGAAGCAAGGAGGCAGTGGATGCCCTCACGGCACGGCTCAGTGCCGACGGTTTCCCGACGCTCAGCGGCCCGCGCACGACGGGCGACGGATATTACGAGAGTTGCGTCAAGGGGTTCGAGGGGATATTGTTGGAAATAACGGTGTAAATCTGTTTTTTCTGAAGGAAGGAGAAAGCAACGATGAAGGAACTTGTGCCCAACGGCTGCCTCTCGCTCGTCCCCGAGGCCACCAACCGTGCCAACACCATCTTTATGAGCCATCTCTTCGCCGGAGGAAGCCTCGGCACACTCTTCGCCGGTGTGGCGTGGAATTGTGGCGGATGGGACGCAGTGTGCCTTGTGGGCTTCGGCTTCGCCCTTGCCGTGTCGGCAGTCAATGTGCTTTTCCACAGCTTCGGCAACAATTGTAGGTTGAACAACTTGCGAGGCATGGGGAAGCGCAGTGTCGGGAAAAATGAGTAACTTTGCGCATAGAACAAAACAACATCGACATGAACATCGACAACACGTTGCAGAAACTGCGCATCAGCGAACTGAACGCCATGCAGCAGGACACGGTGCACGCCGTGCTGCACACTGACCGCGACATAGTGGTGCTCGCGCCCACAGGCAGCGGCAAGACGCTGGCCTATCTCCTGCCTTTGGCAAGTCGCATGGACGCACTGAACGACGAGGTGCAGGCGGTGGTGATACTGCCGAGCCGCGAACTCGCCTTGCAGTCGCATGAAGTGTTCCTGAGCATGGGTAGCGGCATGCGCTCGGCATGCCTCTACGGCGGACGCCCCACCATGGACGAGCACCGCACCATCATGCGCACCCGTCCGCAGATAGTGTTTGCCACGCCGGGCCGCCTCAACGACCACATTGACAAACTCAACTTCACGACGGACAGCGTGCGATGGCTCGTCATCGACGAGTTCGACAAATGCCTGCGCATGGGTTTCCGTGCCGAAATGCAGAAAGCTGTGGAGAGCCTGCCGGGTGTGCAGCGCCGCCTGCTCCTCTCCGCCACCGATGCAGAAGAGATGCCGCACTTCGTGCGCATGGGCAGGACGGAGCGTGTGGACTATCTCGACACCGACAGCCAGACTCCCGACCGCATCAGCCTCTACACCGTACACAGCCCGGAAAAGGACAAGTTGCAGACACTGTTGCGGCTGCTCCGCTCTCTGGACGGCGGGCGTTCGATAGTGTTTCTCAATTACCGCGACGGTGTGGAACGCACCGCCGCCTTCCTGCGCAGCGAGGGTTGCGTGGTGAGCATGCTGCACGGAGGCCTCGACCAACGCGAACGTGAGGAGGCCGTCTATCGTTTTGCCAACGCATCGGCAGACATCCTCGTGGGCACCGACCTCGCCTCACGCGGCCTCGACATTCCCGCTGTGGACAACATAATACACTACAACCTGCCAGTGGGCGAGGATGAGTACATCCACCGCGTAGGACGCACGGGACGATGGGACGCCACCGGCCGCGCATTTATGATAATCGGTCCGGAGGAGACGAAGCCCGAATATGTGAAAGAGCCTACGGAAGAGTTCACACCCGACCCAACCGCCGCCCCCGTACCCGCCCCGCGCATGGCGACACTCTACATAGGCAAGGGCAAGAAGGACAAGCTTTCCAAGGGCGACATCCTCGGTTTCCTCTGCAAGACCTGCGGCATCGACGGCAAGGACATCGGCAAGATAGATGTGTATGAACGCTACGCCTACGCCGCCGTCAGCCGCCCCCTGCTCCACAACGTGATAAAGAAAGCACAGACAGCGAAAATAAAGGGAGTGAAGACAAAGGTGGAGGAAATAGGAGGTAGGAATTACGAATTGTGTTAGGAGTTACCACCATAAATTCCTAACTCGTAATTCCTAACAACTCCTAAATCCTAATTCCTAAATCCAAAGCCCCTCTGCCTGACAACAAGCAAATACTACCCAGACACAAACCGTTGTCCCCACCCTGTCAGTTGCAATGCGCAGCATTCATGCCCGTTTGGGATCTTTAATAATTTTGCCCGTTTCACATTATATAACGCCAACTGACCACAATAGATAAAAGCCAACTAAGGAAACGAAATTCAGCCAACTGAGGAAATAAAATTCAGCCAACTGAGGAAATATAATAATAATTCAGTATCTTTGCACTCATAATCAAACACTTGACGACATGGAATACAAACACAGAATTGCCGACCAAATGCTTGCAAAGAAACTGGCAAGCAAGGGTGCAATCCTGATAGAAGGGCCAAAGTGGTGCGGAAAGACAACGACTGCCGAACAGCAAGCCGGCAGCATTCTGTACATGGACAACCCTGTCTCACTGGAGACCAACTTGCAAATGGCAGAGATAGACGCCTCCGTCCTGCTCGACGGCGAAACGCCAAGGTTGATAGACGAGTGGCAACTGGCACCAAAACTCTGGGACGCCATAAGATTTGAGGTTGATCACCGGCATGATGTGGGACAGTTTGTCCTCACCGGTTCCGCCGTTCCTGCGGAAGAAAAAGACATACATCATTCCGGAACCGGACGATTCAGCTGGCTGACCATGCGCCCGATGAGTCTGTACGAATCAGGAGATTCAAACGGCAAGGTGAGTCTGGCACATCTGTTTGAAAGCCCCGAAAAGATAGCAGCCGCCAACAAACTGAAGATTGAAGACCTCGCCTTTTTGATTTGCCGGGGCGGATGGCCATTCGCTTGCGGTTTGCAAGAAGAAGCAGCCTTGGCACAGGCATTCGACTATGTGGATGCCGTCATCAAGAAAGACATTTCGCGTGTGGATGGGGTAAAACGTAATGCCACGACCACCAGACTGCTATTGCGTTCCTACGCCCGTAACCAAGGCTCGCAAGCAACCATCGGGACTATTGTCGCCGACATGATGACGAGCGATGAAAATGAAATCAGCATAAAGACGGCAGGCAGTTATCTGGAGGCGTTGCGGAAGATATTTGTCATTGAAGACTCCGAAGCATGGAACCCTAACCTACGCTCAAAAACCGCTATCCGCACGGCGAATACGCGATACTTCATCGACCCGTCCATTGGCACTGCGGTATTGGGACTCGGTCCCAAAGACCTTATCAACGACCTCAACACAATGGGACTTTTCTTCGAAACCCTTTGCATACGCGACTTGCGGGTGTTTGCTGACGCTTTGGACGGGGAGGTATGTCACTACCGCGACAAGAACGGCTTGGAGTGTGATGCAGTTGTGCATCTCCGTAACGGGAAATACGGGCTTGTGGAAGTAAAGTTGGGCGGAGACAGACTCATCAACGAAGGCGCAGAGAACCTGCTGACTCTCGCCGGAAAGATAAACACAGAAAAGATGAACGCCCCTTCGTTCATGGTGATACTTACCGGAACAGGCGATTTCGCTTACCGAAGAAAAGACGGCGTGTTTGTTGTTCCCATCGGATGCCTGAAAGACTGAAATGCAGCATTCCAACTCTCGAAGTCGCAGGGAAGCACAAGATATAACTACCGATATTTTATAAGTTTTCGAATGAAAGTCTGCTCACCCACACGATAAACATTGCACTTCTATATTGAATGTTTAGTTGTGATTTCAACTGAGTTTACAAATGTACCTCGCAATATGTCTGTTAGTTCTTGATGTGCAATTATATGTAGCCAAAATGTTAAAAATGTAGCATAAGATAGCTTTTTATCGTAAATGTTTCTTTTTTATGAAACAATATAAGTATCTTTGTCAACCAAAAAGAATAATATGGCACAAAATA
>CAVBVK010000027.1:0-25813 GCA_963599085.1 bacterium | reverse complement strand
TTATGTCTTTGCTTGACATGTTCTCTGGTGGTGCATTTTCCAATGCGTCTATCTTTGCACTTGGAATCATGCCGTACATCTCAGCTTCTATCGTGATGCAACTTTTGGCGGTGGCAGTGCCTTACTTCCAGAAGATGCAGCGTGAAGGCGAAAGCGGACGCAAGAAGATAAGCTGGTACACCCGAATTCTCACAGTGGGAATTCTCGTGTTCCAGGCTCCTTCTTACCTGCTCAACCTCAAGGCGCAAGCAAGTCAGGCTCTGGCTTCGGGCATATCATGGCCTCTGTTCATGATCCCCGCAACCATCATCCTTGCAGCAGGAAGCATGTTCATCCTGTGGCTTGGCGAACGCATCACTGACAAGGGAGTTGGAAATGGAATCTCAATGATCATTATGATTGGTATCATTGCCCGTCTGCCGCAGGCTTTCGTGCAGGAAATCACTTCGCGTTTCACCGCAATCACAAGTGGCGGACTCGTGATGTTCATAATTGAGATTCTCATTCTGTACGCAGTCGTATGTGCCTCAATCATGCTAGTTCAAGGAGTGCGCAAAGTGCCGGTGCAATATGCCAAACGCCTTGTTGGCAACAGACAGTACGGCGGCGCGCGCCAGTATATTCCGCTGAAACTGTTTGCAGCTAACGTGATGCCAATCATCTTTGCCCAGGCATTGATGTTCATCCCGCTTGCATTCGTGCGTTACCAGAGCGACGGAGGTTCATATTGGGCCAATGCCTTCATGGACAACCACAGCCTGCCTTACAATTGCGTTTATGTGATCCTGATTATTGCGTTCACATATTTCTATACCGCAATCACGATGAATCCCACTCAGATGGCCGAGGACATGAAGCGTAACAACGGCTTCATTCCAGGAATCAAACCGGGTAAGGACACCGCCGATTTTATCGAAACTGTGATGTCCCGTATTACACTCCCCGGTTCGCTCTTCATTGCTTTCATAGCAATCATGCCGGCTTTGGCAGGTCTTCTGAATGTGCAGCAGGCTTTCTCGCAGTTCTTCGGAGGCACATCGCTCCTTATCCTCGTTGGTGTTGTCATCGACACCATCCAACAGGTGCAGAGCCATCTCTTGATGCGCCATTACGACGGACTCCTGAATACAGGCAGAACACGGAGCAACAATGGCGTCTCCGCTTATTGATTTGATCTGAAGGAGTGAACATATTTCTTAAGACCGAGGACGAAATCGAGCTGATGCGCAAGGCGAACCGACTTGTCGGTGCGACGCTTGCAGAATTGGCCAAGCATATCAAATCTGGTGTTACGACCCTCCAGCTGGATAAAGTGGCCGAGGAATTCATCCGCGACCATGGGGCTATTCCCACTTTCAGAAATTTCCCTAATCCTTTTGGAGAGCCGTTTCCGGCGAGTATCTGCACATCGGTGAACAATGTCGTGGTTCACGGCATTCCCGATGAAAAGACAATCTTGAAGGACGGGGATATCGTTTCCGTTGATTGTGGAGTTCTTCTTGCCGGATATAATGGCGACAGTGCCTACACGTTTTGTGTCGGTGAAGTTAGCCAAGACATCAGGAAACTACTTGAAACCACCAAGGAGGCTCTCTATAAGGGCATCGAAATGGCAGTTGCAGGAAATTATGTGGGGGACATCGGCGACGCTGTCCAGACTCATTGTGAAGCCGAGGGTTACGGCGTGGTTCGTGAACTTACGGGTCACGGCATCGGGAAGGAAATGCACGAAGCACCGCAGATACCCAATTACGGGCGGCGCGGCAACGGCGTTATGCTCAAAGAGGGCATGTGCATAGCAATAGAACCGATGATTACGATGAGCGATTGCAAGATATGTCTCCTGCCCGACCGCTGGGGCATCAGCACCCGCGACGGCAAACCGGCTGCACATTTTGAGCATACCATAGCGGTACGCAGAGGTAAGGCGGAGATATTGTCCACGTTTGAAGGGATAGAACATTTAGAAAGAGAAAAATAGTTTATGGCCAAACAATCAGCTATTGAGCAAGACGGCACTATTGTGGAATCGTTGTCAAATGCAATGTTCCGTGTCGAGCTTGAGAATGGAGTGCAGATTATCGCGCACATTTCCGGCAAGATGCGAATGCATTACATTAAAATCCTTCCCGGCGACAAGGTTAAGGTGGAGATGAGTCCATACGACCTTACAAAGGGGAGAATCGTTTTCAGATACAAATAACCATCAAAGATATGAAAACAAGAGCATCATTAAAGAAGCGTACACCCGACTGCAAGATCGTGCGTCGAAAAGGTCGTCTGTTCGTTATCAACAAGAAGAACCCTAAGTTCAAAATGCGTCAGGGTTAAACCGACAAAGGGTATCAGGCCTTTCGAGCTTGAGAAAGCAACGGCTTGAGACTCACAATAATCAAATTTAATTAATCAATCACATTTTATTTAACAAATGGCAATAAGAATTGTTGGAGTAGATTTGCCCCAGAACAAGCGTGGCGAAATCGCATTGACCTATATCTATGGTATCGGTCGAAGTAGTTCAGCAAAGATATTGGACAAAGCCGGCGTCAGCCGCGACCTGAAGGTCAGCGAGTGGAACGACGATCAGGCTGCCAAGATCCGTGAAATTATCGGCGCTGAATTCAAAGTTGAAGGTGATCTCCGCTCAGAGATCCAAATGAATATCAAGCGACTGATGGATATTGGTTGCTATCGTGGAGTTCGTCATCGTAACGGTCTTCCTGTTCGCGGTCAGAGCACAAAGAACAATGCCCGCACTCGCAAGGGAAAGAAGAAGACTGTTGCTAACAAGAAGAAGGCTACCAAGTAAAAATTAGTTGAAAGCGAGGCCAGACCGGTCAGTGACTGACGGGTAAGACTTTTAACTTTTAACTTTTAACTAAAAAAGATTATGGCAAAGAAAACAGCAACATCTAAAAAAAGAAATGTAAAGATTGATGCTATAGGACAGCTTCACGTTCACAGCTCATTCAACAACATCATTGTATCTTTAGCAAACAGCGAGGGGCAGGTGATTTCTTGGTCTTCCGCAGGTAAAATGGGCTTCCGCGGCTCCAAGAAGAACACGCCGTATGCTGCCCAGATGGCCGCAGAGGATTGTGCCAAGGTGGCTTTCGAGCTCGGCTTGCGCAAAGTAAAGGCATACGTTAAGGGTCCGGGTAACGGTCGCGAGTCTGCAATCCGTGGCGTGCACAGCACTGGCATCGAGATTATGGAAATCGTTGATGTTACACCGCTTCCACACAACGGCTGCCGTCCTCCGAAGCGTCGTAAAGTATAAAAACCTCCCTTTTGCGGACGACAGGCCGCGATAGATAAAGATACAAACAACAAATCAAGCATTTTTTTAATTATGGCTAAATACATAGGTCCGAAATCTAAAATTGCACGCCGTTTTGGTGAACCCATTTTCGGCGCTGACAAAGTTTTGTCCAAGAGAAACTTCCCTCCTGGACAGCATGGCAACAACCGTCGCAGAAAACAGTCTGAGTACGGCGTCATGTTGGCAGAGAAGCAGAAGGCTAAGTACACTTACGGTGTTCTGGAGCGTCAGTTCCGCAACATGTTCGAGAAGGCCGCCAAAGCCGACGGCATCACCGGTGAGGTGCTGCTCCAGAATCTTGAGAGCCGTCTTGACAACGTGGTGTTCCGTATGGGCGTTGCCCCTACACGCGCGGCTGCCCGTCAGCTCGTGGGTCACAAGCACATTGTCGTTGATGGCCGGGTAGTGAACATCCCTTCTTACTCAGTGAAGCCGGGGCAGGTTGTAGGCGTGCGCGAGAAGGCAAAGTCTCTCGAAGTAATCGAGGCTGCACTCGCAGGTTTCAACCACAGCAAATATCCTTGGATTGAGTGGGATGCCACGACAAAAAGCGGCAAGTATCTCCACAAACCGGAACGTGCCGACATTCCCGAGAACATTAAGGAACAGTTAATCGTTGAGTTGTACTCTAAATAATCATTGAATTAATGGCGATATTAGCATTTCAAAAACCTGACAAAGTAGTAATGTTGGAGTCCAGCGACAAGTTCGGAAAGTTCGAATTCCGTCCGTTGGAGCCAGGATTTGGCGTTACCATCGGCAATGCCCTGCGCCGCATTCTCCTTTCGTCGCTTGAGGGTTATGCTATCAACACTATCAAGATTGGCGGTGTTGAGCATGAATTCTCCTCAGTGCCCGGAGTGAAGGAGGATGTCACTAACATTATCTTGAATTTGAAACAAGTAAGATTCAAGCAAGTAGTAGAAGAATTCGAGAACGAAAAAGTTAGTATCACCGTAGAGAATTCCACCGAATTCAAAGCAGGTGATATAGGCAAGTATCTGACTGGATTTGAAGTGTTAAACCCAGATTTGGTGATTTGTCATTTAGATGCAAAGGCTTCAATGCAGATCGACCTCACTATCAACAAGGGTCGCGGATATATCACTGCCGATGAGAACCGTGAGTTCTGCACTGATGTCAATGTAATTCCAATCGATTCTATCTATACCCCTATCCGCAACGTGAAATATGCTGTCGAGCCTTACCGTGTCGAGCAGAAGACCGACTACGACAAGCTCGTCCTTGAAGTAACGACGGATGGTTCCATACTCCCGAAGGATGCACTTAAGGATGCAGCCAAGATCCTCATCCAGCACTTCATGCTTTTCAGTGACGAGAAGATAACTCTCGAAAGCCCTGAGCATGAATCGAACCAGGAATTCGACGAAGAAGTGCTTCACATGCGCCAGCAGCTTAAGACAAAGCTTGTGGACCTGAACCTCTCGGTTCGTGCCCTGAACTGTCTGAAAGCAGCCGATGTGGAGACCCTCGGCGACCTTGTGCAGTACAACAAGACCGACCTCTTGAAGTTCCGCAACTTCGGCAAGAAATCGCTTTCTGAGCTTGATGATTTGCTCGATCGTATGAATCTGTCGTTTGGAACCGACATTTCTCAATATAAATTAGATAAAGAATAACAACAAATGAGACACAATAAGAAATTCAACCATTTGGGTCGTACTGCATCTCACCGTAATGCCATGCTCGCAAACATGGCCATCTCGCTGATCATGCACAAAAGAATCACTACGACCCTCGCAAAGGCCAAGGCCCTGAAAAAGTATGTAGAGCCGCTCATCACACGCTCTAAGGACGACAGTACCAACTCTCGCCGTGTTGTGTTCAGCTATTTGCAGAACAAGTACGCGCTGAAAGAACTCTTTGGAGTGGTGGCAGAGAAGGTGGGCGACCGTCCCGGCGGCTACACTCGCATCATCAAGCTTGGTGTACGTAAGGGTGACGCTGCCCAGATTGCATTCATCGAGCTTGTCGATTTCGATGAGAACATGGCCAAGACCGCAAAGGCTACCAAGAAGACGCGCCGTGGACGCAAGTCGGCTGCTGCCGAGACTACCGCAGCTGAGGCACCGGCAACAGAAGCCCCTGCCGCCGAGGCACCCGCAACGGAAGTTCCCGCATCAGAAGAGGCCAAGGCTGAATAATCAGGAACATTACTTTATCGTTATAATTAAGCCCGTTGGTGTTATGCCGACGGGCTTTTTTGTAGTACCCCAATGCGATTCTGTCTGCGCAGGAGCTTGATGCATGGACAGAAGGGCGTGTCAAGAACTGTCACATTGTCTCTTTATGCTTTATAAAGGGCTCTAACACGCCTATAAAGTCGGACGGGACGCCCGACCTCCTGACATTTGCTTGCATTTTTAGCGGACAGCAATAATAATTTTTAAGATAAAAAACGGCGCAACAGTGTGTTTGCACGGCAAAAAATGTTATTTTTGCAAAAGTAAAAAACCGAATTATGAAAAATATAAATCTATTCAGAAAAACAGCCGCAGCAGCTGTCCTGCTTGTAATGGGCATCATCAGTGCGGCTGCCGCCACGCAGAACCTGACAAAATACGTTAATCAGTATGTCGGCACAGGCGGACACGGCCATACGTTCATGGGCGCGAACGTACCCTTTGGCCTCGTGCAGCTCGGTCCCACACAGCCCACACAAGGATGGGACTGGTGCTCGGGTTACCATTACAGTGATGACAAACTCATAGGCTTCGGCCACATGCACCTCAGCGGGACGGGTATTGGCGACCTTGGCGACATTGCTTTCCTGCCGGTGAGCGACAGCAGACGGACGCTCACGCATTTCTCGCATTCCGACGAGAAAATGCATCCTGGCTACTATTCGGTGGCACTCCGCGACCCCGAAGTGCTTGTTGAACTCACTGCTACGAAGCGCGTGGGATTTCATCGCTACACGTTCAAGGACAGCGGCAGTAAAGCCCTCCTTGCCCTCGACCTGTCGCAGTGCATAGGCTGGAACAAACTCAGCGACTGCCTCCTCACGCAGGAGTCGGCGACGCGCCTCACCGGTTTCCGCCGCTCCGGCGGCTGGGCCAAGGACCGTCGCATATACTTCGACATAGAGTTCTCGCAGCCCGTCAAGGTGGAGAAGCTTGACAGCATGTCGCGTTCGATAATCTCTTTCGAGAACACTGGCAAGCCGTTGCTCGTGAAAGTCGCGCTCTCGCCGGTCGATATAGACAAGGCAAAGCTCAACATGAGTGCCGAACTGCCGGGCTGGGACTTCGACGCTGCGGTGAAGGCTGCCGACACGGAGTGGAACAAGGAGCTCTCGCGCATAACTATACAAACTTCCGACGAGAACCGGAAGCGCGTGTTCTACACGGCAATGTATCACCTTATGACAGCCTCCGCCCTGTTCTGCGATGTGGACAAACAGTACCGTGGGGCTGACGGGAAGGTGTATAGGGGCGACTTCAACAACTACACCACGCTGTCGCTTTGGGACACTTACCGCGCATTCCATCCGCTGCTGTCGTTCGCTTTCCCCGACATGCAACGCGACCTTGTAAAGACTTTCATCAACATTTACAGGCAACAGGGCGACCTCCCCGTTTGGCATCTCATGGGAAACGAGACCGACTGCATGGTGGGCAACCCCGGGGCAATAGTCCTTGCCGATCTCGCCATGAAGGGATATGTGGACAACTTGGAGGAAGCCTTTGAGGCCTTGAAGAACACGCAGCTTGCCTCCGACCGCTCGCTTGACCTGCTCAGGGAGTACGGCTACATACCCTGGGACAAGGATTCCACCCATGAGACCGTGGCGAAGGCACTCGAATACTGTGCCGCCGATGACGGTGTGGCAAAAGTGGCGAAGCTCCTCGGCAAGACATCCGACTACGAATACTTCCACAAGCGCAGCCGTTCGTTCGCAAGATACTTCGACAAGACATGCGGCCTCATGCGTGCCGTGGGTGCTGACGGAACGTTCCGCACGCCGTTCGACCCCTTCGACGCAAGTCACCGAACCAACGACTACACCGAGGGCAACGCATGGCAATACACCTTCCTCGTGCCACACGACGTGAAAGGCCTCATTGCCCTCTTCGGCGGCGACAAGCCATTCATGCAGAAGCTTGATTCGCTCTTCATTGTTGAGGGCGATGCCGGAGCCGACGCCTCGCCCGACATGTCGGGCATGACGGGGCAGTACGCACACGGCAACGAGCCCAGCCACCATGTCATCTATATGTACAACTATGTCGGACGTCCCGACAAGGCAGCCCCGTTGCTGCGCAAGATGATGAACGAGATGTACACCGACCGCCCTGACGGGCTCTCCGGCAACGAAGATGTGGGGCAGATGTCGGCATGGTACATCATCTCTTCGCTCGGTCTCTATCAGGTGGATCCCGTCGGCGGACGCTACATCATAGGCTCGCCGTTGTTCGACAAGGCTACTGTGAACGTGGGTAACGGCAAGACATTCACCGTGGTGGCGAAGAACAACGGCAAGGACAACATTTATGTGCAGGGCGCGCGGCTCAACGGCAGGAAATACACCAAGTCGTACATCGACTTCGCCGACATCATAAAGGGCGGCACGCTTGAACTCACCATGGGCGCAAAGCCCTCAAAGTGGGGCACAAAGGCTGCCGACCGCCCGTAAACCGAAGTGCCGCAAGGCACATGCATCTGACCAAATCCGAAACAACAAACATAAACAAAGGCACATCCCCTGCCGACGCGCGGCGGGGGAGACCGTTAAATCAGCATTTATATATGAAACTGAATTTAAGCTCACAGATAGTGTTGAACAAAGTCCCCGAGCAATACTATCGCCCTCGCACGGCAGTGGAACGTTCTGAAATCACACGTTGCGAGAAAATCTTTACCGATATCTACCCCAAAGTGGAGCAGGGTGCGGCGCTTATCGCCGACACTGTGGAAACTGAAATAAAGCGTGCAAAGGCAGCCGGACGCAAATATGTGATGGCTCTCGGCACGGGTCTGTCGCTCACTCCCGTCTATGAGGAACTCGTGCGCCGCCACAAGGAGAAGGGGCTGTCGTTCGAGAATGTCGTGGTGTTCAACGCCTATGAGTATTTCCCTCTCAGCTCCGACAACAAGCACAGTGCAATGGATCAGCTCCGTGAGCGTCTGCTCGCCCATGTCGATGTGAAAGTCGAGAACGTGCACTCCCCCAACGGAAACATCGGGCAGGAGGAAGTGTTTGAACATTGCCGTGCCTACGAGCAGCTCATCGCTGCCGAGGGCGGCCTCGACATAGCCCTGCTCGGCATCGGACGCATGGGCAACATCGCCACCAACGAGCCGGGATCAAGCATCTCTTCGGCAAGCCGCATCATCCTTATCGACCAGACCGCACGCGACGAGATGTCCAACAGCTTCGGCACGCTCGACCAGGTGCCTCCATGCTCCATCACCATGGGCGTACACACGCTGCTTTCAGCACGCAAGGTGTTTCTTACGGCATGGGGAGAGGAGAAGTCGGACATCGTGCAGAAGATAGTGGAAGACAACATCACCGATACTATCCCCGCATCGTTCGTACAGACGCACAATGACGCGAAGTTTGTGATCGATCTCGCTGCGGCAAGCAAACTCACACGAATCGTCCACCCGTGGCTCGTGACCAACTGCGAATGGACTGACAAGACCATCCGCGCCGCAGTGGTGTGGCTCTGCCAACTCACGCATAAGCCCATCCTGAAGCTCACCAACAAGGACTACAACGAGAACGGCCTCTCCGACCTTCTTGCTCTCTTCGGCTCGGCTTACAACTGCAACATCAAGATATTCAACGATCTACAGCACACCATCACCGGCTGGCCCGGCGGCAAGCCGAATGCCGATGACACCAACCGCCCCGAGCGCGCGCTGCCCGCGCAGAAGCGTGTCATCGTCTTCTCGCCGCATCCCGACGACGATGTGATATCCATGGGCGGCACGATCCGCCGCCTTGTGCAGCAGCACCACGAGGTGCACATCGCCTACCAGACATCCGGAAACATCGCTGTCGGCGACGAGGAGGTGACGCGTTTCATGCACTTTGTCAAGGGCTATAACCAGCTTTTCTGCGACAACAAGGATGAGGTTATTTCCAAAATGTATGACGACATAAAGGCGTTCTTTGCACATAAGAATCCATCGGACATGGACACTCCCGAGGTGCGCACCATCAAGGGACTCATCCGCCGTGGTGAAGCGCGTACGGCCTGCACCTACAACGACATCCCGCTCAGCCGCTGCCATTTCCTTGACCTGCCTTTCTATGAGTCGGGTAAGATTGAGAAGCTGCCGATGGGCGAGGCCGATGTGAAGATTGTGCGCGACCTTCTGCAGAAGGTGAAGCCTCACCAGATTTACGTTGCAGGCGACCTTGCCGACCCGCACGGCACGCACCGCAAGTGCACTGACGCTGTCATGGCAGCCATCGACCTCGAGAAAGAGGCTGGGGCAGAGTGGCTCAACGACTGCCGCGTATGGATGTACCGCGGGGCATGGGCCGAATGGGAAATCGAAAATATCGAGATGTGCGTGCCGATGTCGCCGGAAGAGCTCCGCGGCAAGCGCAACTGCATTCTCAAGCATGCCTCGCAGATGGAGAGCGCGCCGTTCCTCGGCAACGACGAACGCCTGTTCTGGCAACGTGCCGAAGACCGCAACCACGCCACGGCAGAGCTTTACCACAGTCTCGGTCTGGCTTGCTACGAGGCAATGGAAGCCTTCGTGCGCTACATTCCGTAATGCGTGTCAGGGTGTGGAACAGCAGGAACAATGCTTATGGACAACTTGCCCTCTGACCCGATGATGCTGTTCAGCGTCATCAACATGCACCTTCGCGACACATATCCGTCACTCGACGCACTCTGTTCAGACATGCAGATAAACAAAAGGGAACTGACGGAAAGGCTCGCTGCGGCAGGCTTTGAGTACGATGCGGGACAAAATAAGTTCTGGTGACAATTACAGCATTTTCAAACAAACAAGAGGGTGTGCCAAAACCGGCACACCCTCAATGTTTTGTGCCCTTTTTGTGTTGGCGGGCAGCAATGGGTTCAGGTGTCATTTCCTGCTGCATCCTGATTTGCAGGGACTCTTTTTACGGTAGCCGCACTTGGGGCATACTCCGTCGTCGTTGAGTGCCACGCCGCAAAGAGGACAGCGTTCGACGCTCCTGTCCGTGGCAAATTCAGCCGACCCGGCATTCACTCCGCTTGTGAAAGTGATCTTGGCTATGTTCAGCTTGTCTTTCAGCAGGTCATGGACAATCTTTATCATGCCTTCCACTGTCAAGGTTTCTTTGGTTACGACAAGGCGTGCATCGGGGTAGGCCGTCGCCAGCTCGGTCTTGAAGGCATCCCCCTTCATCTTGTTCTGCGGGTGCCCGTTCCTGATGCCTTGCTTTTCATACACGTCAAGGATGGCAGGAAGCAGGGGGTCGTCTTCGCGTAAAATCAATGCGTGGTCGAAGTTCTGCAGCACGTCCCATGCCACCTTCTGGATTTCATTACACGGGTAAACCATGTTTACGCCTTCTTCAACTGTGTCTTCCACCTCGATGGTGAGCATTCCGGTGTGACCGTGCAGATACTGGGCTTCGCCTTGGAAACCGTAGAAACGGTGTGCATATTGCAGACCGAAAGTTGTGATACTTCTCATAATTTTTACTTTTAAGGGTTTGGTTTAGTGTTGTTTATAATTAGCTGCACCTGTATTTCACTGATATCAGCTGCCGCAAAATTCCTTTCTTTGAGATACTTCCGTATCATTTCCGTCAGGCCGTCGTCCTTGTAATCCAATATGTGCTGTCCCTCGAATATGTGGTGATGCTCCTTTACGGTGATGTCATAGTAGCTTTTCCCCACTCCGGGGTGGAACACTACCGACAACAGCCTGGCTTTGCAGAACGCATCGAGGATGCGGTATATGGTGGAGACGGTCATCTCGCTGTCCTTAGCTTGCACGCCCTTTATGATCTCGTCGATTGCGGCATGCCGCAGTTCCGACATGACTTCATAGACCACTTTGCGCTGAGGGGTGACTTTCAGACCTGCATCCTTTATGTTTTCTGTACTTTCCATCGCTTTCTGTGTTGATGTGACAAAGATAATAATAAAATTTCGCAAATGCAAGTTTTTCTCAATAAATATTGTATTTTTTCCAAAATAATATTGTAATGCCTGTATAGCTGGCATAATAAAGGGGCGCAGAAAGCTTGGTTATGGCGTCTGAATACAAAAGAAAAAGCGCGAAAGAGGAAAACCTCACAGTGCTGCGTGGGTTTCCCTCCTTCGCGCTTTGTGCCGTCCTGCACTTACAGCAGTTCGGGCAACTCAAACAGGCGTGTTCCGTTGCTGCCCTTAATGAGGATGTATTTGCCTGTGGGCTTGCGGGCTTTTATGGCTTCCTTCACCTCGTTCACGTTGCCGAACAAGCGGAAATTGTCGGGCGTGTTGCAGTGCTCGAACTCCTGTCCCACGAGCCACACCTGTTCAAGGCACATCCCCTTGAGCCTGTCCGCAATCTTTTGGTGCTCCTCATGGCTCGCGCTTCCAAGCTCTTTCATGTCGCCGATGATGGCCATTTTGTGATTGCCGTGCACGGTTTCGAAGTTGGACAGTGCCGCCGCCATGCTTGTCGGGTTGGCGTTGTAGGCATCCACGATGAGACGGTTGTCTGCCGTCACTTCCAGTTGCGAGCGGTTGTTGTCCGGAGTGTAGGCCTCGAGGGCGTGGCTTATCTGCTTGGGTGTCACGCCGAAATAGAGTCCTATGGTTACGGCGGCGAGCATGTTTGTCATGTTGTATGCCCCAATGAGGCGCGTCTTCACGTCGTTCCAATCGCCGTCGGCGTGCCGCCAAGCGAAGTGCAGCATCGGCTCGCACTCCACAATGCGCCCGTTCACGAAGAGGCCTTCAGCGTTGCTGCATCCGTATTTCACCAGTTCCAGTCCGTGGGCAATGCCTTTCAGGTGTTCGTTCTCGTTGTCGATGAACACGCGTCCGCCCTTGCGCAGGCGCATGAAGTCGTAGAGTTCGCCCTTGGTGCTCACCACTTTCTCGAACGACCCGAACCCTTGCAGATGCGCACGCCCCACGTTTGTTATCAAGGCGTAGTCGGGTTCCACAATCTCCACCAGCGTCTTTATGTCGCCCGGATGGCTCGCCCCCATCTCCACCACGGCGATGTCGTGCTCGCGTGTGAGGCGCAGAAGTGTCTTGGGCACGCCAATGTCGTTGTTGAAGTTGCCTTGTGTGTAGAGCACATTGTACTTCTCGCCGAGCACGGCAGCGGTGAGTTCCTTGGTTGTCGTCTTGCCGTTGGTGCCGGTGATGCCTATGATGGGCGTGCCAAGGGTGCGGCGGTGGCATAGCGCGAGCTGTTGCAGCGTGTGCAGGCAGTCGTCCACGAGAATGCAGCGTTCGTGTGTCGCGTATTCCTTTTCATCCACCACGGCGTAGGCGCAGCCCTTTTCTATAGCCGTGGCGGCAAACCTGTTGCCGTCGAACGACACGCCTTTGAGTGCGAAGAAAATGCTGCCTTCGGGGCAGTCGCGGCTGTCTGTCGTCACAACCGGGTGTCCGGTAAAGATTTTGTACAGTTCGGATATTTCCATTTCGGTTCGTTTAAGTGCCGCATTTATGCGGTGTGTATTTTGCAAAGGTAGCGCCAACGGGTCAATGAAAGTTTGCTTTCGTATTGCCGGGCGCAGCCTGCCTTATGCAAAGTTAGTGCAAAAAATCACAACCGCTACTTACTTTTAGTATAAAAAATGTGGAATAATTTGGAGAATTCAAATATTATTGCGTAATTTGTCCAACATAAAAAGTCGCGGTATGAACAGCCGGGCTGTATGCGGAGACGCTGCCTGCCTCGGAGGGTTTGTGCTGCTGCCGCCAGAACAGAATTCTTTATGCAATATACAATCAATGTGCGTGGCCGCCTCATTGACCTCTCCCGCCCGCTTGTCATGGGCATTCTCAATGCCACGCCCGACTCTTTCTATGAAGGCAGCCGCAAGCAGACGGAGGCTGAGATAGCGTCGCGCGCCAACGAGATAATCCAACAGGGCGGGCAGATGATAGATGTCGGCGCATTCTCCACACGTCCCGGCGCCGCCGAGGTGAGCGTGGAGGAAGAGACAGAACGCCTGCGCCGCGCCCTGCATATAGTGCGCCGCGAGCAGCCCGACGCCGTCGTCTCCGTCGATACCTACCGCCCGTTGGTGGCACGCAGGTGCATCGAGGAGTTCGGTGCCGACATCATCAACGATGTGTCGGAGGGCGGGATTACCGGCATCGTGGACACTCCCATCCATGAGGAGGGCGACATGTTCCGGACTGTGGCGCAGCTCGGTGTCCCCTACATACTCATGTCAGTGCAGCCCACGCTCGCGCAGATGATGCAGAACTTTGCCGCTGGGGTGCAACGCCTGCGCGACCTCGGGGTCAAGGATATCATCCTCGACCCCGGCTACGGCTTCGGCAAGACGCTCGGGCAGAATTATGAGATAATGTCCCGTGCCGAACGCCTGCTTGAACTCGGCCTGCCTGTGCTCGTGGGCATCTCGCGCAAGAGCATGATATTCCGTCTTCTCGGCGGCACGCCTGCCGCCTCGCTCAACGGCACCACCGTGCTCAACACCGTCTCGCTGCTGAAAGGGGCGTCCATACTGCGTGTGCACGATGTCAAGGAGGCCTGCGAAGCCGTCAGTATTGTGGAAAAACTAAATTAAACAGCATTATGTTCGAATTCGGTATCAAGGACATCATCGATATCCTTCTTGTCGCCCTCATGCTCTACTACATCTACCGCCTGATGAAGGAGAGCCGTTCGCTCAATGTCTTCATAGGCATCATCGTTTTCATCCTTGTGTGGCTTTTTGTGAGTCAGGTGCTTGAGATGCGCCTGCTCGGCGCCATCATGGACAAACTCGTGAGTGTGGGAGTCATCGGCCTTATCGTGCTCTTCCAGAAAGAGATACGCCGTTTCCTCTATTCGCTCGGCGCACAGCAGCGGTTCAAGTCGGCGGCGCGCCTCTTCTCGTGGGGCGGCAAGTCCAAGGCGACAGCCATCGACAAGGAGAGAATCATGCCCATTGTGCTGGCCTGTATGGACATGTCGCGCAGCAAGGTGGGGGCGCTCATCGTCATAGAGCGCGGCCTGCGTCTCGACGACATCGCCGAGACGGGCGACATCATCGACTCGCGCATCAACCAACGGCTCATCGAAAACATCTTCTTCAAGAACTCGCCGCTGCATGACGGCGCCATGATCATCTCCGGCAAGCGCATCCGTGCCGCAGGCTGCATCCTGCCCGTGAGCCACAACCACGACATTCCCAAGGAACTGGGTTTGCGCCACCGCGCCGCACTCGGCATCTCGCAGGACAGCGACTGTATTGCCGTCGTTGTCTCGGAAGAGACGGGGGGTATCGCCGTGGCCATCAATGGGGTGTTCCAGTTGCGCCTCTCCGCCGAGAAGCTCGAGAACATTCTCTCGAAGGAGATGAACACCTGAAAAAAACGGCAATATACATCCGTCTTCAAAGAAACCTTGTTTGCAGTCCGGGTGTATCGCTTTGAAAAACATCGTTTTGCGGCAGGCGGAATTCCTGCCTTCCATGTCGTTGCATCCTGTCCGTTGAAGGTGTAAAAGGCGCACGTCATTCTTGACAATTTGGAACAATTTCCCTATCTTTGCAGAAACTAACATCAACTGACATGAAAAAAACATCACGCCTGGCACTGCTTCTCTGTGCCGCACTTTCCCTTGCGTGTCGCGCGGCAGCCCAGACCGGCACCGCCACTTATCCTGTGACCGACTATGAAGAACCCCGTGTGGGCACATCACCTGACGAGGCGAGTTGGGCAGAGATCGCCGATGGGCTGCACGCCACATGGGCTTCGCGTTCCATGCACTATTCGCTGCACCGTGTGCCGGAAGTGCCCGAATGTCTGACCGACACCGTGTGGGCATGGCGCGGCGAGCGTGTGGGTGTGGAGGCACTGCTTTACAGTAAGACAGACCATGCACAGCTCACGGTGAGGATGAAGGAATGGAGCAGGGACAAACAGCCCACGGGGATTGCCGGAGGCGATGCCCGTTTCGTGAACTATGTCATAACCGACGACTACCGTCGCTGCGGCGACCATCCGACATACCTCACGGCATGGCTTGTGCCCGATGTCATCGACATTGACAAACCGCACGATGTGCCCGCGATGGAGACGCGTCCCGTGTGGTGCACATTGGAGGTGCCGCGCGACGCGGCAGCCGGACTCTACGACACGGAGCTTGAAGTGACGGATGCCACGGGTTCTGTCGTCGCCTCGCTCGCCCTTGCCGTTCGCGTGGCCGACCGCACCCTGCCTGAGGCGAAAGACAGGAAATTCCACCTCGACCTGTGGCAACAGCCTTATGCCGTGAGCCGTTATTATGGCGTGGAGCCGTGGAGCGAGGAGCACATCGAGGCTCTCCGCCCTTACCTTAAAGCCCTTGCCAGAGCCGGGCAGAGCACAGTCTCGACAATAATGTTCTACGAGCCGTGGGGAAGGCAGAGCTACGACAAGTTCCAGCCGATGGTCGTCACCACGAGGAAGAGCAACGGACAGTGGAGCTACGACTACACCATATTCGACCGCTACGTGGAGCTTTGCGCCGAATGCGGCATCGACAGGCAGATAAGCTGCTTCAGTATGGTGCCATGGGACATGAGCTTCCGCTATGAGGATGAGGCCACGGGCACGCAGAAATACATATCGACTACGACAGGGACGAGTGCCTACCGCGACCTGTGGAACAGTTTTCTCACCGCCTTCAAGGAGCATCTCGTGGAAAAGGGATGGTTTGACAAGACGTGCATAGCCATGGACGAACGCAGCGAGAACGATATGCTCAACGCCTACAACATAGCCTCGGCACTCGGTTTCAAGATGGCACTCGCAGGCAACTACCATTCTTCGCTCGCCGACAAGCTGCATGACTTCTGCGTGGCAGTGGGGCAGGAGGGAAACTTCTCAGCCGACATGCTTGCCAAGCGCCGTGTCGCCGGACGCGTGACGACATTCTACACCTGTTGCTCCACCACCGAGCCCAACCTCTTTTCCAACTCGTTGCCGTCGGAAGCGGCATGGCTTCCCATCCATGCCGCGGCATGCGGGCTTGACGGCTATCTGCACTGGTCGTGGATAAACTGGGCGGAGAGTCCGCTCACCGACACACGTTACTTCCTCTTTGCCGCAGGCGACACATATTTCTATTACCCCGGCAACCGCCCGAGCATCCGCTTCGAGCGTCTCATTGAAGGCATACAGCAGTATGAAAAGATACAGATACTGCAAGAAGCCTATGCCGCTGACGCTGCGCGCAGCCAGGCTCTTCATACGCTGCTCGGCAAGTTTAAGGACAGCACCGTGACGGGCGAGGAGTGCGGCCCGCTTGTGGATGAGATGGAACGCCTGCTCAACGGATGCGATGAAGCCGCCGACGAGACGGGCATCGGCACCGTGACGGGCGGCGATGGCGTGTCGCGCAAGGGAGTGTACGATCTTTCCGGATGCCGCACTTCGGCAAAAACACCCGGGATTTATGTCGTTGACGGGCAGAAACGGGTCGCGGGTTTTTGAACGGGCATAACATTAATATAAATTAAAATGCTTGCCGTTGTCGCAAATACTTTGTAATTTAGTAGTCACGAAAAAGCATTGTTAATCATGGTAAACCGCAAAGACAACTTTTGCGTCATACTTGCCGGAGGCAAGGGGCGCAGACTGTGGCCGTGTAGCCGCGAACAATACCCTAAACAGTTTATCGACTTCTTCGGCACGGGGCGCACACAGTTGCAGCAGACATACGACCGCTTTGCCAAGATAGTGCCGCAGCAGAACATCTTTGTCGTCACCAATGTGGCTTACGCCGATATCGTAGCCGCGCAACTGCCACAGCTCGGCAAGGACAACCTGCTCGCCGAACCCATACACCGCAACACCGCCCCGAGTGCGGCATGGGCAACGCACCGCATAACGAAAATCAACGCCGGTGCCAACATCGTCATCGCCCCGTCCGACCAGACCGTGCTCAACGAGGAAGCTTTCGCGCGCAACATGAACGACGCTTTCGCTTTCGTGTCCACGCACGACTGCCTGCTCACCATGGGAGTGAAGCCCACCCGCCCCGAGCCGGGCTACGGATACATACAGACGGGAGACCCCGTGGGGAGCGACCTGTACCGTGTAAAGTCGTTCACGGAGAAGCCCGAACGCCATTTCGCGCAGATGTTCATGGACAGTGGCGAGTTCCTTTGGAACACGGGGCTGTTCATTTCCAACGCCCGCCACAGCATCAGACGCTTCTGCCAGATACTCCCCCCGGTGCTGCGCGACTTCGACAAGGCGTGCCCCGACTTCACCGTAGAAGCCGAAAACGCATTCATACGCGACAATTTCCCGTCCTATCCCAACCTCTCCATTGATTTCGGGATACTCGAAAAGTCGGACAACGTGTGCGTGATGGAGTGCGACTTCGGCTGGGCAGACCTCGGGACATGGCACAGCATGTACGAGGCCATGAGCAAGGGAGAGGGTGACAACGTCGTTGTCGATAGCAATGTGATGCTCGATGACGCACGCAATAACGTGATAAAGCTGCCCAAGAACAGGCTCGCCGTCATCAGCGGACTCGACGGTTACATCGTGGCGGAGAAGGACAATGTGCTGCTCATCTGCCGTAAGGAGGACTCGTCGGCCTGTGTGCGCAAGCTCATCAACGCTGTACAGATAAAGAAAGGCGACGAGTTCGTGTGACGCACCTGGTGTTTCTCTGCCCCTCACGTTCACGGTTTCATGCTTCACGGACAGGCATCAAAAGGGTGAATGTTGAGAAAATTTCTAAATATTCTGCCCAAAACGGGTTGAATTCTTGGTTATTTCAAAAGAAATGAGTAATTTTGCAGCCCAAAGCGTGAATACAAACAATAAAACAACAATAAGACAATGAAAAGAACATTTCAGCCTCATAACAGGAGAAGAGTGAACAAACACGGCTTCCGTGAGAGAATGGCTACAAAGAATGGTCGCCGTGTATTGGCATCCCGCCGCGCTCATGGCCGCAAGAAATTGACCGTATCCGACGAGCACCACGGCAAATAAGCCAAGTGCAAGGAGTCGGTTCCGACGACAACAAGAGGGTGTACCAAGATTGGCACACCCTCTTGTTGCGTTTGTAGAAGGTCGGGCGGAACCGCCCGACAACATCGCGTGGGTGTATGTTTTGCTTGCTTGCGCGTTTTTGTCGCTTCTTTGGCCGTTGTTGCCGGGCGGGGACGCCCGGCCTCCTGCGATGCCTGTACTGCATGAAGCGAAAAAGAGAGCGTGCCAAAACGGGTACGCTCTCTTTTTCATTTCCATAGCGGCAAGTTCCGCAAAGTAACCGTTGGCTTTGTTTGGGTGTTCGGATGTTTCTTTTTAATTTTGCAGGGGAATGCCTGCTGCCTCCGAAAGCAGGCGCACCAAGCGACAAAGCCGTATGATCCTGACTGACAACATTAACGCCGACGAACTGTTCCGGCGCATTGCCGATGCCCTCGGGGCTGACCCCTCGCAGCGCAACCGCATTGTGCACGAGACGCTTGTGACACTCTGCTCGGCGGTGTTGAAGCACGAAGGGCAGGCCTATGGCAACCTGTTCTCGCAACTGTCGGCACTGTGCCGCACGTGCAACATCGCGCCGCATGACGCATACGACATCCAGACAATGCGCCGGAACAGCAACTCCGCGACTCCCGTGGACGACGAAACGTTCGCCTACGACTGCCGCGCGCTTGCCCTGCTGGTGTCCGCCGTGACGGGCGAGGGCATCCCGGCCTTCCTCGCAGGGCGCATTCCCGTAGAGGGGAGAAGCCTCCGCAGCCAACGGCGTGCTGTCTCCTGCGGGTATCTGCGGTGCATCGTGGCAGAGACTCCGGCACCCGATGCCGACACGATAACCGTGGAGGCCGACAGCGACGGCATGGCAGGGACGCTGCGCGTGAACCTCGACAACGACATTCTCCCGCACACTTACCTTGCCCGCATGATGTCGAAAGGCACGCAGCTCAACCTCATCGACTGCACCGCCGACACCGCGGGCACGCTCCATCCCAAACTGATCGTGCTCGAGCCTGATTTCCTCATCGACATCTCCGTCATAGCGTCGTGCTTCGAGGACTTCGGGCATCACCCCCTGCTCTATACCCTCAACCGCATGAAGCCGCGCCCCAACACGCAGGCAACGCTCCTTGGCAACTTCGCAGGGCGGGCTCTCGACGACATCATCAACAACTCGCCGTGCGACATACGGCGCACCATGATCGCCAACTTCCGCGACAAGGCCATGGAATATGCCACTTGCCCGGACTTCGATGCCAGTAAG
Organism: bacterium; assembly: GCA_963599085.1. Classification (GTDB taxonomy): domain Bacteria; phylum Bacteroidota; class Bacteroidia; order Bacteroidales; family Bacteroidaceae; genus Prevotella. The sequence continues at coordinate 6,066 of CAVBVK010000027.1, read as the reverse complement.
TTCAAGGCCGATGCCGGGCTTCAGGCTGCCAACATCGAGGCCGCCGTCGATGCCCTCTTCGCGCAGGGAGGGAAGGATAAGGCACTGCTCGAGCCCTCGTTCGTGTGCGAACGGCTCGGCATACAGGGGCGTGTCGATCTGATGACCACCGACAAACGCCTGCTCGTGGAGCAGAAATCGGGCGCAAACCGCTATATCGCCACAGGCCGCCGCAACCGCCACGGCAGCATGTACATAGAGAAGCACTATGTGCAGGTGCTGCTCTATTACGGCGTGCTGCGCTACAACTTCAACCTCGGGAACCGTTCCGTGGACGTGCGCCTGCTCTACTCCAAGTTCCCGCCGTCGCAGGGCCTGCTCTCCGTCAGCATGTACAGCCGCCTCTTTGCCGAGGCCATGATGCTGCGCAACCGCATCGTGGCAAGCGAATACTTTATGGCACGGCAGGGCTTTGACAAGGTGATAGCCCACATTACACCCGCCACTCTCAACACGGCACGGCAGGACGATGCCTTCTACAACACATGGCTGTTGCCGCAACTCGACCGGGTGTCTGCGCCGCTGCACCGTCTCTCGCCGCTGGAGCACGCCTACTTCTGCCGCATGATGACCTTCGTGCTGCGCGAACAGCTCTACTCCAAGACGGGAGCGCAGGAGGGTGTGGGCACCAGTGCTGCCGACTTGTGGAACATGCCGTTGCAGGAAAAACTCGAAACGGGCAACATCTTTATGCGGCTCACCATAGTGAAAAAGGAGAAGACAAATCCCCTCGGCGGCTACGACACCATCACCCTGGGTCTGCCCGGGCAGGATCCCGGGTTCCTGCCCAACTTCCGGCAGGGCGACATGGTGTATCTCTACGCCTACAACGATGGCGAACAGCCCGACGTGCGCCACAGCATCCTATTCAAGGGCACGCTCGCCGAGATGCACACGACATACATCGTGGTGCATCTGAATGACGGGCAGCAGAACCCGCACATCTTCGGCGACGCCCGACTCTCCGCCACCCACACCTCCCAACGCCCACGCCCCGCCACCGTCTATGCCGTGGAGCACGCCGCAAGCGACATGGGCACGGCCGCAGCCATACAGTCGATGCACACGTTCATCACCGCCACGCAGCGCCGCCGCGACCTTATTCTCTCGCAACGCGCACCCGAATGCGACACCACAAGGCGGTTGTCGCGCCATTACGACGATATGCTCGACCCCATCCTGCTGCGTGCCCGGCAGGCGACCGACTACTTCCTGCTCATAGGCCCGCCCGGGACGGGGAAGACATCACGCGCGCTGCGCTTCATCGTGGAGGAGGAGCTGAGCGACGAAAAAGGTCAGGTGCTGCTCATGTCATACACCAACCGCGCCGTGGACGAGATTTGCTCCATGCTCTGCGACGCCGGGATCGACTTCCTGCGGATAGGTGGCGAGTGGAGCTGCGACCCGCGCTTCCGCCCCCGTCTCGTCAGCCATGCCATAGACAGCGATGCCCGTCTCGATGCTATCGTTGCCAAGATACGCAGCGTGCGTGTCGTCATCGGCACGACATCGACGCTCATGTCACGCCCGTTCCTGTTCGCCATAAAGAGCTTCTCGCTTGCCGTCATCGACGAGGCAGGCCAGATAACCGAGCCGAACATAGCCGGACTTCTCGCCACCCACACCGCGGATGCCTACCCGCAGCAGCTCATCGGCCGCTTCATCCTCGTGGGCGACTACAAGCAGTTGCCCGCCGTCGTGCAGCAGTCGGAGCAGGAATCGGCAGTCGCCGACCCTCTCCTGCGCAAGGCGGGAATAAGGAACTGCCGCGATTCGCTCTTCGAACGCCTCATAAGGCACGAGCGTGCCAGCGGAAGGGAGCAGTTCATTGGCATACTGCAACGCCAGGGCAGGATGCACCCCGACATCGCCGAGTTCCCCAACACGATGTTCTACTCCCGCGAACACCTGCAACCCGTGCCGCTGCCACACCAGGAACAGCCGTCACTGCCATACACCCTGCCCTCCTGCGACGCCCTCGACGACATTCTGAAACGACACCGCATGGTGTTCATCCCGTCGCCGCCGTGCCACACGGCAGGCTCGTCGGACAAGGTGAACACGGCAGAGGCGGCGACCGTGGCCGACTGCCTGCGGCGCATCGTGCGGTTCTACGGCAGGCGGTTCGATGCCGACACCACCGTGGGCGTAATCGTTCCCTACCGCAACCAGATAGCCATGCTGCGCAAGGAGATTGCCCGCTTGGGATTGCCGCAGCTTGAGGGCGTGTGCATCGACACCGTGGAACGCTTCCAGGGGTCGCAGCGCGATGTGATAATCTACTCGTTCACGGTGCACAACCGCTGGCAGATGGACTTCCTCACCGCCAACTGTTTCGAGGAGGAAGGGCACACCATCGACCGCAAACTCAATGTCGCCATCACCCGTGCACGCTGCCAGATGATAATGACGGGCAACCCGGCGTTGCTCGGAAAGAACCATGTCTTCCGTAAACTGATGGATTTCATAAAGAAAAAGGGTGGCTTCTTCGACTCTAACGGACTTTTGGAACAACAGCTGTGACAAAAGGGCGAAAGAAAAAGGAAGCACGGTTTTGTCAGCAGTCAAAACCTCCATACCTTTGCAGGTGCAAACATCCGGGTGCTGAACCCCGGTAACTTTAAAACAACAACAAAATCATTTAAGTTATGAAGAAACTCTTTCTCATGGCTGCGGTAATGCTCTCTTCAATGACAGCATTCGCACAAACCAAACAAGGTTCACTTACAGTACAGCCCAAACTGGGTCTGAACATCGCGACACTGACAAAGGCTGAAGGCTCCGACCCACGCTTCGGACTCGCCGTAGGTGCCGAGTTTGAATACGGAGCAACCGACATGGTGGGCATCAGCTTCGGTGCTCTCTACTCCATGCAGGGTTGCAAGAACGAAGGACTGACCGCCAAGCTCGACTATATCAACATTCCAATCCTCGCCAACGTGTATGTGGCTCCCGGCTTTGCAGTGAAGCTTGGTATTCAGCCGGGATTCAATGTAAGCTCCAAAATCTCCGGCGACGGATGGTCGGCAAACAGCAGCATGTTCGATGCCGATGCAAATACCGTTGATTTCTCTATTCCAATCGGAATGTCATACCAGTTTGACAACATTGTGGTGGACGCCCGCTACAACTGGGGACTCACCAAGGTCTGGAAAGACGGCGATGCAAAGAACAGCATGTTCCAGTTTACCGTAGGCTACAAGTTCGCTCTGTAATCCGGACTTTTACACAATATTATAACACGAAGGGGTGTGCCAAAACCGGCACACCCCCTTCTCGTTTATAAGCCTTACGGCATAATGCCTGCGGCGCATCACTTCTGCAACAGTGCCATGGTGTCCTTTGCTATCATCAGCTCTTCGTCGGTGGGGATTACGCAGACCGTTACTTTTGAGTCGGGTGCGGAGATCACAGCCTCTTCGCCACGCACCTTGTTGGCTTCGGCATCCATCTTCACGCCGAGGAATTCCAGACCTGAGCAGGCCTCGAGGCGGGTGCCCGTCTGGTTCTCGCCCACACCTGCCGTCCACACGATGATATCGACACCGCCCATCGCTGCGGCGTAGGCACCGATGTATTTCTTTATGCGGTAGTTGTACATCTTGAGCGCAAGGCGTGCGCGCCCGTTGCCTTCTGCGGCGGCTGCCTCCACCTCACGCATGTCGGAGGAGATGCCCGTGATGCCGAGCACGCCGCTCTCCTTGTTGAGGAAGTCGGCCATTTCCTGCGGCTTCTTGCCGAGTTTCTCCATGAGGAATGTCACGGCAGAGGGGTCGATGTCGCCCGAGCGGCTTCCCATCATCACTCCCGCGAGCGGCGTGAGACCCATCGATGTGTCGATACACTTGCCGAACTTCACGGCCGACACCGATGCACCGTTGCCTATGTGGCAGGTGATGATGCGCTGGGTGTTGATGTCGCGGCCCAGATATTCGCACACTCTCTGCGACACATAACGGTGGCTTGTGCCATGGAATCCGTAGCGGCGCACATGGTATTTCTCATAGAGTTCGTAGGGGACGGCGTAGAGGTAGGCGTAGTCGGGCATGGTGCTGTGGAAAGCGTTGTCGAAGACGCACACCTGCGGCACGTTGGGCATGAGGTGATCCACGGCACGCAAACCTTTCAGGTGACCGGCATTGTGTACGGGAGCGAGGTCGCACAGGCTCTCGATGCCGTCCTCCACGCTCTTATCTACGATGACGCTCTTCTCGAAGAGGTCGCCGCCCTGCACGATGCGGTGTCCCACGGCGTCTATCTCGTCAAGGCTTTTTATTGCGCCGGTCTCGCTGTCGAGCAGGCATTGGAACACGAAATTGACGCCTTCCTTATGGTCGGGCATATCGTGCATGATTTTCTTCTTCTCGCCGTTGGGCAATGTCACCTTGATGAAAGCCCCGTCAAGCCCGATGCGCTCCACGCCGCCCGCAGCGAGCACAGCGTGGTCGTCCATGTCGTAGAGCTTGTATTTTATGGAAGAGCTTCCGCAATTAAGTACCAGTATTTTCATAAATTAGGAATTGTGAGTTGCAAATTACGAGTTTTATTTAATTGCCTGACATGCCGTGATTGCCACCATGTAGTAGATGTCGTCCACGGAGCATCCGCGCGACAGGTCGTTCACGGGGCGCGCTATGCCCTGCAGGATGGGGCCGATGGCGAGGGCGTTGCCGAGCCGCTGCACGAGTTTGTAGCTAATGTTGCCCACCTCGAGGCACGGCACCACGAGCACGTTGGCGTGTCCGCCGACGGGGCTTCCGGGGGCTTTCTTCTCTGCCACGGCGGGCACGAGAGCCGAGTCGGCCTGAAGCTCGCCGTCGAGTTTCAGTTCAGGGGCGAGTTCGTGTGCGAGGCGTGTGGCCTCCACCACCTTGTCCACCACCTCGTGCTTGGCAGAACCCTTGGTGGAGAAGCTGAGCATTGCCACGCGCGGGTCCTGAATTCCCGCCACCGAGCGTGCCGTCTGTGCGGTGCTTACGGCAATCTGAGCGAGCTGTTCGGCTGTCGGGACAGGCGTCACCGCCACGTCGCCCATGACGATTATGCCGTCGTCGCCATACTGGTGCTCGTGTGTGAGGAGCAGCATCGCGCCGCTGACGCAGGTCACGCCGGGGGCGCACTTGATGATTTGCAGTGCGGGGCGCAGCGTGTCGCCCGTGGTGCTGAGTGCGCCGGACACCTGTCCGTCGGCGCCTCCGGTCTTGATTATCATGCAGCCCAGGTAGAGCGGGTTCTTCACCAACTCGCGGGCCTGCTCCATTGTCATGCCCTTCTTCTTGCGGAGCTCGGCGAGCAGCGTGGCATATTCTTCGCCCTTGGGGTTGTTGTCGGGGTCGATGACGGTGGCTTTGCCGATGTTGCGTAGCCCCCACTTGTCGGCGAGAGCACCTATCTCACTGGGATTGCCGATGAGGATGATGTCGGCGATGTCGTCTGCCAACACACGGTCGGCAGCCCTCAGTGTGCGCTCCTCGGTAGCTTCGGGGAGCACAATGCGCTGTTTGTTGCTCTTGGCACGGGCAACGATGTGTTCAAGTAATTTCATATTTGTCTTATATGATTTTGACTGTTGTTGTTATTTTTGAAATGAATATTGCCATATTGACTTTGCAAAATTACTCAAAATATCGGGCATGGCGCAAGCCTTTGCCGATTATTTTATTGCAAGTGAGGATATTTAATGCAAAACCGTCCTTTGCGCTCTCCGACCGTTGCTGCAATAAACATTCAAGATAGAAGTGCAATGTTTTAGTATGTAAAATATCCCTCCTGATGAGGTGCAGAGAACCTTTCCGCTACGCTCCAAGAACCTCTGCACCTCATCAGGAGGAAAAACAACAACCAGCAATACAAACAATAAAAAAGGGAGACCGCAGTCTCCCAAAGATTAAGTAATTTTGTATTGCTTATGTACAACCACTTAACCCGTGAGCAAAGATACGCAATTTATCTGGGACAGCAAAGAAAAGACAGCATGAGTGCCATTGCTCGGCAGATAGGTGTTTCACCCTCTACTGTTAGCCGTGA
>CAVBVK010000026.1:0-26869 GCA_963599085.1 bacterium | reverse complement strand
TGCAGAGGTTCTTGGAGCGTAGCGGAAAGGTTCTCTGCACCTCATCAGGAGGGATGTTTTTTATACTAAAACATTGCACTTCTATATTGAATGTTTACTGCCACGGTGGAAGCGTGAGGGACTTTTTCAGTGCCCTCGCGTCCCGCCCGACGACATCAAGCAAATAAACGCAAGCAAGAGATATCACAGGCTTTCTCTGTGTTGTCGGGCGGGACGCCCGACCTCCTGTTTCATCCAGGTATATCCTTGATGTCCAAAGCTGTGGCATATTGACAATTGAAACGGTTGCCAGACAATGCAGAAATGACATTCTGTCATCAAAACTCTGGGCTTCAACGACATAATGTCATCACTTTGCTGTGGGGCACACCGTTTGCGGCTTGTCCGGTGAAATCAATTGAAAAGAATATAAAACGAAGAAAGGAGAAAACTATATGACATTCGACAAATTCACAATCAAGGCGCAGGAGGCGGTTCAGGAGGCTGTGAACCTGGCGCAATCCAACGGACAGCAGTCCATCGAGGCAGTGCATCTGTTGAAGGGAGTGCTGCTTAAAGCCAAGGATGTGGCGGGCTACATATTCCAGAAACTCGGTGTCAATGCCTCACAGATAGAGGCCGTGGCCGACTCGGAGGTGCAGCGTCTGCCGCGCGTGCAGGGCGGCGGCCAGCCCTATCTGAGCAACGAGGCCAACGCCGTGTTGCAGCACGCGCAGGACTTTGCCGCCAAGAACGGCGACGATTTCACGAGCGTTGAGCCGCTGCTGCTGGCCATTCTGCAGGTGAAAAGCACGGCAAGCCGCATACTGAAGGATGCCGGCATGACCGAGACCGAAACCGTGAAGGCCATTCAGGAACTGCGGCAGGGGCAGAAAGTGCAGTCGCAGTCGGGCGACGACAACTACCAGTCGCTCCAGAAATATGCCAAGAACCTCGTGGAGGAAGCCCGCCAGGGCAAGCTCGACCCGGTGATAGGGCGCGACGACGAGATACGCCGCGTGCTGCAGATACTCTCGCGCCGCACCAAGAACAACCCTATACTCATTGGCGAACCGGGCACGGGCAAGACGGCAATCGTTGAGGGCCTTGCCGAGCGCATAGTGCGCGGCGACGTGCCCGAGAACCTCAAGGACAAGCAGCTCTACTCGCTCGACATGGGAGCACTCGTTGCCGGGGCAAAATACAAGGGCGAGTTTGAGGAGCGTCTGAAAAGCGTCATCAAGGAAGTGACCAATGCCGACGGGCGCATCATTCTCTTCATCGACGAGATACACACCCTCGTGGGGACCGGAGGCGGCGAGGGCGCAATGGACGCGGCCAACATACTGAAGCCCGCGCTGGCACGCGGCGAGCTAAGGAGCATAGGTGCCACGACGCTCAACGAGTATCAGAAATACTTCGAGAAGGACAAGGCTCTTGAACGGCGGTTCCAGACCGTTATGGTGGATGAGCCGGATGAGCTCTCGGCAATATCCATTCTGCGCGGATTGAAGGAACGCTACGAGAACCACCACAAGGTGCGCATACAGGACGATGCCTGCATTGCAGCCGTGAAACTGTCTGAACGCTACATCAGCGAACGCTTCCTGCCCGACAAGGCCATCGACCTTATGGACGAGGCGGCGGCCAAACTGCGCATGGAGCGCGACTCGGTGCCCGAGGAACTCGACGAGATAACGCGCAAGCTGAAGCAGCTCGAGATTGAGCGCGAGGCCATAAAGCGCGAGAACGACACGGCAAAGATAGCGCAGCTGGAAAAGGAAATAGCCGAACTGCGCGACCAGGAAAGCGCGTTCCGCGCCAAGTGGGAGAGCGAGAAAGGCTTGGTGAACAAAATCCAGCAGGACAAGCAGCAGATGGAGCAGCTCAAGTTTGAGGCCGAGCGTGCCGAGCGCGAGGGCAACTACGAGCGTGTGGCCGAGATACGCTACGGCCGTCTGAAGGCTCTGGAAGAAGACATAAAGCAGATACAGTCGCAGCTGCACGGCACACAGGACGGCAATGCCATGATACGCGAGGAGGTTACTGCCGACGACATAGCCGAGGTGGTGAGCCGGTGGACGGGCATACCCGTAACGCGCATGATGCAGAGCGAGCGCGAGAAGCTGCTGCATCTTGAAGAAGAACTGCACCGCCGCGTCATAGGGCAGGACGAAGCCATACACGCGGTGAGCGACGCCGTGCGCCGTTCGCGCGCCGGACTGCAAGACCCGAAGCGTCCTATCGCCTCGTTCATATTCCTCGGCACCACCGGTGTGGGCAAGACCGAGCTGGCAAAGGCTCTGGCCGAATATCTGTTCAACGACGAAACGATGATGACGCGAATAGACATGAGCGAGTATCAGGAGAAGTTCAGCGTGTCAAGGCTCATCGGCGCGCCTCCGGGATATGTGGGCTACGACGAGGGCGGACAGCTCACCGAGGCCGTAAGGCGCAAGCCCTACTCGGTGGTGTTGTTCGACGAAATAGAGAAAGCGCACCCCGACGTGTTCAACATCCTGCTGCAGGTGCTCGACGACGGGCGGCTCACCGACAACAAGGGGCGCACGGTGAACTTCAAGAACACCATCATAATAATGACGTCGAACCTTGGCAGCCAGTACATACAGGGACAGTTTGCAGGTATCACGCCCCAGAACCGCGACCGTGTGATTGACGACACCAGGGCAAAGGTGATGGAGATGCTCAAACAGACCATCCGTCCTGAATTCCTCAACCGCATTGACGAAACCATAATGTTCCTGCCGCTCACCAAGGAGGAAATAGCACAGGTGGTGCAGCTGCAGCTCGATGCCGTGAAGCGCATGCTCGAACCGCAGGGATTTGCACTCAGCATCACGCCCGCAGCCGTCGCTTTGCTCGCCGACGAGGGCTTCGACCCCGAGTTCGGTGCGCGCCCCGTGAAGCGTGCCATACAGCGTCTCGTGCTCAACGACCTCTCGAAGAAAATACTTTCCGACGAGGTGTCGCGCGAAAAGCCCATCACGATAGATGCCGAAGGAGGCCGCCTCGTGTTCAGGAATTAATAAGTGTTAAGAGGTCGGGCGTCCCCGCCCGACAACACAGAGAAAGTCTGTGGTATCTTTCTTGCGTATGTTTGGGTGATGTTGTCGGGCGGGACGCCCGACCTCCTGCAAAAGAGGAGGTCGGGCACTGCTTTGTCCCGTTCAGCGTGTGGCAATCTTGTACGTGGCGTTCTTGCCATTGGAAAGGATAATTTTTGCGACAAGCACCTGACCGCCTGCTGCAACGACCGGGATGCAGGTCTTTGTCGCGCCGCCGGGCGACAGGCTTATAAGGCAGCGGCCGTCGGCAGCGCAGAGCCGGACGGTGCGTATGCCTGCTGCTGAGCGTGCCGTCAATGTGCCGTCCTCAAAGGTGAGGGACGCTGCTGCACCGCTGTCGCCATCTATTGCGCTGATGCCCGTTATCACGGGTTTGGCTGTCGCGTCCAGCTGCTCTATCGCCTCGTATATGGCCGGGACGACATCCGCCGTCCAATTTATCTGCAACGCCACAGGGCTTATGCTGCCGTCGAAGGAGAACTTCACCACGCCGTCGGCACTTTCAGGGACAATGGCTTTCCATGTCGCGCCGTCGGTGGTGAGCTTGTAGCTCATGCCCTGCATCGTGGCTTCGTCGCAGAAAAGTGTCAGTCCTTTTGCCTTGGCGATGTTGAGGAAGCGGTAGATGAACTTCTTGCCTGTATCCGTGTCCGTTGTGTATGTTCCCGTACTTGTCGTGCCGTCGGCATCGGTGGCAGCCTCAATGTTGTTGCCGTCGGCATCAGTGACGGGAGTGAGTATGGGGGCGGGCAGGCCGTTCACCTCTATCTCGTGTATGCGCATCCATTTGGGCTGGTCCTGAATGGCAGTCACTTGGAAGCGTATATACTTTGCCGTTACAGTGGTGGCATTGAAGTTGTCGTCCGTCGGGACGAAGTCGAGAGCCATCACGGCGGTTTTTGCCGAAGGCTCCGTCGCCACGGACACGTTTTGAGGCAATGCCATGCTGTATTCGCGGATATGTGTGCCCTTTACGGTGAGTTGCGTCCAGTTGGCGTTGTCTGCCGACACGCTCACGGTGGCGGTCTTGGGATAGTCGTCGTTGGTGGTGCCCATACAGATGCGCACATTCTCAACCGTTGCGGTGTTGGCAAGTTCCAGTGTGTAGGTGTCGCCCTCCACTATGTCGCGGTTCAGGCAGGTGTAGGTGGTGTAGTCGCCGTCGGTCAGAAGCTGCGCCGTGTGGTTGTCCCAATAATTGTATGAGGGCAGGGTCACGCTCTTCACCTTTTCCGGAGTGTTGTCGTAAACATAAACCTTCATCGGGGTGTCGGTGAGGCTGAGTGTCTTGGGCTCTCCGCCCACGTTCAACGCCACGACGTAATGAACGAAATCGTCGGTTGCCAAAGAGTTTTGCGGCAATGCCTTCCATGTCTTGCCGTCGGTGCTGTACATGAAATCGTAGCTGTTGTCGGCGAAGAGGGCGGCATCCACATATATCTGCCTGATGCGTGTGGGATGTGCAAGGGCAATGCCCATGAAGCCGCCGACGGGAAGTGTGACACTGCCAGTAAGGGTGAGGCAGTCGGAAGTCTTGCCGATGCTTGTCTGCGCGCCCTCGGCATTTGTCACGACAGCGTCCTCCTCTGTGGCGGACGGGAACACTCCGCTCAGCGCGTTCTTGCCAAGATATTCGGTGACGAAAGGCGTGAGGTAGCACCATGAGGCGTGTGTGAGGCGTTGCGAGGTGCTGATGCCGTCGGCACCGAAGCCCGACATGTGGTTGGTCATAAAGTCGGGCGATGACGAAAGGGTGTTCGCCAGTTTCACGGCGGGCAGGTAATCCTTCCATGCCGCTGTTGCGTCGGTGGCCTTTTGGCTGGCGATGAAGCCCTTTGTGGCGGCAGCCATGGCACGCAGGCGCAGCACCCACGGGCGGATGTCGGCATAAAGGAGGCTGTCGCTCGCCACTTCGGAGTGCTCCATGGTGGAGAGGATGTCGCAGTTTCCGACTATCTGCTCCATCAGTGCGCTGAGCGCGTCGTTGCTGTGGTCGGCTTTGTAGGCTTCTATTGCGGTGTTGAGCGTTTCGGGATCGTTCGGGCTCAGGTATGGGGCAAGGAAGCGGTAGGCCGTCTGCAACTCAGTCCGGCCGGGGAAGAGAGCCTTGAACGAGGCCTCCCACGACTTGTCGTTGTTGAAGCCGCGGTTGTTCCAGCAGTAGTCGCCGGCCGAGAATATGGCGGTGCGTGCCGCACTTCCCTGTTCCATGGGGTTGCAGAGAATGCCTTGGTTGCTTGCGGTGAGTTCGGTGTCGAGCCGCGAACTGCTGTTCACGTTAGGCATGTCGATGAAGTTTGAGCGCATGTCGAGCGGATAAATCTCGCTTGGCCCCGTGCCGTTGTCGTTGCACGGGTAGTTCCACCACCATATCACATTGCGTCCGAACTGTGTCTGCACGGTGTTGAGGTCGCTGTTGTTGGGCACCGACCACACGCCGCCGCCAGTGTAATACACCGTCACGTTGGAAGGCATGGCGGCAAGAGCCTTGAAGAAAGTGTTGAACTGCCATGAGGAAGAGGCAAAGTTGCGGCAGTAAATCTGCGGAGTGAAGCGCAGGGGCTTGATTGTGTCGGCGGGGTTGGCGTCGGTTGTGTTCCAACGGCTTTCCATGCTGCGCTGTATGTCGGATATGCGCGTGGCGGTGAGGACCATTCCCGACTGGCTGCTTGGGATGCTCACATCGTCGGCAAAGACGGCGAACTGGCGGAAGCCGAGGTCGTACATCTTGGCGAACTTGCCCACTATCTTGTCAACGACACCGTCGTCGTCGAGCAGGCTGTTGCCCGGGTGTATGGCCCACACCACACTCACCTTGGTCTGATGTGCCACGGAAGTGAAATCGCGCAAGTCCTGCTGTGTGACGAACCCCGATGTGCGCTGGCTCTCCGTAAGCTCGGTGGGATAGGCCTCTGCCCATTTGCCCGAGTGATAGACATCGCTTTTTGGGCCATACACATAGCAGTTCATCTTGTTGCGCATCATAAAGCGCAGCAAGTCCTTGCGCACTTCGCAGGAATAGGGCTTGCCGTAAAAGCCCTCGATTATGCCGCGCTCTTTCAGGTCGGCATAGTCGCTGATGGTGACGGTTGGCATGTCTGTGGTGGCGGCATCGAGCATCTGTTCGAGCGAGGCGAGACCCATGAATGTGGCATCGGTGTTCTCGCCGATGACAATGAGCTGTGCCACGCCGTTGCCGGCGTCGGTGAGCGAGAGCACATGGCGGTCGAACTTGCCGCTTTTCGTGAGTACGCTGAGGTCGAGACCGAGCCTGTCGGCAGCAGCTCTTGCCAAGCCGTTGGCATCGGCAACGCCGAGATAAACATTGGATAGTGTGTTTGATCCGGCATTGGACACCGTGCCTGTGAAACCGTGCTCGGAGAGTATTGTCAGGACACGTTGGCGTGTGTAGTCGTCGATGGCGTCATCGCACACTATGTTCACGCTATTTGTGAACGCGACCTTATTGCCAGTGCCTGCTGTCTGGCTGTGCGGAACGGGATAAATGGTGTATTGTGCACTTGCCGTGAGCGGCAACAGCAGCGAGGCAAGTGCGAGAAGCAGCTTTCCTGGTTTCATTGATAAAGTGTTTTAGTGGTTTGTGAAAATCTTTCCGCCAAGCACCGCCGTCTTCACTATCGGTGTGGTGTAGGCGTAGGGGATGTAGTTGATGGACGGGATAGGGTGGGTGATGAAGAAGTTGGCGACCTTGCCTTTCGCTATGCTTCCATATTCGGCACTCTCGCCCATGGCGTAGGCACCGTTTATTGTTGCGGCATTTAACGCCTCGCTTGGCAGCATCCGCAGCTTTATGCAAGCCAACGAGACGGCAAACTTCATGTCGCCGGAAGGCGTTGAGCCCGGGTTGTAGTCGCTGGCGATGGCCACGCCCAGACCGGCGTCTATCATCTTGCGTCCCTTGGCGTAAGGCATATTGAGGAAGAACGATGTGCCAGGCAGTATAGTGGGCATGGTGCCGCTGTCGCGCAGCACTTCTATTCCTTCTTCCGCCATGCTTTCCAGATGGTCCACCGACAGTGCACCGTGCCTTACCCCGACCTCCACGCCACCCGACGGCGCAAGTTCCTCGGCATGAATTTTCGGGCGCATGCCCCAAGCGGCGGCGGCATCGAGTATCATGCCCGTCTCTTCCGGCGTGAAGAATCCGCGGTCGCAGAACACATCCACGAAGTCGGCAAGACGCTGGCGTCCCACTTCGGGTATCATTTCGTTTGTGACAAGCTTCACATAGCCGTGCTGTGTCATGCCGCGGGCTACGGCATGCGCACCGAGGAATGTCGATACTATCTTGACCGGCGAGGCTTCCTTCATGCGCCGTATCACGCGGAGCATTTTCAGCTCGTCTTCCATGTTGAGGCCGTAGCCGCTCTTTATCTCTATGCAGCCGGTGCCCTTTTTCGCCACTTCGTCCAGTCGGCGCATGGACTGGCGGAAGAGCTCGTCCTCCGTGGTGTTGTGCAGGAGGTCGGCGGAATTGAGTATTCCACCGCCACGGCGCGCAATCTCCTCGTAGCTCAGCCCGTTGATTTTATCCACGAACTCCCTCTCACGGCTGCCGGCAAAAACAATGTGCGTGTGCGAGTCGCACCACGACGGCAGCACCGTCCCGCCCTCTGCGTCGATGGTCTCGCCGACATTTCCGGATTGCGGCACGCCGTCAGCCTCGCTGCCGAACTGTGCGAAGCGTCCGTCCTCAACAAGAAGCCAGGCATTGTCAATGGTTTTGACCTCTGCCATTTCCTTGCCTTGCAGGCGAATTTTTGGCGAATGCTCCACCCCTGCAAGGCAACGGATATTTTTTACAAGCAGTCTCATAACGTGTTGTTCTCCCTTAAAAAGCTTATGGAACGTGCAATGTGCGGATACATCACCTCGTCGTTCGTGATGAAGGGCACCACTTTTCTGTAACGTTTGTGGACAGCCTCCACCGCAGGCGAGGATTTCAGCGGACGGCGGAAGTCGAGAGCCTGTGCGGCATTGAAGAGCTCTATGGCGAGCACACGTTCCGTGTTGCGCACCACCTTATATAATTTAATGGCAGCATTGGCGCCCATGCTCACATGGTCTTCCTGTCCCTGACTCGACGGGATGCTGTCCACCGATGACGGTGTGGCCAAAGTCTTGTTGAGGCTTACAACCGAAGCTGCCGTGTATTGCGGTATCATAAAGCCGCTGTTCAGTCCGGGATTGGCGACAAGGAAGCTCGGGAGCCCGCGTGTGCCGCTTATAAGCTTGTATATGCGGCGTTCCGAGATGTTGGACAGTTCGCACAACGCTATGGCAAGGAAGTCCATAGGCATGGCTATCGGTTCGCCATGAAAGTTGCCGGCGGATATCACGAGGTCGGCATCGGGGCATACCGTAGGGTTGTCCGTTGCGGAGTTTATTTCCACATCCACCACCGAATGGACATATTCTATGGTGTCCTTCACCGTCCCGTGCACCTGCGGGATGCACCTGAACGAATACGGGTCCTGAACGTATGGTTTGGGTTGCTCCGTTATCTCGCTGCCTTCAAGCAACTCTCTCATGCGTGCTGCCGTGACAATCTGTCCCTTGTGCGGACGCACCTGATGCACGGCATCGGTGAACGGGGCGGTAAGTCCGTAATAGGCATCCAGCGACATCGCCGCAATCATGTCTGCCCAGTCGCTCAGTCTGTGCGACTGCAACAGTGCCCAGACCGCGAACGCTCCCATGTTCTGTGTGCCGTTCAGGAGGGCGAGGCCTTCTTTCGAGGCGAGCTGGATGGGTTGCCAACCGAACTTCCGCAGCATCTCCGCGCCGGAGACGACCTCGCCCCCGTATTCCACCTCGCCGAGTCCGACGAGCGGCAGCGTGAGATGTGCAAGCGGTACGAGGTCGCCCGATGCGCCAAGCGAGCCCTGCATATAGACAATGGGATAAACCCCGTTGTTGAAAAAATCGACAAGCCGGTTGACAGTGGCAAGCTGGCATCCTGAGAAGCCATAGCTCAACGACTGTATTTTGAGCAGCAGCATTATCTTCACGATGTCGTTAGGCACACGCTCGCCTGTGCCGCACGCATGCGACATCATAAGGTTTATCTGCAACTGCGCCAAATCGTCCGGGCCGACACTTACGTTGCAAAGCGAGCCGAACCCTGTCGTCACGCCATATATGGGAGAGTCCGTCTCACTTATCTTGCGGTCGAGATATTCCCGGCATTCCACTATTCGCTTGCGGGCGTCGTCGCCCAATTCTATTTTGTAGCCGCCATATACAATCTCACCAATGTGTCCGATGGAAAGGTGCTTGGCTGAAATCTTATGTATCTTCATAGTTTTGTCTTTCATCATTGTCCTTTCAGTTTGCATATTTGCTGATGATGTCATCATCCACGATGTTCGGCATGGTCACCTGCAACCCGTGCGAGCGGAGCATCTCACGCCCTATGCTGTGGATGGAGCCCTCGTTGCGTGCCCATGCACGGCGTGCTATTCCGTTGTTCACATCCCAGAAAAGCATCTCGCGGATGTGTCGTCCGCTGTCCTCGCTGCCGTCAATCACCATGCCGAAACCGCCGTTTACCACTTCGCCCCAGCCTACGCCGCCGCCGTTGTGCAGCGACACCCATGTGGCGCCGCGGAACGCATCGCCTATCACGTTCTGCACGGCCATGTCGGCGCAGAACTGCGATCCGTCGTAAATGTTGCTTGTCTCGCGGAATGGCGAGTCGGTGCCCGACACGTCGTGATGGTCGCGTCCGAGGACGACGGGGCGTGTTATCTCGCCCTTCTTTATAGCTTCGTTGAAGGCCTGTGCTATCTTCGAACGTCCCTCGGCGTCGGCATAGAGGATGCGTGCCTGTGACCCGACCACAAGGTTGTTGCGGCTCGCCTCGCAGATCCAGTGTATGTTGTCGGCCATCTGTCCCTTTATCTCGTCGGGCGCGTCCTGCATTATTTCCGTAAGGACGCGCGCCGCAATCCTGTCGGTCTGCGCAAGGTCGGCAGGCGAGCCTGAGGTGCACACCCATCTGAACGGCCCGAAACCGTAGTCAAAGAACATCGGTCCCATGATGTCCTGCACATACGACGGATAGCGGAACTTGCCGTCAGCCATGCATATATCCGCTCCGGCACGCTTCGATTGCAGCAGGAAGGCGTTCCCGTAGTCGAAGAAGTACATGCCGTTGGCCGACAGACGGTTGATGGCTGCCACCTGACGGCGCAGCGAAGCCTCCACGTGCTTGCGGAACTCGTCGGGGTGCTCCGCCATCATCGCTTTCGACTCCTCGAGTGTGAGTCCGGCAGGGTAGTATCCTCCTGCCCACGGGTTGTGGAGCGAAGTCTGGTCGCTGCCGATATCCACATGCACTCCCTCGTCGGCGAGCCGTTCCCAAAGGTCCACCACGTTGCCGACATAGGCCATCGACACGGTGCGCTTCTCCTCAACGCTGCGCCTTATGGCAGGTATCAGTTCGTCAAGGCTGTCGTGCAACTCATCCACCCATCCCTGATCGTGGCGTTTCTTCGCTGCCAACGGGTTTATCTCCGCCACCACGCTCACCACTCCGGCAATGTTGCCTGCCTTGGGCTGTGCTCCCGACATGCCGCCAAGTCCCGACGACACGAACAGCATCCCGTGTATGTCCCCTGTGCCGCCTTGCTTGCTGAGTTGTCTGCGGCATGCGTTCAGCACGGTTATTGTCGTGCCGTGCACGATGCCCTGCGGCCCTATGTACATGTATGAGCCTGCCGTCATCTGTCCGTACTGGCTCACGCCGAGGGCGTTCATGCGCTCCCAGTCGTCGGGCTTCGAGTAGTTGGGTATCACCATTCCGTTGGTCACCACTACCCGTGGCGCGTCCTTGTGCGAGGGGAAGAGTCCGAGCGGATGTCCCGAGTACATCACGAGAGTCTGTCCGTCGGTCATCTCGCTCAGGTATTTCATGGTGAGCCGGTACTGCGCCCAGTTCTGGAATATGGCTCCGTTGCCGCCATAGACAATCAGTTCGTGCGGATGCTGCGCCACCTCAGGGTTGAGGTTGTTCTGTATCATCAGCATTATGGCAGCCGCCTGTTCCGATCGGTGCGGATATTCGTCTATCGGCCGGGCGTACATTTCGTAATGCGGGCGGTAGCGGTACATGTAGATGCGGCCGTACCGGGAAAGCTCATCCATGAATTCAGGAGCCAAATCGGCGTGCAGGTGTTTCGGGAAATAGCGCAGGGCGTTGCGCAGGGCAAGCTGTCTTTCCTCGTGTGTCAGTATCTCCTTGCGCTTCGGCGCATGGTTTATGTTGTTGTCGTAGGGCATCGGTTCGGGAAGGTAATCGGGAATGCCCAGTCTTATTTCTTCTGAAAAGGTCATAATTTATAAAACCCCGTCCCGTCCCCATGGATAGGGGAGCGGGGCGTTTTGTCGGGTTGGTGTTTAGGGTTGTTGGTTTATAATTGTAATAAGTCGCATACGGTTCCCATTCCTGTCGGGGAGGAAGCCGTTACAGTTTGGTCTCTACCAGTCGTGTTATCTCCGCCTCTTCGCTGTTCGCCTTTGCAATCAGCTCGTTGGCTTCGCCTGTCAGTGCTTCGGCCTTCTCACGGTCTTGCAGTGCCCCGGTGTTTATCTTTACGTTCATTCCTGCACCGAGCACGGCGGCACGGGCTGCCAATGCGCCCACACCGGCGTCCGACACGCTGTTGGGATTGCCATTTTCCACCATTTTGCGGCATACGGCGAACACCTCGAATGAGGCTTTCATCGTCTCGAGCGGCACTTCCGCTGCAAACAGCGTCGCCTCCTGAATGGCTTTCGTGCGTGCCTCCTTTTCCTCGGCGGTCTTCTTCGGCATGCCGAATGCGGACATTATACGGTTGAAGGCTTCGGTGTCCTCGTCCACGAGGCGCAGCAGACGCTCCTGCAAGGCAATGCCTTTCTCTGCCACGCCTGCAAACTCGCTCCACCGGTCGTCCCAACCGGGCTTGTGGCTCGACAGGTTGGCAACCATCGTCGCCAGCGACGCGCCCAATGCTCCCATGTAGGCGGACACGGAGCCGCCGCCGGGTGCCGGACTCTCGCGCGATGTCTCTTCGGCAAAGCCCTTCACGCTCATGTCTGCAAGAAGACGCTGTTTCCCGTCATCCGCCGCCATTACATATTCTATTATTTTCTCTTCGGGCTTGAACTCCTTGAGGTCGGAAAGCCCCAACGACTTTATGGCGATGTTGAGGATGTCTTTCTTGGGTATGCCGGCAGAGCGTTGCTGCTTGGCAAGGAAGTGGCGTCCGGCTTCCAGCAGGGTGCGCTCCGGCACGAGTCCCACGATTTCGGTTCCCGTCACCCGTACGCCACGGTTCTGTGCGCAGCGGCACACTTCGTCGAAAGCCTTGTGCAATGGGGTCACGTTGATGTCGGTGATGTTCATCGACACCTGCGCTATGCCATATTCGTCGATATACCAGCCTATGGCTTTTGTGCATTTCAGCGTTCCGGGCTGCATGATGGGTGTGCCGTCGGCGTAGAGCAGTTTCTTGCCGGTGATGGGATTGCCCTCACGCATGGGGCGTCCTTTCTCCCTCACGTCGAAGGCTATGGCGTTGGCGCGGCGTGTGGAGGTGGTGTTAAGGTTGAAGTTCACCGCAATGAGGAAGTCTCTCGCGCCGACGACGGTGCATCCCGTGCGGGCCACCTGCTCGTCGTAGGGGCGGCGTCCGAAGTCGGGAGCCTCGGCGTCGTTGTCTATGCGCTCGGCTATGCCCTCGTATTCGCCCTTGCGGCAAACGGCGAGGTTGCGTCGTTCCGGCGTGAAAGCCGCCGCTTCGTAGCAGTAGCAGGGAATGTTGAGCTCGTCGGCAATGCGCTTGGCGAGCCGCCGCGATATCTCGGCACACTCCTCAAGGGTTATTCCGCTGACAGGCACAATGGGCAGCACGTCCGTTGCACCGATGCGCGGGTGCGCCCCATGTTGCTGGCGCATGTCGATGAGCTGTGCAGCCTTGCCCACCGCCCTGAAAGCCGCCTCCGCCACATTGTCTGGTTCGCCCACGAAGGTGACGACTGTACGGTTTGTCGCCTCGCCGGGATCGACATCAAGCAGTTTCACTCCTTTCACGCTCTCCACAGCATCCGTTATCTGACGGATTATGTTCATGTCGCGCCCTTCGCTGAAATTAGGCACACACTCAACTATCTGCTTCATTTTTGCCATAGTTTCAAGATATAAAGTTAGTAGAATATAAGTTTTACAAAATATCAATGGATACGCTGCAAATATAGCAAAAAAGAAAAACCGCAGCAAGGAAATGGCGAAAAACATTGGCGTTATCCTTTTTTATCTCGCACTATTTTGTTACTTTTGCCCGCGGATAAGCGTGCTGTGGCATGCTGTTATGCAAAAGCCATGCTGAAGGCACGGCTCAGCTCCATTAAAACTCATAATAAAACATACATTTTATGAAACCAACATTATTTCTTCTCGCAGCAGGAATGGGCAGCCGCTACGGCGGTCTGAAGCAGCTCGATGAGCTCGGCCCTCACGGAGAGACCATCATGGACTACTCCATTTACGATGCCATCAATGCCGGGTTCGGCAAACTTGTGTTTGTCATCCGTAAGGATTTTGAGGAAGACTTCCGCCGCATCGTGCTCTCAAAGTATGAGGGGCACATCCCTTGCGAACTCGTGTTCCAGAGCATCGACGCCCTTCCTGAGGGCTTCACATGCCCGGAGGGGCGCACAAAGCCGTGGGGAACCAACCACGCGTTGCTGATGGGTAAGGATGTGATCAACGAGCCTTTCGCCGTACTCAACTGCGACGACTTCTACGACCGCGATGCTTTCCGCGTCATGGGTAAGTGGCTCGCCGATCTGCCCGAAGGCTCCACTGGCAAGTATGCAATGGTGGGGTTCCGTGTGGGCAACACCCTCTCGGAGAGCGGCACGGTGAGCCGTGGCGTGTGCGAGACCGACGAACACCATCACCTCACTTCTGTCGTTGAGCGTACAAAGATACAGCGTTTCGACGGCGTGGTGAAGTATCTGGCCGACGACGGCGAGACTTGGGTGTCCATCCCTGACACTACACCTGTGTCGATGAACTTCTGGGGCTTCACTCCCGACTACTTCAAGCACAGCGTGGAGTATTTCAAGGAGTTCCTTTCCGACCCGAAGAATATGGAGAACCCCAAGAGCGAGTTCTTCATCCCGCTTATGGTCGATAAACTCATACATGACGGTACCGCCACTTGTGAGGTGCTTGACACCACGAGCAAATGGTTCGGCGTGACCTACCCGGAGGATCGCCCCGATGTCGTTGCCAAGTTCCAGAAACTTGCCGACAACGGCGTTTATCCCGAAAAGATGTTCTGACGGGACTCCGTTTAAGTAACTTGGCGCGGAATGCAGCCTCGCTTTCCTTTCGGAAGGCAGCAGTGTTCCGCGCTTTTTTTGTTTTTTCAAGAATATTGCCGTCTGCAAAAAAAAACACGTTGGGTAGGGCTGTTAAGAGTGTGCAAGGCAAGCGGCATTCTTCATCCTCCTCCCTGACGGAGGATGAAAGAAGTCCGGAAATGACGGAAACAAAAAAAATCCAAGAACCTTGCGGTTCCTGGATTTCTGTTCGTTTAAGCTTTTGCGTGCATCACTTGCGCAGGCCGAGAGCCTTGACGATTGCACGGTAGCGATCGATGTCGCGGTCGTACAGATAGTTGAGCAATGCGCGGCGCTTTCCTACCAACTGTGTCAGTGAACGTGCGGTAGTATAATCTTTACGGTTCTTTTTAAGATGTTCCGTCAAATGGGAAATACGGTATGAGAACAATGCTATCTGGCTCTCAGCGGAACCGGTATCAGTGTTAGACTTTCCGTACTGTCCAAAGATCTCTGATTTTTTTGCTTGATCTAAATACATAGAACTGTTTGTAATTAAAATGTGGTTTTGCTAAATGCGGATGCAAAGTTACCGATTTTTATCCAAACTCGCCCTTGAAGCGCAGCGTTTCATCCATTTATTAACTTATTTTTGCAGTTTCAGTTCGCGTTTCATTTCCGTTGCATTGCGCACGAGGGGCTTAAAATATAAGGTGAAGCTGTATTTATGTGGATAAATATTAGTAACTTTGCATCCGATTTTTTTAGGTATAAGCAAATGCAAGACATTAGGAACATTGCAATCATTGCCCATGTCGATCATGGCAAGACCACGCTTGTGGACAAAATGATGTTGGCGGGAAAGCTTTTCCGTGACGGTCAGGATAACAGCGGTCAGGTGTTGGACTCCAACGACCTGGAACGCGAACGGGGAATAACCATCCTTTCCAAGAACGTGTCGATAAACTGGAAAGGCACAAAAATAAACATTATAGACACTCCGGGACACTCCGACTTCGGGGGTGAGGTGGAGCGGGTTCTCAACATGGCCGACGGCTGCATCCTTCTTGTCGATGCTTTCGAGGGGCCGATGCCACAGACGCGCTTCGTCTTGCAGAAAGCCTTGCAGATAGGCCTCAAGCCTGTCGTGGTGGTGAACAAGGTCGATAAGCCCAACTGCCGCCCTGAGGAGGTGTATGAAATGGTGTTCGACCTCATGTTCTCGCTCAATGCCACCGAGGACCAGCTCGACTTCCCCGTCGTCTATGGCTCCGCCAAGAACGGATGGATGGCCGAGGACTGGAAGACTCCCACTGACAACATCGACTATCTGCTCGACAAAATCGTGGAGGTGATACCTGCGCCGCAGATGCTGGAAGGCACTCCGCAGATGCTCATCACCTCGCTCGACTATTCAAGCTACACGGGGCGCATTGCCGTGGGACGCATCCACCGCGGGACTCTCGGCGAGAACATGAATGTGACGATAGCCCACCGTGGCGGAACCGTGGAGAAGACGCGCATAAAGGAGATACATGTTTTCGAGGGAATGGGACAGAAAAAGGTGCAGGAGGTGCATTCCGGCGACATCTGCGCCATTGTGGGTCTCGAGAGATTCGAGATCGGCGACACCATCTGCGACTTTGAAAGCCCCGAGCCGCTGCCGCCGATTGCCATCGACGAGCCAACGATGAGCATGCTCTTCACCATCAACGACTCGCCGTTCTTCGGCAAGGAAGGCAAGTATGTCACCTCGCGCCACATCAACGACCGTCTGGAAAAGGAGCTCGAGAAGAACCTCGCACTGCGCGTGCGTCCCTTCGAGGACACCACCGACAAGTGGATTGTCAGCGGCCGCGGCGTGCTTCACCTCTCCGTACTCATCGAGACCATGCGCCGTGAGGGTTACGAACTGCAGGTGGGGCAGCCGCAGGTGATCTACAAGGAGATTGACGGCGTGAAGTGCGAACCCATCGAGGAACTCACAATCAACGTGCCCGAGGAGTTTGCCAGCAAGATGATCGACATGGTGACACGCCGCAAGGGCGAGATGACGTCGATGCAGACCATGGGCGACCGTGTGGACATAGAGTTCGACATTCCCTCGCGCGGCATCATCGGGCTGCGCACCAACGTGCTCACCGCAAGCCAGGGCGAGGCCATCATGGCGCACCGCTACAAGGAATACCAGCCGTACAAGGGCGATATAACACGCCGCCTGAACGGTTCGATGATAGCCATGGAGGCAGGCACGGCATACGCCTACTCCATTGACAAGTTGCAGGACCGCGGCAAGTTCTTCATCGACCCGGGCGAGGAAGTGTATGGCGGACAGGTGGTGGGCGAGCATGTGCACGACAACGACCTCGTGATCAATGTGACAAAGGCAAAGCAACTCACCAACGTGCGTGCCAGCGGCTCTGACGAGAAGGCACGCGTCATACCGAAGACAGTGATGAGCCTCGAGGAATGCCTCGAATATATAAAGGAGGACGAACTTGTGGAAGTGACCCCAAAGAGCATGCGCATGCGTAAGACAATACTCGACCACCTCGGGCGCAAACGCTCCAACAAGGACTGATTTCTTGTAACCGGAATATAGTCGAATGGAAGGATGAGGGTGCGCCAAAACTGAACTGGCACACCCTCTTGCTTTTTCTGGAAGACAGGCATCGCCCGAAAACACGCAGAAGGTTGGCACGGAAGTTTGCAACCCGGTTGCATTCATGTTTTTGTAATTTTGCGGAAAAATGGAAACAGAAACAAGTATGAAGGCAAAAACAGTAAGGATTATCGTCGCCGCCGTGCTTCTTGCAGCGGCAGCGGCAGTGGAACACGCCGGGCAGCTGACCGTATGGCAGTTGCTTTTGGTATATCTCGTGCCCTACCTCGTGGCGGGCTACGATGTTGTGGGCGAGGCGATAGAGGGGCTTTGCCACGGCGAGGCACTCGATGAGGATGTGCTGATGACCGTTGCCACGGTGGGTGCACTGCTCATCGGCTTCCTGCCGGGGGCGGAGACGGAGTTCCCCGAGGCGGTGTTTGTGATGCTTTTCTTTCAGGTGGGCGAGATGTTCGAGCATTATGCCGAACACCGCAGCCGCCGCTCCATATCGCAGCTCATGGACATCCGTCCCGACACGGCCAATGTGGTGCGTGGAGGAGAAGTGGCGACGGTGTCGCCGGAGAGCGTCGTCGTGGGCGAGACGATAGAGATACGCCCGGGCGAGCGTGTGCCGCTCGACGCCGTTGTCACCGCAGGCTCTTCAACACTCAACACCGTGGCACTCACCGGCGAGAGCATGCCGCGCGCTGTGACGGTGGGCGACAGTGTGGTGTCGGGATGCGTGAACATCTCGGGAGTGGTGCGCGCCACGGTGACAAAGACTTTCGGCGAATCCACTGCCACTAAGATAATAAGTCTTGTGGAGAATGCCGCCGGACGCAAGAGCCGCAGCGAGGCGTTCATCACGAAGTTCGCACGCATATACACGCCCATTGTCGTCGCCACGGCACTGGCGCTTGCCTTCATCCCGCCGCTGTTCTGCGCAAGCTACGGGGAGGGCTTTGCAGTGTGGCTCTACCGTGCTCTCACGTTCCTGGTCGTGTCATGCCCGTGCGCCCTTGTAATCTCCATTCCCCTGTCGTTCTTCGGCGGTATAGGAGGTGCGGCGCGACACGGCATCCTTGTCAAGGGCGCAAACTACATGGATGCGCTCGCCCGGCTGGGGACAGTGGCGTTCGACAAGACGGGAACGCTGACGAAAGGCGTGTTTGAAGTGGCGGCAATCCATCCCGACAGCATCTCTGCCGACGAGTTGCTGCACCTCGCCGCTCATGTGGAGCGTTACTCCACACACCCCATTGCCGTGTCGCTGCGTGCGGCTTTCGCCCATGAACAGGACGGCTGCGAGGTGAGCAATGTGCAGGAAGTGGCAGGAAAGGGAGTGATGGCTACGGTGAACGGGCGCACGGTGTGCGTGGGCAACGGGGGCATGATGGACGCTGCCGGGGCGAAGTGGCGCCAGTGTCACCGTGTGGGCACGGTGGTGCATGTGGCCATTGACGGCGAGTATGCCGGGCACATAGTGGTGTCCGACGCCATAAAGCCCTTCGCTGCCGAAGCCGTAATGGAAGTGAAGAAAATGGGAGTGGGCTGTGTCGCCATGCTCACGGGCGACAGAAAAGAGGTGGCACAGAGCGTGGCTGCGGAATTGGGGTTGGATGAATGCCGTGCCGGACTGCTGCCTGCCGAGAAGATAGAAGCCTTCGGACAGTTGGCGGCGGCAACGCCCGAGGGCAGGACCACGGCTTTCGTGGGCGACGGAATAAACGACGCTCCCGTGTTGGCGCGTGCCGATGTGGGCATTGCCATGGGGGCGTTGGGAAGCGATGCGGCGATAGAGGCTGCCGATGTGGTGCTGATGGACGACAATCCTGCCAAGGTCTCCGTCGCCATTGCCATTGCACGGCGCACGCTGGGCATAGCCCATGAGAACGTGGTGCTCGCAATTGGCATAAAGGTTCTTGTGCTCCTGCTTGCCGCCTTGGGCTTGGCTACAATGTGGATGGCAGTGTTTGCCGATGTGGGTGTCACTGTCCTTGCCGTGCTGAACGCAATGCGGACGCTGGTGTACAGCCCGGCGAAAGTGGGGGAGCACCGTTCCATTCATCACGTTACACACAAAACCTTGAAAGTTTAAATTATGTCAGAGAAACTAACAAAGGACGCCATCGACCTCAGTACGTTGAGCGTTCCGCGTCTTTTCGGACGTTATTTTATTCCCACACTGTTAGGTATGCTCAGCATGTCGGCGATGACTGCCATCGACGGCATATTCGTGGGGCATGCGGTAGGGGCCGACGGTATAGCGGCGATAAACATCTGTGTACCGATACTCATGCTGGTCACGGGGCTGGGGCTGATGATGGGCGCCGGCTGTTCGGTGGTGGCTTCCATCCATCTGGCGCAGCATAAGGTCAAGGCGGCGCGTATAAATGTGACGCAGGCGTGGATTTTCGCCACCTTGGTGATAGTTGCCGTCATCCTTCCCGTGATGCTGTTCCCGTCGGCAGTGGGGCGTATGTTGGGCTCCACGGACGCCCTGTTGCCCATGGTGCGCGACTATCTGCTCGGCTTTATGCCCGGCGAACTCTTCGGTGTGTGGCTGGCACTGATGCTGTTTGTCATACGTCTCGACGGCAGTCCGCGCCTTGCCATGTGGTGCAATGTCGTGTCGGCAGCGGTGAACATAGTGCTCGACTGGCTGATGATAATCGTCTTCGACTGGGGCGTGTCCGGCGCAGCCGTCGCTTCGGCACTGAGTATGTTCCTCGGCGCAATGATAGCCGTGTGGTACATCTTCTTCGCCGCACGACAGCTGCGCCCCATACGGCTGAAATGGAGCCGCCGCCCGCTGCTCTATTTCGTCCGTAACATATCCTATCAGTGCACCATCGGACTCTCGGCTCTTATGGGTGAGTGCACCTTGGCGATGCTTGCACTCGTGGGCAACTATGTCTTCGGCTTCTATCTTGGCGATGCCGGCATCGGGGCTTTCGGCATAGCCTGCTACTACACGCCCTTTGTCTTTATGATAGGCAATGCCGTGGCGCAGTCGGCGCAGCCTATCGTCAGTTTCAATTACGGCAGCGGCGATGCCCGGCGCGTGCATTCCGCGCTGCGTGTGGCTCTGCTTACGGCATTGGCGTGTGGCTTGGTGGTGAGTGCGGCGTTCATCCTGTTCCCGGTACAGCTCGTCCGGCTGTTCGTCAGCAGCAGCGAGGCCGCCTTCCCGATTGCCGTTGATGGTTTCCCGCTGATTGCCGCCTCATTTGTGTTTTTCATCGTCAATCTGACGTGCATAGGCTATTTCCAGAGTATCGAACGTGTGCGTCCGGCAATGGTTTTTGCCCTCTTGCGCGGGCTTTTGCTGCTTGTGCCGAGCTTTATAGTGCTCCCCATGCTGCTTGGCGACGATGGCATCTGGCTTGCCCTTGCATTGTCGGAAATGCTGACAACGCTCGGAATAGTGGGGTATTCGTGGCGCTTGCGCCGCCACGCTTGAATATCCGCATTTGCAGCATGAGGTCGGGCGGGGACGCCCGACCTCATGTGCTTCATCCACCCACGTACCTCTCCGGCTTTAATGTGGTGCATGCCGTTTTTTTTAAAGCCTTGTTTGCAGTCCGAAGAAACCTCTTGCCGTACTTTTCCGTGCTTCCGGCTATTCTTCGGTCGGTTTTTCCGCAGCTTCCCGTGGCGGTCTCGCCTCCTTCGTGACATAGCGTTGCCAGTAGGCAATGAGCAGTGTGGTGAGCGGCAGGGCTATGATGAGGCCGATGAACCCGAGCAATGCGCCCCACACGGAGAGCGAAAGGAGCAGTATGGCAGGGTTGAGCCCCATGGCCTTGCCCATTATTTTCGGCGTGACAATCATGTCGGTGATTATCTGCACCACGATGAACAGCCCCACAGCCATGCCGAACACCATCCAGAAGTTCTGTCCTGTGTCGGCAGCCTTGAGCATGGCGAGGAAGGCGGTGGGTATAAGTGCGAACGTGTGAAGGTAGGGCACGAGGTCCATAATGCCTATGAGTATGCCCAAGCCTATCGCCATGGGGAAGTCCATTATGCTGAACCCTATGCAGAACATGATGCCCATGCACAGTGCCACCAGGCTCTGCCCGCGGATGTAGTTGTTGAGTTCGCGTTCCACATCCTGCGCCAGTTCGTGCCAGAAGGGGCGGTTCTTCACGGGGAAGATGCGTATCCAGTTGGTTGTGAGGAACTCGTAGTCGAGCAGGATGAAGAACATATATAATAAGGTGATGCACGAAGCCGCCACGCTGATTATTATGTTCGCCGTCTGTCCTATCACTTCAAACAGTTTGGGCATGGTGCTTTTCAGCGTGTCGCTGAAGTCCCTGCTCTTGAAGAAACGCTCCACCTGCTCCTGGTTGTCCGCTATCCAGCGGCTCACAAGGGCGGTGAGGTCGTTGGTGTGGGTGGTCTGGTGCAGCCAGTGCATGAGGTATCCGTAGAGCTTGTTGAACTGGTCTATCATGGGCGGGAATATGAAATAGACCATGATTGCCACCACGCTGAGCACCAGAAGCATTGTTATGAGGATGGCAATGGCCCTCACCTTTACGCGCATCCTGTACTGTATGAACTTCACCATGGGGTAGAGCAGGTAGGCGAAAAGCCATGCCACGACGAAAGGCAGCAGCACATTGCTCAGACATTTGGTTATGAAGAACACGGCGAGGGTTATGCCGCCGACATAGAGCCAGCGCACAAGACGGTCGAGTGTGATTTTCTGTTCCGGCATAATCGGATGAGGTTTGGTTCGTTTCGGTTTGCTTCCGTCATGCCGTCAGGTCTCCGCCAGCGTGCGTCATGGCAGCGTTTGGCGTGCGTGTCACTTTTCGGCGGCGGTGCATTCGCGGCAGGGCTGCTTGTGTCAGGATTGCCCGCCTGCTGGATTTACTGCCGCGATGGGGGCAAAATTACAAAGACGTTTTAAAAAATGCAAAGAAACAGTTGGTTTTTTTGAGAGTGACGAAGAAATCGTTATATTTGTCCCCATTATGGGGATATTGTACATTGTGCCCACTCCTGTGGGCAACATGGAGGATATGACACTCCGCGCCATACGCATCCTGAAGGAGGCCGACATCGTGCTTGCCGAGGACACGCGCACATCGGGCATCCTGTTGAAGCACTTTGGCATACAGAACCGCCTCATGTCGCACCACAAGTTCAACGAGCACGGCACAAGCACCGGCATAGTGGAACGCCTCAAGGCAGGGCAGACTGTCGCGCTGATAAGCGATGCCGGCACGCCGGGCATAAGCGACCCCGGCTTCTTCCTCGCCCGCGAGGCGGCAAGGGCAGGCGTCACCGTACAGTGCCTGCCGGGTGCGACGGCGTGCATTCCGGCGATAGTGTCGTCGGGGCTGCCGTGCGACCGCTTCTGTTTCGAGGGCTTCCTGCCACAGAAAAAAGGCCGCCAGACCCTGCTCAACAGCTTGCGTGAAGAGTCGCGCACTATGGTTTTCTACGAATCGCCCTACCGCTTGGTGAAGACCCTCACGCAGTTTGCCGACACGTTCGGTCCCGAACGCCAGGCGTGCGTGTGCCGCGAAATATCGAAGGTGCATGAGGAAAGCGTGCGGGGAACGCTCGCCGGACTGACAGAACACTTCACACAGACAGAGCCACGCGGCGAGATAGTGGTCGTGGTGGCTGGCAATAACAATAAAGAGAAGAAAAAGATAACGGAAAAATTATGAAACACCTATCTATTTTAGTGCTGTCATTGGCACTCTTTACCCTTGCAGGATGTAAGGGCGAAGGCAAGAAAACAGACATGGCGGGCATGGAACAGGCCGACTCGTTGCAGCGGATAATATCGCAGAAAGACAACGAAATCAACGACATGATGGAGACTTTCAACGAAATTCAGGAAGGGCTCCGGGAGATAAGCGAGGCAGAAAACCGTGTAAGCATAGTGAAAGACGGCGAAGGAGCCGACAAACGTCGGCAGATGGTGGAGAACATCCAGTTCATATCCAACACCATGAAGCAGAACCGTGCGCTCATGGCCAAGCTCCGCCAGCAGCTCCGCGAGAGCAGCATCAAGGGCGGCGAGCTGCGCAAGACCGTGGAGGAACTCGTGAAACAGCTTGATGCCAAAGACCAGCAGCTGAGGCAGTTGCGCGCCGAACTCGACACCAAGGACATACACATCGCCGCTCTCGACGAGACAATAAACAACCTCAACACCAACGTGAACGACTTGAAGACAGAGTCATCACAGAAGAGCGCGACAATAAGCAAGCAGGACCAGCAGCTCAACACCGCATGGTTCGTGTTCGGAACGAAGAAGGAACTGAAGGAGCAGCGCATCATCGACGGCGACAAGGTGCTCGAGGCCAACTTCAACAAGAACTACTTTACGAAGATAGACATCCGTGTGGACAAGGAAGTGAAGCTCTACTCCAAGTCGGCACGCATCCTCACCATGCACCCTTCAAGCAGTTACACGCTGCAACGTGACGCCAACAAGATGTATGTCCTGCGCATAAACAACCCGCAACTGTTCTGGTCGGCAAGCAAATATCTCGTTATTGTGGTGAAATGACGGCATCATAATGATGGCAAGACTCATTGACACACTTGCGCTCATGCTGCTGCTTTCAGCTACGCCCTGCCTTGCTCAGGGCAGCGCCGAAGCCGACGCTGCGGCGGGAACAAGCATCAACAGCGGACAATGGTTCCGCCTTTACGACATATACGAAAAGGACAGCGTAAGCCTTTCGCCCATGATGCGCCGCTTCTCAAAGGCCTTGCTCGCAAGCGCGTTCAACCGCCACGGAGAGGCAGTGGAAGCCATTACCGCACTCGTGCGCGGCCATCAGCAGGAGATGGGCATGGGCAATGTGGTGTCAATGCTGTCGCTCCTCAGCCGGAGCCACTCCCGCCTCGGCGACAACGCCAAGGCAAGTGCGGTAATGGAAGCCCTCGCCTGCCAGCTTGAAGGAAAGGCTGACTCTTCGACAGTGGCGGAGCTTCGCCGTCAGGAACATCTTTACGGCACACTCAGCCGGTTCGCCTTCTACCAAAAGGACACTGCTGCTGCCGCAAGCCACACTGTCCCCTTCACCATCGACAGGGCAGGCACCGACTCTGCACAAGTGCTCATACATATCGACAGCCGACTCAACGGGCGCAGATGCAGGATGACATTCGACACGGGTGCAACCTACAATGTCATAACACCCGGACTTGCCGCCAAGTACCGTCTCACTCCCACCGACGCCACAATCAGCGTGATGGGCACACGGCCCGGCGAGGGACACGTGGCTGTCGCCAAAGAACTGAGGCTCGGGGAACTGACACTTCGCAACGTACCGTTTGTCATCCTCGACCTCGACAGCGGCAACGGGCGCATCCGCCATACCGCCGACGCATACAGCTGCATTCTCGGCGAGAGCCTGCTCATGCAGTTCGCACGCTACACTCTTGATTTCGCGAACGGCACGGTGACACTATCCTCCGGCACAACTGCAGCGCCCCCCACACGCCCTAACCTCTGCCTTACGCCGTCAGGACGCACGCCATACGCCGAGATAGAGTACGGTGACAATATATTCCCCGTCACCCTTGACACGGGAGCCTCTGCTACCATTCTCGGCAACGCCTTCTACCGCGACAACACTGCCGTCATCGCCCGTGACGGGAAATGGGATATCATGGGTTCTACGGGCTTCGGCGGCGTGACCTACGACAGCGTATTCCGCCTGCCGTCGCTTACAATGCGTCTCGCCGGCACGCCGTTTACCCTCAGAGATGTGCCTGTCTCTGTCCTTTCCACCGGCAACGCGCTCTCTGTCGGCTACGGTCGCCTTGGTCTCGACTTCTTCCGTTTGTGGAAGAGGGTGACCGTCGATAACGTGGCAATGACAATAACGGTGGAATAAGTTTATGTGGTTCCGAATGTGGCAAAACGAAAAAACGAAGGCAAATCTTTATTGTCTGCCTTCGTTGCCGTTTGCCGGTTGTCCGTGATTTGATTATTGAAAGACTGCGCTAATACTCGTCCTCGTTGAAGAGGAAGTCCTCCTTTGTGGGGTAGTCGGGCCAGAGGTCTTCGATGCTGTCATACACTTCGCCTTCGTCTTCTATTTCCTGAAGGTTCTCGAGCACTTCGAGCGGTGCTCCGGAACGCATTGCGTAGTCGATGAGTTCTTCCTTTGTTGCTGGCCAGGGAGCGTCTTCAAGCTTTGAGGCCAATTCAAGTGTCCAATACATAGCGTTAATTTTAATGTTTAAGTTTCGCTTGTCCGGCGTTTACTGACAGCAGGCTTGAAACTTGCGGGACTTGGTTTTGATGCAGTTTCCCGTTCTTTTGTGTGAGGGGTGTGCGGTTCTTGTGCGCCTTTTGGCATGTTGCTGCCGTGTGTGGCCGGTGGATATGTGTTTTATCCAACTGCAAAAATAATCGGAATTCGTTTTATTTGCAAGAAATATATAGTTTTTTTTCTTCTGTCCCTGTAATAAAGTTTAAATCCAGAGCCAAAATGAAAAAATAGTCGGAGAGGCGGTTGAGGTAGCGCAGGATTGGCGGCTCTATGCCGTATTCGTGCGACAACGCCACCACTTTGCGCTCTGCCCGGCGGCACACGGCGCGGCACACGTGGCTCTGGGCGGCTGCCTGGCAGCCGCCGGGCAGGACGAATGTGTCGGGCAATGGGGCGTGGAGTTGCAGCCGGTCGATGGCTTGTTCCAGACGCCCGGTGTCGGCGTCGCCGATGCGTTCGGTTGCCGATGCCGTCGTGGCGGGCAAGCGCGTGCCGATGAGGAAGAGTTGCCGCTGTGTGAGCGACAGCAGGTCGTGGTCGGGGCCTTGCGGCATGAGGGTGAGCAGCATGCCTATGTGGCAGTTTAGCTCGTCGATGTCGCCGCAGGCACTGACACGCAGGTCGGTCTTCTCCACGCGTTCGCCGCCGCAGATGCTTGTCTTGCCGGAGTCGCCTCCTTTGGTGTACAGCTTTGTCATGATTCAGAAATTTACGATGTGGGTTTGCTTGTGGCGGCGGGTGTCGAAGAACGCTATGCCGCAATAGTAGAGGTCGTAGCTCACGCTCACCGCCCCGCTCTCCGTGCAGAGCTGCCAGAGCCGTCGCGCGTCGGCGTCACGCTTTATGTCCTCCACGATGAGGACGGTGTCGCTGTCGGCGTGTGTGAGAATTTCGCCGAAAGTCCTGTCGGCGTCGGCAGCCTCGCTCACCCGTATGAAACGCCATGCGCCACTGCTGTTTGCTGTGTCGCCGCTGCCATGCTCTGCCACTTGCGTGGCGCGGCATCCGTGCCGTATGTATCGGCGCAGGACGGCATCCGTGGCGCCGAAGCTGACGAGTATGTCGGCCTGACAGAAGTTGGCGAGACGCAGATAGAGCTCGCCCATCTTGCGTTCGTGCCATTGCAGGCGCGGGTGGCTGTGGCGCATTGCGGCGTAGGCGTAGTAGGGCAGGCTCTCGTTCACGACATAGCGGACGAACCGGTAGGCCGAGGGCGACTGCACTCCGAAGCCTCGGCTGTGCGGCAGGCGTGCAATCCGCACTGCAATGCGTGTGATGATGCTGACGGGTCTCATGTGTTGCAGACAAAGCATGGCGCAGACTTGCGCAATCTTTATCTACAAAGTTATGTATTTTGTTTTGAAATCCCACTACAACAGACGGTTTTGTGAGATTTTTGTGAGATAAATGGGGTAAATATGTGGTAAATATGTGGCTATGTCAAAAAAGGCGTAGCTTTTTTTATGTTTTCGTGTCAGCTTCGGTATAAGCTGTTCACGGTTGCGTATAATCAGGAGGTAAAGTAGAGTTGTTGTCGTCGTGTGGTAATGTAGGAGGTCGGGCGTCCCGCCCGACAACAC
>CAVBVK010000025.1:0-27380 GCA_963599085.1 bacterium | reverse complement strand
TGTGCTTCACTCCTGTGCGGTAGTCGTAGAACCAGATGTTGCGGGTGGGCTGACCTTTGGTGAAGAACAACACGTTTGCTTTTACGCCCTGAGCATAGAAGATGCCTGTGGGCAGACGGAGGATGGTGTGGAGATTGAAATCTGTCAGCAATTTCTTGCGGATAGTCTCGCCAGCATTGCCCTCGAAGAGTACGTTGTCGGGCAGCACCACAGCCGCACGACCGCCAGTCTTAAGCATCAGCATCATGTGCTGGAGGAAATTGAGCTGGTTGTTCTTGGTCTCCACATAGAAGTCGGGACGGTTGATGTCCACTGACCCTGCAGGACGAGTGCCAAAAGGTGGATTGGCGAGGATGACATCCACCAGAGTTGAAGGCTCTTTCTCCAGAGAGTCGTCACATACAATAGGACTACGGTCGGTGCCGATGCCGTGAAGATAAAGATTCATGGATGCAAGAGTAACCACAAGTGGCGTATTGTCTACACCGTGCAAAGCCTTGTTATTGAGAAAGTCGAGCTTGTCACGATTTTGGCTCTGCGCCTTCATGTAGTCATAGGCAGCAAGCAGGAATCCGCCTGTACCACAGGCTGGGTCGCACACGGTCTCGCCAATCTGGGGTCGTACACAATCGACCATAGCTTTTATCAATGGCCGTGGAGTGAAGTACTGTCCGGCACCGCTCTTCTTGTCCTGGCCATTCTTTTCCAAGATACTCTCATAGATAGCCCCCTTCACATCGCCGTCCATAATGAGCCATTGTTCCTCGTCAATCATGGTGATGACCTTTTTAAGATACACCGGCTTGTCAATCTTGTTCTGCGCCTTGGTGTAGATGGTGCCGATGAGGTTGTCCTGTCCGCTCAGTTGCTTGAGCGTGTCCTCGTACTGCTTCACGAGGTCGAAGCCATCCAAGTCCGTCAGGTCTTTCCACCTATAGCCGGCAGGGATGGCGGAGTTTTCGTCGAACATTTCCACGTTCTCATCGTCCATCTTCAGGAAGAGAAGGTAGGTGAGTTGGGTGATATAGTCGGTAAAACCGACGCCCTGTCCTGCCAATGTGGTGGCAAGATTCCATACTTTCTTGGTGAGCGTTTGCTCCGTTGATATATTGTTAGCCATATCCGTTTGCTATGCTGTTTTTTTTAATACTATAAAATTATACACAGAGTCCAAAGCCTCGTCGGCCTTCTGCATACCTCCGAATGCCGCAATCAACTGGGCAGCGTGCGTCCTGTCGGTATTTCTTATCTCGCGCACGCTGCAAGCCCCATTAGCTGCAATGTATTCCACAATCTTGCTTATCAAGTCCTTCTGCTTGGGTGTTATGTCCATCTGTTTTCGTCCGTACCAAAGGTTGAACATACTTCGAGCCGTAGGATAAGCACTCTCCAGTTTCTCGGTCTGATGATAGGCAAAACGCACGAGCTGAATGATGTTGGTCAGTGCTTCCGTTTCTTCTTTCTTGGTGGTGCGCCGCACTTTGTCACCATAGACAATCGCATAGGAGTTCCACAACAGTTTGGAGGCGAAACGGTTGTTCTCCATCTTTAGCTTGTTCTCCAAATCCTTCAGCATCTGGTAAGTGATGGGCGTACCCTCGTTGTTATAGAGTATTCGCAGAGCCTCGATGTCATCACTGTGGTCGCGGCAATACTGCTCGAATGCTGCGGTGGTGCTTTGCGCCTCTTCCACAGAGAAGCCTTTGGAGATGAGCGTGTCTTCGCCCGGCATCAGGGTATTGACAAAACCGGCAGCGAGAATCAGAATGTACTTGCGCACATCAGCATGGTTGGCTATCGGAGAGACCAGTCCCTTGCGCTCGTTGTTGGGAGCATCGATGTCAGTGAAAGAAGGCAACGGCGGTTGTTGCTCTGGGTCGAGGGCATTGTAGATGCGGTGGGCTATCTCCTGCATATCATCGTGCGCAATGCGGACGAACTCTTCCCGCTGCGCACGGTCAGCCTTGTTGTAAAGTCGCGACAGCGTGGCGGCAAGGCGACGAAGGTAATTGTCGGGCAGATAGCCGTGTGCAATGCGCTCCAACAGTTCCTTCAGCGTAATGGTTTCCGTCTCAGGTCCCTCGTATTGCCCTGGGATAACATGGTCGTGCTCGGTCACTCCCACGGCATCTACCAGAAAGAAACAGTCCTTGCTGAGAGCGTTGGGGGTGACATTGCGGAGCTGTTCATCACCAATAGTGCGCACTCCACGGCCTTTCATCTGCGTGTAGAGAGGTGCGGATGCCACATCGCGCATGAATATGACCACTTCCAGCGGTTTTACGTCTGTTCCTGTCGCTACAAGCGTGCAAGTTACGGCGATGCGGAAGTCCTTGTCGTTACGGAACTGGCGTATCAGTTCGTTGCTGTCACCTGCCGAGTAGGTTATCTTCTGCACATAACGCTCCATGTCGGCATGAGGACAAACCTCGCCGAACACCTCACGGGCAATGTTCACAATGTTCGTGGCATGGTTCTCGTTAAGGGCGAAGATAAGCGTCTTGGGCAGATATTCAAAGTTGGGCTCACGCTGTGGGTCACAGAACATCTCCGTATAGACGGCATCTCTGTAGGTAGTAAGGATGAGCTTGATTTGTGCAGGATTGATAATGCTGCGGTTCAACTCTTCCTTTGTATATTGCTTCGTTTCTTTCGTGCTTACGGTCTTTACATCTCCCGTATATCTGGTTTCTACCCGTGTACGTTGCCCTTTTAGGATGGCACCGCCTTCTTCCGTCACCTTTGTCTTGATACGGTAGATGCGGTTGTCCACGTTCACGCCGTCGATGATGGACTGTTCGAGCGTGTAGTTTACCACCCGGTTGTTGTTGAAGAACGCCATCGTGTCAGGGATGGGCGTAGCGGTCAACCCGATAAGTCGTGCGGTGTTGAAATATTCAAGTACCTTCCGCCAGTTGCCGTAAATGCTGCGGTGGCACTCGTCTATGATGATAAGGTCGAAGAAGTCACGGGGCAGATTGGGATTATCAGGCAACTCCACCTCGCCGTCGGCGGTGTCTTCGTCGTCATCGTCCGTATCGGTGATTTCCTCTCCCTTCAAGAGCGAGAACAGTCGTTGGATGGTACAGATGACCACGTTGCTGTCTGACGGCACTTTAGCTGATTTCAGCCGGTTGACGGCATAGATGGCATTGAAGGCATCACCTGTTTCCGTGAGGCGGAATGTACCGAACTCGTTTTCTGCCTGCCGCCCGAGATTGTTGCGGTCGACAAGAAAGAGGACACGGCGCATGGGCGTGTAACTGAGCATACGGTAGGCCGTGAGGCAAGCCGTATAGGTCTTGCCGGCTCCTGTTGCCAAGACCATCAAGGCACGGTTCTGCCCGGTGCGGAAACTTCTCTCCAGCTCCGAAACCGCCTCATACTGACACTGGCGAAGTCCTTTCTTACTCAGCGTGGGAAGTCCCGCAAACGGGTCGTCTATCCCAAGCATCTTTGCCAGTTCCTTGGGGGTATGTATGCGGTTGATGGTTTCCCAATCTGTTGTTTCATGCTTTCGGAAGTCAAGAAATTCTATTTTCTTGCCGTTCGACTTATACAGAAAGGGCAACGGTCTCTGCCATGCTTGGTAACAGTCGGGCACGCTCTTGGCATAGGTGATGGCTTGTTCGCTGACCCTATCGGAAGAAATGTCCACCTCCTCACGTTTGGCTTCGAGCACACCGACGGCTTTCCCGTTGATAAACAGGAAATAATCCGCTTCAAGGTTGCCTTTGAGTAATCCTTCACGAATAGCAACCGCAGTGATGGTGGGTTCGTATTCGTCACGGTTGACAACTTTCCATCCTGCATCGCAGAACCATTGGTCTATCTTGACCCTTGCTTTTTCTTCTGGTGTCATATACGCTTCCCTTTCCGTGCATACTTCCCATATATTGGCATTATCGGAAGTTGTTGCCAGTTATAACAACAGACATCGTTGCACCTGTTTTTATTTATCCACTATGAGGTCTTTCATACTGACAGAGAGAATTTCGGCTATTTCGTTCAGCAATTCCAGTGATGGCTGCTTGCGGTTACTGCAATAAGCGTTTACGGTGCTGAAACTCTTGCCCAATTTCTTTGCCAATTCGGTCTGGGAGATGTCTTTTTCTACCAAGACCAACTTTATTCTGTTCAGTTTCATTATTCAAACCTTTATTTTCAGACACAAAAATAATGATATTATTTCACTAAACCGCTTATTATACTCACTATTTTTGAGATTCTTATCTTCTCAATGTCTGAGGGGGCGTTAAGATAATAAGAATATTAGCGCAGAACTCCAGGCGGTGTGCCCGGCGTCCTGCGCTAATGCTATTGTTGGCTTTCGTATATTACAACCTATATATTGAGCTTACATGTCGGAAGGTGTCATGCGAAGTACGAACGAATGAGTGCCGACGGGGCACTTGTACTGTTCGAGAGCCGAGTCGCCGCCGCAACTGTGGTTGCCTATTCCGCGCTGGAAGTAGTCGAAGTGTGCGAATATCTGTTCGCTGTGCACAAGGTCGTAAGGGTGCTTGCCGCCGTAGAAAACATCGTAGTTGAACTGTTTGTTGTCGTAGTGTGACAGTGAGAATGCCACCATGCCTTCGGCACGGAAATCGAGCTTGGTCTTGCCGTTGCCCAGTGACAGTTGGCGCAGACCTTGGCGGTCGCCCATTGTCTGCGGCGCACTCTGCTCCTCAAACATTCCATCTACGGTGGTGACATAGTGTCCGAACAACGAACCGCGCTGACGGTCGATGTAATTGCTCCACGGGCCTTTGGCGTAGTATTCAACATTCTCGAAGCCACTGGGTATTTGCATGGTGATGCCGAGACGGCGTGTCTCTGTCGAGGTGTTGGAGAATGTCACCTTCATATCTACTGTCCCGTTGGGATATATGGTGTAGGACACGGTGTGGGTGTTGCCGTTGCTTTCTATTGTGCTCTCCACTATGGCGTTGCGTCCCTGCTTCTTGGGGGCTTTTACCAGATGCTTTACGCCGCCGAGAACCACCACTTCCTCTTTCACTCCTTCGGCAGTACCCGATGTCGCACCGAGACTCACGTTATCGTTGGCGATGCGTCGGAAGCCGTTGAAGTCAGGTCCTTTGCCCTTTTCCATGAGCTCCGTGCCTTTGTAGTTCCAACTTTCTATTGTGCCGTTGTCGGCAAAACTGATGGAGAAGTCGTTGCCGCTGACGGTATTACCCTTCACTTTTAGCTTGCCCTTGACATCTATCTTGTCGAGTTTTGGGGCATAGCGTTCCACGAAAGTGGGGTCGGCGACAGATGGAAGTGTTCCTGTTTCACCGACAGTGAGTGCAAACTGCTGCTGTACGATGTCGTAGCCCTTGCTCGCCCATGTCGTGTTTTCCTTGAGGCGAAGGCTTAGGGTGATGACATATTCGTGCTTGCCGTCAGGTATAGTGGTATATGGTATGTTGATGGAAACTGTGTTGCCCGCCGGAATCTGTGGCAATTGCACGTCGCCGTTCTCTACTTCCACACCGTCGCGGAGCACACTGAAGTGCAGCGATGCGATGCTGCTGAGTTCGCTGAATGCAAATTTGTTCTTGAGCTTGAGTTCATGTCCGGTCATCTCCACAAAGTCGGCATTGCGATAGACATACTTCACCTCGGTGAGCTTGGCTGTCCACTCGCGCCCAGGAGTGATGATGCCGTTGCTCATGAAGTCGCCTTGGAAGCCTTCGTTGCCGAAGTTGCGCTTTGTATAGTCGTAGCCTGAGGTGTAGTAGTGCAGTCCTGTCTTCTTGTTGATGAGCGGTTGTCCGGCCTTTATGCGTCTTGTGTCGTATAGTCCCTGGTCCACCCAGTCCCAGATGCAGCCGCCAATGATGCCGTTGCTTTGCTCTATTATGTCCCAATACTCTTGCAGGTTGCCTACGGCCTGACCCATGGCGTGTGCGTACTCGCAGATGAAATATGGCTTGCCGTTGAGTCCGTCCGCATGCTTGCGCACGTTCGACACGATGGGGTACATGTCGGAACCGAGGTCGGACGCTTTCTTTCCGTGCTCCCAGCCTTCGTAGTGCACGATGGCGTCCCGCCCCGGAAGAAGCTCCTTCACGGTGTTGTAGGTGGCGTCGAAGTTCTGTCCCCCTCCCGACTCGTTGCCCAATGACCAGAACACTATGCTCGGGTGGTTGCGGTCGCGCAGCACCATGCGCTCGGTGCGGTCAATGTATGTGGCTTTCCACGACGGGTTGTCGGACAGGGAATGGTTGTTGTGGCATTCCACATCTGCCTCGTCCATGCAATAGAGACCGTAATAGTCGAACATGGCATACATCTTGGGCTGGCGTGGATAGTGGCTGGCGCGTATGGTGTTCACGTTGGCCTGCTTCATAAGCGTGACATCCTTGAGCATCGTCTCGACATTTATGGCATGCCCGTACATCGGGTGTATGTCCTGAGCGTTCACTCCCTTGAAGAAGACGCGCTTTCCGTTTACATAAACGAGAGTTCCGTTTACGATGCGCACATCGCGAAATCCGTATTTTGTGGAGAACACCATCTCTTCGTTTCCGTTGTCCTTCTGTCTCACGATAACGGTGTAAAGGTATGGGTTCTCGCTGCTCCACGGCGTAATGCCGTTGATGTCGGCGAAGCTGAGCGTTGCCTTTTTAATGCTTTCCTTGGCTGTGAAGCTCACGTTTGCCGTCTGTCTGGCAACGGTGTTGCCCTTGGCATCGATGAGTTCTGCCTCCAACTGGCGTGCGGCAGCGGTGTTGCCGGTGTTTCTCACGGTGAGTTCCACATTCATTGCGGCACCTGTATAGTCGCCGTTGAGCTGTGCCGTGATGTAATGGTCGGCAACGAATGTCTTGGGCGTGGCTATGAGATAAACATCGCGGTGTATTCCTCCGAGGTGCCACATGTCCTGTCCTTCGAGGTAGGAGCCGTCGCTCCATCGGTAGCAGCGCACCGACACGTTGTTGTCGCCTGTGCGCACGAGGTGGGTTACATCAAATTCGGCGTCTGTGTTGGCTCCCTCCGAGTAGCCGGCATATTTGCCGTTCACCCAAACGGCGATGGCACTGCATGCTCCGTCGAAGTGGAGAACGATGCGTTTGCCTTCCCATGTGGCAGGGAGGGGGAACACGCGGCGGTATGAACCTACGGGGTTGGCGTCGAAGTTGTCGTCGAATGCGGTGATGAACGGCGGGTTGTTCTTGAACGGATATCCCACATTATTATATACCGGCACATCGTAGCCTGCCATTTCCCAATTGAGCGGCACTTCTATGTTGTCCCAGCTGCTCACATCTGCGTTGTCGGCATAGAAGTCGTTTTCGCCGGGCTTGCCTTCTTTCCAGTTGGCTGTGTATTTGAATTTCCACACGCCGTTGAGGTTAATGTAGTCGGCTTTGCTTGGGGTGAGCCACGGCTTGCGGAAATATGGGTCGGCTTTCATGGCCTGTGAAGAGGAGTAGGGGATAAAGGTGGCATGTGCCGCCTCCTTGCGGTCCTCGAATTTTGTCTCGTCTTCCACCCATTTGTCGGAGAACGTGCATTCCAGGCTTTGCCCTTTGCTCGGCAATGCCTTTGTCTTGTTCACTTTCTTGGCGGCTTGTGCCGTCTGTTGCGCCGGCGCGGCGAGTAGCATCGCGGCAGCGAGTAGCAATAGCTTGTGTTTCATTTTTATAGAGGTTGTTGCGTTTCTTTTGCTGTTTGAGGTTCAAAAAGGTTTTACTTCGCAAAAATAATAAAAAACCGTCTTATATCCGCCGGATTTTCCTTTTAAATCGTTTTCGGGAGAGAATAATAATCCGTTTTGGGGCATAAAAAAACGGGAACCCTTACAAAAAGGATTTCCGTTTGGGTGGAAGGTGGGACTCGAACCCACGACATTCAGAACCACAATCTGACGCTCTAACCAACTGAACTACGTCCACCGTGTTATGATTTGCTCTTCGTTGAAAGCGAGTGCAAAAGTACAAGAAAAAAAGCGATTTGCCAAATTTTTCCTGTACTTTTTCCTGTTTTTTTTATTTCGTAGGCTGTGCCGGAGCGGCATTTCCTGCTGCCGGAGCTGCCTGTTGCTGCTGGCTTGCGCCAAATCCGGGGGTGGTGTTGGGGTTTGTCGTCTGTGTCTCAGTGGCTGCTTTTTCCATCACGCTGCTACCTTGTGTCGATGTGGGGGCAATATATGCGCATACAACGCTGAAGAGCACCATTGCGATAGCCAATCCCCATGTCACCTTTTCGATGAATGCAGTGGTCTTGCGCACGCCCATAATGGCATTTGAAGATGAGAAGTTTGACGCTAAGCCCCCACCTTTTGACTCCTGTATCAGCACGATGCCTATCATAAGCAGCGATGCTATAACGATCAAGATTACGAATAAAGTGTAAATCATTTTATTGTTTGTTATTTTTGTTATTTAATATCAGTTTCTGCAAAAATCTGATTTGGTCTGCAAAGTAAGCATTTTTTTTTGGATAATTCAAATTTAATCGCTGAATTATTTCAAGTGCCTTTGAATATCTGCCTTGTTTTATGTAAATTTGGGCTAATGTCTCTGTGAAAAAGCCTTCGTCACCTTCGTCTGGCGTTTCTTCTGTCTCTTCCGTCTGCGGCAGGTAGATGGGCTCATCTTGCAGTGTTATTTTCCCTCCGTCCTCGTTTATGAATGTGTCGATGAGAGCCTGTCCTTTCATCCGGGGACTGTTTTCCGCCGTCGTGTTTCCGCCGTCGCTCCCGGTCTTCATCAGGT
This sequence comes from bacterium, assembly GCA_963599085.1. GTDB lineage: Bacteria > Bacteroidota > Bacteroidia > Bacteroidales > Bacteroidaceae > Prevotella. The sequence goes on along the minus strand of CAVBVK010000025.1, from coordinate 18,651 downwards.
ATGCCACATAGTCCACGGCGGCGTCGGCAGGGGTGGGCTTGCTCTTGTTGTCGGCAGGTTGCTGTGGCGGGTCGGTGGCAGAGTCGAGGTAGCTGTCAATCAGGGACAGCGTGCGGTTCTTGCCGTCGCCGCCGTCCTTGGACTGTGCCGGGGCGGATGCCGGTTCGTAGTGCGATGCTTCCACAAGGTTGAAGAGCACCTTGCGGTCGGTGATGTAGATGGCGGCACGCCGCAGCTCCTCGTCGAACGACGCATCGTGCAGCAGATACATGTTCTTGAGCATCAGCAGCCTGGCGGGCTGGTAGTAGGGGTATAGCGCGACAAGGTTGCGCAGTTCGTAGAGCGTTTCCTTGTTCATCAGTTCCGGATGGTTTATGAGGCGTACTAAATCCACTTCTTGGTGTTTGGTCGTTAATGGTTAGGTGATGGTTTGGCTGTGCCGTGTGGCAGCTACCAGTTGGCTACGGTGGCATTGAATATCTGTTCGGTGAGGTCTTTCACCATCTGTGTCACCAGTTCCTCCTGCACGGAGTTGAGGCTCTTTGTCGTCTCGTAGGACTGTGAGGCTGTAAACTGCCGCTCGAAGTCCTCGTTGTGGTTGGCGTTGTTGGTGAACCGCACGTTTACGGTGATTGAAAGTTCCGTCTGTGCGGAACGCCCGTCGGCAGCCACCGACTTGTTCCGCTGTGTGTATTGCGTTATTTCGCCCTCTATCTTCATGTCGCCGTTGCGCTTCACCTGTATGAGTTTGGTGTGGGAGGCATACTCGTCTTTCAACTGGTTGTTGAACATCGGCCCCATCGGCCCCCATACGTAACTTGAGCGTATGGGGAAATCGGCTATCTGTATGGTCTTCGTCTTGGAATAGTCTATGCTTGCCCCATTGAGTTTATAGCTCACCGAACAGGCTGCCAGTGCCATTGCCGCTGTCGTGAGGAGTATGGCACAGAGTGTCCTTTTATTGTTTTTCGAGCCCATATTGCTTTATTTTTCTGTACAGAGTGCGGTCGGAAATGCCGAGTTCCGTCGCTGCATTTTTGCGGTTGCCGTTGTTGCGTTCGAGAGCCTTCTCTATTGTCAGCCGCTCTATGTCGGTGAGATTGAGGTTCTTCCCGTCGTTCACTTCCACGAAGCTGTCGCTGTCGTTGCCGGAGCCGGTACTCTGCCGTTGCGGCGGAATGCTCACCGGCTCGCCGTAACCCACCTCTTCCGCTTCGATGTCTATCGGCATGTTATGCCCGGAGTGCATGCCCACGGGGCGTAGGGCGTTGCTCATGTCGCGGTTGTCGTCCATCTGCTTGCGCATGGTGGCCATCTCGCGGCGCAGGTCGCTCACATTTCCCCGCAGTTCATACAGGATTTTGTAGAGAATCTCGCGCTCGCTCTCGTAGGAGTGAGCTCCCTGCGTTGCAACAGTTGCGAGTTCGGTGCTCTCGGGGTCTTGCGGAATGAACTGTATCAGGTCCTGCGCGTCAATCTCACGTTTTGTGCACAGCACCGACATTTGTTCGGTTATGTTCTTGAGCTGGCGCACATTGCCCGGCCATTTGTATTTCAACATTATCTGCTTGGCATCGTCGGTAAGGGTGATGCGCGGTATGCGGTACTTCTCTGCCATCTGCATAGTGAACAGACGGAAGAGCAGGAGGATGTCCTCCCCGCGTTGGCGCAAGGGCGGCATCTGTATGGGTATGGTATTGAGGCGGTAGTAAAGATCCTCACGGAAGCGGCCTTCGCTCACGGCCTTGCGCATGTTCACGTTGGTGGCGGCCACGATGCGCACGTCGGTCTTCATAATCTTCTGACCACCCACGCGTATGTATTCGCCCGTTTCGAGCACCCGCAGCAGGCGGGCCTGTGTGGCGAGGGGCAGTTCCCCCACCTCGTCGAGGAATATGGTGCCCTTGTTTGCCGTGCCGAAATAGCCTTCGCTTTCGCCCACGGCACCCGTGAACGAGCCTTTCTCATGGCCGAAGAGTTCGCTGTCGATGGTGCCTTCGGGAATGGAGCCGCAGTTTATGGCAAAGTATTTCTCGCGTTTCCGTGGCGAATTGTCGTGTATGAGCCGTGGGATTATTTCCTTTCCCACACCGCTTTCTCCCACGATGAGCACCGAGAGGTCTGTGGGTGCCACTTGTAGGGCTACATCAAGGGCGCGGTTGAGAGCGTCGCAGTTTCCCACGATGTTATAGCGTTGCTTTATCGTTTGCAGTTGTGATGTGTTCATTTGCTGACAAAATTACATATTAAATCTGAGAAAGCTGCAATTTTGGCATACTTTTAATCGTAATTAAGGTTTGGCTGCTGTTCGGCAAAAGGTAGTGTTTTCGTTATAAGTCAGCTCCTCAAAAAAGAAGCATTTTTGTTCACAACGGTACAGGATGCAGCTCGCTTATTGCCTGTAAGACGCGTTGCTTTTGGGACTTTTGTCGAATTTTATGAGCAAGAGCCCGATGCCTGTCCACAAAAGTTCACGCAGCCTTACGATCAAAGCCACAAAAACCCCGCTGCTCGCCGTCATGCCGAGGCCCGACACCGACATGAGAAAACCGCCCTCACGGCCGCCGAGTTGCAGCGGGATGAAGAAGAGCAGGTTGGCGAAGAGTGATGTGAAGGCGAGGATGAGGATGCAGTCAGCGTAGCCGACATGGGGCATGAGCACACGCAGGATGAAGTAAATCTCGAGAGCCGAGATTATGCGGCACGCCAGTTCGAGTGCCACTGCCGTCACTAACAGCTTGCGGTTCTGGCTGTGCAAGGCCGCTGTCTGTGCGTCGATGATGTCGAGCTGTTGGCGGTGCTTGATGACAAACGGTGTCGCCCAACGCCGTATCAGAGGCAGGTGCCGCAATAGGTTCATTGCCCTTACAGCAAGTCCCTTGCGGTAGCCCACGATGAAGAACCACAGTCCGAGCAGGCAGAACACCGTGGCGAGGCCGAGGATGGTGCCCATAAAAGCGTTGAGCGGATGGATGGCAATGAAGAGGATGATGGAAAGCAGCCAGAACCAGAAGTGGCTGAATATGTGGGTCATGACATAAAGGATCACCGAAGAGGACGCCCTCTCTGTGCCGATGATGGGTGAGAGACACATGATGCGGTAAGGCTCGCCGCCCACCAATCCTCCTGGTGTGGCGTAGTTGAGGGCAAACCCTGATACCGTGATTTTATAAAGCCACCAGAATTTCACCTTCGTGCGTTCCCCGGCATTGATTATGACATACCATGCTGCGGCGTTGATGATGTACAGCAATGCCCATAGCAGCACCACTGCCAGCGTCCAGTAGCCGGCATGTTGCAGTCCGCTCCACACCTGTCGGAAGTCAAGCTGCGTCAGCATGATGGCGAGCACCGCCATGCCGAAGATGAAAAAGGCGTTCTTGTGGCTTGATTTCATTTGCTTGGCTGTTTGTCGCGCTCCGTGTTGTCTCGTTTCTTTGGTATGGCGAAGCGTACTTTCTCGCTTTCGTCACGCTTCTCGTGATACAGTTTCTGCAATGGGTTGGCAAGCGGTTCGTCGTATTCCTTGCGGTGTCGGAACGCATCAATGGCGCAGTATATGGCGTGGCGCAGTGCGTTTTCGTTGCAGGTTTTCTTGCCTGCGCTCTCGAAGCAAGGCGTCATTGCGGGGGCGGTGCACACGAGTGGGAGTCCGGCAATGAAAACCGTGCCGTTCTCTTGCATGAGAGTGTTGAAGGGAATGGTGGCCTGGTCATCGTACATGGCGAGGGTGCAGTCGAAGTCGTCAAACAGTTCCTTGCCGAAGAACGGGGTGGTGGCGTAAGGGCCATACACGTTTGTCCCGCTCTCGGAGAGTTTGTTCACTACGGGCTTGAGCACCTCCTGCTCCTCGTTTCCGTTGGCGTCGGGGTTGATGGCGAGCAGGGCAATGCGAGGGTTGGAGATCCGGAAATCACGCTTCATGCTCTCGTTGAGCTTGCCGATTTTCTCTGCCACGCTGTCTTCCCTGATGCTTCCCGGCACGTTCTTGAGTGGCAGCCCGTCGGTGACAGACGCTATGCGCATCGTTTCGTTGAGCATAATCCTGATGCCACGGGCTCCTTCACCGATGCTTTGCTCGATGTATTCCTTCAGGCCTTTGTACTGAAATCCGCCGCCTTGCATGTTGTCCTTGCACATGGGGCATGCCACGAGCACATCGAACAGGTTGCTGCGGTAGTCGGTCATGGCACGGTCAAGGGCTTTAAGTGCTGCTGTGCCCGACTCTTCGGTGGCTGTCCCCAATTCCACCTTCACCTCGTCGTCGAAACAGGCAAGCAGGTTCACGCGGCCGTCACGGGCTTCCTCGGCGGAGCTTATTATGCTGAAATTGGCCTGTATGTCAAGAGCCTTGCGGTGGTATGCCGCCACTTTCGGCGAGCCGTAGATGACGGGTGTGCACAGTTCGAGCATCTCTGGCTCGGCAAAGGTCTTAAAGATGAGTTCGTATCCGATACCGTTTGTATCGCCGTGCGTTATTGCAACGCGTATTTTTCTGTCTTCCATAATGTGGTTATATAAAATTTGTTTCTACTTTTGCTTCTTGTCAGTGTGCGGACGGACTTTGCCTGTCATCGAAACGGAGGGTGTACAAGGCTGCTTCCGTCTCTCTCAGGCGGTTGCGCTTCCTCGTTTCCGGCGCATAGACGAAAGCCTCCGCCACGACGGTGCGCCCGTTTTCGGGATTTCTCACGGCGTGCGACACATACGGCCCCCCCATGGCGTCGCCCCGCATTTCCCACAGTCCGTGTCGCACGGTTGTCGGCATTCCGTGCATCTTGGTGTGTGTCGTGACGGTGGTGTGGGGTGTCGTTGTCATATACATGCCGTCAGCTTCGCCCTTTATGTTGGCTTTCATCACGCTGTCACGGTTTTCCGACGCATAGATGCAGATGCTTTTCATTCCCGTTGCGCCGTTGTCGGAGAACCAGATGAAGTCTTTACCGACGGTGTTTATCCTCATGTCGGCAGGGATTTTCATCGTGCATCCGAACCTTTTCCTTATCATTTCCCCGGCAGTCGGGTTATGCTTGCGTTGCAGACGGGCTATGGCGGCATTCATTTCGTGCCTTGTCAGCAGTCGTGCCACGGTCTCCATGCAGTTGCTGTGGCGCAGGGCTGCCATGGACGGGGTGCTTATCCTCACCGTAAGCTGCGGCTCGGAATACATGTTCTTGCTGTATCTCACTGTGGGGAGGCGGTGTTTCAGCGGGTCTATTTCCAGCGTGACGATGCTCCTCGACAGCATGAGCATGTCGTTGAGACGGTTCTTGCCGACAGCCGTCACATTGAACGAAGGCTCGCCTTGCGGCAATCCGGGGACACTGGCTTGAAGGCATTTTGCCACATATCCCTCACGGTCGTCCACGACGAGCACGTCATATGGTGTCCCTCCGCTTGTGGGAAGCAGGCGGTTCTCATTGCAGGCAGACAGCATTGTAAGGACTGATGCTGCCAGAAGCATACTTCTTATGTGCCACGTCCGTGCCATGTCGTTATCGTTGTGGGCTCGCCTTGTCAGCCTTTCTTTTTGGCATCATGTCCGGCATGGCGTGCCTCTTCTATCTTCTTGGCTGTGCTCAGCAGTCCGCATGCGGCGAATATGTCCTGCCCTCGGCTTGCCCTTATGGTGGTGAATATGCCGTGTTGCGTGAGATAGTCGCGGAAAGGCTCCATCCGGCTCTCGTCTGTTCCCTGCAAATCCACATCGGGTATCCGGTGGAAACGTATCAGGTTCACACGGCAGTACAGCCCTTGCAACAGCTTTACTATTTCGCGGGCATGCGCATTGGAGTCATTCAGTCCTTTGAACATGATGTATTCGAATGACAGGCGGCGTTGGTGCGTGAAGTCATAACCGTGCAGCAGGTCCACGACTTCCGTTATCGACATGGCCCTTTCTGCCGGCATCAGCATCGAGCGTTGCTCCGGAATGGGCGAGTGCAGGCTTATTGCCAGATGGCATTCGCTCTCGTCAAGGAAGCGTTTGAGCTTGCTGCGCAGCCCTACGCTGCTCACGGTAATTCGCTTCGGACTCCACGCGTAGCCGTAACTGGCGGTCAGCACCTCTGTGGCCTTGAGCACATTGTCGATGTTGTCCATAGGTTCTCCCTGACCCATAAACACGATATTGGTGAGATTGTCGCGCTCGGGCACGGAGTAAACCTGGTTAAGAATGTCGGCAACGGTGAGGCTCCCCTCGAAACCCTGCTTGCCGGTCTGGCAGAAAAGGCAGTTCATCTTGCAGCCCACCTGCGACGACACGCACAGGGTGGCGCGGTCCTTGTCGGGGATATATACTGTCTCCACATGCTTGCCCGAAGCTGTCGGGAACAGATACTTTACCGTCCCGTCCTTCGACACTTGGCGTTCTGTGTGCGGCATGCAGCCTATGGTATATCCGGAGGCAAGCTTTTCGCGGTTTGCCTTCGAGAGGTTTGTCATTTCGCTTATGTCGCCCACATGTTGGATGTATAGCCATTTGGCAATCTGGCCGCCGGTGAATGCGGGCATGCCGAGTCGCTTCACGGTCTCTTTCAGCTCATAGAGCGACATTCCCAACAAAGGTTTCTTCTCTTCTGCCATGCACTTTTTTATTGTCGTCAAGTGCAAAGTTACTTATTTTATTGTTTATAAAGGCATGGCACGCTTCTGATTTTGTGCGTTGCAGCACAAAATGCCGGTCATTTTGATTTTATTGCATGCAATGTGCTTGTTTGAGAAAAAAGCGTCATGAATTGTGGCATTATGAATAAAATGCCTTACCTTTGTGTTTTCAAAGGTGCATTCCGGATGCGGTTTGCTTTCATTCCGTATGCGTAAAGAAGAGTGGTTATACCCTGATACACAAGAATTAAAGAACCCCCAAACCCTAAATGTATGAAAAATAAAACGCCGATAGTATTCTCTTTGTGCCTGACGGCATTTGCCACGAATGCAGTTCCTGCACAGACGACAGGGCTTTACCCCATCAATTTCAGTGAGACACAGTGTATCACAAGCGGCACGCGCTACACAAACGCCGTCACACTTAACAGCGGCGACGGACAGCAGAGCGTGGATGTGAACCAGAAAGCCGACCGTTTGCTTTATGTCAAGCGTCTTGACGACTGCCTCTTCGCCAAAGCGGGAGAGACGGTGACAGCCGGTTTCTCGTCGGTAATGACTTGGATGGCCGGTTATGCCTACATCGATTTGGACAACAACGGACTCTTTGATGTGGAGTATGACGACAACGGCGTGATTGATGCCAAAGAACTTATGGCCTACTCGCTGTACAAGAAAAAGGACAGTGCAGGCAATGCAGTGCCCGGTGAGCCTTCACTCACGCCTCCTTCGTTCGTCATCCCTGCCGATACAAAGCCCGGTATCTACCGTATGCGCTATAAGGCGGATTGGGATAATGTCGATCCCGGAGGCAACAACGGTTCCACAAACAATATCACAACAAACGGCGGAGTCATTGTCGATACACGCATAAACATTCATGCCGCAACGGCGAATGTCAGTCTGGCACAGGGCGTGGAAGCCGCAGCCCTGACCCTTGCCGACGGCACTGCCCTCAATGCCACGCCTGTGGCTTTTGGCAAGGCTGTGCGCGTGGCGGCTCATCCGGCAGACGGAATGAGTCTGCTCAGCATTGTCGTGAAGCACGGCTACAACCTCAATGGCGGACAGACGGTGAACGGCAACAGACAATGGGAGGAGACGACGGTGAATGTGGATGCCGCTTCCGCCAATGAATGTGTGATAGACGGCTCTCTGATAGACGGCGATGTGCTGCTGTTGCCGGTCTTTGCACGGCTCGACATTTCAGAAAGTGGCGCGGGTTATCCTGTCGGTTTCGACAAGGGCAAGAAGACTGCGGTTGCCAACAAACTCAATACGGTCAGCTTCACAGTGGCTGGTGGCAGCACGGCGGCACTGCAACTGACTGATGCCGACAATGCGACGGTTTATAAAGATCTCACCGGCAGTGCGCTTGCCGTGAAGGCCGGTGATGTCATAACGCCTTCGGTGGCTTTGGATGGCAATGCCGGACTGTCCGCACGGCTTTTCATCGACCTCGACCAAAACGGCCGTTTCCTCTCGGCAATGGGTGAGGACGGTGGCGTGACGACGGGAAGCGAACTCGTTTCATATTCTTGTTATAACGGGCGCAACAGCAAGGGCGAAACGGTTGCCACTGCAACGGTGGCATTACCGGCTTTTTCTCTGCCGACATCCCTTGCCGACGGGTTTTACCGTGCACGCCTTGTAATTGACACAGACGGCATCGACTCTTCCGCCTCTGAACAGACTGTTGCCAATGGAGGTCATGTGGTGGATTTCCTCATAAATGTGCATACCGACGATGTGAAACTCAGTGTGAACGGCATCGGTGGCCATATCGTGGGGGCTGCCCATTCCGGCGTGACGGAAACGACAGCCTTCGGGTCGCCGGTTACGCTTGTGCCGATGGCTCCGGCCGATGGATACAAGGTGACGGAAGTGGTGGTGCGCCACGGCCATAACCTCAAAGGCACGCAGTATCTCAATGGTAACCGCCAGTGGGACGAGTATAAAATATCAGCCGTGGCGGACGGCTCTGAATTCACGGTACCTGCTTCTGCCGTGGATGGCGACGTGGAAGTGACAGCCCGGTTTGCTGCCGACGGCACTGAAAAGTACCGTCTCGTCTTTGCCGACGAATTCAACGGAACCGACGGTTCTCTGCCCGATGCTGCATTCTGGCACAATTCCACACGCGAAAGTCCTACATGGAAACGTTTTACTTCGCAGACCAAGGAGGGACAGGCACGTACCGCTTTCATCCGCGACGGTAAGCTTGTGGCACGCTGCATAGCCAACGATATTAAGGCAGAAGGCGATGTCGAGATGATAAGCGGTGCGATAGAGAGCTCAGGCAAGGTGTACTATCAGTACGGCCGCATCGAGGGTCGTCTGCGTACAACGCCCCACACCGGCAATTTCCCTGCATTCTGGCTCATGCCCGAGGACAATTCGGCAGGTTGGCCAAATGCCGGCGAGATAGATTTATGGGAACAGATAGATGAGGAGAACGCAACTTACCACACTGTCCACACCCATGTTACATACGACCTTAACATGGCTCGCCCCAATTCCGGCAGTGCTTATACCGATGCCGCTGCCTATCATGTCATAGCAATGGAGTGGACCCCGACTCTTCTTACATGGTATGTCGATGGCGAAAAGGCTTTCTCTTATGCCAAATCCACCGACCAGTCGCTGCTCAACCAGGGACAGTGGCCTTTCGACAAACCGTTTTACATCATTCTGAACCAGAGCGTCGGCAACGGCTCGTGGGCGAAACCGTGTGATGTGAATTTTGAGTACGAGACACTGTTCGATTATGTGCGCGTCTATCAGAAGGAAGGGCAGGTTATCGAAGTGCCCACGGCCTCTGTCGCAAACGGTACGACTGCCGCTGCCTCCGGTCTTGACTTCTATGTTTGTGAGGGCGGCGTGAAGCTCGTCACACCTGAAAGCCGTACAGTGAGCATCACCGATTTGCAGGGCCGTACGGTCTATAACCGCACCGTGCAGGGCAATGTCTTCGTCGCACTCCCCAAGGGAGTTTACATCATCGGCGGCAAGAATTTGGTGGTGAGATAAGCATGCAGCGTGCCATCTGTTCCGCTTCGGCTCTGGCAGGCTTGCCGTTTGCTGTTGTGGGGATGGCCGAAACGGTGAAGAAGTGCCTGGGCATCTGGAAACGGGAGAGATGGCGTGAGCAGACCGACCTGACGCTTTGAAGGTCGGCAGCGGTAGTGAGCAGGACGGCGGCTTCGCCGAATTTTTCGTCGGGCACTTTGGTTATGATGAATGGAAGGGGGAGATGTGGATACAGGATTGCCTCAATCTCTTCTGTTTGCAGTTTTATTCCGCCGCTGCAAATCACGTTGTCGCGACGCCCGATGATGCGAAACTGCCGTCCGTCGGGCGACAGCCGGGCAATGTCGTTGGTGCTGATCGGGCACCCGCACACTTCGGGTGCGTCTATGATGAGGCATCCTTCGCTGTCGGTACTGATGCCGACACCGCCGAAAGGCGAATACCATTCGCTTGCTTCGTTGCCGTTGAGTCGCCGCAAGGCTATGTGCGACAGTGTTTCAGTCATGCCGTAAGTGCTCCACACTGCATTGGGGAAAGCTCTTAGTTCCTTTGCCAAATGTCCGTCAATGGCACCGCCCCCGATGATGAGATGCCTTATTTGTTGCAGCAAGTCGCGCTCCTCAGGCACTTGCATACTGTTATATACCTGCATTGGTACCATGGCGGCAAATGCCGGAGCGGAGGTCATGCCTGCCAATGGATGCCCTGACGGTTTCACACTGATGAGTTGCAGGCCTGCCACTATGGAGCGCACCACCATCATTTTACCGGCAATATAGTCAAGCGGCATACACAGAAGGGCTGTGTCACCGGGCTTCAGTCCGAGAAAACGGCAGGTTGTGCGTGCACTTGCCTCCATGCGTTTCTTTTCCACCCATAATGGTTTTGGGGTTCCCGTAGAGCCGCTTGTGTGCACGAGCAGACGGTCGTTGTCGCTGTTCCAGTCATCGATGAATTGCTGTAAGGTCATGTGCTCCCTTGGATTTTTGTTGAAAACCTTTCCCTAAACCTGTACTTCCGGACAGAACCAAAGTTGGTCGCCGCGTATTTCGAGCGGCATTTCCATGTTGTCGGTGAACAATGCGCCCGTGCCCAGACCTTGTGGCATTGTTATGTTGGAGCCGTATGTGGTGGCGGTGAAATGTGCGATGGCGTTGAGTCCGATGTTGCTTTCGAGGGCACTCGTTATCCATGACCCGATGCCGCGCTTCCTTGCCATGTCTATCCATTCCGTGCTGCCGTGCATTCCACCGTGAAGCGAGGGCTTGAGAATGATGTATGCGGGACGGATGGTGTCGAGCAGCAATGCCTTTCGGGTGGTGTCGTTCACGCCTATAAGTTCCTCGTCGAGGGCTATGGGCAGTGGCGATGCGGCGCACAGTGCCGCCATTGCCTGCCATTGGTGCTGCCTTATAGGTTGCTCTATGGAGTGGATGTCGTATTGTGCGAGGCGTTCAAGTTTGTCAAGGGCGTCGCCGGACGAGAATCCGCCGTTGGCATCCACGCGGAGTTCTATCTCGTCCTTGCTGAAATGGCGGCGTATGTGCCTTATCAGTTTCAACTCCCTATCAAAGTCGATGGCACCTATTTTCAACTTCACGCAGCGGAAACCGGCGTTGATCTTCGATTCCAACCGCCCGAGCATCTCGTCGAAACTGCCCATCCACACCAGTCCGTTGATGGGTATTCCCTCCTCGCCACGGGCGAAAGGGGTGTTGGAAAGGCTGGCAGTCCCGCATTGCAGATGCAGCAATGCCGTCTCCAATCCGAAAAGAATGGAGGGGTATGGGCGCAAGAGGTCGTGGTCGATGAAGCCCGTCAGCTCCACGTTCCGGCACATTTCCCTTAGTGTCTGCTCATAGTCGGGCGAAGCGTCGCAGCTCAGGTCGGGCAACGGGGCGCATTCGCCAATGCCTTTCCGCCTGGGCAACTCGTCGGCAGTGAGTTCGAGCAGCCATGTCTTCCGTGTGGTGTATATCCCCCGTGATGTACCCGCAGGTTGCTTGAAATGCAGCAGGCGTGGGGCAATTCTGATGTGAAGGCTCATTCTTGCAGATGCTGGCGGCTTATGGCAGTTTGGGATATTTCTTGAAATCGGGTTTGCGTTTCTCCAAGAATGCGCGTCCGCCCTCTTGTGCTTCGTCGAGGAAGTAGTAGAGCATGGTGGCGTCGCCTGCCAGTTCCTGTATGCCGGCTTGCCCGTCGAGTTCGGCATTCAGCCCTGCTTTTATCATGCGTAAGGCGAGCGGACTGTGTTCCATCATTGTTTCCGCCCATTCCACACAGGTGTCCTCGAGCTTGCCGGAGGGCACTACGGCATTCACCATACCCATGCGCTCGGCTTCGGCGGCACTGTACTGTCGGCATAGAAACCATATCTCGCGCGCCTTTTTCTGTCCCACGATGCGTGCCAGATAGCTTGCCCCGAACCCAGCGTCGAACGATCCCACCTTCGGCCCGGTCTGCCCGAATATGGCATTTTCGCTTGCTATGGTGAGGTCGCAGACAAGATGCAGCACATGTCCGCCTCCGATGGCATAGCCGTTCACCATTGCAATGACGGGTTTGGGCAGCGAACGTATCTGTTTCTGCACATCAAGCACATTGAGGCGCGGCACGCCGTCGTCGCCTACATATCCTCCACGGCCTTTCACGTTCATGTCGCCGCCCGAGCAGAAAGCCTTGTCACCGGCGCCGGTGAGTATCACGACCCCTATGCGTTGTGCTTCGCGACACCATGCGAAAGCCTGGCTCATCTCCCATGTTGTGCGTGGAGTGAACGCATTGCGGTAGCGTGGGCGGTTGATTGTTATCTTGGCAATGCCGTTGTATTCCTCGAAAAGTATTTCCTTGAAGCCGAAGCCTTCAATGCTTTTCCATTCTCTTTTTCCCATTTTTCTTATCTTGTTCCGTTTACATTTTATCACATATTGCTGAATATGGAGTAGTATTCTTCCAGTGCGGCAGCATCGGCATTGGCGTCGGTGAACACCTCGAGCAGCATGGGGCGTGCTGACTTCAGGGTGAGCAGACGGTCGATGCCGTCCTGCATCTCCTTCATGTCGTGTGCCGAAGAGTAGGCTACGCCGTTCTGCTGACAGATGCCTTGCGCACTGGTGGAGTGGCTTGCTTCGATGAAGCGTTCTGCGGCCGGACTCGACTGCAAACCTTTCAGTTGGCGGAAGATGCCGCCTCCGCCGTTGTTGAGCAGCACTGTGCGTAGCCGTCCGTCGGTACATTGGTTCCAGAGCGCGTTCTGGTCGTAGAAGAAACTGAGGTCGCCAGTGACGCACACCACTGTCCCTTCCGCCAGCAGCGAGAACCCGGCAGCGGTGGAGACGCTGCCCTCAATGCCGTTTACACCACGGTTGCACCACACATAATGTCCGGTGTAGATGTTGGCAAGGCGTATGGCTGTGCTGTTGGCATAGTGTGTGTGAATGCCGTTTCTGCCGCTGCCGATTTTCTCTTCAAGGTATTTTACTGTTGCCATCTGCGTGAATGGCGGAGTGAATGTCCTCGCGTGGAGAGCCGCTTTGGCAAGCGACTGACGCCAAACGGCATTGAAACGTTCCCTTTCCGCATTCCTGTCTTTTCCGCATTCCGTTGCCAGTGCGAGCAGGAGGCGGTCAATGTCCCGGTTGTCGGCGCATTCAACCACTCCCCCAAGCCACATCGTAGGGTCGGGAGTGGAGCTTGTGTCGGTCGTGATGAGGTAGGTCTTGGCCTGCGATTTCCTTAGGAAATGTCGTGCCGCCTTGCTCACGAGCGTGCCGCCTGCATATATAATAATGTCGGGCATGGGTTTTCCGGCTTCATGCCGGCATCTCGTCACCTCGTCGAAGTGCATGGTCTTGCCGCTGTTGTTGCCGAGAGGTTCGCTGAATACGGTGAAAGTGTTGGTCAGGGTGTCCATCGTCTGCGTGCTGACGGCATCCTTTGCCATTTGCCCTATCACTATGAGCGGATGCTGCGCACGGCTTGTCTCGTCGAGCAGCAGGGCGGGTATGCTGTGCTGACCGTGCCTCGGTATGTGTCGGAACGCCCTTTCCTTCGGTAACGCGGGGGTGTCGAAGGTGAATAGGGGCTCGCTTGTCGGGACATTGATATGCACCGGTGCGCAACCATGCACGCAGGCCTGGAAGAGGGCTTCGTTTATGAGCCGGTTGCAGAGCCATCGTGTCTCTTCGTCATGCGGTTCGGGCAGGCATACTGCCTTGCGCACAAAGGGTAGCAGGGCGTCTGTCTGTGGCAGCGTCTGCCCGTCTAGTTGTCCTATCCACTGTCGTGGACGGTCGGCGGAAACCACTATGAGCGGTATGTGCTGATAGTGTGCTTCGGCTACGGCGGGAGCCAGGTTGAGCAGTGCCGAACCCGAGGTGACGCACACCACCACCGGCTTCTGTGTGGCTTGTGCCATGCCTATGGCGTAGAACCCTGCCGACCTTTCATCGGTGACAGACCAGCATTTTATCTCGCCGCACTCGTTGAGATTGTGCACAATGGGGGCATTGCGGCTGCCGGGGCACACCACGGCGTTCTTTATGCCGTGTGCTATGAGCAGCGATGTGAGCGTGTTTATGTTCTGTTTGTCGCTAAACATCGGCATGGATTTTATTTTTGCCGTGCAGAAGCACGTTTCTCATTGTCTCCATTTTGGCCTCGGTCTCCTCCCATTCATGCTCTTCCACGCTTTCTTTGAGCAGTCCGCCACCGGCAAAGAGCAGCATCTTGTCCTGTTCTGCCTTCATGCAGCGCAGCGATACAAAGAGGTGTGTGTCGCCGTCGGCATCCATCGGCCCCGAGAAACCGCTGTAATAGAGGCGTGGCTCCGACTCGTTGGCGATGATGAACTCCTGTGCCTTGTGCTTCGGCATGCCGCAGACTGCAGGCGTGGGGTGCAGGGCGTTGAGTATGTCGCCAAGGCGTGAGGCGTCGTTCAGGCGGAAATGTATGTCGGTTCTCAGGTGCACAAGGTCACCGGCACGTGTGGTGTATGGGCCGGTGATGCTGACTCCGCTTGCGAAATGCTTTATGCACTCTGTGATGTAAGTCTCCACACAGTGCTGCTCCTGACGGTTTTTCCGGCTCCATGCAATCTCCGTTTCCGCAAAGCCTTCACTGCCCGGCGTGTCGAAAAGCAGTTGCTTTCCGCCCAACCGCATCGTTCCGGCCAACGCCATTGTGCTCATGTTGCCGCAGTGGCCGCTCAGCAGTGTCTCGGGTGTGGCAACAAGCCAAGTTCCGCTGATACCGGTTGAGAAGAGGGTGACAAACATCCGCGGGTACATCGCGCATGCTTTTGTAAAGAGTTGCATGGGGTCGGGAGCATGGCTGAGCCTCATTTTCAGGCAGCGTGCAAGCACTATCTTGCTGAAAGTGCCGTTGCTGAGCTGCGTATGGAAGTTCGTGAAGTCGGCATGGTAGCGTTGCCGCATCTCCGTCCCGTCGGTGTAGGGCTGTGCTGGCATGGAACTCATGTCGCAAAGTGGCGGCACTTCCCTTGCTTCCCACTCGGTGGGGAGCAGCAATATGGGGCATGCGGCACTCGGGGCAAAGGGGGCTATGACAAAGCCCTTGCGGCCGTTTAGTCCGGCAAGTGTCCCGATTGCTTCCGGCTCGTCGTGCAGACGGTTGAGCATGAAGTACTGCTGCCGTGGCAACCGGTAGGCGACAAAACTCATTTCTTGCTTTGGTTTAGAATGAAGTTGGTTATATCCACGGCGGAAATGAGCTCGCCCGAACTATTGGCTATCTCGATGTGCCACACATGAAGGGTGCGCCCCTTGTGCAGGATGCGTGCCGTTGCGGTGACGGTGTCGCCCTCGAGCACTGCCTTTACATGGTTGGCACTCACGTTTATTCCCACGCAGATTTTGTTGGGGCACAGTGCCATTGAACCTACACCGGCAAGATTTTCGGCCAATGCGAGCGTCGCTCCGCCACTGAGGAAACCGAACACCTGACGGTTTCTCTCATCCACTTTCATGCGTGCCTGGCAGGTGTCCGCCTCAGGGGTGGATAAAAACTCCATGCCGAGAGTCTGCGACAGTCCGTCCTTGCTTAGCAATATCTCCTTGACGCGTTCTATATCCATAGTCGTTTCCTTTCTTCTTTTTGTCCGTTCTATGCCATGCGGCGTTCAGAAACCCTCACGAAAGAAGTCGAGAGCTTCGAAAACCTCCTCTTTCGCGGCGGTCTGGTTGATGCGTATGTCACCTATACCGCCGAGCAGGGTGAAGTTTATCCTGTCGGCAATGTTTTTCTTGTCGTGTGTCATAAGGCTGTAAATGGCTTCATAGTCATCGCAGGTGATGCCGAGCGTACCGTAGTTTTCGTGTATGAAAGCCACGGTCTGCCGCAGTCTGTCGGTGGGGAAACTTGTCTTTACAGCACTCAGGTAGAGCTCCGCCACCAGTCCGTAGGCCACTGCGTAGCCGTGCAGTATGGGACTGCCGTGCTGCATTGCCCACGACTCGAGGGCGTGCCCCACGGTGTGGCCGAGGTTGAGGGCCTTGCGGAGACCGTGTTCCAAGGGGTCTGTCTGCACTATACGTTCCTTCACCGCCACCGAGTCGGCTACCATTCTTTGCAACGTTGTGAGGTCAGGCGTGTCAAGGTTGAAGTTCACCGTCGCCGCCCACATCGCCTCATCGCTTATCAGTGCGTGTTTGAGCATTTCTGCGTAGCCCGAGCGTATGTTGTGCGTGTCGAGCGTATCGAGGAAGTGTGTGTCGATAATTACAAAACGGCTGTCGCTGAAAACGCCGATTTCGTTTTTCAGCCCGTTGAAGTTTATTCCCGTCTTTCCGCCCACCGAAGCATCTACCATGGCGAGAAGGGTGGTGGGGATGTTGATGAAGTTGATGCCGCGCTTGAATGTCGATGCTGCAAAGCCGCCGAGGTCGGTCACCATTCCTCCTCCGAGATTTATCAGGCAGGAATGCCGTGTGGCTCCGCCGGAGCCCAATGCCGTCCACACGGCGGTCAGCGAACGCAGGTCCTTATGGGTGTCGGAGGACTCAACCGTAATGACACGGGCATCGCTTAGGCACGGGAATGCCGCGATTTTACTTAGGCAAAGCTTGCGGGTGGTGGCATCGGTGAGTATGAACACCTTGTCGTGTTCACATTCGGCCAAGGCTCTTCCGAGCTCCTCTTCTATGTTTTCTGAAATGACAACTCTTTGGTTCATAATTGTATCTTATTGCCGAGTGCAGCCTGTCTTATGCAAAGACAGTGCAAACAAGCGCAATGAAAGCTTGCTTTCTTTATGCTTCTATCACCCAGTCGGTAATGTTGCCCTGCGTGGAGTCGAAGTTGACGCCCACCTTTGTGACGGGCTTGCCGCTGAGAGCGAACCGCTGGCGGTAGTTCTTCAGATTTATTTGCTGCATGGCCGCCTGTGCCGTTTTGTTGAGCTTCAGTTCGATGATGTAGAGGTCGGTCTTGGTGAGGAGTACGATGTCCACTCTTCCCTTGGGGGTGTGTACCTCCACATCTACAAGGAATTCTGTCAGGAGCGAGAATATGATGAAGAGCATCTGCTGGTAGTGGCCCTCATGGTTGGTGACATTGCAGTATGGGACGGTGCCCAGGAACGCCTGCAACAGTTGCAGGGCATCTTCCATGTCGTTCTTGCGGATGAGTACGGACATGCGTGCTATGGTTACGCCGCCGTTCTGTGCGTACATGCCCTTTACGTAGTTGGGCAGCAGACTCTCGAAGAGTCCCGTCTTTATCTCCTTGTTGGGGATGTCCAGGGTGTATAATGTCGATTCTCTGTCGTAGCCCTTGATGGTGATGTATCCGCTTTGGTACAGCAGAGGCGTGATTGTCTTCATTGTTTCCGTTGGAGCGTCGAAGGCTGATTCCAATGCTTCCATGGGGGCAATGGCGGTAGGTAGCACATCAAATTGTCTCAGCTTATTAATAAGGTATGTCGGCGTGCCAGAGGTGAACCAGTATGGTTGGATTTTCTGTCCGTTCATGGCTTTTATGAGGCTGAACGGGTTGAATATGTCCTCAGAGTTTTCGCTGAAGTGGTAGCCGTCGTAGTAGTTGCCCAGTTCTTCCAGGCACTCTTCGTATGACATTCCGAGAGCCTTGCCGAGGTTTTCCACATCAGGGCGCATAACGGTGGTTAGCTCCGTCTTGCTTATGCCGCAGATGGCGGAGTACTGGTCGAACATGCTGATGTTCTCCAGATTGTTAAGCTCGCTGAAGATGCTGAGCTGTGAGAACTTGGTGATGCCGGTGATGAACGTAAACTCCAGATACGGGTCGAGTTTCTTCAGAGGACTGTAGAAGTTCTGTATGATACGGCGCAGGGCCTTTAAGTTCTCTTTCTCGTGCACCACATCGAGAAGGGGAGCGTCGTACTCGTCGATGATGACCACAACCTTCTGACCAATCTGCTTGTATGCTCGCTTTACTATACCGTCCAGTCTGTCGTTAGGGTATAGCTCCTTTTCATTTCTTCCGTACAGTTCTTCGTATGGTGTCAGTTGGATGTCAAGGTAGTGCTCCAGCTCCTCCTTGTTGAAGTGCTTTGCCCCGCTCATGTCGAAGTGGAGCACAGGGTGTTTTGTCCACTCCTTCTCGTAGTCGGCTATGGCAAGTCCTTTGAAGAGTTCCTTGCGTCCCTCGAAATAAGCCTGCAAGGTGGAGGCAAAGAGTGACTTTCCAAATCGCCTCGGGCGACTCAGGAAGACGTAACTCATGTCTTTTTTCAGGAAGTCAGCAATGTACTTTGTCTTGTCCACATACAGGTATCCACCTTTGCGAACCTTCTCGAAGGTCTGTATCCCCACAGGGTATGTGTTTACAATCTCAGCCATAATCTTACGGTCTATACGTCCCTTTTCCGCAAAGGTACTAATTATTTTCGTGATGCGTGACGTTAATGCGATATCTTTTACTCTACATGCCAACCCATTTGCGCCATTAAGGGTGATGCCCAGGCGCAGCACATTGTCGGATGCCAACGCCCGTAGGCCAGAGGGTGTGTTTGAA
>CAVBVK010000024.1:0-27967 GCA_963599085.1 bacterium | reverse complement strand
CTGTGTTGTCGGGCGGGACGCCCGACCTCCTGCATTTTGCAATTTTAGCCACAAGGCGATTACCGGACAGCAATAATTTCTGATGCCGTCAAAAAGCCTCCCGTTATGATTTGCGGGCTATGTGTTGCAAATCATAACGGGAGGCTTTTTGTTTGTATGTTTCAGGCAGTCCGTGTTGTGGTTGCGGCTGAAATGTTGCCGTTCAGAACTTGTAGCCCAGTGTCAGGAGCAATTGGCTGCGCTTGTTGCTTACGTTCACTGCATCGCAGATGTTGTCGTAGCTGGCGTTGCTGTTGTCCTTGTAGCTCATAAACGGATAGAATTCGCCGTCGGTCTGACTGTATTGGTAAGCAAGGTCGATTGACAGCTTCCTGTAAGTATAGCCTACACCTGCCGTTATGCGGTTGGTGGCTTTCCAGTTGGTGTAGTCGGTGGCGGAGCTGTAGAACGAGCCATACGAGTCTATTGTGCCGTCCTTGTAGCCGTTGGCATTGTACATCGGCGAGACATAGTTGTAGCCTACGCGCAACGCAAGGTTCTTTTCCGGCTTGTATTCAACGCCCACCTTCAGTGTTGATACGCCTTTGAGCACCTGCCTTATGTTTTCTTTCATCGCGGCGTCACGATGGCTCTCTTCGTAGTAATTGCCCCAATAATCGTATGTCACGCCGTCGTTTACGCGCATGTCACAGTTGCTGTAATCAGCAAATTCGTATGTTGCGCCGATGGCCAGACAGTTGCCCACGGTGTGGCCGAGACTTACTCCAAAACGCCATGGTGTGTAGAACTTGAAGTCGTAGCTTTCACTGTTTTCACCGTAGTCGTGCGCTCCGTAATTGCTGTTGAGGCCGTTGTCAAGGCGGGTGTAGTTGGCTGTTCTGAGGTCATACCATGTAGGGGTGTGGGCATACAGGCCGACACGGAACGGAGACTCCTCTATGGGGCGGGCAATGAGTCCGAACTTGGCGTCAAATCCGGTTCCTGTTATCTGTCGTGCGTCGTTCACCGATATTGAACCGATGGCGGTGCTGCCATCGACAATGTTTTCCTTGTACAGGCTTTCGTTGTTGTAATGCACGTCATACAGGCCGAAAGAGATGCCCCAATAGATGCGGTCGTTTGAGTTCCCGCTTATGTTGAAGTCATATTGGCCTATATATCCCGTGTTGCCCCGTGAAAACTGGTAGTCGGTTGCATTATAATAAGTGGGGGCGAATGTTGTGGAGCGCACAAGGTAGCCGTATGTGTTGTCTCCAATCGTGTTGCCGTCCTTATCGACAAGTGTCGCGTTCCTGTCGCCTAAGACCACGTTGCTATAAAGATAGTCCAACTGGCTGGCAGTGTTGTACTCGCTTGACAAGATGCCGTTCTTGCTTTTCAGTTGATATATGCCGTTGTAGTTCTTCAGTCCGGAGAGCTTGTTCTGTGAGGCGTTGTTCAGCTTGCCTGCGGCAGGAAGTATCTGGTTGAAGTTCTTGCTCTTGTTGTAGTTGAAGCCGAAGTTCACATACGAGTTCCTCCCTGAGCGCATGGAGTAAACGAAACCTGCCTGGTCGAAGCTCATGTTCGTCTTGTTCGCATTTGCAAAACTGTTGGCTTCACTCTGTGTTACCATGCCAAAGGAAATGCTGGCTGTGCTTCTTCGGAACATTCCTATGCCTGCGGGGTTGGTGCCCATGGTGGTGATGTCTGCTCCCAACGCCTCCATGGCTCCGCCCATACCGATATAGCGTGCCGTTCCGTTAAGGTCTTTGGATGCAAGGGGAGAGTTCTCGTATGTCTCTTGTGCATTGGCTGTCGCACACAATAACGTGAGAGCCAATGCTGAAAATATACTTTTCATAATCCTGTCTTTTTTGAATTCTATTGTTGTTTATACTTTTGCATGTGTTTGTTCGTGCCTCGTTCCCGTCTCGGGCTTTGGCTGTTTAGCGGCGGCTGCCAAAACCGCCGCCACGGCTTCCGCCGCCGAAGCTGCCTCCGCCTCTGTTGCCTCCTCCAAAGCCAGAGCCTCCCCCGAAACTGCCACGGCTGTTGCCGAAGTTGCCTTGTCCAAATGATTGCGACGGACGGCTTGGGGTTTGATACCGGTTGGAATTGTTGTTGTTATTGTTATTGTTATTGTTATATGAACTGCGTCGTCTGCCGAACGAGTTGTTGTCGTTGGTGGTGTTATGGCTTCTGTTGGATGTGTTGATGTTGGTTGCCCCTCTGTCGATGGTGCGGTTGCCGTAGAACCTTCCGCCTCCATTGGCGTGGTTCCTTGTTCCTGACGGGCCGAAGTATCTGTAATGTATTCCGGGAGTGTGCCATCCTGCCCATCCATAATATGGGTACCCCCACCCATAGAAACTGTTGTAATACCACGGGCTGTACCATCCGTTGCCATACCATCCTGCATACCACGGGTCGTACCAGCCATACCATGTTCCCCAATACGGGCGTGACCAATAGCTGTAATATGGCGGACACCAGCCGTAGAAACCGTCAAAGCGACTCATGCACCGGCTGTATGCATAGTCATTGTCGTCGAAGTAACTCTCGGACCCGGGATAGATGTTCGTGACAGAATCTGTATTGTCTGCGTTCCAGACTTCCTCTCCGTCGTGAAATTCTATTATGTCATTGCCCAATGAGTCAGTTCCTATTTTCTGATAGTAGCTTTTCAGCTTGCCGCGTCGGTTGTACTCGTCCACGTTACGGTCTGAACCGCAATAATATGTCGGCTCATCTGTTTGCAGGTGGGCGGCGTCCGCTTTGCTTTCTTGCTTGCTCTGTTTCTTCGGGACGAAGTAAAGGTCATCGTCGTCTTGTGCTGCCGCTGTTTGGGGCATCACTCCGAATAAAGCCGAAATTAATAATAATCTTGTTATCATAATTCTTCTTGTTTTATATGTTCTCTGTACGATGCAAAATTAATGCTATTCGTAATACAAAATTAGGGAAAAACCCTAAAACGGTGTAGGCTTTCCCCTAATTATTTTTATTTTTTCATTTGTTTCGCTTCTTTTTGCCATTTTTTGCTTTACTTCGGAATTTTGCCTGCATGCTAAATGTAAAAAAAATAAAAACTAATTGCTGTCAGCATGATTTGTCGGAGAAAATGATTACTTTTGCACCCGATTTTGATGGTTCCGTAGCTCAGTTGGATTAGAGCAACAGCCTTCTAAGCTGTGGGTCCAGGGTTCGAATCCCTGCGGAATCACTCATGGTCTTTCAAGACATCCTGATATACCGACTTTTCCAAGTACCGGGTACTTGTTGTAGCCTAAAAGTTTGCTCCTTTGTAAAATTGTGAACCTGCGGATCTAAAGAAATGTGCAAGACTGAATTTGAGAAGATGCGGAGCGTGGAACTTTACTCGTTCGACGATGCGGAAGTGCTGCGCAGCACACAGCGTGCCAACACTTTATGCGCGAGATTGCAGACAATGACGCTCACTTCGCCGGACTATCGCGAGGTGATAACGGCTCTTGTGCCGGGGCTGCCGGTTTCGTCAGCCATAAATCCGCCGTTCCATTGTGACCATGGGCACGGCATAACCATCGGCGAGAATACATTCGTAAACTACGATGCCGTTATGCTTGATGCCGGGCATATAACCATAGGTAGCCGCTGCAAGATAGGGCCGCGCTGCCAGATATATACACCGCAGCATCCCATTGACTTCATGCAGCGGCGCAATCCCGTCGAGACGGCATACAACGTAACCATTGGCGACGACTGCTGGCTCGGTGGCGGTGTCACGGTGTGCCCGGGAGTGACCATCGGGCCGCGGTGTGTCATCGCGGCAGGCAGCGTCGTCACGCGCGACATCCCGGCCGACTCGCTCGCCGCAGGCAACCCCGCGGTGGTGAAACGCAGCCTTCGCTGAAATGTTATAAAAACTTCGTGCGGATGGCAAGTGGTGGGTGGTAGGAGGTCGGGCGTCCTCTCCGACAACACTAAGCAAGTCTGCACATCTCTCTTTTTGTGTGCCATTTTTAGGAGAATAAATATACGAATGGAAAAATATACGCAGAAAAGTTTGGAAGTAAAAGAAAAAACGTTTACCTTTGCACTCGCAATTTGGGAATGGTGCTTCGGCAAGACAATTCCGGCTGCCAGTTTGGAAGTTTGGGTGAGTGGCTGAAACCAGTAGTTTGCTAAACTGCCGTACGGGTAACCGTACCGGGGGTTCGAATCCCCCAGCTTCCGCATTGTTCCTGAAAGCACCGATGGTGGATTCATCTAACGGTTAGGATACAAGATTCTCAATCTTGGCATAGGGGTTCGATTCCCCTATCCACTACAAAAGAGGGCAGGCATTTAGCTTGTCCTCTTTTCGTGTTTTATGATTATTCGTGCAATAAACTTGTATTTGTTGTGAAAAAATGTATATCTTTGCATAAGATAGGCTGCATTCGGGAAATTGAAAACAAGTTTTCTTTCCACTCGTTTGCACTGTCTTTGCAAAAGATACCCACTCAACAGAATAGAAAAATACACACACATGACCCATACGAACAATCATTTGGTGATAATGGCAGGTGGCATAGGCAGCAGGTTTTGGCCTATGAGCACCGAAGAATGCCCCAAACAGTTTATCGACATTCTCGGTGTGGGCAGGACGCTGATACAGCTTGCTTACGACCGTTTTGAGGGCTTGTGCCCGTTGGAGAATGTCTGGGTCGTTACCAACAGGAAGTATGAGACGCTCGTAAAGGAGCAGTTGCCAGACATTTGTCCCGACCACATCTTGCTGGAACCGTGCCGTCGCAGCACCGCACCGTGTATAGCCTATGTCAGCTGGCGCATCAAGGCCATTGACCCGAAGGCAAACATCGTGGTGACGCCGAGCGACCATATCGTTGCCGACACGGCTGAGTTCCGCCGTGTGGTGGCTTCGTGCATGAAGTTTACGGCCGAGACCGATGCCATTGTCACACTTGGCATGACTCCCACTCGTCCTGAAACGGGCTATGGATACATTCAGGCCGACCTCAGTTCCAATTCTCCACGCAACAAGGAGATATTCCGCATCGACTCGTTCCGTGAGAAACCCGACCTTGCGACAGCTCAGGAGTATATAAGCCAAAAAAACTATTTCTGGAACGCCGGCATATTCATTTGGAGTGTAAGTACCATTGTCAATGCCTTCAGGGTGTATTCGCCAGCTATAAGCAAGGTGTTTGAAAGTATGCTCAGCGTGTATGGCACGGAGGAGGAGCAGGTAATGATAGACAAGCGTTATCCTGAGTGTGAGAGCATCTCCGTGGATTATGCCATCATGGAGAAGGCAGAAGAGATATTCGTTTGTCCCGCCAGTTTCGGGTGGAGCGACCTTGGCACATGGGGCTCGCTGCTCGCACAGCTACCGCACGACCTTTACGGAAATGTCAGGATCGGGCAGGAAATACAGACTTACGACTCGCACAACTGCATAATACATACAACCCAAGAGAAGAAGGTGGTGGTGCAGGGACTTGACAACTGCATCGTCGCCGAGAAGGACGGCACGCTTCTCATCTGCAAGCTGGCGGAGGAGCAGCGCATACGCCAGTTCTCGGAGGAGTGACAATGCTTGTTTATGGCAAAGGGAAAGTCCTGTATGGTACGGGCTTTCCCTTTGCCGCTTCTGTAGAACCTGCATGCCAAATTATTATGGATTATGAAAAGCATGAAGCTTCTGGCTGCTTTTGCCGATTTCTTCCTGCCACGGCGGTGTGAAATATGCGGCAACAGGTTGGCATTGTGTGAGAAGGTAATATGCACTACCTGTAACATGCTGCTGCCACGAACGCAGCAGTGCAAGGAACCCTACGACAACCGTATGGTGCGCTTGTTCTGGGGAAGGGTGCGTGTGGAACGGGGTGCGGCATTTGTCCATTATCAGCCGCATTCGCCGGTTTCACGCCTGTTCTATCAGTTGAAGTACAATGACCGTCCCGACATTGGCGTGCAGATGGGGCGGCTCGCCGCACTGGAGTTTGACAAATACGGATTCTTTGAAGGTATTGACATGCTGATACCGTTGCCGCTTTCACGGAAACGGGAGCGCAAACGTGGCTACAACCAATGCCATGAAATCGCACGGGGAATAGCACAAGTGAAAGGCATTCCTGTCGTCAGCAATGCCGTGCGGCGCATAAAAGAGACCAATACACAGACGGACAAGCACGCAACGGAACGTTTTGAAAACGTGTCGCAGGCATTTCGCTGTGACCGCCCCGACCTGTTGGACGGAAAGCATGTATTGCTGATTGATGATATTGTGACGACCGGTGCGTCTCTTCTGAGTTGTGCTGAGGAAATGCAAAAGAAGAGCGATGTACTCATAAGCATCCTGACCCTTGGACAGACGGACTTCTGATAGTAGGTTGTTTATGTACGCGGCATTGCACCCAGTTTCTTTTCGGGATACAAAAGCAAAGGGGCTTAAATAGCAACCAAGCTACTTGTCAAATTTTTGAGGAGGGGGCTTGTTTTTGAGAAAAGAAATACCGAAGTCCGATTTTACGGGGACAGGATATTCATGTTCTTTGGAGCTTTACCGGACAGCAATAAATTGCAATAAAGAGGGGGCGAATATTATGGTGTCATTATGACCGAAATTGTGGAGGAGGTTTCAGAGGGCAAGGTCTTGTACAAAAACAAATAAAGTTTGTCAATATGGGAACAAACGCTTTGGTTTCATTGTTTTTTTTATTTCCTTTGCACCGGCTAATGCACATGGGCGATGGTTTATGGTATTCTATATACAAAATCGTTGCGCATGATACCGATTTAAATATGAAGAATGCAGTTTCTGACAGACCCATACTGACTGTCACCGGTTCTGACGGTACCGGTGGGGCAGGAGTTCAAGCCGACATCAAGATGATTTCGGCCTTGGGCGGTTATGCCGTTTCGGCCATCACATCGGTGACAATGCAGAACACATTGGGAATTCAGAAATTTTACGACTTGCCCGCCGAGACGGTCTGTGGGCAGATTGAAGCCATTGTGAACGATGTCCAGCCTGAAATTGTGAAGATAGGGATGCTGAGAAGAGTGGATGTCGTGAGGGCGTTGGTGGATGCCTTGCTTAAATACAAGCCCCGCGAGATAATCTATGACCCTGTTATCGTTTCAACGCGCGGTGATGTCCTGATGCCGTCTGATGTGGTGGCGGAGATCAAACAAAGACTTATACCCGCCAGTACCCTTTTGTCTGTCAGGAAAAAGGATGCTGAATATCTGCTCGGTAAAGAGGATGATATGGAGACAGACACAATATCGCTTGCCCATAACCTGCTGTTGATAGGCTGCCGTAATGTGTTGGTTCAAGACTCCAATGCCAGAACCAAGACGCATACGGATGTCTTTATGAAGGGCGAGGGCAACGATGTCAGATACTTCTCTTCTTTGGAGGCACCGCGAAGTTGTCGTGATTTGCACGGAATGGGCGGCATGCTTACCTCGGCAATAGCCACATTCCTTGGCCGATCGTTCGGCATGGCAGACGCCATTGCCATGGCATACAACCACATCAACCGGTTGTCTGTGGCGCATATAGGCTTGATTGGCCGGAGCAGCGAACTCTTCAACAGTTTTATGGAGGAAGTGTCGAAGGAGAACTCCATAAATGTGGGGGTACGCCATTATGCCGACAAGCTCAATGTAAGTTCGCGCTATCTGGCACAGGTAACGAAGCGTATTGCCGGAAAGACGCCGAAGGCAATCATCGACGAGCATATCTGCCGTGAAGCGGGCAGGCAACTCTCCGTGTCGGACAAGACAGTGCAGGAGGTGGCCTATCAGTATGGTTTCGGCTCTCAGGCACATTTCTCAAAGTTCTTCAGAAAAACTACCGGCGTAACACCGACAGAATATAGGAAACAACAATAGAAAATCTTACTGTTATGAACGAAAACAGACAAACTTTAAACAGAAATCTGGCCCAGATGCTCAAGGGCGGAGTCATTATGGATGTGACGACGCCTGAACAGGCCCGTATCGCGCAGGAAGCAGGCGCGTGTGCGGTGATGGCTCTTGAACGCATCCCTGCCGACATAAGAGCTGCTGGCGGCGTGTCGCGGATGAGCGACCCGAAGATGATAAAGGGCATACAGCAGGCTGTGTCCATTCCCGTGATGGCAAAATGCCGTATCGGTCATTTTGCAGAGGCACAAATCCTCCAAGCCATTGAAATAGACTATATTGACGAGAGCGAAGTGCTTTCTCCCGCCGATGATGTCTATCATATTGACAAGACAAAGTTTGATGTGCCTTTTGTCTGTGGTGCAAGAAACCTCGGTGAAGCCCTCCGCCGCATAGCCGAAGGTGCCACGATGATCAGGACAAAGGGAGAACCCGGTACGGGTGATGTGGTTCAGGCCGTGCGCCATATGCGTATGATGCAAAGCGAGATACGCCGCATCGCGTCAATGGCTGACGACGAACTTTATGAGGCGGCAAAACAGCTTCAGGTGCCGTACGACTTGGTGCAGTATGTGCATGAAAACGGGAAGTTGCCGGTAGTGAATTTCGCAGCCGGAGGCATTGCCACTCCTGCTGACGCAGCACTTATGATGCAGTTGGGGGCAGAGGGTGTGTTCGTGGGCTCCGGCATCTTCAAGAGCGGAAATCCGCAGAAACGTGCCGCTGCAATCGTGCAGGCTGTCACAAATTTCAATGATGCGAGGAAACTCGCTGAACTCTCCGAAGACCTTGGCGAAGCCATGGTGGGTATCAACGAGAGCGAGATAGAGATATTGATGGCCGAAAGAGGGAAATAAGCCGTTATGAGAATTGCAGTATTGGCACTACAAGGAGCTTTCCTTGAACACAGGCAGATGCTTTCGAAACTTGGCATTGAAAGTTTTGAAGTGAGGCAACTTAATGACTGGATGCAGCATAAAGACGGCCTAATCATCCCCGGAGGGGAGAGCACTACGCAGTCGAAACTCCTTACAGACTTGGGCTTGCACGACATCGTGAAAAACGACATTAAGGCAGGGCTCCCGGTCTTCGGGACCTGTGCCGGACTCATTATGCTTGCCAAACACGTGGAAGGACAGCACTCGGGTTGCCTTTCCACCATGAATATAAGCGTGTGCCGGAATGCTTATGGCCGCCAATTGGGAAGTTTCTTCGTTGAAGCGAGAGTGGAGGGTGTGGGCGATGGTGTCCCGATGACATTCATCCGTGCTCCATATATCAAGGAAGTGTCCGGCAGTACAAAGGCTCTTGCGGAAGTCGGGGGGCATACAGTCGCTGCCCAAGAGGGCAACCAGCTCGTGACGGCTTTCCATCCGGAGCTTAATGGAGACACACGCATACATGAACACTTCCTTGACATTGTGAGGGAATATACTGCGTCAAATTATAATTGACGGTTGAACCAATATTGGTAAATATCCGACAGTCAAAGGGTCAATGGTTTTGTTGTATTGAAGCAGAACCATTGACCCTTCTTTTTCTTCACGTTCTGATTGAATGCAAGGACACCGCCATTTAAAACAATGCTTCTTTGCACGACAGGTGGCGTAACTCGTGACGAAAGTTATGCCAAAACCTGTATTACAGTGAAAAATACCGAATTTTGGGGATGCGCATTTGTTGCGTCATCGGTTGTTTTTTCTTACTTTTGCAAAAATAAAAGTAAGAACGTTTGACAAAACATACAGAAAGGAAAAGAACTATGATTATTGAGAAAATTCATGCGAGAGAGATTTTGGATTCACGTGGCAATCCTACGGTTGAGGTGGAAGTGACGCTCGAATCGGGATTTGTAGGACGCGCTTCCGTACCGTCGGGAGCTTCTACAGGCGAGAATGAGGCACTGGAGCTGCGCGATGGCGACAAGCAACGTTATCTG
Organism: bacterium; assembly: GCA_963599085.1. Classification (GTDB taxonomy): domain Bacteria; phylum Bacteroidota; class Bacteroidia; order Bacteroidales; family Bacteroidaceae; genus Prevotella. Next base: position 18,126 of record CAVBVK010000024.1, on the reverse strand, counting down.
GGCAAGGGCGTGCTCAAGGCTGTGGAGAATGTGAACAAGGTGATAGCTCCGGCACTTGAAGGTATGTCGGTGCTCGAACAGCGCGAAATTGACTACAAGATGCTTGAACTCGACGGCACCAAGACAAAGTCGAACCTCGGTGCCAACGCCATTCTCGGCGTGTCGCTGGCAGTGGCTCATGCCGCCGCCGCCTATCTGCAGATACCGCTCTACCGCTACATCGGAGGTTGCAACACCTATGTCCTGCCGGTGCCGATGATGAACATCATCAATGGCGGCGCACACTCTGACGCACCCATTGCCTTCCAGGAGTTTATGATCCGCCCCGTTGGTGCCCCAAATGAGCGTGAGGCCATACGTATGGGAGCTGAGGTGTTCCATGCGTTGGCAAAGCTTCTGAAGAGTCGCGGACTCTCCACTGCCGTGGGTGACGAGGGCGGTTTCGCTCCTGCGCTCAATGGCATTGAGGATGCTCTTGACAGTATCTGTCAGGCTATCCGTGATGCCGGATATGAACCGGGCAAGGATGTGAAGATTGCAATGGACTGCGCTGCAAGCGAATTTGCTGTATGTGAGAACGGAGAATGGTATTACGACTACCGCCAACTGAAGGACGGCAAGAAGAAAGACCCTAACGGCAAGAAACTTACCGCCGCCGAACAGATAGCATATTTGGAGCAGCTCATCACCAAATATCCCATCGACAGCATCGAAGACGGACTTGACGAGAACGACTGGGACAACTGGGTGAAACTCACTTCCGCCATCGGCAACCGCTGTCAGCTTGTGGGCGACGACCTCTTTGTCACTAATGTGAAGTTTCTGGAGAAAGGAATTAAGATGGGGGCTGCAAACTCTATCCTCATAAAGGTGAACCAGATTGGTTCGCTCACTGAGACTCTCGATGCCATCGAGATGGCTCACCGACACGGCTATACCACCGTCACCTCGCACCGCTCGGGTGAGACAGAGGACACCACTATTGCCGATATCGCTGTGGCCACCAACTCCGGACAGATAAAGACGGGCTCTATGAGTCGCACCGACCGTATGGCAAAATACAACCAGCTCATCCGCATTGAGGAGGAACTTGGGACACGTGCCGTTTACGGATACAATAAACTGAAATAAAGACAGCAAGCCGTTGGGGCGGGATTACTCACGCTTTTCGGCATGTTGATATGTCATAGCGGGGTGCACGGGCAACGTGACAGTTGTCGGTGCGCTCCGTTTTTGTTGCCGACGCCACGCTGTTTACGACTTTTGGGCACAAAAAAGCGGGAGCATGCACGGGGCTTGCGCCTCATTATGCTCTCGCACTTTTTGCGTAGCACTTGTCTGCAATTTACAGCAGTGCGTCAAATTTTTTCTGAAGGTCGCCCTTAGTGATTGCGCCCACATGCTTATCGACAAGCTGTCCGCCCTTGAAGAAGAGGATTGTCGGGATGTTGCGCACACCGAACTCCATTGTCAAGTCGTCGTTTTCCTCCACATCGCACTTGCCTACAACGATTTTCCCGTCGTATTCGTTGGCCAGTTCTGTCACGATGGGGGCAATCATGCGGCACGGTCCGCACCATGTCGCCCACAAATCCACTACCAATGGCAGGTCGCCATTCTTGTAACTCTCAAAGTTTTCTGTTGTAATTTTAACTTCCATTGTTCTATTCTTTTTTACGGTTAATACTTTTGTTACCTGTTTCGGGGAACGTTCCGCCCTCCGCCAAAAGTGCAAACACTGTGCCATAAAGCGTCATTCCACATGGTAGCTGAGCATGTTTCCGCCGCTTTCTGCGTTTCTCAGGTTTTCAAGGCAGTCTATAAGTTCCTTGTTCAGATTCACCGGATTGTTTTTGCTTTGCAGCTTTATGTCGCATTTGTGCTTCACATCGTGTATGGTTATGTACAGCGGTATCTTTCCAGGATTTTCCTTCAGCACCGTGTTCAAGTCTGTTAAGCGTATGTCATCGAATGCCGACAAGTTGAATTCTATTGTCAGTTTGTTCACAAGCTTGTCCATGGCATCGCTCAAAAACTTCACATCCTTTATTTCCATGGAGTAGTAGTCGGGGTTATATTGCGACACCTGTTTGCACTCGGCAGACACGAGTACGGGATAGTTCGCTTGCAGCTTGCCTTTCCATTTTGGCCAATCGTCGCCGAAGACAGCTATTTCTCCGGGTCCGTCGAAGTCCTCTATCGTTACAAGTCCGTAAGGCTTGTTCTTCTTTGTCCATCGTTCCGATGCAGCAGTCACTATGCCTCCGAAAGTGAGCACTCCCCGTTTTGACAATTCTTTTTTGTCCATGTTGCGCCCCATCTCGATACATTTCACGTTACACATACTTTTTAGAACGACACTGTAATCGTCAAGCGGGTGTGCCGAGAGGTATATCCCCACCAGTTCGCGCTCCCGTTTCAGGCGCTCCATTGCATTCCATTGCTCCGCTTCGGGCACAGGTGGCGTACTTATTCCCACATCGCCCATATCGCCGAACAGCGAGTTCTGCATTGACGACTGTTCCGCCTGGTACGCCTGACCGTATCGCAGCAGAGTCTCAATGAACGTGTCGCCCTTGGTGTTCACGCCGAAATATTGTTCGCGCCTTATACCGAAAGAGTCGAAACTTCCGCTTAGCACGAGCGATTCAAATGCCTTCCGGTTCACTGCGGAGAGGTTTACACGCTGCACAAAACTGAAGATGTCCTTGTAAGGGCCGTTCTTGTCGCGTTCGTCAATGATATTTTGTGCAGCGGCTTCGCCTATACCCTTTATGGCGGCAAGACCGAAGCGTACCTCACCCTTCTTGTTGGCAGAGAATTTCAGACGGCTCTCGTTTACATCAGGACCCTTACACGGTATTCCCATAGTCTGGCATTCCGACATGAGCTTTGTTATCTTCATTATGTCGTTGATGCATCGGCTCATGTTGCCGGCCATGAATTCGGCGGGGTAATGGGCTTTCAGATAAGCCGTCTGATAGGCCACCCACGAATAGCAAGTGGCGTGGCTCTTGTTGAAAGCGTAGGAGGCGAACTTCTCCCAGTCGGCCCAAATCTTTTCAAGCACCTTAGGGTCGTGGCCGTTTTTCGTTCCGCCCTCGATGAATTTCGGCTTCATCGCATCTACGATGTCCTGTTTCTTCTTTCCCATGGCCTTGCGCAACGCGTCGCTCTCACCGCGTGTGAAGTTGGCCAACTGGCGCGACAGGAGCATGACCTGCTCCTGATATACGGTGATGCCATAGGTGTCTTTGAGATAACGCTCCATGCACGGGATGTCGTAGGTTATCTCTTCTTTGCCGTTCTTGCGCGCTATGAACGACGGGATGTAGTCCATAGGCCCCGGGCGGTAGAGGGCGTTCATGGCTATAAGGTCTTCGAATACCGTGGGATGCAGCTCACGCAGATACTTCTGCATGCCTGCCGACTCAAACTGGAACGTACCTACCGTGCGTCCTTCCTGATAGAGCTTATAGGTGAGTTCGTCGTCGATGGGGATGTTGTCAAGGTCGATTTCTATGCCGCGCGTCAGCTTCACGTTCTCCACGGCTTCCTTTAATATAGACAATGTGGAAAGCCCGAGGAAGTCCATCTTTATAAGGCCCGTCTCCTCGATAACGTGTCCGTCATACTGCGTGGCAAGGAGTTTGTGGCCCGGGTCGCTTTTGTCTTCGGCAGTAGAAACAGGAACCCAGTCGCTGATGGCATCCCGACAGATGATGGTTCCGCATGCGTGTATGCCTGTTCCCCGCACAGTGCCCTCCAGCATCTTGGCATACTTGATGGTATTGCGGAGTTTTGGGTCGGCACTTGCTTGGGCTTCTCTCAGTTCCGGAACTTCCTCAATTGCATTCGGGAGGTTCATCTTTTTTTTGTTTGAAAGCTTGTCGGGGATGGCTTTGCACAGCCGGTTTGCGATATCGAGAGGCACCTTTTCCACCCGCGCCACATCTTTTAGGGAGTTCTTTGTGGCCATAGTTCCGTAGGTGATGATGTGCGCAACCTTGTCGTGCCCGTACTTGTCCTCCACCCATTCGAGCACCTTTCCGCGCCCGTCGTCATCGAAGTCGGTGTCAATATCAGGCAACGAAATCCGGTCGGGATTGAGGAAACGCTCGAAAAGGAGGTCGTATTTGATGGGGTCTATCTTTGTAATTCCCAAGCAATATGCCACTACCGAACCGGCAGCCGAGCCACGACCGGGTCCAACCATCACGTCCAATTGGTCGCGTGCAGAGTTGATGAAGTCCTGTACAATAAGGAAGTACCCCGGAAATCCCATTGTTTTCATAATGTGGAGTTCAAACTTCACGCGCTCATGCACATCTTCGGGCAACGGGTCTCCATACAGTCTCTTGGCTCCGTCGTATGCGAGTTTTGCCAGATAGTCGGCTTCGAACTTGATGCGGTAGAGCTTGTCAATGCCGCCGAGCTTGTTGATTTTCTTCTCAGCCTCCTCATGGCTCATTATGTCATTGCCGTTCTCGTCAGTCGTAAACTCCCGGAACAGATCTTCCGGTGAAATGCGTTTCCGTAGATCTTCCTCTGTGCCGAATCCCTCGGGAATGGGGAAGAAAGGCATGATGGGCGGGTGATCAATGCTGTATTGCTCTACCTTGTCGAGTATTTCGAGTGTGTTGCCCAGTGCCTCCGGGACATCGGCGAAGATGGCATTCATCTCCTCGCGCGTTTTGAACCATTCTTGCTTGGAATAAAGCATACGGTTGGGGTCGTCGAGATCTTTGCCGGTGGCGAGGCAAAGGAGGTGGTCGTGTGCTTCGGCATTTTCTTCATCGACGAAATGGCAGTCGTTGGTGCAAACCAGTTTTATACCGTATTCTTTGGAAAGTTCGATGAGAACCTTGTTGGCCTTCTGTTGCAAAGGGAATGTCTCGCGGTTTGCCCTTATCGAAGGATCTTTCACTTCGTGCCGCTGAAGTTCCAGGTAATAGTCGTCGCCGAAAACGCGTTTATACCATTCTATTGCTTCCCTTGCCCCTTCAATGTCTCCTTTCAGGATCTTGGCGGGCACTTCTCCTGCAATGCAGGCAGAACAAACTATAAGGTCGTCGTGGAATTTTTCAAGGTCTTCACGGTCGGTTCGCGGACGCATATAGTAGCCGTCCACCCACGCTCTGGACACAAGCTTTATGAGATTCTTGTATCCGTTGTAGTTCTTGGCAAGCACAATAAGGTGGTAGCCGCCCATGTCGCCTTTCTCCTTTATCTTGTCTTCCTTGCGACGGTGGGCGACATACATTTCACAGCCGAATATGGGTTTGAATGGTTCTTGTCCTTTCTCCTTGCGTTTTTTGTTCACTTTGTTGCAATAGTTGAACAACTCTTTCACGCCAAACATATTGCCGTGGTCGGTGATGGCCATGCCTTTCATCCCGTTGGCGACAGCCTTATCGACGATTTTCTCAATAGGCGACTGCCCGTCAAGAATCGAGTAATAAGTGTGAACGTGCAAGTGTATGAAATCTTCCATCGTGCTACGGTATTTTGATTTCAAAGTTACTTTTTAAAAACGAGACAGCCAAAAGAAACAATGAAAAATTTGCTGAATATGCAAAAAACGACTACCTTTGCAGATAGTAAATTATGCATATAAAATATGTGTGTTTGCATTGTCTTTTGGCAAGGCTTTTTTACCGGCTGTTCAGCTTGTGTTACCTTATCGACCAATTATGATCAAGAAAATAAAAAAGTTAAAGAAAATACGCATTCACCGTGAAGGTACCGACACACTTCTCTATGGTTTTATCGTTATAGCGGCTGTCGCCCTGCTGCTTTGGCGTCACTGTGACTCTAAGCTGCCGTTCTGGTGCTTTGCCGCCATCATGGGAACGGTATATGCCATAGTGGTAAACTTCTTTCGCTGCCCCGTCCGTTATTTTCCGGAAGAGGACACGGACAATATCGTTGTGGCTCCTGCTGACGGGCGTGTCGTGGTGATTGAGGAAGTGGATGAGGACGAGTACTTCCACGAACGCCGCATAATGGTGAGCATTTTTATGAGTCTTTTCAACGTGCACGCCAACTGGTTTCCCGTTGATGGCAAGGTGAAGACAGTGAAACACCGTAACGGCAACTTCCATAAGGCATGGCTTCCCAAGGCGAGTGAAGAGAACGAGCACGCTGATGTGGTGATTACCACACCGGCTGGTACGGACATCTTGTGCCGCCAGATAGCGGGAGCCGTGGCGCGGCGGATTGTGACTTATGCCAAAGAAGGGGAGGAATGCTACATTGACGAGCATCTCGGCTTTATCAAATTCGGTTCCCGTGTTGATGTATATCTGCCAATTGGCACAGAAATTTGTGTGAAGATGGGACAGGCGACGACAGGCGACCGAACCGTGATTGCAAAACTGAAACAATAGAAAGACATGCCAAACTTTATTTCAAACAATATCCCTAACTTCCTTACCTGTTGCAATTTGATCTCGGGTGGATTTGCCACTGTCCATGCAATAGGCGGTGAAGCTCGGATGGCATTGATATGGATTATTGTTGGAGCGGCGTTCGACTTCTTCGACGGAATGAGTGCCCGCTTGTTGAAAGTGTCATCGCCGATAGGTAAGGAACTTGATTCCCTTGCCGACGACATTACTTTCGGACTTGCACCTTCGGCCATTGTCTTCAATGAGTTGCGCGTCATGGATTATCCCTCACTGCTTGAACCGTGGCGCAACTACTTACCGTTTTTGGCTTTTGTCATTGCGGCATTCTCGGCCTTGCGTCTTGCAAAGTTCAATCTGGACACCCGTCAGACAACCTCTTTCATTGGGCTTCCCACCCCGGCAAACGCTCTTTTCTGGGGGTCGCTGCTCGTTTCACATTCCGAATGGGTTGAGGCGTCGCCTTACAATGTCGTTGCCATTGTCGTAATGATATTCTTCAGCAGCTGGCTCTTGGTGTGCGAGTTGCCCATGTTCGCCTTGAAGTTCGAGCGATGGGGACTGCAAGGCAATGTCTTGCGTTACTCTTTTCTTACACTTTCAGCTTTCCTCATTCTGTGGCAAGGCATCCTTGGAAGTTTTTGGATAATAATATTGCTTTACATTCTCATTTCAGTCATTGCCGACATAATAAAGCGTTATGGCACGAAGAGTTGTGGACTGGCATAGAGCTTTATGTTATGCCAAGTGTAAAATAACACCGATTTCCCGACTATGCTGTTTATAAAGTTTATAATTCTACTTGTTTTCTTGGTCGTTGCGACCGTCGTTATCAGCATGGCACTGGCATTTTTCAGGCTAAAGCGTATGGCGGAACGTTTCACCGGAAAGGACTTTTCCCAAGACAAGACATCACGCTCCGGTTTTACGGGCGGCTCGGCCGGTGGCACAGACAGCCGTGGAAATGCTGTGGCTGATGACCATAAGCACAAAGAAGGCAATTACCAAACGGCGCAACGCAAGATTATTCCAAAGAACGAAGGGGAGTATATTGACTTTGAGGAAGTAAAGGAATAATTGGTATGAATGGTATGGAAGACAACCGGCAACCCGCAGAAGACGAGAAGTTCATGCGCAAAGCCCTTGATGAAGCCGAAGCTGCTCTTGCCGAGGGTGAAATTCCCGTGGGAGCTGTGGTGGTGTCCAAGGGGCGCATCATTGCCCGTGCTCATAACCTGACAGAGACTCTTGGCGATGTGACAGCGCATGCGGAGATGCAGGCTCTCACATCGGCTGCGAATATGCTTGGCGGCAAATACCTCACCGATTGCACCGTTTATGTCACCCTTGAGCCGTGTGTCATGTGCGCAGGGGCATTGGGATGGGCACAGGTGAAGCGTGTGGTCTATGGCGCAAGCGACGGGAAACGGGGCTTCACACGCTTTGCCCCAAACGCACTCCATCCCAAGGCAACTGTGACGAAAGGCGTACTTGAGAAAGAATGCAGCAGCATTGTCACCGACTTTTTCCGCAACCGCCGTTAGCATCAAATTCCACTGCTTTTCAAAGAAGGCTTAATTGAAAACGGTGCGTTACTATCTGAAAATTAAATAGTTATGTACGGCACGGCAAGTGTGCTGCCATGCCCTTGTAAAAAAGACCAATTTAAACCGATATAGAAATGGAATATATGTCACAGGAAGGCTTCGACAAACTCGTTGCCGAACTCCGCCAACTTGAACTCGTCGAACTTCCTCGTGTGCGCGATGCCATAGCCGAGGCGCGTGACAAGGGCGACCTGAGCGAAAATTTCGAATATCACGCTGCCAAGCGTGAGCAAGGACGCCTTTTGGGACGCATCCGTTACAAACAGCGTGTGCTCGAGAATGCAAGAGTGATAGACACTTCGCGCCTGAAAACTGACAGTGTCGGACTCCTCAGCAAGGTGGAAATCACCAATACTGCCAATAATGCCCGTATGTCATATACAGTTGTCAGCCCGCACGAGGCAAACCTTACAGAAGGTAAAATCTCTATAAAGTCGCCAATAGCACAAGCACTCTTGGGCAAGAAAGCTGGCGATACCGTCGCAGTGCGGGTTCCCGCGGGACTCCTGACGCTGAGGATTGACAAGGTGGAACTATAATCCGCCTCCTTTTCGTGGTGTGTCCGGTTAAGTCGGTGGCATATTTGGAAAGGCGTGTTTTTTTGAAGTTTGGATGTCCTGAGTTTAAACTTTCCCGTCTGTTTTGCATCAAATTAATGTATAAATTGATGTGCCGGATAAGGCGGACATGATTTTTTTGTATGAGAAAGTTTATATTACTTCTGTTGATGGCAGTATTCTGCCTTGCATTGTCGGCGCAGGAAAGGAAAGTTTCAGGATGTCTTGTCGATCGGGACACACATGAGAATGTTGCTCTGGCGACGGTGCAGTTGCTTGAAAAGGACAGTGCTTTTGTGTGTGGGACAGTGAGCGGGGCGAACGGATCATTTAGTGTTTACGCACCGAAGAACGGCTCATATATCCTTAAATTGTCAAGCGTCGGTTACACTACAGTTTGCCGTAAGGTGGAGGTGACGCAGAACCGGAATGTGAATTTGGGGAAGATTACGTTTGTCGCCGATGCCATTGCCTTGAAGAGCACTACCGTTACGGCGCAGGCTTCGAAGGTGGTGCTCGACAAGGACACCTTTATCTATAACGCATCGGCCTACCGTACGCCAGAAGGCTCAACCGTAGAAGAACTGGTGAAACGCTTGCCCGGGGCACAGATAGACGATGACGGGAAGATTACGATAAACGGCAAGGAGGTGAAGAAGATAAAGGTGGACGGCAAGGAATTTATGACCGGTGACACCAAAACTGCACTGAAGAACCTGCCGACATCCATTGTTAATAAAATCAAGGCCTACGATGAGAAGAGCGACTTGTCGCGTGTCACGGGAATTGATGACGGCAATGAGCAGACAGTGCTTGATTTCGGCGTGAAAAAAGGCATGAACAAAGGGATGTTCGGGCATGCCGATGCGTCATACGGAACAAGGGACCGTTTCTCGGAACGCCTTATGGCAGCCATGTTCGGCAGCCGTGTCCGCACAATGCTTTTCGGAAACGCCAACAACACTAACGATATGGGGTTCCCTGGTGGGGGAGGCCGAGGCAATTTCGGGCGTGGGCGCAACGGACTCAACTCTTCCGGGATGCTCGGTGCCAACTTCAACTTCGACAACAACGAGGATTTCCAGTTCGACGGAAGCGTAAGGTGGAATCACAGTAACGGCGACGTTAGGGCGAAAAGTTCGTCGGAGAACTTTGTGAGTTCGTCCAAGTCGTTTGCCAACAGCCTTAACCAGAGCTATTCCCGAAAAGACAGTTGGAATGCGCAGATGCGCCTGGAATGGAAGCCAGACACACTGACCAACATAATGTTCCGTCCGAAAATGAGCTTTTCAACAAACGACGGCAGGGCGGTGAACAATATGGCACAGTTCAATGCCGATCCTTATGAGTACGTTACCGACCCTCTGTCTGACATTTCCATATCCGAACTGTCGCAAAGGGGCGTGATGGTGAATACCAACAAAAGCAGTTCCATATCTTACGGAAGTACAAAGACTTTCGGAGGAATGCTGCAACTGAACAGGAAACTGAACAGTATGGGACGCAATGTCACCTTGCGGGCGGATGTGGACTATAACGACACGCAGAGCAAGAGCCTTTCCGTGAGCAATGTCCACCTATATCAGATAAAGGACAGGACAGGGATGGACTCTACATATCAGACCAACCGCTACAGTGTCACGCCAAGCCGTAAATGGAGTTACAGCTTGCAGACTACATACAGCGAGCCGTTATGGCGTGCGACATATCTGCAATTCAGTTACAAGTTCAATTATTCCTACACCCGAAGTGACCGTTCCACTTACGATTTCAGCAATTTGGGAGAGAGCCTGTTTGACGGACTGACACCGGCTTACCGTGCTTGGGACAATTATTTGGGGCGGCTTGACAATCCGTATGAATCTTATCTTGACAATGCATTGAGCCGCTATTCGGAGTATAAGAACTATACTCACAACATTGAAATGATGTTCCGTATGATAAGGCATAATTATCAGTTCAACGCAGGTGTCATGTTGCAGCCGCAGAATTCCCACTTCATACAGAACTATCAAGGTGTCCATACGGACACTGTGCGCACAGTGATGAACGTGACACCGACGGTGGACTTCCGCTATAAATTCAGTAAGGTAAGCAATCTGCGGATAAACTATCGTGCGACCACATCGCAACCGAGTATGAGCGACCTGCTTGACATAACCGACGACAGCGATCCTCTGAATGTCACCAAGGGTAATCCGGGGCTGAAACCGGCGTTTACCAACAACATGAGGGCGGAATATAACAACTATTTGGAGAAGCGGCAACAGGCAATAATGACAAGCGTCAATTTCAGTACGACGCGTAACAGCATAGGCTATAAGGTTATATACGACGAGAAAACGGGCGGACGCATAACACGGCCTGAGAATATCAACGGCAACTGGAACGCCTCGGGAATGCTCATTTACAATACGGCCATTGATTCGACTGGCTTTTGGAATGTGAATACGATGACAAATCTCGATTACAACAACAGGGTGGGTTATCTGAGTTTGCAGCGTAATGCGGATGCGGAAAAGAACATAACCAAGACACTTAATGTTGCAGAAAGACTCGGGTTGGCCTACCGTAACAGTTGGTTGGAAGTGGAACTTGACGGCTCTGTGCAATACATGAACACGAGAAACAACCTTCAGACTTCGACTAATCTTGACACATGGCAGTTCGCATATGGCGGAACGGTGAACATCACATGCCCTTGGGGAACAAGCATTTCAACCGATTTGCACCAGAACAGCCGTAGGGGATATAGCGACAACTCCATGAATACCAACGAACTCGTGTGGAATGCACAGATTGCACAAGGATTCTTGAAAGGGAAACGACTTACTGTCTCGTTGCAGTTCTACGATATATTGGCAAACCAAAGCAATTTCAGCAGGTCCGTGTCGGCAATGAGCCGCAATGACACAGAATACAACAGCATTAACAGCTATGCCATGCTTCATGTCGTGTACAGGCTTAATCTATTTGGCAGCAAGGCTGCCCGGAAGGAAATGCGCAACAGGAGAGATGGTGAAGGAGGGCCTCCTCCCGGTGAAGAACGGCCTATGGGAGGACGGCCACCTATGGGAGGACGGCCTCAACATGGAGGTTTTGGCGGTCCGCCGCCAAGATTTTGAGGTTTGGGGCAGAGGGGACATTTATCCCTCTGCCCCAAATCTTATGCATATATTGGCATGCGTTCTGAATTAATTTATTAACTTTGTGCGTATGAAAAAACATGGATCTACATTGATAAGGTGTTGTGCAGCAGCGTTCTTCGTCGTGTCTATGGCTTTTGCCTCATGCGAGGAAAAGCCCAAGGAAACTGTGATTATTGCCAGGAAGCCTGTCAAGACTGTGAAAAAGGCCATCCAAAAGGTGGGCGACTATGCCCAGACGCGGAATGTTGAATGGCTTGAAGCGACCTACTCGGTAACAGTTGAGCGGACAGCCGACACTTCTTTGCCACTCATTCTTGATGAGTCGGGAAACAGGTATTATGATAATGCCATTACAGTAACGGTTAAACGTCAGGACGGTACAGTTTTCTTTAACCGCAGGTTTACAAAGTCTGACTTTGCAAGCTATATTGATATGGAAGGGGGTAAAGGGGCTTTGCTTGGCATAGTGCTGGATCATGCGCAGGCAGCAACACTTTATTTTGCAGCAAGTGTAGGCTCGCCCGACAAGATGAGCGATGAGTATGTGCCGTTGGTTATGAGTATTGGCAGAGGCGGGGATGTTTCCATCAAAAAAGACACCCGTCTTGATATTGTCAGCGATGATGCTGGTGATGAAGTGTGACAAATTCACCAATAATCATTACGGCATCCTATGGACAAGCTGACGAAAGAACAGCGCAGCCGGTGTATGGCTTCCATACACAGCAAGGGCACCAAGCCCGAACTTATGGTGCGCCGCTACCTGTTTGCCCATGGGTTCCGGTACAGACTGAACCATCCACGGTTGCCGGGGCATCCCGATATTGTGATGCGCAAGTACCGCACAGTCATCTTCGTCAATGGATGTTTCTGGCACGGGCATGAAGATTGCCGTTATTTCAAAATTCCCAATAGCCGTACCGACTTCTGGCAAGCTAAGATAAAACGCAACAAGACTCGCGACAAGGAAGAACAACACAAGCTGGCAAGTATGGGCTGGCACTGCATTACTGTTTGGGAATGTCAATTGAAACCCAAACTCAGGGAACATACATTGCAATCACTGGAATACACCCTCAACCATATCTTTCTCGAAGACCACAAGGCTAAGCGATACGAATTGCCGGAAGAAGAAAGGGTGATGGCGGCAGAGTCAAGTCCCTGAATTCACAGGTTGCTTACGGGAGTACAAATGAATAAGATAAAAGGACTATTGAATAACAATAGGAAAGAATACAATAAAAGAGGCATCGCTTCCTTGGGTCAGCAATCCCGAACTGGCGTCAATGCAACAAAAAAAAAGACAGTTTTTAGTTTCGTCAAAAGAACCAAAAACTGTCTTTGAAGATATGCGGTTGAGCAGAATTACTCAACCGGTCATAACTAATTCATATTAAATCTGCTCGCTCCAGTCCTCCTGGCTCTTACGAACATAAGTCTGGTAACGGAGCTTAGCCATCCTCTCTGCCTGAGAGAACAACTCATCAGCTTCCTTCGGGAATGCCTTTTGTACTGACAGATAACGCACTTCTCCGAGGAGGAAGTCGCGGAAGTCAGTCCAGTTAGGAGCTTTGGAGTCGAGGGTAAACGGGTTCTTTCCCTCGTCAGCCAACTGCGGATTGAAACGCCACAGGTGCCAATAACCGCAATCAACAGCGAGTTTTTCCTCATTCTGTGAACGACCCATGCCGCCCTTGCGCTTCAAACCATGGTTGATACACGGAGCGTAGGCGATGATGAGTGACGGTCCAGGGTAGGCCTCTGCCTCGCGGATGGCTTTCAAGGTTTGTGCATTATCGGCACCCATAGCTATCTGAGCTACATAGACATAGCCGTATGTGGTCTGCATTAAACCGAGATCCTTTTTGCGGATACGCTTGCCTTGTGCTGCAAACTGTGCTATGGCACCGAGCGGAGTTGATTTGGATGACTGACCGCCGGTGTTGGAGTAAACCTCGGTATCAAGCACGAGAATGTTGATGTCCTCACCAGAAGCCAAAACATGGTCAAGACCTCCGTAACCGATATCGTAGGAAGCACCGTCGCCACCGATAATCCATTGGCTGCGCTTTACGAGGTAATGGTCGAGGGTTTTCAGTTCTGCGCAAACAGGACAGCCCTTATCTGCACCGTTGGCAATGAGCGGCTTGAGTATTGCAGCTGCCTTCTTCGACCCCTCTGCGTCGTTCATGTTTGCCATCCAGTTGTCAGCAGCAGCCACAAACTCTGCCGGGACATGCTCGTTGGCCTTTGCCTCCTCGAGCAAGTGGCAGATGCGCTCCTTCATCTTCTTGTTGCCCAATACCATGCCGAGACCGAACTCGCAGAAGTCCTCAAACAGAGAATTGTCGAATGCCGGTCCTTGGCCTTTTGCGTTCTTGGTGTAGGGCGTTGAAGGTATTGAAGCAGAGTAGATTGACGAGCAACCTGTTGCGTTGGCAATCATCTGGCGGTCGCCGAAGAGCTGCGAAATGAGCTTCACATAAGGTGTTTCACCGCATCCCGAGCAAGCGCCCGAGAACTCGAACAGCGGCTGTGCAAACTGCGAGTTCTTCGGAGTCTGCTTGATGTCAACCAAATCCTGCTTCGATGTTACCTTGTGCACGAGATACTCCCAGTTCCGGGCTTCCTTCACCATGTCGTCGGCATCAACATTGAACGGCACCATCTTCAGTGCTTTTTCAAGTTCGCCGGTCTCCTTGTTCTTCTTGCCCGGGCAAACGTCGGCGCAGTTGCCGCATCCCAGACAGTCGAGCACCGATGTTTCCATGCGGAAGTGCATGCCCTTCAGGGCTGCGGGAGCCTTTATCTCCTGTGTCTCCAGGCCTTCGATGCCGGCAAGTTCCTCGTCGGTGAGAACGAACGGGCGTATGGCTGCGTGAGGACAAACAAACGAACATTTGTTGCACTGGATACAGTTCTCCACGTTCCACACCGGAACGAATGCCTCAACGCCGCGCTTCTCGAATGCGGCGGTGCCGTTCTGCCATGTGCCGTCAACGGTGTCGTGCTTCACGAAGTCGGAAACTTTCAGCAAGTCGCCCGACTGTCCGTTGATAGGACGCACAAGTTCTTTCACGAATGCGGGTGCGTTGTCTTCCTTGGCATCTTCGTCGGCGAGGTTTGCCCATGCCGGGTCAACGGTGAGCTGCTTGTATTCGCCGCCACGGTCAACGGCACCGAAGTTCTTGTCAACCACATCCTGACCTTTCTTAGAGTAAGACTTAACGATGAAAGCCTTCATCTGCTCAACGGCAAGGTCGAGAGGAATCACCTCGGTGATGCGGAAGAATGCCGACTGCAGAATGGTATTGGTACGGTTGCCCAGACCGATTTCCTGTGCAATCTTAGTTGCGTTGATATAATATACGGTGATGTTATTCTGTGCGAAGCAGCGCTTCACCTTGTTGGGGATGAAGTTCACGAGATCCTCGCCGTCGAAGATGGTGTTCAACAGGAAGAAACCGTTCTTGCGCAGACCGCGTGTCACATCATACATGTGGAGGTAAGCCTGCACATGGCAAGCCACGAAATTCGGAGTGTTCACCTGATATGCGCTGTGGATAGGGCTGTCGCCGAAACGCAGGTGAGAACATGTGAAACCGCCCGACTTCTTAGAGTCATAAGAGAAATAAGCCTGGCAGTACTTGTTGGTGTTGTTGCCGATAATTTGGACAGAGTTTTTATTGGCACCTACAGTACCGTCGGCTCCCAGTCCGTAGAACTTGGCCTCGAACAAATCGTCGCCGCCCATAGGTATCTCCTCCTCTTCGGGCAGTGAAGTGAAGGTAACGTCGTCCACGATACCAACGGTGAAATGGTTCTTCGGCTGCGGCAGTTCAAGGTTCTTGAACACTGCGACAATCTTGGCCGGAGTGGTGTCGGAAGAACCGAGACCGTAGCGTCCGCCCACGATCAGCGGTTTGCGCTCGTCGTCGTAGAGTGCCGACTTGACGTCGAGATACAGCGGTTCGCCTTCTGCGCCCGGCTCCTTGGTGCGGTCGAGCACTGCGATACGCTTCACGGTGGCGGGTATTGCCTTCTTTAGGAAGTCCACCGAGAACGGGCGGTAGAGGTGCACTGCAACCATACCCACTTTCTTGCCTTGCTTGTTCAGGTAGTCAATGGCCTCGCGGGCAGGCTCTGTTGCTGAGCCCATGAGTATGATGATGTTCTCGGCATCCTCTGCTCCGTAGTAGTTGAAGAGGTGATATTCGCGGCCAGTAATCTTTGTCATTTCCTGACAGTACTTCTCCACAACCTCGGGTATGCGGTCGTAGTATTCGTTGCATGCCTCGCGGTGGGTGAAGAATGTCTCGGGGTTTTCTGCCGTACCGCGTGTAACGGGACGCTCAGGTGTGAGCGCACGGTCGCGGAAACGCTTGATATAGTCGGGATTTACGAGCGGACGGATGTCTTCCATGTCCATCTCCTCAATCTTATGATACTCGTGCGATGTGCGGAAGCCGTCGAAGAAATTGATGAACGGCACGGAAGTTTCGAGCGTTGCAAGGTGAGGAACAGCCGAAAGATCCATTACTTCCTGCACCGAGCCCGAGCAGAACATGGCAAAACCGGTCTGGCGGCATGCCATGACATCCTGGTGGTCGCCGAAAATACAGAGGGAGTGTGAAGCCAATGTGCGTGCCGATACATTGAATACACATGGCAGCAGTTCGCCTGCCACTTTGTACATATTGGGTATCATCAGCAACAAACCCTGTGAAGCAGTGTAAGTTGAGGTGAGTGCACCTGCTTGCAACGAGCCGTGCAAAGCACCGGCTGCGCCTGCCTCCGACTCCATTTCCTGAATGGAGACTTTCTGTCCGAAGAGATTTTTGCGGCCTTTTGCAGCCCATTCATCTACATGCTCTGCCATCGGAGATGACGGAGTGATGGGGTAGATGGCAGCAACCTCGGTGAACATGTAGCTCACATGAGCGGCGGCTGTGTTACCATCACAAGTGATAAACTTTTTTTGTTTAGCCATTTTGTTTCAAATAAAATGTTAATGTATAGTTAATCGTTATTTTATCAACCGGTATAGCCGACATTGTCCCGTTATCTTTAGTAAAGGAAGCCGAACAGCCAGAGTGGAATCTTGTTGCCGTAGCCCTTTTCAGAGTTGTATATTGCGCACATCGTGTCAGTAGAATTACGCAACTTGCCGTTCTTGTTGGCGTTGATAATTCTGAATTTTCGGGCGTTGTCTATGATATAATATGTGTCCTTATGACCTTGGTTCACTAAATGGTCTTTCCACAAAGCGTTCACGAAGAATGTCTCCATTACATCCTGCTCGTTGGCTATGATGGGGTAGATGGCATACAACAGGTTGGGGTTGTGCATCATTATCTTCGACGGCTTCTTGGGGAAATCCTCACCGGGATGGTATATCATGTTTGTCAGCCGGGCATCGGAAAGGTACTTTATGTAGTTCATCACGGTGGCTCGACTGGTCTCTATTTCCTGGGCCAGATTGCTTATGTTGGGGGCTTTCGGCCCTTCCATGGCGAGCAGATAGAACAGTTTTTTGATTTTTGTGAGGTATTTCAATTCTATTTGCTTTATGAGCAGGATATCAACTTCTGCCATCATGTTCATGGTTTTCAGCAAGTTTTCCTCGAAGTTGCGGTGCTCACGGAAGAAAGGGTAGAAGCCATGGTGCAAATAGTCATTGAAAAACTTGGTTATTTCGACTCTTGCCGCTATCTCATTTGCAAGCTCGCCGTGGCGGGCAATGATGTCGTTTATGGTGTAAATGGGGAAGTTGCAGCCTGTCATCAGGTTCAAAAACTCTCTGAACGAGAAGCCTCTAAGATTGTAGCTCTTCGCAATGCCGTTGAGTTCGGGGTTTTCGTCTTTGAGTCGCATCACGCTCGAGCCTGTGAACACAATTTTCAGTTCTGGGCATTGGTCGTAGCAGAGGCGAAGTTCCCTGCTCCAGTCCGGTTGCTTGAACACCTGGTCAATGAGCAATACCCTTCCTCCGTGTGTGTAGAAATCGTGGGCAAAATCTGCAATTCCGCGTCCTTGAAAGTAAAAGTTGTTCATGTTGATATACAAGCACCTGCGGTCGTGTGCATCGAAATTTTCCTTGGCATACTGCAACAGGAATGTCGTTTTCCCAATGCCGCGTGTGCCTTTGATGCCAATCATGCGGCTGTTCCAGTCAATCTCATCCATCAAGGTTCTTCTGACCGGTGCATCCGTATGTTCTATAAGGTATGTATGGGTCTTGAAAAAAGCTTCCATTTGCCTCGTTGCTTGTAGGTTATGCTCGTTATACAACTTTCTGACCACCAAAAACAGGCTTGATGCAGCAATGCGTTTTTATGGGAAAAGCCGTTGCTTGCCATCGTGCCTTGACGCTTCTGCGTGCTTTACTTTTCAGTAAGCCATTATC
>CAVBVK010000023.1:0-28464 GCA_963599085.1 bacterium | reverse complement strand
TTATTGCTGTCCGGTAAAGTAGAGTTGTTGTCGTCTTGTGGCTAAGTTTGCAAAAAGCAGGAGGTCGGGCGTCCTCGCCCGACAACACAGAGGGAGAGGGCTTTATTGTGTTCTTGCTTGCGTATATTTGCTTGATGTTGTCGGGCGGGGACGCCCGACCTCCTGATAATATGCAAATATATTGCTGTCCGTTAAGGTAGAGTTGTTGTCGTCTTGTGGCTAAGTTTGCAAAAAGTAGGAGGTCGGGCGTCCTCGCCCGACAACATATAGGGAGAGGTTTTTTATTGCGTCCTCGCCCGACAACACGGAGGGAGAGGGTTTTATTGCGTTCTTGCTTGCGAGTCTTTCGCCTTGATGTTGTCGGGCGGGGACGCCCGACCTCCTAAGGTTAGCCTTGCTTCTTTCTGTTGCCCTTGCGCCACTCGAAGAACACTCCCGCGGCAATGGCGAGGAAGAGAAGGACATAGGCAGTGTATGCCGCCGCCTCGGTGTGCTTCACTGATGCAGGCTTGAAGGTGAGCACCACGCTGTGATGTCCGGGCTTCACGCTGACGGCACGGAGGATGTAGTTCACCCGTCCTACGGGCACTTCCGTGCCATCGACGGTGGCAGTCCATCCGGGATAATACACTTCCGAGAACACCACGATGCCGCCCTTGGCCGACTGCACGGTGTAGGTGAGTTCGTTTGGCTCATACTTTTCCAGCTTCACCACCGATGTGCCCTGCTGCGGAACGGCATTGCCGAGTGCATCGCGGAACTTCGCGTCCGCCACGGCGGAGTGTCGCAGGTCGGTTCTCCCGATGGCGTCAATTTCCTTGTTGGCGTTATCCACATACTCTATACGGTCGATGAACCATGCGTTGCCGAAAGCGTAGGGGTTAAGCAAGGGCACGGTCTGTCCGTTTTGCAGCGGCAGGATTATGTATTTCGCATTGAGCATGTTGATCACTGGGAAGATGCTGTCGCCCGCCACGCGTGTCATGTCGCCCTGCGCCTGCGCTATTGCCGGCATCATGCGCTGCATCTCGGGCGAGATGTAAAAGTCCACCATCTCCTGGTAGCGGCGCAGCTTGGCGGCGTGATAGCCTCCGATGCTCTTGTGGTGTGCCGAGGTCTCGTTCTCGTTGAAAGTGTTTGAGGCGAGGTTGAGTACACGGTAGTCGGGCGAGCTGTCCTGAAGTATCTGCCTGTCGGCGGGCGTTTCCTGGATGGGCGTCTCCCTTACGCTGCGCTCCACGAACATCCCGTCGTTGAGATAACGCTTGTTCACCTGCCACATGTCGATGAGGCAGAGGGCGATGATGCCCCCTACGGCATAAAGGGGCTGTATCTTCCTGAAACGTATGAGTGTGAGTATGGCCGTGCCTATGGCCACGATGAAGAACGTGCGCCAGCAGTCGGCTGTGAAGATGGAAATGCGTATCTCGCGGAGGTTGGCCACGAGCGGGCCGAGATATTCCTGCGGTATGCCCTGCAATGCCGCCATCTCGTTGGCGGAGATGAAGTCGGGGAAGAATACCGAGGGCATGATGGCGAACAGCAAGGCCATGCCACCCGTGGCGAGGAAGCTCATTGCCACCCAGAAGTAATTGTTTGTGCGCAGCGAAACGATGTTGTGTTTCGCTGTCCCGAGATAGATCTTGACGGGTTGCGAGAGGAAGTCGGGCGTTTCCAAAATCTTTTTCAGTGCCATCATCGCAAGCAGCGGGATGGTGAACTCGGCTATGACGAGGATGGAAGCCACCGTGCGGAACTTGGCATACATGGGCACATAGTCGAGGAAGAGGTCGGTGAACCACATGAAGTTGCGTCCCCATGAGAGCAATACCGACAGAGACGTGGCGGCAAACAATGCCCACTTCATGGGGCCTTTCACTATAAACAGGCCAAGGATGAAGAGCATCAGCACGAAGGCCCCCACATATACGGGGCCGCTTGTGCCCGGCTGGTTGCCCCAGTACTGGCCCAACTGCCTGTAGATGTCATAAAACTGCGGGTCGGCCTTTTCCATGGCTTTCACGTTGTTTGCCAAAGGCACCGACGCTCCGCCCTTGGTGTTGGGCACGAGCAGCGTCCATGTCTCGTCGATGCCGTAGCTCCATTGCGTGATGTAATCGCGGTCGAGTCCGCTTGAAGTCTGGTTGGCAGAGTTCTTTTTCACGAGTTCGCTCTTGCCGCGCATCGACTCCTTGGCATACTGCCATGTGTGGAACAGGTTGCTGAGGTTTATCACCACGCCCAACGTGGCGGCTACAATGCACACCGCCGTGGCCTTGCCGAACTGTGCAAGCCGCTTCTTCCGTATGGCTTCCACGAGGAAGGCGAGCACCATGAACGCGATGATGAACATATAATAATATGTCATCTGCACGTGGTTGGCAAGAATTTCGAGTGCGGTGAAGAGGGCTGTCACCACAAAACCCCACAGGTATTTGCCCCTGTATGCGAGCACTATGCCCGCAATCATGGGCGGCAGGTAGGCGAGGGCTATCACTTTCCAGATGTGTCCGGCGGCGATTATGATGAAGAAGTAGCTGCTGAAAGCCCATATTATGGAGCCGAGCACTGCCAGATGACGGCGGAAGTCGAAGGCGCGCAGCAGGATGTAGAAGCCCAGCAGGTAGGCAAACACATACCACACGTTCTCCGGCAGCCACAGATGGTACAGGTTTCCCGCTTCGTTGAGCACCTGCTGGCTGTTGTACGACGGTGCCATCTGGTAGGTGGGCATTCCGCAGAAGAGCGAGTTTGTCCACCGTGTGCGCTCGCCGGTGCGTTGGTAGTATTCCTGTTGCTCCACCCCTGCACCGCGTCCGGCCTGCGAGTCGTGGCGGTAGAGGATGCGTCCCTCAATGTCGGCAGGAAAAAAGTAAGCAAATGAAATGACCGCAAAAAGCAATATCACCAGTACATCCGGCAAGAATCGTTTTAATGTCTTCATTTATGTGAATGTTTTTATTATGAATTGTGTTTCTGCAACATTGTCAAGAATTTTGTTTACAAAGTTACGCAAATATAGCTCAGTGTGCAAATCAAGCCGCCGTTTTGTTGCGGTGCCTCCGAAAGTGGGGGAGAGACGCGGCCTGCCTCTACTGCTTTCCTCCCCCGTTTTTCACATCGTCATTGTTGATTGTCTTCCTTGCCTTCTTTACTCCTGATGTCAGGTCGCCTATACGCAGCGAGAGATTGATGCCGAAGTTGGGTGCCGACTGGTAGAATTCGCTGTTGTATATGAAGTTGCTTGCCTGCGTGGTGCTCTTGTACCTTCTGTCCTTATGCAGGAAGTTGTTGGCGAACAGCGATATGGTGAGTTTCTTCTTGAGCATCGATTTGCGCAGAGACAGTGAGTAGTAGTTGTTGCCCTGGCTCTTGCCTTGCAGTTCGGGGTTGCTTGTCCATCCGCTGAATCCTGCGCTTATCTGCCAGTCCTTTGGCAGGGTCTGTTCCAGATTTACGTACATGCTGCCGTACCATCCGTAGTTGTGGAGCGACTGGCGGTCGTTGTAGTCGGAGTAGTCCACCCATGCGTTCATGTAGAGGCGTGTGTTCTTGAATATCATCCAGCTGATGTAGCCTGACAGACTCGTTGTCTGTGTCTTGCCTATGTTGTAGTAGGTGTCGTAGTTCACCATCTTGCCTGTGGGGTTCTTCACGCCGCTTATATCGTTGTCGTTCACCAGAGTCGTCACCAACTCTATGCAGTTGTTGGTGAAGCTGTGGCGCAGTGTCCAGCTGGTGGAGAACTTGGCGGCGAAGAAATTGTAGGTGAGTGCGAACGAATGGTTCTTCTCGCTCACAAGGCCGGAGTTGCCCTGACTCAATGAGCCGGGCGTGCTTTGGTCGAGATACGGGTTAAGGTACCAGATGTTGGGGCGCCAGATGCGCATGTTGTAGGCCAGGCGCAGGCTCTGCTGCTCGTTGATGCTGTAACCGATGCTGGCCGAGGGTACGAGGTCGTTGAAGTCCTTGCTGAAGTTCTGCCCGCTTCCCAAGAGGTATTTCACCGTCTGTATGGTGTGCTCGTAGCGCAGTCCGGCGCGTCCGGAGAGCTTGCCTAATTTCAGTCCGTAGCCGGTGTAGGCGGCGAGGATGTCGTTGCGGTGGCGGTAGTGCATGCTGTTGTCGTCGTCGAAGGTGTAGTCGGAGGCATCAGTGTTTTGCAGATAGCGGTCGGAGTTGGAGCGGTTGCCGCGCAGGATGTACTTTGCGCCGGTCTCTATGGTGTGCACCTTGCCTATGGGTGTGGAGTAGTCAATCTGGAAGGTGTGCTCTGTGCTGCGCGAGTGGACATCGCTGAATTGGTTGCGGGCGAGGCTTATGAAGTCGGTCCAGTCGTCGGCAGCCTCGCGGTCTTTGTAGTCGGCGGTGTCGTTGCAGCTGTACGGCGAAGTGGAAATGCGGTAGGAGAAGGTGAGCATGCGCTCCTTCACATGGAACAGGCGCTGGTAGTCGAAGCTGCCGTTGAGATAAAAGCTATTCTCCTTGCCTCTTGACAACTGGCCGTAGGCATAGAACTGCGAGCCGTCGAGAGGCGAGGTGGCGTTCAGGATGTTTGTGGAATGCGTGGAGTTGTGGCAGTTGGATATGCCGATGCTTGCCGTGACGAGGCGCAGCGTGTCGATGTCGTAGCTCGCTTCGAAGTTGCCTGAATGGAAGTTTTCGTATATCTTCGATGTCGCTCTTGATGTTGCATTGCTCGCCGATGGCGTGGAAGGGTCGCCGGTGAAGATGCGGTCGGCGTCGTTGTGTCTTTCGGGCAGGGGCGAATAGTTGTAGTTGTAGCGTGCGCTCATGGTGAGCTTGTCCTTCTTTATGGTTGAATACACCGAGCCTCCGTATGAGAGCTTGGCTGCCCATCCGGTGAAGTTGGCAGTGTATCCCTCCAGTCCTTTGCCCACGGTGACGATGTTGAGGATGCCTCCCACGCCCTCGGCGTCATATTTCGGGCCGGGATTCGTTATCACTTCTATCTTGCGTATGGAACTTGCGGGCATGCTTTTCAGCACATCCTTGGGGTTGTTCGACATCATGTTGTTGGGGCGGCCGTTCACATACACCTTGAAGTTGGAACTGCCGTTCACCTTGATGTTCTCCTCGCCATCGACGGTCACAAGCGGCACCTTGCGCAGCATCTCCAGAATGCTGTTTGTCTTCGAGTCGGGGTCGTCCTCCATGTTGTATTCAATCTTGTCGATGTCGGCCTTCACCAGCGGTTTCTGCGCCACTATCTCCACGCCTGCCAGCTCATTGCTGGCATCATGTATATATAATGTGTCGAGGTTCACTGCCGCCATATCGGGCTTCACCGTGAACTGCCGCACTATGAGTTGACGGCCCATGGAGCTGACGGTGAGGGTGTAGTCGCCCGGTGACTGCAACCATTCCCTGAATGTTCCGTCCTTGCCGGTGACTGCCATCTTCACGGCTTCCTGCGGTTTCTCCTTTTTCGTGATTTTCATGGTGGCATACATTTCACCCTCCTTTGTGAGCGAGTCCGCCACAAGTCCTGACACTTGGCATTTCTTTTCCTGTTGCTGTGCCGAGGCGGTGCCGTGCAGGCAGAATGCCGCAAGCAATACTGTCAAGCCGGCAATGGCGGGGTGATGTAAACAGTTTCTCTTCATTTTCTTTTCTGTTTGTTTGTTGATGCAATTTGTTCCTGAGGATTGCAGAAAAGGCTTCTGCCTTCCTGCAACTGCTTTATAGACGCAGAAGGGTTGTGTTTTTGTACAGGGATTAACGTTCTTTAACCTCAAAACCGCATTTCTGTGCAACATAAATCATGGCGACTTCGTTATAGAACTTGTTTTTTTGCGAATTGTTTTGGACAATATTGGAGGTCGTACGGTATGCCATTGGATTTGTTCATAAAAAGAAAAGGCTCTGAAAGCGAGACGGTTGTCATCTGCTTTCAGAGCCTTGACGGGTCGTTTTGTGTGTATTCATGGCTGTATTGCCTGTATTCAAATGATATCTGCCTGAGGTGTGACTGTTATAAGGATTGATCTGGAACTTATGTCCTGTGTGTGTGACTTGTTGCGGCTATGCGCCTCTGAGGAGGCGTGTGCCGCACTTTTGTTTTCGGCTTTTCCTGTTAGTGCTGTATGTTTGCTTGTTGTTCAGGCGATATCCCCGGTGAGCCGGGTTCAGTTCCTGTCGTCTTGTACACGGCATCACGCCGTGTACAAGATAAAACAGAATCTACTGTCCATCATTTAAAAACAACTTTATGCGTTACTTCTTTTCTTTCAGGAGCTTGTCGGAAAGCACCTTCATCCAGTAGCCCCCGATTACCGAACGGGCCTTGAAGCCCACCCGCAAGCCTGTCTTCGTGTCGCTCCAGTCGCTGGTAGGCACGCGCGATGCGGTCTCGTTGATGTAGTTATACACCGGATCGACAAACTTGAGGAATGTCTTTGTGTCGGGAGCCATGGTTGCCGTCCACATAATCCAGTCGCTCTTGGTGTAGTCCTTGCGGCAGTCGAGCGGCAGTCCATACTTGTTCTGCTTGCCCAAGTAGTATTTTATCTCGCGCTGCATGGCGTTGTTGGGGAATATGTCCGTACCCCAAAGCTTGTCCCACACCATGTTGTACTTCTGGCTCCATGTGTCCGGGCGGTCAAAGGCAAGGCGGTAGTGGTCGCCCTCGCGGGCTGTCCGCTCCCATGTGGCGGCCATTTTCCTGGCTGTCGCCATGTATTTCTCCGCATCGGCAGCGTCGCCTCTCATCTTTGCCATCTCTGCAAAGCCCGCAACACCCATTATGGCCTTTATAGAAAGGTTGGCGTTGTGTGCCCAATGTCCGGCGAAGTCGTCGGTGCAAAGCTGGTTGCTCGGGTCTTGTCCGTGCTCTGCAAGGTAGTCGGTCCAGGTGCGGAGCACTTCCCAATACTTGTCCACATAGTTGGTGTTGCCCTCGATTTTTGAAATCATGGCGGCGAGTGTCACCATGTTTCCGGCTTCCTCGAGAGGCATGTCGCCGCCGTAAACCTGATTGTTGGCGATGGGATAGGTGCCGATGTCGTGTGCCGCGAATGGTTTTGTCCAGCGTCCCGAAAGGCTGTAGTCGAATATGCTCGTCATCATCGCCTTCTGCAATTCGGGATTATATACAAGGAACAGCGGTGCTTCGGGGTAGGTGAGATCCACGGTGTTCACGCAACCGTTGGAGTTGTTCTCCTTTGAGAAGAAGAGCAGGTTGCCCTCGTTGTCCCTGAACAGTTTGTGGGCAGCAATCACATGGCGGTAAGAGCCGGAGAGAATCTCGGCATACTTCACGTTGCCGGAAGCCACGCCGTCGTCGTAAATGCGCTTGTCGAAAGCCCGGCAGCGGTTCATTATCGGTGCGTAGTTGTCGCGGAGCTTGTTGAAAGCGTCGAATATTGTCACCTTGCCGTCGTGTGCCCAGTAGGCTTTGTAGCGGTGGTACATGTATTCTATGTCTTCAATCTCGTCGTAGCCGATGAGGGCGAAGCTTGATTTCGCTGCGGAAAGCGTACCGAAATCGTGGGTGTAGGCGAGTGTAGGCATCTGCGACGCCTTGCGGCAGACTATTTTCTTTGCGCTTGCAGGCAGTTTTCCCGTGCCTGTGAAAGCCGCTTTTATGTCGTTTTCAGTGCCGAGTGCCACGTCGCCGTTGATTGCCGGAAGGTAGAGGTAGCCCCAGTCTATGCAGATGGCGTCGCCTTTCTTGGCGAGTATGGGCTGCTCTATGGTGCCGGTGCGCACATATTTCACGCCGCCGTGCTCAACGGTGGACGACACTGTGGGTTGCGCTGCCTTGTTCACTGCCGTCAGAGGGGATGTACCGAGGTAGAACTGCACGCTGTGGCTCTTGCCGTCGGTGGGGCGCACCTGGTAGGAAATGTAATTGACGGGAGTGGAAAGCAGGTCGTAGTCGTCGATGAGCATGGGGGCGGTGAACACCACGTCAAGTTCGACGGGGCCGCAGCCGAATGTGTAATACGACGATGTGGCGAGCACGCTCACCGTCTTCTGCTGTGCCGTCTCAATGCCGGTGTCCTTCTTTGCTATGTTGCGGTAGAGCCCGAAGTCGATGTATGCGCCTCCGAGATTGTTGTGGCAGTGTCCGGCAAGGACATTCTTTCCGGGGCGGAGCAGCCGTGCTGCCTCGTCGCTGAGACGCTCTTTCACGCCCTCGCGGAAGCCGTCGCCGGTGTTTACCACCTTTGTGCCGTTGATGTAGAGTTCGAAGTTGTCGTCGTGGGAGTACATTACCCAAAGCTCACCTTTCAGGTCGGCCTCCGTAAGGTTTACTGTGCGGCGCACATAAATGTCTGAGTTGAGCTCGCCCCATACGGAATTGACATAAGCAAGGCCGTCGGAACCGAAAGCGGCAGGGCCTTCACTCCATCCGTTTGTGTCGTAGTCGGGGGCTGTCCAGTTGCCGTTCGGGGTCTTGCGGATATATGCCGCTGTCCAAGCCCCCTCGTCGGCCATGGGCGCAATGCCCTCCAATATCTGACTTTCTGCCGCTCCCATGAAGCGGTAGGTCTTGCCATCGACACGCAGGAGTCCTTCCAGCGGCTTCTCGTCGCCCGTCCAGTGGGCTGTTGCGCCGTCGGTAAGGCGGTCGTAGGGCGACCAAATAGAGATGTATGGGTCGGAGACAACAAGTGGGACGGCAGGCATGCGGAGCTGTGTCGCCTTGTAGGGACGGAACATTTCGGGATTCTGTGCGTCTGTGGAGAGTGCCGCAGCAAACAGGAATGCAGAGATTAATATTTTCTTCATCTTTCTTTTTTATTTATTCAGTTTAAGACATTGACTTGCGCAACGTTGTTAGTAATCCCTTTGCAATCCTTTTACCTTAAAAGAAGAAAATACGCCTATTGAATGCTACTGACTATTACCAAATCCTATAAAAAAGTATCTTTTAAAAAGAATGTATTAAAAACAGAGATGCAAGCAAGTCTCACGACTTTCTCCTCTGTTGTCGTTTTTTTTCGGTTGCAAAGAAAACAAGAAACGTAAGGACAAGGAAACAAATTCTGTTCAAGGAATGGAAAAATACGGTCAAAGACAAGTTTTTGCCGGTTTTTGAACAGTTTTTATCCGATTCTATCCGAAATTGCGGTGTTTGTTGAACGCCCAACCTCTTTTTACGGACCTCGCCTCCGGCACCAGACTGTCGCTGCAAGCCGTGGCGGCGGTTCTGGCGAGGGCGTAAGACCCATTGAGAACCGCTGAAATTTGCAGAAAAGGCAAAAAATGCGTAAGTTTGCAGGTGCATAGGCAAAACCACTACTCACCGGAAATCATGTCAGACAACCGTCATACAATGAAAACAAAGGCATTTCTCGCCATCGCTGTCCCAATCCTGTTGCTGTGTTCGTGCGGCAAGAAAGACACCGCCGGCAGCGACCTTCTATTCGACAACAGTTGCCAGCCGCAAGCCATACTGCACGACGGCAAATACTATTTCATAAAGCAGGACGATTTGAGCGCGCGCATAACGTTATGGTGCGCCGACGACATCAAGGACATGGCGAAGGGCGTGAAGAAGACAGTATGGGTGCCCAAGGACTCGGCGGCACTGAAAAATATCTGGTCGCCGGAGATACACCGTATAGGCAATTGTTGGTACATATACTATGAAGCCGACGACGGCAACACTGACAACCACCACATCAACGTGCTTGCCAACCCTTCACCTGACCCCATGAAGGGCGAGTTCACCCATAAAGGCACGCTAATGACAAACCCTGAATGGAACTACGGGCTGCACCCGTCCGTGTTCTTCGCCAAGGGCAGGCAGTACCTGATATGGTCAGGATGGCCCAAACGCAGGTCGGAAGAGGAAACGCAGTGTATCTACATTGCTTCGATGAAGAACCCGTGGACGGTGGAGTCGGGGCGTGTGATGATATCGGCTCCCGAATACGAGTGGGAACGCCAATGGGTGAACCCCGACGGCACGCGCTCCTCCTATCCAATATATGTGAACGAGAACCCTGAGGCTTTCCTCTCCAAAGACGGCACGCGCATCATCATCTACTACACCGCCTCCGGCAACTGGACCTTCTTCAACGCGATAGGCATGCTCTATGCAAGTGTCGGTAGCAACCTGCTCGACCCCAAGTCGTGGCACAAGCATCCCGAACCCGTGTTCATGTCGAACAGGGAGAAAGGCATCTATGCGCCGTGCGACATATCCATCGTCCCCGCAAAGGACGGCAAGGGTACATGGCTTCTTTATGAATCGAAGAGCAAGGATTCCTCCGGCTATACCAAGAACATCCGCATAAAGCGTATCACCTACGACGAGAAAGGCTTCCCCGTGTTCGGAAAGCCGGGCGAGGCGGAGTTCTGACAACGGGTAAAGCAAGAGCTGGTAACGGTTATGGTGCATATATTTCTGCCCCTCCACAATATCAGTAGTTTTTTAAAATTCTAATACCTTTCCATTCGCAGTTATTATGTAGTGATTGCGCGCGCGAGAAATTAAACGTGTGTGCGCATTAGACTAAGTGTTAACCCGAAGAAAAGCAGTGCCGTGCAATGGCAGCCTTGGTTTCCGTACGACTATAAACAACGAATGACCGGAATTCCTTTACATTGGAGAATCCCGGTCATTCGTTGTTGCGGAGGCAGGACTCGAACATGCGACCTCCAGGTTATGAGCCTGGCGAGCTACCAACTGCTCCACTCCGCGATGTAAACAACATTCAGGGACTGATCCTGAATTGCGAGTGCAAAGGTACGGCTTTTAAGGCGAATATGCAAATGCCGGAAGATAAATTTTTGTCAGAATGTAAAAATAAATTAAAATCGTGGGACACCAACCTCCTACAAACTCCATTATACTACCGGTTTTCAAAGGAGACCCCTTTTAAACACTGCCCCCTGCGTTTGTCGCCAAAATCACAAGTTTTAGGTATTGTGGCATTTTCCCCCTAAACGTAATTTTGCACTGAAAAATCAAAAAACGCTTTTTACACACAGAATTACATTTTATATTTATGGACAAGATTATTAAAAATCTGGGCATCCTCATGCTGATGCTTGCTGTTTTCACAACATTCTCATGTAGTAACGACGACGACACTCCTGCATGGGAGAGCCTTGCCGGTGAATATACAGGCTGGACAAGTGGGGCGTTCAAATACTCTTCCACCCCGCTGGCCACCGACAACGAAAAGCTCGCCATTGCTGTCAGCGAAGGAAAGGTGAGTGTTCAGCTCACATCGAACCAGTGGGGGACTGCCACTGTCAGCGATGTCACCATTGTCGAGCAGGGCAATGACTATAAGCTCTCGGGCGCAGGCACAGCCACTCTCGGTATGCACGGCTCGGAGGCAAAGGCTTATGACTGCACAATGGAGGGCACTGTCAGCAAGGACAAGAAGACCGTGAACGTTACATTCACCTATCCTGCCGTGATGGGCGGCACCACCATAACCTTCGCTCTCGGAGAGGCTCCTGCTGCAAAACTTTTGGCCGGCTCGTACAGCGGATGGACAAAGGGCGACTGCCAGTATTTCAAAAACCGCGCACAGGACGGCGAGACGGTGGCAATAAGCGCAAATGACGACGGCACTGTCGATGTGAAGCTCACATCGCAAATGTGGGGCGAGACGACAATTGCGGATGTGACGGCAGAGAAAACGGCCGACGGCTTCTCGCTAAGCGGCTCGGGCAAGTTCACAATGGGCATGAACGGCACACAGGCAGAATACGACTGCACGCTCACAGGCACACTCTCTGCCGACAAGGAAACTTACAGCATCACGTTCAGCCTGCCCGGCGTAATGGGTGGACTCACCATCGCATTCGCACAGGGAGAAGCCCCGAGTGAGGAATAAACTGCACAATCCAAGTGGCGGAGAATTCGGTCTCCGTCACTTTTATCTGCTAAAACCATGTTTACGAAAATGTCTCATATAGCCTGGCTTTCCGGGTTTTGGGGGATGGCAGCCTTGTTGCTACTGTCCCTTTCTTCATGCGACAACATCTACGACGACCCGTCGGAGATGCCGTCAGACAAAGATAAGGAGAACAGTTATGTCAATGTCGATGCGACAGCATACACCACCTGGGTGTATCTTAACTTTGCCGACGGCTCGCAGACACCGCTCGGTTATGACAACACCGACGACATTCCATCTGACTGGACCATCGCCCTTCACCGCTATGATGTGAAGACCAACTCGGGTAGTGCCTTCCGTACCAGCTACGCCTCGCTTGACGAGGTTAAGACGGCAGTGAACAAGGGAACATTCCCCATGCCCGACGCATCGGAGTTCACACAAGACGAGCCGTCGAAGATAACCATCGACATGTCGCACATGATGGAAGGCTACATCGACTATGCCGACGCCTATATTAACAAGGTGCTTGGCCAGTGGCTCAACGTGGACACTTCGTCGATGCCGCCCACCTACACCATGGACGGCAATGTGTATCTTGTGCGCACGAAGGACGGCGATGTCTATGCCGTCCAGTTCGCGGGCTACTCCAACCCTTACCAGAGCAACGCCAAGGGCTACATTTCATTTGAATATGACAAGATAAAGTAAAAACTCCACATGAACAGAATATTCATTTCCGCACTCGTGGCAATGGCTTCGTCCACGGCTTTTGCCTTGCCCTACACCATACATGGCCGCGTGACCACTGCCGACGGTGAGGCGTTGCCATATGCATATGTCCGCGTGGAGGGCAAGCTGTATGCCACCCAGGCCGACAAGGACGGCTACTACTCGCTGCAACTGCCCGAAGGACATTACGAGTTGAAGGCCAACCTGTTGGGCTACCGGGCCATGTCGAAACAGGTGAAGGCGGCAGCCGACGCCAAGGTGGATTTCTCGCTCATGGAGGACATGATAAACCTCCATACTGTCACTGTTACGGGCACACGCACACCGAAACTGCTTGAAAACACGCCCGTGGTGACACAGATAATCACCGCCGAGGATATAGCAAAGACCGACGCCACCAATATAAAGGATGTGCTTCTGACGGAGCTTCCCGGCCTGGAGTTCACACTGTCGATGAACCAACAGGTGTCGCTCAACATGCAGGGGCTCGGCGGCATGGCCATCCTTTTCCTCATCGACGGCGAGCGTATGGCGGGGGAGACACTCGACAACATCGATTTCCAACGCATATCCACCGACAACATCGAGCGCATCGAGATAGTGAAAGGTGCGGCATCGGCACTGTACGGCTCAAATTCGGTGGGTGCGGTGATAAACATCATAACCAAGAAAGCCACTGAACCGTGGTCGCTCAACCTCAACACGCACTTCGGCTCGAAATACAACGAGCAGCGTCACGGCGGTGCCCTTGGCATAAAGTCGGGCAAATGGAACTCGCTCACCAATGTCCAGACCGACGGCACACACTCCTACACGCTCAACGGTAAGCAGGACGGCGACCAAATGACGGTGTACGGCACACGCCAATGGAACTTCAGGGAGAAACTCACATACCTGTTCAATGAAAACACATCGCTCACAGGACGCGCAGGCTACTACTTCCACGAGCGCAACTCTTCGGCAATAGCCAACGACCGTGCGCGCGATTTCAGCGGCGGGCTGCGTTTCCTGACCGTATTTGACGGGAAGAACCATCTCGATATAAGCTACTCGTTCGACCGCTACGACAAGAGCGACTACTACAAGGAGATAAGAAAGGACTTCATCGACTACAAGAACGTGCAGAATTCGCTGCGTGCCCTTTACACGCACCACCTGCAAGACGGGCTCGCACTGACTGTCGGCGGCGACGGGATGATAGACTATCTGATGACCTACCAGTTCACTGGCGATGGCAACCGCAGACAATACACTGCCGACGCCTTTGCCCAAGCTGACTGGACGCTGTCTGACAACTGGAATGTCGTGGCAGGTGCGCGCGCCGACTATTTCTCGAAGACAGGCTGGAAAGTCACTCCCAAAATTGCCGCCATGTACCGCAGAGGGCATCTCAACATCCGCGGCTCTTACTCGGGCGGCTTCCGTGCGCCCACGCTTAAGGAGATGTACATGGATTTCAATATGGCCAGCATCTTCAACATATACGGCAATCCCAACCTCGGCGCGGAGAATTCCCACTCGTTCGCCCTCTCCACGGAATATGCCAAGAGCCGCTACTCGTTCACGGCCACTGGCTACTACAACATCGTGAACAACGAGATAACCACCATTTGGGACAAGAGCCTCGAGAACGGCAAGGGCGCAATGGTATATCAGAACATCGACGGGCGCAACCTGTTTGGTGTCGATGTGTCGCTCATGGCACGCTATCCGTGCGGCATAGGCGGCAAGGTCTCCTACTCCTACTTCCATGAATATACGCGTAACGGCAAGCCTAACACTTCGGACACGCGCCCGCACTCGGTGACGGCACGCCTCGATTACCACAAGACGCTGCGCGGCTACGAAATTGATGCCGCCCTCACGGGACGCTATCTTTCCCCGGCGCACTACCATGAATTGCAGTCCGGACAGTACGACACTTATGTCGAGGCTTCTTCCCCAGCCTATTCCATCTGGAAATTCACGCTTACACAGCGCTTTTTCAGAGCCTGGCGGCTCATAATGTCGGTAGATAACATATTCAATTACCGCCCGCAAAGGTATGCCTACAACTCGCCGCTCAACGGAGGAACATCGTTCTCGATAGGAGCGTCGGTGGATGTGGAGCAGATTTTCAAGAAAAAATGAAATGAACAATGAAAGCAAACTGTATTATAAATAAACTCAAGTCCGTGCGCTGGACACGCCGCCGCATCCTCACAACCGTTGGTTGCGCCGTGCTGCTCGTGTGCCTTGCGGAGTTCTATTCCATTTGGCTCAGCCGCACAAAGATAGCCTTCGTGAACTTCCAGCCCATCGCGTTGCAAGGATTTTCGCAGGCAAACGACAACCCGATGATTTCGCTCAGCGACGTGCCGGTAAAGGAAATAGAGAAGCTTGGCGACTATGACATCGTCTTCATCAATGGCATGGGACTCAACATAACGGCAGAACAGCGCAACTGCATCAAGCGGCTCGCCGAGGGGGGGAAGCCCGTTTACACGACGATGGCGACCAATCCCGACAACAATATCTCCAATCTCACCACCAACGAACTCGTGATGGTGAAGGAATACATGATGTATGGCGGCAAGAGAAACTGCCGCTCGCTGTTGTCGTTCATTCGCCACAACATCGATGGAAAGATAATTTTCACGGGAAAGGCGGAAAAGCCGCAGAGCAGACCCGGCGACTGCCTGTATTATCCGGCAAAGGACGGCAGCGACGACGGGCACGAATTCCTCTCCGTTGCCGACTATGAGCAGTTCATGCACAAGCACGGCCTGTGGCACGACGGGGCGCAGAAAATAATTGTTACGGGGCAAATCACCGATCCGTCTGACCTTATCTTTGCCATCGCCAAGACGGGAAAGTACAATGTCTATCCCATAGCCTCGATGACAAAGTTGCAGGAATATGCCGAGAAGATACGCCCTGACGCTATCATCAACCTTGCCCACGGACGCCTGGGCGACGATATGGTGGAGTGGCTGAGGCAGACCAACACCCTGCTCTTTGACCCTCTGACCATCAACGACCTTAAGGAAAATTGGGAAACCGACAAGCTCGGCATGGCGGGCGGCTTCATGTCGCAGAGCGTGGTGATGCCCGAGATTGACGGGGCGATACGCACTTCGGCACTCTTCGCACAGCGCAAGGACAAGCACGGCCTGCTGCAACCTTACGCCATACCCGAGCGTCTGGTCACGTTCATGCAGACCCTTGACCACTACATGGTCCTGCGCACCAAGCCTAATGCCGCAAAACGCGTGGCGATAGTGTATTTTAAGGGTCCAGGTCAGGCCTCTCTCGTGGCGAGCGGCATGGATGTTGTGCCGTCGCTGTACAATGTCCTGACAAGACTTAAGGCCGAAGGGTACAATGTGGCGGGGCTTCCTGCCACTGTTTCGGAGTTTGCCGCAGAGATAAAGCGGCGCGGACTGCTGTTCAATTCGTTTGCCGCAGGCGATGCCGAAAGGTTCATGAAGACAGGCCGTCCGCAGCTTGTCAGCAAGAAGCAGTACGACGCATGGACGGCACAGTCGCTCCGCAAGGACAAGATTGCCGAGGTGGACAAGGCGTTCGGGGCGTTCCCCGGCGACGACAACCTCTTGAAAACTTCCGATGGCCAGCTCGCCTTCGCCTGCATCAGGTACGGTAACGTGGCATTGCTGCCCCAACCGATGGCCGGTGAGGGCAAGGATGAGTTCAAAATCGTGCATGGCACCGACAAATGCCCTCCGCACTCCTACATAGCCCCTTATCTTTGGATTCAGTACGGGTTCAAGGCTGATGCCATGATACACTTCGGCACGCACGGATCATTGGAGTTCACTCCGCGCAAACAGGTGGCTCTTTCCAACGAAGACTGGCCCGACCGCCTCGTTGGCGCACTTCCACATTTTTATATATACACCATCGATAACGTGGGCGAGGGCATGATAGCCAAGCGGCGCTCATACGCCGGTATCATAAGCTATCTCACTCCGCCGTTCCATGAGAGCGGACTGCGCGACACTTACCGGCAACTTACGAAGAAAATACGCGACTTCGAGGCAGCCAAGGGCGACAAGCTGCAGTTGCGCAAGGACATAAAGGCACTTTCCGTTAAGCTCGGTCTATGCAAGGACCTGCATCTCGACACCAACCAGTCGAAACCTCTCACGGATGATGAGGTGGCGCAGATAGAGAACTACGCCGAGGAGATAACCAATGAAAAGGTGACAGGCACACCCTACACGATGGGCGTGCCGTACGTCGACGGGGACATACGCACATCGGTATATGCCATGACCACCGACCCGATAGCCTACTGCCGCTATAACCTCGACCGCATGAAAGGTCGTGTGGGCAAGCTCGGCAAGGCCGCGTTCAACGACCGTTACCTGTCGGCAGCCAAGCAGACCGTGGCAGACCTCTACGGCAACCCTTCGGGCGTGAGCGACCAGATGATTTGCAAAGTGGCAGGCATCAGCGAAGCCGAACTAAAAAAGTCGCGCGAGGTGATGGAATGGAAGAACGCCCCCAAGGGCATGCTCGCCATGATGATGGCGATGTCCAAGAAAGAAAAGGAGACCAAGAAAGACGGCAAAAGTGCCGGAAAGGGTGGCATGACTGAGATGATGGGCAAGATGGCAAAGACATCAATTGAGGTGCCCGAGGCCAAGAACAGTCCCATAGCCAAATTCATGCGCCACCAGGTGAGGAAGATGCTCGCCAAAGGCGACCCCTCGCAGATGATTGAAGTGGCGCGCAAGATGGGCGCGTCGGAAGAATCCTTGAAAAAGATGGGTGCCGCAATGACCAAGAAAAAGTCGGACGGCACGGGCGTGACGGGTGCATCGGCGAAACCGAAGTACAACCGCAAGGAAGTTGAAATGGCGGAAGCCATAAGTCAGGTGGAGACAGCATTAAAGAATGTCGGTGCTTACCGCCGGATGCTGCACGACTGTCCCCAGGCCGAGCTTGCCTCGATAAGCAATGCGTTGAGGGGCGGCTACACGGCTCCCTCGCCCGGCGGCGACCCGATAGCAAACCCCAACACCCTGCCGACAGGCCGCAATCTCTTCGCCATCAACGCCGAGGAGACGCCTACTGAGGATGCCTGGGAGAAGGGCGTGGCACTTGCCAAGGCCACCATCGCCGACTATCAGAAGGCGCACAAGGGCGAATATCCACGCAAGGTGAGCTACACGCTGTGGTCGGGCGAGTTCATACAGACGGGCGGAGCCACCATTGCACAGGTGCTCTATATGCTCGGTGTCGAACCCGTGCGCGACCGTTACGGGCGTGTGAACGACCTGAAACTCATCCCGTCGAAGGAGCTTGGCCGTCCGCGCATTGATGTCGTGGTGCAGACCTCCGGCCAGTTGCGCGACCTCGCAGCCTCGCGCCTGTTCCTCATCAACCGTGCCGTGCAGATGGCGGCAGCCGCTTCCGGCGACAAATACGGCAACATGGTGAAGGACGGCGTTGATGAGTCGGAGCGTTATCTCATAGACAAGGGTGTTCCGCCGGCCGAGGCACGCGAGATATCCAAGTACCGTGTGTTCGGTGGCGTGCAGGGCGGCTACGGCACAGGCATACAGACTATGGTGGAGAAAGGCGATGCCTGGGACAATGACAGGCAGCTTGCCGACCAGTACATAAAGAACATGGGTGCCTTCTACGGCGACCAGGAGCATTGGGAGACTTATGCCGACGATGCTTTCGGAGCTGCGCTGACACGCACCGACATGGTGATGCAGCCCCGCCAGAACAACACTTGGGGTGCGCTGAGCCTTGATCATGTGTATGAATTCATGGGTGGGATGAACCTCGCCGTGCGGCAAGTGACGGGCAAGGATCCCGAAGCCTACTTCGCCGACTACCGCAACCGCAACGACTACCGCGTGCAGAACTCCAAGGAAGCCATTGCCGTGGAGGCGCGCACAAAACTCTTCAACGAGAAGTATGTTAAGGAATCACTCAACGGCGGAGCCACATCCACCGACGCATTGGCAGAGATGGTGCGCAACACCTACGGCTGGAACGTGATGAAGCCAAAGGCCGTGTCGAAGGAGATGTGGAACGAGATGTACGATGTGTATGTGAAGGACAAGTACAACCTCGGAGTGCAAGAGAAGATGGGCGCAACCAATCCTGCCGCCATGCAGGAGATAACCGCCACCATGATGGAGACAGCCCGCAAGGGCTACTGGAAGGCTTCGCCCGAACAGCTCAATGAGATTGCAAGGGTTCACACGGCGTTCACGAAGAAGTACGGCGCAAGCGGCTCGTCGTTTGAGGGCGGCAACCGTAAGCTGCAGGACTTCATTGCGAGCAATGCCGACGCTGCCGATGCCAAGACTTACCGTCAGGACATGCAACGCCAGCAGCAGACTGTCGCCGGACAGAACCGGAAGGGCATGGTGATGAAGAAGCAGACTGTGCAGGACGGGGAGCAGATGGAGAAGTCCGGCTTCAACGGAATGTATGTCGTCGGCATCGTGCTCGTGGTGTTCGTGGCTCTCGCCGTCGTGATACGCAACAAGCGCAAGAAACTGTAATTGGGAAGGGGAGGCTCATGTCTCCCCACCGAAACACTTTATATGGAAATACTTATTTACACTCTCATGGTATTTGTTGTCCTTAGCTGTGCCTTCAAGCTCAGCCAGTGGGGATGGACTGCGCGGATTGTCTTCGGTGCATTGCTTGCCGCCTTCGTGGTGTGGAGCGGGCAGTATGCCGTGCAGCAGTCGAAGACACAGCTTGCCGACTATCTCGCCAACACCGTGGCATTGCAGAACATGGCGGTCGTGGTGACCATCGACTCGGTGTTCTGCTTCGGCTACGCGTTCTGCCACTTTCAGGACATGTACGACACTGCGCAGCAACGAAGCAAGTGGTGGCTCACAATACTTAAATGGTACCCCTCGCTGTTGGTGTTCCCCGTGACGTTCTACGCCTTCACGCAGACACTGTTCGTTGCCGTGGGCGTGGATTTCTCGACGACGACATGGGTGTTTGCCATTGCCTGCCTCGTCGGGCTTCC
Source organism: bacterium (assembly GCA_963599085.1). Classification (GTDB taxonomy): domain Bacteria; phylum Bacteroidota; class Bacteroidia; order Bacteroidales; family Bacteroidaceae; genus Prevotella. The sequence continues at coordinate 8,886 of CAVBVK010000023.1, read as the reverse complement.
GCTCATTGCCGGGGCCTGCAAGTGGCTTGTGCCCGAAAAGGACGGCCGTGTGGAGATGCAGCTCCTTGCCGGTTGCTTCGTGTGTGTGCTCGGACTGATATCGACAGAGAGCGGCAAGATGGTGTATAAAGTACATGAAGCCCCTGCCGACTGGCACATGATAGCACTGGCTGTCGGCGTGTTTGCCGTACTGTTCGCCTTGGGAATGGTAATTGACAGAATAAAATACAGATTGAAACGATAACAAACAAAAGACAATGGAAATAATATCAAAAGCCCTGTTCGGCATTGCCAACTCACTGCTCATTCCTGATGTAGTGCTCCTCATTGTGTTCTTCTTCCGTGCCCTCATCCTCGTGGGCGGCACATACAACAGTTTCATGGTGCGGCGCAAGAACGCACGCGTGTTCGACGAGAAGATAAAGTCGCTCACTGTTGCCGGACTTGCCGGGCTTAAGGCACTGCTGCCCGAGAAGCACAACTCGGCGTTCACACAGTATCTTGCCGACATTCTCGACAACAACGACTCGGAGGACTACTCCGACTACATCCTCACGCGCTACGAGACTGAGGTGCAGAAGGACATCAACCTGTCGCGGCTGCTCACGAAGCTCGGCCCCGTGCTCGGACTCGTAGGCACGCTCATCTCCATGTCGCCGGCTCTTGTCGGGCTCTCTACGGGCGACATCTCGGGCATGGCATACAACATGCAGGTGGTGTTTGCATCGACAGTTGTCGGTCTTGTAATCAGTGCCGTGGGTCTGGCAACATGCCAGTTGAAGCAACGCTGGTACGCAAAGGATGTGAACAATCTCGACCGTGTCTGCCGGATAATGAACAGTGCGGGCAAGCCTGCCACCAACACCCAGAGCAAGGAGGCACAGGCATGAGCAGGCGCAGACGCAGAGGCAACTACCTTGGCGAGGACGACGGCGACCCGTTAAGTGTTGTCGTAAACCTGTTCGATGTGGCCATGGTGTTTGCCGTGTCGCTCATGGTAGCCATGGTGATGCACATGAACATGACCGAGGTGTTCGGCAAAGAGGACTATACCATCGTGAAGAACCCCGGAAAGGACAATATGGAGATTATCACCAAGGAAGGCAAGGAGATAAACACCTACAAGGCTTCGGGCGAAAGCACCGACGGAAAGGGCAGGCAAGGCAAACGCCTTGGCACTGCCTACCAGCTTGAAAACGGACAGATAATATATGTGCCGGAATAGAAGGGAATAAATATAAAGTGCGGGGAACGCACATAAAAACCCGACTGTAAGGCAATTCTTTTTCAGACAAGGCTTCTTTGCAATGCGAGGAAGCCTTGTCTGCGTTGTAAGGGAACTGTCGTTGTCGTGCTGCAATGGCTGCGATAAAAACATGCGCAGGTGTTTAATGGTCTCGGAAAAATAGTTTATCTTTGTAAACGGAAAGGCACTTCCGTTGCCGGAATTTCTCAGGACGGGGGCGCACTGCAGACAGAATGATTGACAGACAGACCATAGACAGAATCAAAGATGCCGCCAATATCGTCGAGGTGGTGTCTGAGTTTGTGACGCTTCGCAAGAGCGGTGCCAACTATAAGGGGCTTTGCCCGTTCCACGACGAGAAGACACCGTCGTTCATGGTGTCGCCCTCGCGCGGTACGTGCCACTGTTTCGGATGCGGAAAGGGCGGCAATGCCGTGAACTTCATAATGGAACACGAGCAGATGACCTATCCCGAAGCGTTGCGGTGGCTTGCCAACAAGTATCACATAGAGATACAGGAACGCGAACTTTCCGATGCCGAGAAGATTGCACAGAGTGAGCGCGAGAGCATGTTCATCGTCAATGAATGGGCGGCAGGCTACTTTCAGGACATTATGCACAACGATGCCGACGGACTGGCGATAGGCATGCAGTATTTCCGCAGCCGCGGTTTCCGCGACGACATAATAAAGCGTTTCCAGTTGGGCTACGACCTTCCCGACCGTTTCAGGCTTGCCGACAGGGCTCTTGCAAAAGGCTACAAGGAGGAATTCCTTCTGAAAACGGGCATCTGCTACAAGACCGAGCGCGGCGAACTCATCGACCGTTACGCCGGGCGCGTCATCTTCCCGTGGATTGGAATAAGCGGAAAGGTGGTGGGCTTCGGCGGCCGTCTGCTCGACTCGCGCACGAAAGGGGTGAACCAGAAGTATGTAAATTCTCCCGACAGCGACATTTACCACAAGGACAGGGAACTCTACGGACTCTATCAGGCAAAGAAAGCCATTGCCAAGGAAGACCGTGTGTTCATGGTGGAGGGCTATACCGATGTCATCTCCATGCACCAGTGCGGCATAGAGAACGTGGTGGCCAACTCGGGAACGGCGCTGAGCATGCACCAGATACACATCCTGCACCGCTTCACATCGAACATAACGCTGCTCTACGACGGCGATGCCGCCGGCATACATGCTGCCATGCGTGGTACCGACATGCTGCTCTCCGAGGGCATGAACCTCAAGGTTATGCTCCTGCCCGACGGCGATGATCCCGACAGCTTTGCACGGAAACACACGGCTGCCGACTTCCGCAAGTTCATAGAGGAGCACCAGACAGACTTCATACAGTTCAAGACCGAACTCCTGCTCGACAACGAGCGTGACCCGTTGAAGCGTTCGGAAGCCATCAACTCCATCGTGCAGAGCATAGCACTCGTGCAGAACCCTGTACTGCGCGACACTTACATACACGACTGTGCAGTGCGTATAGGGCTGAATGAAATGACGCTTATCAACACGCTCAACAGCTTCATACGTAACGGGCGCAATGAGATGCAGACCGCAGAACAACGGCGCCAGCAGCAGGCGGCACAACAGTCGGCGGCACTGACGCCCGTCACGCCGCAACAGCAGGCCACGAAAGTGGAGCGGATGCTGGCGCAACTCATTGTGCGCAACGGTGAAGAGGTGATATTCGAAAATGTGGAAGCCGACGACGGGACGCCCGTCAGCCTCAACATAGCACAGTATGTGGATTACAATCTGGGTGTCGATGGCCTGAAATTCAGCGACCCTGTCTATGCACGCATACTCTCCGAGGCAGTGGAGCACTCGACTGACAAGGGTTTTTCTGCCGAGCAATACTTTGTGCACCACGACGATATAGAAGTGAGCAAGGTGGCTGCCGACCTGAGCATTGACAGATACACGCTACCGAACGAACGTGCCGACAGCGACGGCGATGCCGGGAAAAACAGTGACGAACTGCGGGTAGAGCGTGAAAACCGCATTGACAGGCTGCGCTCGCAGACCGAACACCTGCTCAACGACTTCCGCATGGACTTCCTCGAACAGCGTCTCAAAACCCTGCAAGGCGAGATAAGCAATGCCGCCGACCCCGAACGCATGAAAAGCCTCATGGAAGAGTACAAGGCCATGCACGAACTGCGCAGTAAACTCGCCCGTATGCTTGGCAACAACATCATCGTGTGACACGCCGCCCCCTAACCCCTCGACAGCAGCATGATATACATCCATTGGATAATCGTATTGGCTTATGTATTCACCGTCATTGCCACAATACTGACGGTGCTCATGGACAACCGCCAGCCGGCAAAGACCATGGCGTGGGTGCTCGTGCTCCTGTTTGTGCCTGTCGTTGGCATCGTGCTCTATTTCTTCTTCGGGCAGAACGTGCGCAAGATGCGTTTCATCAGCCAGCGCAGCCTTGACCAGCTCACAAAACGCTCCATGCTCGAGTTCGTGGAGCAGAGAGGGCTGCGCCTGCCCGACGAATACCGCACGCAGATACGCCTCTTTGCCAACCAGAACATGTCGCTGCCGTTCAAGGACAACGAGGCCGACATCTACACATCGGGCTATGAATTCTTCCCGGCCTTGCTCCGTGACATCGCAAAGGCAAGGCATCACATCCACCTTGAAGTATATATCTTCTCCGACGACGCACTCGGACGGCTCGTTGCCGACGCTCTCATTGACAGGTCGAAAGCCGGTGTTGAGGTGCGCCTGATATATGACGATGTGGGTTCGTGGCGTGTAAGGAAGTCGTTTTTCGAGCGCATGCGCAATGCGGGGATTGATGTCCATGCCTTCATGCCGGTGAAGTTCCCTGCCTTCACGAGCAAGGTGAACTACCGCAATCACCGCAAGCTCTGTGTCATTGACGGCACGGTGGGGTTTATAGGGGGCATGAACATAGCCCTGCGGTATGTGAAGGGCACACCGAGGCAGCCTTGGCGCGACACCCATCTGCGTGTGCGCGGCGGGGCAGTGTATGCTTTGCAGTGCTCGTTCCTCGTGGATTGGTATTTCGTTGACCGCACCCTCATCACCAACCGCCGCTATTATCCGCCCATACCATGGCACATAAACAACGACTGCATAGCCCAAGTGGTGACGGGAAGCCCCATCGCCCGGTGGCCGGACATGATGCAAGGCTATGTCCGTGTGCTGCTCGAAGCCCGTCAGTATGTCTATATCGCCACGCCGTATTTCCTCCCTACCGAGCCAATTCTCTTCGCCCTGCGCACGGCGGCACTTGCCGGTGTGGATGTAAGGCTCATGTTGCCGCGGCACTCCGAGTCGCGCTTTCTCGAGTGGGCGAGCATCTCATACGTCATGGAGACGCTCGAAGCAGGAGTGAAGGTGTTGCTCTATACGGCAGGGTTCAATCACAGCAAGTTCCTTGTTTGCGACGACTCGCTTTGCACTTGCGGCTCTACCAATGTCGATTTCCGCAGTTTCGAGAACAATTTTGAGTCAAACATCTTTTTCTACGACCGTGCCATGGCTCTGCGCATGAAGCATGTTTTCCTTGATGATGAGGCTTGTTGCACCGCCATCGGTAATGTGCGCGAACTGACACGCCGCCCGTTCCCGCTGCGGTTGTGGGAGTCGGTGGTGCGCCTTATATCCCCTCTGCTGTAACTTTTGAGCGGAGGAATGACCTTTTTATGGCGTGATTGGCGGTATCAGCCGCACCTTTCCCGTTCCTTTATCGGTTCCATTTATTGACAAACTCCGTCACCCGGCGTGTGTATTCGGCCTTGTGGCCCTTGTAGGAAAGGGCATGCCCGCTGCCTTTCGCCACCCAAAGCTCCTTGGGCTGCGGCTTTGCTGCATACAGAGTATATACCATCTCCGTAGGGACGAAGGTGTCGTTGCCGCCGTGTATGAACAGCATGGGCTTGCGGCATTTGGCCACCTGACGCAGCGGCGAGGCTTCGCCGAAGCTCCATCCGTACTTCATCTTGCACAGGAGGCTTGCCGCTGGGAGCAGGGGAAAGTCGGGTAGGGAGAAGCGTCCTTTGAGTTCGTGGCTGAATTCGTCCCACGCGCTGGTGAAACCGCAGTCCTCCACGAAGCATTTTATGTATGGCGGTGTCTGCTCTCCTGACACGTTCATCGTCGTGGCGGCACCCATTGAGATGCCGTGCACCACCATTCCCGACGGTACACCGGGGTTGCCGAACATGCGCTCTGCCGTTGCTGCCCAGTGCAGCACGTCGAGACGGTCGTTCCATCCCATCTGTATGTCGTCGCCGTCACTCAGTCCGTGTCCGTGAAGGTCGGGCAGAATGATGTTGTATCCCATTTCCCTTTCATAGATACGGGCAATGTGCAGCATATCGACGGCATAGCGTCCGTAGCCGTGCACCACCACCGCCGTGTGCCCGTTGGCTCTTGGCGAGCTCACGAACATTGCGTGCTGGCGTTCGCCGCCGGGCATGACGATGAATGTGTCGCGCAGTGCCTTGATGCTGTTGAGGCTGTCAATCCACGGTTTCAGTTCGGGATAACTGCTTGTCTCGCCCTTTATGTCGGGTGTGCGGTCGGCAGGCTTTGATGCCAGGGCGTAGTCGAGCAGATAGAAGCTGCCGCCTATGGTGGCGATGGCAAGCGTTGCGATGACGCCCAAAGCTGTGTAAACGAGTTTCCTTTTCATTTTGTTGCTGTTTGCGGTGGATAACTGTAAATGGGTCTGTTGTAACCGTAAAATGCACTGCAAGGCATTGCTCCCGTGAGGGGGAGTGCCTGCAATGCATTTTACGTGTGTTGCCGTCTGTCACGGCTTGCGTCGTGCCTTTATTTCGCAGGCACTTCCTCGAGTGTCTTTTTCAGCAGTTCCCAGAACGGGGCCACTGTGTGTATGAGGCAACGTTCGGCTGTGGTGTGCGGTGAACGGAGCGTCGGGCCGAGTGATACGACATCAAGATGCGGATACTTGTCGAGTATCACCGAGCATTCGAGTCCGGCGTGATCCACCTGCTCTACGGCCTCCTCGCCGAAGAGTTCGCGGTAGTTTTTCTCGAGGAGCTTGAGCAGTCCGCTGTCGGTATTCGGGTCCCAGCCGCCGTAGGCACCTGACATTTCCACCTTCATCCCGGCCATTGAGAAGCAGCGTTCGAGTGAAGTTGCGATGTAGTCCCTCATGTCTTCCTTTGAGGAGCGTGCGAGAATCTTTATCGCGGCCTTGCCGTCGGCGATGTTCACGATGGCGAGGTTTGACGAAGTCTCCACCACTGTGGGGAACACCGGTATCATGCGCAGCACCCCGTCGTGGCACGCGTAGATGGCGTCGAGGAGGTTGTCCTGGATTTCCTCCGGTGTCTCTGTCGCTGGAGTGGGCACGTCTTCGGCGAAGAACTTTATGTCGTTCTCTATGGTGTTGTACTCGTTGTTGAAGAGTTCGCGCCACTGTTCCACTCTTTCCTTGATGGCTTCCACATTTTCTTTGGGCAGGGTGAGCACCACTTCGCACTCGAACGGGATGGCGTTGCGCATGTTCCCGCCGTTCCATGAAGCGAGACGTGCCTCGTATTGGCTTATTGCCTCATGCACGAACCGTGCCATAAGTTTGTTGGCGTTGCCGCGCCCCTCGTTGATTTCGAGGCCCGAGTGTCCGCCTTTCAGTCCCTTTATCGTCACTTTTACGGTAGCGTCTTCAGGGTCGGTCTCCACCTCCTTGTATTCCAGCGTTGCCGTGATGTCCACGCCTCCGGCACTTCCTATCACGAACTTGCCCCATGTCTCGGAGTCGAGGTTGAGCAGGAAGTCACCTTGGAGCTCGCCTGTCGGCAGGTCGTTTGCGCCGTACATGCCGGTCTCTTCGTCGGCGGTGAACAGTCCTTCAACTGGTCCGTGCTTCAATGTTTTGTCCTCCATGACAGCCATTATGGCCGCCACGCCGATGCCGTTGTCGGCTCCCAGTGTGGTGTTGCGTGCTCTCACCCATTCGCCGTCGATGTATGTTTCAATCGGGTCTTTCGTGAAGTCGTGCACGCTGTCTTTCGATTTCTGCGGCACCATGTCCATGTGTGCCTGCAGGATGACGCCTTTGCGGCCTTCCATTCCAGGCGTTGCGGCCTTGCGCATCACAATGTTGCCTCCTGCGTCCTGGAATGCCTCCACTCCGGCTTTGGCTGCGAAGTCAAGCAGGAACTTCTGTACTTCCTTGCGGTGTCCTGTCGGACGCGGCACTTGTGTCAGTGCATCGAAGTTGCGCCAGATGCACTCGGGTTTCAGATTGATAATTTCACTCATGTTGGTCTTATTGTTTAAGTTGTTAATACTTGTCCTTTTCCTGATGCCGTGTTGCTGCCGTTGCCGTCCTGTCACGTACGGGGTGTGCCGGCACTGCTGCCTGTGCGCCGTGTGAACGATAGCATTGTCCATGCGAAGATGCCGAGCGCAATGACAAGCATGGTCTGCACCGAGTGCACTATCAGCACGAAGTTAAGCGCATCCGTTTCACCCACTCCGTAGAGTATGAGCATGGTCTTCACGGCGAAGTGCCACGGCCCTGCGCCGTTGGGCGTGGGCACTATCACGGCGATGCTGCCTACAATGAAGGTCACGAGGGCACACGCCATGCCGAGGTGTGCTGTCTGCCTGAAGCAGAAAAACGTGAGGTAGTAGTGCAGGAAGTAGCTGAGCCATATTGCAAGGGTGAGAATCACGAAGAGCGGTGCGTCCTTCACCTTCCTCAGCGACATTGCGCCTTGCACGATGCCGCCTATCGTCGTTTTCACCTTATTATATATTGCGAGCTTGCGCAGCAGGTACCATGTCATGATGCACACTGCCGCCGCGCACACGGCGGTGACAATGTAGCCCGTGGACGAAAAGTTGTCGAGTATGGTGCCGATGTTGGTTCCGGTGCGTTCGAAGAAGGTGTTGAACACATGCACTTGGAAGATGAATGTGAGCAATGCTATGAGCAAGACTAAAAGCGAGTCGATGGCGCGCTCCGTCACCACTGTCCCGAGGGCTTTGGGGAACGACACCCCGTCGTAGCGGCGCAGCACCCCGCAGCGTGCGAACTCTCCTATGCGCGGCACAAGGATGCTCGCGGCGTAGGAGAGGAATATGGAATTGATGCTCGTCGATGTGCGCGGGTGCTCGTCTACGGGCTCGAGCGTGAGGTGCCAGCGCCATCCGCGGAACACTTGGGCAAGTATGCCGAAGGGGAACGACAGCAGCATCCATGTCCAGTTCATGTCGTGCAGCATCACCTGCCCGAGTGCATGGAAGTCGAAACCGCGGTACATCCAGTAGAGAATCAGTCCGCCGAGCATCAGCGACATTCCTACTTTCAGCGTGTTGCCTGTCGCTTTCATGTAATTCAACTGCAATTTTCCGTATTTTTGTCTATTTCAAAGATAGTGCAAGCGAGCGCAATGAAAGCTTGCTTTCAAATTGCCGAGTGCAGCCTATTTTCTGCAAAGATAGTGCAAGCGAGCGCAATGAAAGTTTGCTTTCAAATTGCCGAGTGCAGCCTATTTTCTGCAAAAATACAAAAAAGAAATGAATATGCATTTAATAGAGTGATTAAATATATTAAGGCGCACGGCTCTTTCATTTAAAAATGCTTTGAAATTTCAATGTTTGTGACAGATAGGC
>CAVBVK010000022.1:15868-29000 GCA_963599085.1 bacterium | reverse complement strand
AATGTAAGCTGCCCCCAAAGCATCGGGAGGGTGCTGTAAAGAACCATAAAAATGAAGAAAGGCGGCAATATGCGCAAGGCACGCTTGCGGTAGAATTCCCACGAGCTCATGCTCTCTTTCATAGGGGCAAGCAGAAACGCCGAAATAATAATGAACAACGGTACGGACATTCTGGAGAAACCGTCATATAGCGACACCCACAAACGGTCAGACTCCGTGGCAAGGAAAGCCTGTGGTCCTGCCATGTCGGTAGAGCCCTCCGCTCCGTAAAAGTTTTCACTCGCATGCACAAGCATTACCAAGAAGCACGCAAATACTCGGACATAATCCAGTGATGCAATTCTTTTCATCTTTTAGTCATTAGTATAATTAACTTGAACAATGTTCCAAATCAGCACAAAAGTACAAAAAAAATGATTAACTTTGCCTTATCTTTCCACAAAAAAAAATACATTATTGCAACAACAAATATCTTTTTTTATGATTACAAGACGACTAACCCAAACCATGCTCCTGCTCGCATGTTTCTCGCTGACTGCTGCGGCAGCATCCAAAACAGTGGAAGCTCCGAAGCCTATACTTCCTTTACCGGAACAGAAACAGATAGACTGGCAAAGGATGGAGACTTATGCCTTCATACACTTCGGGCTCAACACATTCAATGACCGGGAATGGGGATACGGCGATTCCGACCCAATGACATTCAACCCCACTAAACTCGATTGCGAACAATGGGCACGTACGCTTGTCGCAGCAGGCATGAAGGGGGTTATCCTTACAGCCAAGCATCACGACGGCTTCTGCCTTTGGCCTTTTGCCGGCAACGACTACAACGTAAGCAAATCGCCGTTCCGCGAAGGCAAGGGCAATGTCGTGCGAGAGTTGTCTGAGGCCTGCAAGAAGTACGGGCTGAAGTTCGCTGTCTATTTGTCGCCGTGGGATCGTAGCCGTGCCGACTATGCCACCCCCGGCTATTTACCTTATTTCTATGCACAACTTCGCGACCTGCTCACCAACTATGGCGAGGTGTTTGAGGTGTGGTTTGACGGAGCAAACGGCGGCGACGGCTACTACGGCGGCGCCAAAGACACACGCACCATTGACAGGAAAAACTATTACAACTACCCGCGCATATTCGAGATGCTCGACAGTCTGCAACCGCAGGCAGTGGTATTTGGCGATGGAGGTCCCGGTTGCCGCTGGGTGGGCAACGAAAAAGGCTTTGCCGGAGAAACCAACTGGGCGTTCCTGCGCAAAGGCGAGGTGTATCCCGGCTATCCACAATACCGGGAGCTGCAATACGGGCACGCCGACGGCAACCAATGGACAGCTGCCGAATGCGATGTGTCAATACGCCCAGGATGGTTCTATCATCCGGAGGAAGACGACAAAGTGAAATCTCCCGAACAGCTTGTGGACCTATATTATCGCAGCGTAGGACACAACGCCACTCTGCTGCTTAACTTCCCCGTCGATCGTGACGGACTTATCCACCCCACCGACTCGGCCAATGCCGTGACTTTCCACCGCATGATTCAGCACGAACTCGGCACCGATCTCGTAGCGGGGATGAAAGCGAAAGTGAGCAGCCTGCGCGGAAAAAAGTTTTCCGCAAAAGCCATTACCGACGGCAATTGGAACACCTATTGGGCCACACCTGACGGTGTAAACACGGGTACAATAGAATTCGCATTCAAAAAGGCTCGACCGATGAACCGCATTATGCTCCAAGAATACATAGCATTGGGACAGCGTGTGAAGAAGTTTGTGGTGGAATACCTTGACGGCAAAGGCGTTTGGATGCCCGTACAACAGGACGAAGAGACAACAACCATCGGCTACAAGCGTCTGCTTAGGTTTAAGACAGTGACATCAAAAGGTATAAGGGTGCGAATTACCGACGCACGAGGTCCTTTATGTATAAACAATGTGGGGGTGTTTTACGGAGGGGAAAACGCCCAACTCACATGGAATGCTGTGACAGAAAAAATCATAACCTCTCTACCATTCAGCGTTCTTGAAAAGAGCCGCGACGGCAAATACAGCAAGTGGGACACGGACAAACTGGGCGACATTACCGACCGTGATGCAGCGACAGTATCTTTTGCCGACACCGACGAGATAGTCATCGATTTCGGAAAAGAAGTGAATATAAGCAAACTGCAGTATCTGCCACAACAGAGCGACAGCCGTAAAGGACTTGTCGCCAACTACACGATAACCGCTTGTGATGCAGAAGGCAACAATGTAGAAACGATAAAGACGGGGGAGTTCTCAAACATCCAAAACAACCCTGTACTGCAAACAGTGGATTTGGGCAATGTCAAGACACGATACTTGAAATTCAAGGCTGAAAGGACAACAACTCCTGGCGAGAGAATGGGTATTGCCGAACTAAGCATCCGTTGACAAGAGCCAAAGACAACAGTCCGTTTGACTGCACACGACAAAGGCATGGCTTGCGCTTATTTTCAAAATATGGACAAGCCATACTCCATATAAGCAAGGAATTGCGTAACTTTGCAAGCCGTAAACACTTTACACAGAGAGATGACAAGAAAGAAGAAACCGCTTCCGATATTGGAAAACATAACGATAGAAGATGTTGCCGCAGAGGGGAAATCCATTGCACGGGTAGATGACATGGTGGTGTTTGTGCCTTTTGCCGTGCCCGGCGATGTGGTAGATTTACAGGTGCGCAAGAAAAAACACCACTATTGCGAAGCCGAAGTCATAAGGTTTATAAAGAAAAGCGAAGTGCGCGAAGAACCAATGTGCAGACATTTCGGGGTATGCGGAGGCTGTAAATGGCAAAATCTGCCATACGGAGAGCAATTGAAAGCAAAGCAGAAGCAGGTTTATGACCAACTGACACGCATCGGAAAGATAGCCCTACCCGACTTTCGCCCAATCATGGGGTCGGTTCATACAAAGGAATACCGCAACAAGTTGGAGTTCGGATGCTGCAACAAACGGTGGCTCACCCGTGAGCAGATAGCCGAGGGTACCACTTTTGACAACATGAACGGAATAGGATTTCACATCACCGGGGCGTTCGACAAAATCCTGCCCATAGAGAAATGCTGGCTCATGGACGACCTACACAACCACATCCGGAATGCTATCCGCGACTATGCTTTCGAAACGGGCATGACTTTTTTCGATCTCAGACAGCAGCACGGGCTTCTGCGCGACATTATGATCCGCAATTCAAACACCGGCGAATGGATGGTACTAATACAGTTTCACTATGACGAGGAAGGCGACGAAGGGCGCGCAAAGGCACTGTTGCAATACATAGCCGACAAGTTCCCGGAAATAACTTCACTCATGTATGTAAACAACCAAAAGTGCAACGACACTTTCGGCGACCTTGACCTGTCGGTATTCAAAGGCAACGACCACATATATGAAACCATGGAGCAGCTACGGTTCAAGGTTGGACCGAAGAGCTTTTACCAGACAAATACGGAACAGGCATACCATCTGTACACCGTGGCACGGGACTTTGCACAGCTCACCGGTAAGGAACTCGTGTATGACCTTTACACGGGAACAGGAACCATAGCCAATTTTGTTGCACGCAATGCACGCGAGGTGATTGGTATTGAATATGTGCCTGAAGCCATTGAAGACGCAAAAGTGAATTCTGACGAGAACGGTATCAGCAACACCAAGTTCTATGCCGGCGACATGAAAGACATCCTCAACGATGAATTCATTGCACGGCATGGCCGCCCGGATGTAATCATCACCGACCCCCCCCGCGCAGGGATGCATCCTGACGTGATAGAGACCATACTTAGGGCGCACCCGAAACGCATCGTTTATGTGAGTTGCAACCCGTCCACACAAGCGCGCGATTTGCAGGCACTTGATGTGGCATACAGCGTGAAGGAAGTGCAGCCAGTGGATATGTTCCCACATACACCGCATGTGGAGAATGTCGTGCTGCTCGAAGTGAAAGAATAAATTTAAGCAATAGGCCATAAAAAGGAAACAAATCACTAAAAACCATGCGCTTTGCGCATTAACAACCCAAAAAGACAAAATGAAAAAAACAATTCTATCAACCTCCCTTGCCATCCTGTTTACTGCAAGTATGGCTGCACAGGAAAAGAAGGAAGTAAAGCTGAGTGTGCTCAGCGACGTTAAATTCAGCGGATATGTAATGTCACAGTTCCAATACAGCGATCAGGAAAACAAAGAGAGCAACACGTTCAATATACGCATGGTACGCATGGCACTTGAAGGAAGGCTGATAAAGGATTTCTACTGGAAAGTGCAATTGCAGGCCAATGGCAACACATCCGACCTTGGCAGTTCGCCCCGTATGGTGGATGCTTTCGCCGAATGGCAGAAATACGGCGCGTTCAAGATAAAGGCAGGGCAGTTCAAGCGGCCTTTCACTTTTGAGAACCCGATACACCCCATCACACAAGGTTTTATGAGTTATTCGCAGAACGTTTCAAAACTGTCGGGATTCAGCGACCGTTCCGGTGAACACTCAAGTAACGGACGCGATATTGGCATACAGGTTCAAGGCGACTTCCTAAAAAATGGGAACGGACGCAATTTACTGCATTATCAAGTGGGCCTATTCAACGGACAAGGCACAAACCGAAAGGATGTTGACCAACGTAAAGACATTATCGGCGGCGTATGGGCAGTTCCTGTCAAGGGTCTCCGCATCGGCGTTTTCGGATGGACAGGCTCGTATGCACGCAAAGGAACATGGACTATGACTGACGCCAATCACGAGCCCCTGCTCGACGAGAATGGCAATGAAGTCAAAACGAGCGGTGTCCGCTCATTGTCCAGGAACCGCTACGCATTCAGTGCCGAATATGCAGCTAACGACTGGACACTACGTTCTGAATACATTCACAGTCAAGGCTATGGCTTTTCACAAAGTCTTTCAAGCGGAACGGAAACTGACTGCAATATCAATTACGCAGCCGGCGACCAGGCCGACGGTTTCTATGCACTGGTAATAGCACCTGTCATTTCCAAAAAACTTTATGCAAAAGCCCGTTACGACCTATATCGCCCACGCGCAGAATGGGGCACGGCAAAGACTTTCTATGAAATAGGGGCAAACTTCTGGATTGGCAAAAGCATCATGCTTGGTGCTGAATATGTAAGGGTGAACGACAGAAGCCTTGCAAGCCCCGACTATAACATGATTGATGTAGAGCTTGATGTGAAGTTCTAAGAAAATAGGATCAAGAAAAGAAAACAGGCAACAGCTGACACAAATAAGGATGTCGCAGTTGCCTGTTTTCGCATATCACATTACATGATAAAAATTGGAAGCAGAGCCTCTATAAGCCGGGTTCTGTCTCTTCTGCCCCTTACGGGACAGAAGCGTTCTGTCATTTATCTACTCCGCAAGTCGCCTCACGGCTCAAGCATTCTACCCTCCATCGTCACCATGGTCGGACGGGACGCCCTCAAACGATGGTTTACATGAACTTGCAGCCCCCAGATGGCACAGCCCGCTGATCACCCAGCGGCTGGTGGTCTCTTACACCACCTTCTCACCCTTACCGCACCAAGTGCGGCGGTCATTCTCTTCTGCCGACACCTGCCGTCACCGGCAGCTTCTACTTTCGGAAGTGGGGTTCCCTACGCTGCCCGGACTTTCCTCTGCCGACATTCATTGACGGCAGCGACAGAACCGAAGCACTGTTTCCAATGATGTGCAAAGTTACTGCAAAAATCCGAGTAACAAGAGCCTATAATATGTTAAATTAATGCTACCTGCAAAATTCCACTCTAAGACACTTACATTATCCCATATACACTTATTCCTGTATACTGTCATACTCTTCATCCGTAACAGGCGCAAGCCATTCGTTTGAAGTGTTCTCTCCTTCTATTTCAAACGCAAGATGAGCAAACCAACTGTCGGCGGCAGCCCCATGCCAATGCTCCACATTGGCAGGTATGTGTATGACAGTGCCAGGGTGAATTGCTTGGGCAGGCTTGCCTTTCTCCTGATACCATCCCCGTCCGGCAACGCCGACAAGCATCTGTCCGCCACCCATTGTGGCATGATGTACATGCCAATTGTTGCGGCAACGCGGCTCAAAAGTCACGTTGGCTATGGATACCTGTTCGGAGGAGATGCGGGACAGATAGCTGTTGCCGGTGAAATATTGGGCGTAGGCAGTGTTCGGCTCGCCTATCGGGAATATCATTTCCTGTTGAAAGCGTTGCCGTTCTGTCTTGGCATCATCGTCAGCCCAAACTTCCTTTGCCATGCGAAATCCCGCCCATGCGTTGGGCCAACCTGCATAGAAAGCGGCCTGTGTGAGAAGTGCCGCGATTTCCTTGCGCGTTATGCCATGCTTCTTGCCCATTTCAAGATGGGCACGGAACGACGAATCGACGATGCCTTTGCCAAGAAGGACGGAAATTGTTATTATGCTGTGGTCGTGCAGATTGAATGTTGAATCGTTCCACACGGCATCGCCGAAGAGGACATCATCGTTGAGTTCGGCAAATTTTGGCGCAAAGTCTCCAAGAGCCTTGCGCCCCGCTGTCTGTTTGATTTTTTCTTGTGCCATAACTGACATACTGTTTAGTGTTGAAGTTATCATTAAAATTACGACAAAAACTTTCTTCATCCGTTTTCAATTTATATGATATTGCAAAGATAAATTGAGAATATGGTTCTAACAGTACCTTTTTTACGGATTAACCAACCACTTTTACCTATTATCGCGCCACCCGGTGATAAACAAATGGCAAGGTAAGTGTTTTGTACAGGATGCCCGCCCTCTCCAATACAGAGTTTCCTTGCAGCTAACAAAAAAAAGAGTTGGCTTGATTGTATTTCCTGCCAACTCTTCAAAATATGATATATCTATCTTAACCGAAATTGTCGTACAATATGCTTTCCGGATCCACACCGAGACTGTCGAGATAGTCTGTAACAGTCTTGATGAGCATTGGAGGCCCGCAAAGGTAATATTCACAATCTTCAGGGGCTTCATGGTCTTTAAGATATGTGTCACGGATGCAGTTCACGGCAAAGCCCTCATAATACTTCACTTCCTGTGCATCGGCAACAGGGTCTTTACGGTCAAGGGACAGATGGAAATGGAAGTTGGGATACTCCTTCTCAAGTTCCCAGAAGTCCTCAAGGAAGAAAGCCTCCCCAAGGGCACGCGCCCCATAGAAGAAGTGCAGTTCACGATCGCGTGTGTGCAAGGTCTTCGTCATGTGCATAATCTGCGCACGCAACGGAGCCATGCCTGCACCGCCGCCAATCCATATCATCTCCTTGCCAGAGGTGAAGTTAGGATGGAAATCGCCATAAGGACCGCTCATCATAACCTTATCGCCCGGTTTCAACGAGAATATGTATGAAGAAGCAATGCCCGTCGGCACATTCTGGAATCCTACCTGCGGACGTGGTAGAAAAGGAGTGGTGGCGATGCGCACTGTAAGGGTTATAATATCGCCTTCATCCGGATAGTTGGCCATTGAATATGCACGCACAGTAGGTTCCGGATTGTGAGCCTTAAGAGAGAAGATGTTGAATTTCTCCCATGTGCCTATATACTCCTCACCAATGAGAGTCTTGTCAAAGTCCTTGTCATAATCGATGCAATCGTATGCAGGAATCTTGATTTGGGCATAAGAACCAGGTACGAAATCCATGTGTTCGCCCGGAGGCAATGCCACCTTGAACTCCTTGATGAAGGAAGAAACATTCTTGTTGGAAATGACTTCACACTCCCATTCCTTGACACCCATAACACTCTCAGGCACCTTTATCTTCAGGTCGCCTTTCACCTTACACTGGCATCCGAGACGCCAATGTTCCTTAATCTGCTTGCGTGTGAAATGAGTCTTCTCGGAATCAAGTATTTCGCCACCGCCTTCAAGCACCTGAACCTTGCACTGTCCGCAGCTGGCCTTGCCTCCACATGCCGACGGCAAGAATATGCCGTTTTCGTTCAATGTGGTCATCAGGCTGCTTCCCTGCGGAACGTTGATTGTCCTGTCGCCGTTAATTTCAATGTTCACGTTTCCGCTCGGACTGAGATAACGCTTAGCCACAAGCAAGGTCACCACAAGCAGGAGTATCACAATCAGGAAGACTCCGATACTTGCCAATATAAATGTTGTATTTCCCATATCTTTTTAAGTCCTCCTTGTTTAAATGTTAAGGCCTGCGAAGCACAGCATTGCCATCGCCATCAGTCCCACTGTGATGAATGTGATACCCAATCCCTGCAAAGGCTTCGGCACATCGCAATACTGCATTTTCTCACGGATTGCTCCCATAAGCGTAATTGCGAGAGTCCATCCAAGGCCTGAGCCGACAGCATAAACAACGCTATCCCACAACGAAGTGATGGCCTGAGAGTTTGCCGGATCCATAAGAATACGCTGCTGCATGAACAACGATGCACCCATGATGGCACAGTTTACGGCAATAAGAGGCAGGAAGATGCCAAGCGCAGAATAAAGAGACGGAGAATACTTCTCAACGACCATTTCCACCAACTGCACAATACCTGCAATGACAGCAATGAAGAGGATGAAACTGAGATAGCTTAAATCGACACCCTCAACAAGGCAGTCGGGTCCCAAAACCTTTGTCTGCAAAAGATAATCCAAAGGGACAGTCACGAGCAGCACAAAGGTTACTGCCATACCCAAGCCAAAAGAAGTCTTCACATTCTTGGAAACGGCCAGAAAAGAGCACATGCCCAAGAAATATGCGAAAATCATGTTATCGACAAATATCGAACGGAAGAATAAACTAATTGCGTGATCCATCTTTATTTCTCCTCCTTATAAAACCAGGCACGGTGCGCCCAAATTACACATCCAAGAAGAATCAAAGCCATTGCCGGCATTGTCATCATCCCGTTGTTGGCATATCCAAAGGTGTATGCACTTTCGGGAATAATCTGAAATCCAAGCAATGAACCGCGACCCAAAAGCTCACGGACGATGCCGACAACGACAAGGATAAAAGCATATCCAAGACCGTTGCCTATACCGTCAAGGAACGAAGGCCAAGGCTTGTTCATCATGGCAAAAGCCTCAAGACGCCCCATCAGGATACAGTTGGTAATGATCAATCCCACATAAACGGAAAGTTGTACACTCACATCGTAGGCAAAAGCTTTCAGCACCTGACTTACTATTGTCACCAATGCAGCCACCACTACCAGCTGAACGATAATGCGGATGCGCTGCGGAATGGTTTTGCGGATCAGGGAAATGATAACATTTGAGAATGCCGTGATGACAGTAACGGCAAGCCCCATGACAATGGCCGGCTTCAATTGCGAAGTTACAGCCAAGGCACTGCAAATGCCAAGCACCTGCACCAGAATAGGGTTGTCCAAATTGAGCGGTTTGGAAAGTGCCTCCTTATTTTGTTTGCTAAATAATGACATAATGGAATTTGTTATTTAATGAACTTCGAGAGTCCGTCCTTGAGCATCTTATCTACACCATCAGATGTCAATGTGGCACCTGTAATGGCATCCACATTGTTTTCATCATCAGCGGGAGCATCCTTCTTTACACCAAGAGCTATGCCTTCCACGGCGTCCTTATGAATTTTTTTGCCTTGAAACAACTGCTGCCATTTTACATTGTCCTTGATTTCGGCTCCAAGTCCGGCAGTCTCGCTCTCATGGTTGAAATACACTCCGTAGATGGTGTTGTTGTCAGCATCCACAGCGATGTAGCCATTGATGCCGCCCCAAAGCCCCATGCCTTTAACGGTGTAAACTGTCTTTTTCTGTCCGTCAATCTCACACTCATAATACTTCATGCCGTCTTCTTCCTTCTCTGCCTTCACCACTTCCTTGTATTTGGCGGCAGCGGCGGCAGCGTCAAGATTACGGAGATTGAGCGAATTAAGAATCTGCTTCTGTATGTCAAGCTCGACATTTACATCCTGCATGGGTTTGAGCGCCTGTGAGACAAATGCGAGGAGGAAAGCTACTATCACAACAAGAATTACAGAATAAACTGTCGTATAACTATTTGAATTTGTTTTCATAATTGCCTTTTCTCCTTATTTGTTAATAGCACGTTTGGCACGACAAGAGATGTTGCGCTGTACGACACAATAGTCAATGAGCGGAGCTATCATGTTACCGAAGAAGATTGCGAGCATCATTCCCTCAGGATAGCCGGGGTTCATGACACGCACGACGACAGCAATGACTCCGATAAAGAACCCGTATATATACTTGCCGGGCTCAGTGCGGGCTGATGTCACAGGGTCGGTTGCCATAAACACGGCACCGAAACAGAAGCCGCCGAGGATTATGTGCTCATACCATGCTATGTCTGTCATTCCCAACGCATGGAAAACGCAGGCGGAGATAACACCTCCGGCAAACACACTTCCCATTGTTTTCCAAGAAGCGATGCCTGTCCACAACAGGATTACTGCGCCGATGGCAATCGCAATTACCGATGTCTCACCGACAGAACCCGGAATAAACCCGCACACCATATCGCAAATGCCCGCATCAGGTGCGACTTTCTGCGCCAACTGACCCAATGGTGTGGCAGCGGTAAGGGCATCCACCTCCAACGTGTTTCCCAATCCAAAGATCGACTCCTTTGCTATCCAAACCTTATCGCCACTCATTGCAGTAGGATAAGAGAAGAAAAGGAACATACGGGCACCCACGGCAACATTAAAAATGTTCATGCCTGTACCACCGAATATTTCCTTGCAGAAGATGACTGCAAAAGCGACAGCCAACGCAAGCATCCACAACGGAGTGGTGATTGGAATGATTAACGGGATGATAATACCGGTAACAAGGTAGCCTTCCTGTATCTCCTCATGCTTCCACTGAGCCCATGCAAATTCAATTCCCAATCCGACAATATAACTCACCAACAGCTTGGGAAGAACAGCCAAGAAGCCAAAGGCAAACACCTCAAAGAAGCCTGCTGCCTCCAATGTGCCTGCCGCCTTGTAATTCTGAAAGCCCACATTGTACATGCCAAAGAACAACGCTGGAAGCAAAGCGATCACGACAAAACTCATAATACGCTTCGAATCGATGGCATCATGGATATTGGCACTGTTTTTTGAAGTTGTGTTCGGTACATACAGGAAACTTTCAAATCCCTCAAAAACGCTCTCAAAAGCATGAAGCCTGCCTCCCTTCTGGAAGTCAGTTGGGTTTTATCTTATTGAGATAATTTCTTAATGCGCTCATTCTTTTTTACTGTTTTAATATGATTAAGCATTCTCTTTACGCAACACATCCAAGCCTTCACGCACAATCTTCTGCAATTCCAGCTTCGACGAGTCCACAAACTCCGCAACAGCGAAATCCTCCGGACTGACCTCGTAAATGCCGAGTTGTTCCTGCTTGTCAATGTCGCCGGAGATTATCGCCTTAACAAGATATTCTCCATAAATATCCATCGGCAGCACCTTGTCGTATTCTCCACTCATAATAATATGACGCTCGCCGCCCTTCACCCGGGCGTCAAGCCTATACTCCTTATGCTTACCAAACAACCAAGAGAAATAGCTGCGTGAGACGGAGAAATCGTTGGCGCGTGGAAGAATCCATCCGAACATCTCATCAGCATCGTCGCCTTCCGGGATTACTGTCAACTCCGAAACATGTGCACCGACATAATCATTAAGTGAACATTGGCGTCCGGTGAGAGGATTGCCGTTGATGATACGCAAACGGCCGCCCTTACACTGCCCGTCAATCACAGAAGCCACGCTTTGTCCAACAAGCACTTCCATGTAGGCAGGAGCCATGACCTCACTGCCGGCAACAGCTATAAGGTGCTTCAAATCAACGATTCCCTTATTGAACAGGCGGCCTATATATATCACTGTGGTCGGATTTACTGTCCAAACGGTCTCCCCTTTATTCACAGGACAGACTTTGTTTATCTGCACACCGACATTTCCGGCAGGACACGGGCCGTCAAAGACATTGATCTCCACATCCTTTGCTTCGAGAATAGCCCTTGCAGTCTGCCTTGCCCCTACTCCCAAATATGTCTTCGCCATTTTCGACAAAGCCGTCAGACCGGTCTGGAAATCATCCTCATTGCCTTCAAGTTCATATTCAAAATCGGCTGCAAGCGGCATGTCGCGCAACGCACTCACAAAAATAGCCTTAGGCATTGTGTCAGGAGTTGTAGAGACAGCGTACGGCAACTGGTTGATATATCCGAACAATCCGGCTTCAAGCAACGCCTCCCTTACGGTATCGCCATCAAGGGAAGCGACGTCTTTCTTGCCATAATCAACATATTGTTGCTCGGCATCAGCATCAACAACCACACAAAGAACCTTGCGTCTGTCGCCTCTGACAACGGCAGACACCGTACCGCTCACCGGAGAAGCGAAACGCACATCAGTTTGTTTCTTGTTCACGAACAAGGCTTCTCCGGCTTTCACCTTGTCACCTTCACACACGACTACCTTGGGAACGACACCCACAAAGTCGGCAGGCACAAGTCCGAATTGAGAACACTTCCTCGACGGAACGACTTTCCTTTCAGCCTTCCCTTTCAGATTAATGTCCAAGCCCTTTCGTAACTTAATTACATTTGTCATAAACCTTAATAAGATAAAACTTGTCAAAAACAAAAGGTTATATCCTGCTCTTTCATTTCCGACGAATGGATTAAGCATTAAATACTCGCTGCAAAATTAACACTTTTAATGGATAAACGAAAGAAAAAAACGGCATTTATTTCCTGTTACAAAAAAAATAGCGTAATTTTGAAGTCTGAATATCAGAGCATATCATCCGTGTCAAGGCGCATCATTAATATTACCGTGTGGACGATTGTCTGCACATATTTGACAATTGTCGTTTTATTGCACATTCCGGCCATTCAATATGGTTTGGGAAAATGTGTGGGTGATGCCCTTTGCGACAAGTTCGGGACAAGGGTGACGGTAGGCCGTGTGGATTTAGGCTTTATCAACCGTCTTATTATCGACGATGCCTACATCTACGACAAAAGCGACAAACAGATGCTGAAAATCGCAAGAACATCTGTCAAGATAGACTTAATAGATTTGCTCAACCAAAAGGTCACCATCACTTCTGCACAGTTCTTCGGGCTGCAAGCGTATGCATAC
>CAVBVK010000022.1:15052-15858 GCA_963599085.1 bacterium | reverse complement strand
CATACAAAGCCACGGAAGCATCAAAGCCCAATTACCAGTTCATCCTCGACTCACTGGCTTCCAAGGATACCACGAAGCACACCCCGCTCAATCTGAAGATAAACTCACTCATTATCCGCAACGGCAGCATCAGATACCGAAGTCTATGGAAACCTGCCAACACAGACAAGTTCTCCATTGCAGACATAAATACAAGCAACATCAGCGCACACTTTATCATCAATGCCATAACCGACGATTCCCTTAATGTAAAGATCAAGAGACTTTCATTCAAGGAGAAATCGGGATTTGAATTGTGTTCCATGTCACTCCACCTAATTGCCGACAAGGCAAACGCCACACTAAGATCCCTCAACATTGAACTTCCAAACACCAAAGTGGCATCAAATGAAATAGTTGCACAATACGCAATGAGTGGCAAGAGCGTCAAGCCCTCCTCTCTAACATACAACGGCACAATTGAAGCGGGCAAAATCACACTTTCCGATTTCGCATGCTTCATGCCTGTTTTAAAACCGTTGGACACTCCGCTTTACATTCATACAAAGCTCAACGGCAGCAAATCGTGTCTCAACGTAAAGCAATTGCTGATAGGAAGCCTTGACGGGCAACTGTCCTTTGCTGCCAACGGAAATATAGTTTTCAACAAGCCATCGCCGGAATGGAATGTTGAAATCCGGAAATTAAAATCGGGATACAACTTCATAAACAATTATTGGCAATCCATTGCAAACAAAGAAGCACCCGACATAATACGCAAATTGGGCGATATCGACATGACATGCAGTGCTTATGGCAGCAACAAG
>CAVBVK010000022.1:0-15042 GCA_963599085.1 bacterium | reverse complement strand
AAAGCTTGACCTGAAAAAAAATGAAGCCAAAATCACGGCCAATGCAGAAACTTCCGACTTCAAGTTGGGCGAGCTCACCGGCAACGAGTGCCTTGGAAGCCTGTCGGCCAAATTGCATGCAGAAGCCGAAGGAAATGACAAGTTCAATGCCACAGCCCTCATCAGTGGCATCGACTACAACGGTTACCGCTACAAGGACATTCATATTGATGCCACACATTCGGCAAAAGTCTTTAACGGGCATATAGACATTGCCGACAGCAACATAAATCTGTCGGCATACGGCACATACGACCGAACATCCGTCTCCCCCACTGTCAGCATGACAGCACAAGTAAATGACTTCGCGCCTAACGCTCTTTCACTCACAGAGAAGTGGAAGGACACACACTTTTCATTCGACATCAAAGCCGACTTTTCAGGCAAAAGCATCAACGATGCCATTGGGGAGATTGTCCTAAACAACTTTCGCATGACATCTCCTTCCGACGGGTACACCCTGAACGGGCTCCATGCAAAAGCCGGATATGCCGACAACAAGCATTATATCAATCTGACAAGCGATTTCGGCCATATAGACATCACCGGCAACTGCGACATTTTCTCCATCGCAAGCAATATCACCAATATGGTTCAAAGCAAGCTGCCCACCATTCCGGGATTGGAACGGAAAGAAGTGAAAAGCACCAATGACTTCGCAATAAACGCCGTCCTTACCGACACCGAATGGCTCCGCAACATCCTTGGCATACCGCTGAGCCTGCATAAGCCCGCCTCTATAAACGGCAGCATGGACAGCCGCCACGACAAGATCAGCCTGGAATGTGATCTCCCTGCATTCTCATACAAGGACACGCAGTATAAGGATGCGAAACTGAACATCACGACACCCGACGACAGTCTGCACGCTGCTGCAAGCATAAAGAAAGTTTCGGCGAAAGGCAAGATTCTCGCCCTCAACCTCAAAGCCATAGCATCAGACAACCGGTTGAAGACATCTTTCAGTTTCATGAACAACGAGCGGCATCCGTTGAAAGGTACAATCAATGCAAGTTCACACTTTGCAAAGAATGAGAAAGGTGTTTCCACTGCCTACATAGAAGTGATGGAATCGAAAGCCACCGTGGGCGACACCACATGGCATGTGCGCCCGTCAAGCATCGTTTACAGCGAGAACTGTCTTGAAGTAAAGGATTTTGCCATACAGCACGACCGTCAATACCTCGGCATTGACGGTATCGCCACGAAAAATGCGGAAGACACATTGCATATAAACCTCAACGACATAAATGTCGGCTACATTCTTAACCTCGTCAATTTCCATTCCGTTGAATTCTCGGGTGCAGCCTCCGGGCACGGCTATCTTGCAGGCTTGTTCGGCGACACGCCACAAACCGGTGCCGACCTGACAGTAAGCGACTTCCGGTTTGAGGACGGGCGCATGGGCACTCTGTATGCCCGTGTGGGATACAACGCCCCCGAAGGACGCATCGAGATAGACGCCAAAACCACCGATGAAGGCGACCGTTCGACTCTCATCAACGGATATGTATCACCCCGTCACAACTACATCGACCTTGGCATACGGGCCAACAACACCCGGGCGGAGTTTATGGAGAGCTTCTGCAACAGCTTCATGGACAACGTGGATGCCGACATTAACGGTACGGTGAATGTCGTAGGTCCGCTCAACAACATCAATCTCGTCGGCAAAGCCGAAGTGAACGGTTCCGTGCGCATCACCCCACTCAATGTCACCTATTGGTTGCGCGGCGACAGCGTGCTTTTCGTCCCCGACGAAATAAAGTTTTTTGGCGACACCATCACCGACCGTAACGGCAACATCGGCATTCTCTCCGGAAGCGTCCGTCACAGGCATCTCACCAATCTGTCATACGATTTGGGCATAAAAGCACACAATCTTCTTTCGTACGACACACACACCTTTGGCGACAACACATTCTACGGCACAGCCTATGCCACCGGCGAATGTACCGTAAGAGGGAAAAGCGGCGAGGTGAACATCGACATTCAGGCCACGCCAAACGCCAACAGCACATTAGTATATAATGTAACCAACCGCAACGAACTCTCCGGCCAAGAATTCATACAGTGGCGCAGGCACTCCTCTCCCGCCGACTCCACCGTCATTGCCACAAACGACAACGGCAAACCCGGCGGCAACAAGCGCAAGGTCTCCACGAACATACGGATGAACTTGATCATCAACTGCAACACCGATGCCACCATCAAGTTGCTGATGGACGAACGGACAGGCGACTACATCACGCTCAACGGCGACGGAGCTCTCAGGGCTTCTTATTTCAACAAGGGCGCATTCGAAATGTATGGTAACTACATCGTAGATCACGGAATCTACAAACTCACCATACAGAACATATTGAAGAAGGACTTTGCCTTCCAGAAAGGCGGGACAATAGCGTTTGGCGGCAATCCCTACAATGCCGTGCTTGACCTGAAAGCACAGTATGTACTCAATGGCGTGAGCCTGTCCGACCTAAATATCGGACGCTCGTTCTCAAACAACAATATCCGTGTGAACTGCCTGATGAACGTGAGCGGGACGCCTTTCTCGCCCAAGGTGGATTTCAGTCTTGACATGCCCTCGCTGAGCAACGATGCCAAGCAAATGGTATATAGCCTGCTGAATGCCGAAGAGGAGATGAACCAGCAGGTGCTTTATCTGCTTGCCGTGGGGCGTTTCTACAACCAAGGCAGCAACAACTCGTCCGGCGACAATGTGCCACAATACAGTCAGGCGTCACTTGCCATGCAGAGTTTCCTCAGCGGAACGATAAGCCAACAGCTCAACACCGTACTCAGCAATGTCATAAACGACAGCAATTGGAACTTCGGAGCCAATATTTCCACCGGAACTGAAGGTTTCAACAATGCCGAATACGAGGGGCTCCTGTCAGGGCGACTGCTCAACAACCGCCTCCTGATAAACGGGCAGTTCGGCTATCGCGACAATGCCTATTCCACGACGAGCTTCATAGGCGACTTCGACTTGCGCTATCTGCTCTTCCCCAACGGAAACCTGTCACTGAATGTCTATAACAAGACCAACGACCGCTACTTCACCCGTAACAACCTGAACACGCAAGGCATAGGCATAATAATGAAAAAGGACTTCAACGGGTTTCGCGACCTTTTCTTCAACAAGAAGATAAAACAGAAATGAAAGCCACACTCGTAATTACACTGCTCATAGTCCTAAGCACACTCTGCACAGCCCAGACCGACGCGCAAGTGCGTTCATGGCAGGATCTGTACGGACAGCTGAGCGACATGGACGATGTGGAAAGTGGAAGCCTTGACGACATGTACGAACGGCTTTGCGAACTCGAGGCTTCTCCCATTAACCTCAACAACGCCACCGACGACGACCTGCAACAACTTACATTCCTCAGCTCTCAGCAACGCGAAGACCTCGCAGCCTACCTTTATTATTACAGGCCTTTAAGGTCGATGGGCGAGGTTGCCTTGATTGAGTCGATGGATCCGCTGCGCATACAGCTCCTGCACCACTTCACTTTCATCGGCGGAGACGACACGGAGACACAAGGCTTTTCGTTGGGCAAGGCCTTGAAATACGGGAAGAACGAACTTGTGGCTACATCAAAGATACCCTTTTATGAACGGAAAGGCGACAAGAACGGCTACCTCGGCTACAAATACAAACACTGGTTCCGCTACAAATTCAGTTACAGCCAACTATTGCAAGCCGGGATTACGGGCGCGCAGGATGCCGGTGAACCTTTCTTCAGCAATAGGAACAAGCTCGGCTATGACCATTACTCCTGCTATCTTCTTCTTAGAAAGCTGGGGCACATCAAGGCTTTGGCTCTCGGGCAATATAAACTGAAATTCGGTTTGGGGCTCGTTATGAATACCGGTTTCCGACTGGGGAAGGCTTCCATGCTTGCACTCTCGCCTGCTGCCAACAACATTACGGCCAATTCGTCGCGCTCCGACGCCTATTATCTGCAAGGCGCAGCCACCACAGTCTCCATCGGCAGGCATACCGACTTCACGACTTTCGTTTCATACAGAAAGATTGACGCCACACTCACCGACGACGGCGACATAAAAACCATCCTGAAAACGGGCTATCACCGCACCCCAAGTGAGATGCAGCGCAAGCATAATGCGTCGCAGCTCGCCACGGGAGGAAACCTGCAATGGCGCAACCATGGGTTCCATTTCGGGGCAACGGCAATATACACCGCTTTCGACAAGAGTCTCTGCCCCGACGATGCGCACCTTTTCAGGCGTTACTATCCACATGGCAAGCACTTCTGGAATGCCGGCATAGACTACGGCTATATATGCCACCGCCTGAACATCAACGGCGAGACCGCCATCAACGACGACAATGCCATTGCCACACTCAACAGCATCTCCTACAAGCTCCTGCCTAACCTCACCGCCACAGCAATACAGCGTTTCTATTCATACAGATACTATTCGCTGTTCAGTTCTTCGTTCAGCGACGGAGGCAACATACAGAACGAAAGCGGGATTTACGCCGGAATAACATGGCAACCCGTGGCGCGTCTCTCCATTCTGGCTTACACCGACTACGCCTATTTCCCGTGGGCCAAATATCAAACATCCGAAGCTTCGCACTCATGGGACAATTTCATACAGGCCACTTACAGCCTGCAACGCTTCACGCTGCTCATGCGCTACCGCATAAGGATGCGGCAGAAAGATGCCAAGGACGACAGCCAAACTGCCTCCTCCCATACCCTCACCAGCCACAACGAGCAACGCGGGCGGCTTGCCGTCATGTTCAACGGCGGGAAATGGTCGGCCAAGACACAGGCCGACATAGCGCATACTGTCACCCCCGACCGAAGTTTCGGATGGATGGTATCGCAAACGGGCGGATTCAAGCACAAATACATACAAGCAACTGCCAACATCAACTACTTCCGAACCCACGACTACAACTCACGTCTGTATGCCTACGAGCGTGGAATGCTCTACGACTTTTCATTCCCGATGTTCTACGGTCACGGCATGCGTTTCTCGCTCTGTCTGCAAGATGCCGTCACGAAAAGCCTTATCCTTACCGGCAAAGTGGGAACAACAAAATATTTCGACCGCGACCATATAGCAAGCGCCTACCAACAGATAGACAGCTCGGCGATGACCGCCCTCGAACTGCAAGTGAAATGGAAATTCTGACACACTCCATAGTGGTCAGCTAAAACAATGACAGGAATTCTTTTGTAACCAAGCCTTGTTTGCATTGTGTTTGTATTTCGTGGGAAATCAGTTGTTTGTAAGTTGCCTTACAACTTCCGTAAGAGTTTCCGGCGACACATCGCGCAGCAGCACGCGCTTGTCGGCATCAAGTAGATAGATGGAGGGGATTACGGGTAGGTAGAACAGTTCCTCACGCATTATCTCTCCCCCGGGACTGTATCCGTCGATCCATGATTTCGGGAAACCGGAGTCATGGGCTTTCCATCGTCCGGTCTCGATGTCGGGATATATGGAAAGCACCTTTATGCTGTCACTGGCAGTGAGCGGGGCTACCTTGAACAGTTGTCCCGCTATCTCGTGGCATACATGACAGTCAGGGTCATAGAAGAAGAGTACTGTGAACGGGGCTTTCTCCAAGTAGAGAGTGTGTCCATTCCCTTTGCGGTCGATGAATGCAAATTCGGTTGCCGGGCTGCCCGGCATGTTCTTTTCAAGGTTTCTCTGCATGTATTCATTGCCCTCCTGCTTGGCCATGCAGGCGTAGTATGTAAGGTTCAGGACTTTTGTGAACATACTGTAAAGCAGCGCGTTATGCCGCGGTGAGATACTGTCGGCAAAGGTTGTCCGGGCATACTGTTCAAGCCGTTGGCGCAGAATTTCCTTTCTGCGTCCGTCTTTTATCGCACACAGATGGTTGGCTGTCTGCCGCATGGTTGCAGCCGCCTTGACAAGAGGCTGCCGCTGCACGTTGTCGGCGAAAGCGATGAATGCCTTTTTCAGAGTGTCGGGATTGTGCATGAGCGTACTGTCGCCCAGATTGCACATCATGCAGGAGTATGTCAGGTGACCGTCGAGGTGGCCGTGCGCCTGCGCCGCTGCCGTGTCGAGGCTTAGGGTGGCACAGAGCACTGCAATTGTCCGTTGTGCTGTTGCTGCTGAAAGATATGCCATGGATTACGTTATAATAAAGAATGTCATGGATTCCCGTTCTTAGAGGAGTGCCCATGACATTCTTTGTTGTCTGTATCATGATATGTTTCTGCCGTTGCTGCCCGTGCTTACTGCATGTCGTAAACCACCTGCATGAGCTGCTTGCCGAGGGCATCGGCCTCTTCCATCGTTGAAGCCTCGCTATAAACGCGGATGATGGGTTCGGTGTTCGATTTGCGGAGATGCACCCACTTGTCGGCGAAGTCGATTTTCACGCCGTCAATGTCGGTGATGGTCTCATTCTTGAACATTTCCTGTACCTTGCCGAGGATGGCGTCGATGTCGGTCGAAGGAGTGAGGTCGATGCGGTTTTTCGCAATGAAATAGTTGGGGAATGAGGCGCGCAACTGGCTTGCGGTGCCCCCTTTGTGTGCGAGCGATGAGAGGAACAGGGCGATGCCAACCAGCGCATCGCGGCCATAATGGCTTTCAGGATAAATCACTCCACCGTTGCCTTCGCCGCCGATGACAGCTCCCACTTCCTTCATCTTGGTGGTTACGTTCACTTCACCCACTGCCGCTGCCGTGTAATGGCCGCCGTGACGCTCGGTGACATCACGCAGTGCCCGGGTGGAACTGAGGTTCGAGACGGTATTGCCGGGAGTGTGCTGCAACACATAGTCGGCAACACTCACGAGCGTGTATTCCTCGCCGAACATCTTGCCATCCTCGCAGATGAAAGCAAGTCTGTCCACATCGGGATCGACAACGATGCCAAGGTCGTAGCCGCCTTCCTTCATTTTGCCCATGATGCCGCCGAGGTTCTTCTCTAATGGCTCGGGGTTGTGCGCAAAATCGCCAGTGGGATCGCCGTTTATTATGGTGTATTCCACGCCGAGAGCCTTGAACAGTTCGGGCAGGATAACCCCGCCCACGCTGTTGATGGTGTCTGCGCAGACCTTGAAATGCGCGTTACGTATGGCTTCCACATCAACAAGATTGAGACCGAGCACGGCGTCAATGTGCCGTCGGTCGAACGACTTGTCTTCCGTGCAGTGGCCGAGCGTATCGACACAGGCGTAATCAAAATCTTCGTTTTCAGCTATTTCGAGCACTTCATTGCCGTTCTCCTTTGTAAGGAACTCGCCTTCGCTGTTGAGCAGTTTCAGGGCGTTCCATTGGCGTGGGTTGTGGCTTGCCGTGATGATGATGCCGCCCCATGCGCCCGACATACGCACTGCAAGTTCGGTGGTGGGTGTCGTTGCCAGACCGATGTCAATGACATCAAGACCCGTTCCCATAAGCGTTCCGCACACAATGTTTCTCACCATTTCGCCGGATATACGTGCGTCCCTGCCGACAACGATTGTCCCGCGCCCCGATTTCCCAGCCGTGCGTTTTATGTAAGTGGCATAGGCGGTTGTGAACTTTACGATGTCAAGAGGATTGAGTGTGTCTCCTGTCTTCCCGCCGATAGTGCCGCGGATGCCGGAGATTGATTTGATTAATGTCATACAAGTTGATGTTTTTATGTAAATGGGGTTATAAAAATGCGCCAGGCACACCCGGTGCGATGCATTACAATTCAATCCTTTCTATCTGCCACGCTGGTAGGACAGTTCATACAGGCATGGATAAACGTTGGATGAGGCGTTCTGTTGACCTTCGGAGTGCGGTACGATAAGCTTCACTTTTGCAACTCCGTCCTCGTTCAAGCCTCCCAGATTGATGTAAGGCATCGGTACAAGCCATCCGGAAGGCACTGCCTCGCCGTAAGTGGTGTACATAAGACTACTTCCTTTTACGAAAGATGCCGAGTAAGTGCCCGATGTGCTTGTCACATTCATCTTGTCTTCCATCCAAACATATTGGAAGATATTGGTGAGAATCATTGTGCTGTCCGATTCCAAGAGGTTGTATTCGTTGAAGCGGCACAGCACAACCGCTCCGTCTTTGTCGGGATTCAGCTTCTTGCCTGTACCTTTTCTTATTATTTGCATATACACGCCGTTACTTTCAAAGAGTACGAATTCGTTTTTCGAGACATCGGTGGTCGAGTCTTGGGCGAAGAATTGCTTCTCCCTTATGACTTTTATTTTCTGGTTGATGATGTAGCGGTTGATGGCGGCGCATTCTTTGTTCTTCTGGTCAGCGTATGTCTCACTGTTGCTGCATGAAGCGAATGCGATTATGCTTAAAAGTGCGAAAAGCACGGTTTTTGTTCTATTCATGTCCTGCTTGTATGATTTCCAGATGGCAAAGTTACTCATTTTAGTTGAAAACGGTTTGCTGAATGATGATATATTATGTTTTATATTGTTTTTTTATTTTTTTGTCACCACTGGTATGGCATTACCGCGACTTCAACCTTTGTTTGTGAGCAGGTCGGCATAGTGTGCAAAGGCGCGCCTTACCACTTTCTCTGCCTCTGCAAGCGAACAGTACAGCCGTCCTCCGCTGGCATTCAGGTGACCGCCGCCATTGAAGAATTCTTCCGCCACTTTGTTGCAGGGAAAGTCTTCGACAGAACGCAGGCTCACCCAAATGAGGTTGTCGCGGCGGTCATCTTCACGCAGCGACACCGACAGGCGCATTCCCTTTATGCGCAAAGGTTCGTTTACAAGTCCTTCCGCATCTCCTTTGATGAAGTGGAAATTGCGCATGTCACGGCGTGAAATGGAGAAGTACGATGCGTGCAAGTCGGCAAAAACATTCAGCTTCTGGCTCATAATATGGCCGCGCATCCTTATTGCCCAGGGACTGTAGTTGTTATAGACATTGCGGTAAATCTTGTCTTTGTCGATGCCTTTTGTCAGCAGTTGGCTGATGATGTGGAATATTTCAGGAGCATTTGAGTTGTAGGTGAACCCGCCGGTATCGGTCATCATGCCGCAGTAGATGCAAGATGCGCATCTCTTCCCCATTTCCTCAAATCCGCCAAGTTGTGTTATTATTCGGAAAACGAGCTCGCAGGTGCTGCTCATTGTGGGGCGGGACACCGTGAGCAGCGTCTCCATTTGCGGGTTGAGGTGGTGGTCTATCATCACTCTCTTGCCTGTGGCTGCATCAAGCGCATCCTTCATTTCATCCACACGGTCGGCACTGTTGAAGTCGAGGCAGAACATGAGGTCGGCTTCATGCAGCAACGCAGCCACCTTGTCGGTATGCTTGTCGTAACGCACAATCTTCTCCGTCCCGGGCATCCAGTGCAGAAAGTCAGGATAAGCGTCGGGCACGACAATGGTCGGTTCCTTTCCCTGTGTATATAGATATTCTGCCCATGCGAGAGAAGCCCCTATGGCATCACCGTCGGGAGACTTGTGGCATGTTATTATAATGTGTGTTGACTCTGTTATGGCAGCCCTAAGTGCGGCTTCTTCTGCCGCAGACAGTAAATTGATATTCATAGTTAAATGCAAAGTTACTAAAAAAATGGCGGGCTTCTCTCCGTTGTCGTTGCCTTTTTCTGTTTTGCGGCAATAAAAAGCCCCCGAAAGTGGTGTCTTGCTTTCGGGGGCATATTAATTAATGTTGTGCTGTTGTAGGCCGCAGTTGCGGAACCTGCTTTTCTACTGCTTCCTTGAAATCACTTCAAACACTTCCACATCGCCTTCGATTTCAACCTTCACAGCCTTTGCCGCAACGTTGGCGCAGAACAGGTTTTTATCGATGACCGTTGATGAGAGGAGTTTACCTTTCCTGTCATACTGGTTGAACTTTATTTCCGACTGTGGCTTCATATTGAGGAGCAATGTATAGGCTTTTGTGCCGTTCCCGACACCAAAAGTGAGTCTGCCGGTGCTGTTGAACGAAGTGCAGGGATTGCTGTCGAATGCAAACATGGCAGCTTTCCCGTCTTGCGCTGTCACGCTGAATGGCAGCGTCTCGGGGGTTGTCGGGTTCACTTCAAACTCGCGTACAGCGCACCAGCTCTTCTTCTCGCTCTGCAATTTGCGTATGCGTACATAGCGCGCTTCAACGGGCTCGCCCTTCCAATGTATGACATATGTATTCCGCAGCTCACCTGTCAGTGCCGTCCATGTCTTCCCGTCGGCTGACGCTTCAAGTATGGTGTTGTCGAAATAGTCCACATCATCCACCGAGTTCCGGCCTTGCAGGATGCGCACTTCCCTTACCGGGCGTACCATACCGAGGTCTGCCCCGATCCAGTCGCCGGTGCTTTGGCTGTTTGCAGAGTGGTAGTATGTGGTGGTGTCATTGTCGAACATCAGTTTGTTCTGCGTGGTATGCAGTGTCGGGTAAGTACCTATTCCTTTATAGAAAGCAGGCACTATGCCTGTGATTTCCTTGAAGAAAGCGGATGCCATGTCATCCATCGCGTATTCATAGAACGGTTGCAACTTCATCGTTCCTGACTTGTGGGCCTGATAGGCGGCAAGGTCTTCCGTTGTCATCCGGTTGTCGAGATAGTCACTCCAGAACTTGTTGTAGTCGCCGCTTCTGAATGTCTGCATGAGGCGGAGGGCTCCCTTGCCTCGTGTCCCAAGTTTCTTGAACTCTATAAGCCATGGACGTAACTCCTTCATCAAGAGTTGGTTCTTGCAGTTTTGCTCCATCACTTGTGGAGCTTTCTCCACACGGTCTAACTCGGCATACAGCTTGTCATAGTCCTTTTGGTTGTAGTCTGCAAGACGGAATGTCTTTGTTTCCCATGATTCTGCGCGGCGATAACCCGTTTCGGTATCACAGGAATGGATGGCAAACGTGCGGTATGCTTCATGCGCTTCTGGCGTGAGGTCAATCAGGGCACGCTCCCAATTGTCGATAGGATTGTATCCGGCCACGTTCCAGTTATAGTCCGCCACGCCGTAAAGGGCGAGCTTTGAAGCCTCGCCGTGCTCCATGGGATTGCTCAACACACCGCATGTCATTTGGTCGGTAATGTCGTTTTCGAGCCCGTAGGCAGGCCCCTGCATAATGATGTGGCGTGCATAATCGGTTACGGGGAAGTTCCACCAATAGTATGCCGGCCGCTTTATGCGCGAGTCAATGAAGTCGAGCGTCTCTTTCGTGAGATCTGAACATACCACGGCACCGGTCCAGAACACGTTGATTGACGGGTCGAGGCGGTTGCCGTAGATGGCAAGCTGACCGTCTTTTCCGGGTTTTGCCCAAAGTTGTGAGTAGTCGGTGGGACAGACAACAAGTGGGGACACATCACCCTTCCCCTTTACAAACTCGCGGTTAAGACGGTTGAGCAGATCCACTTGCTTGTTTGAATCGGTGCCTTCTCCCTCAATATCGTCGAAGTGAATGGCGAAGGAACGGACACCAAGATCGTACATGTGGTTGAATTTGTTTACAAGGTTTTGGTAGTCTTCCTCGTTCCATTTTATGTCTTTGCCCGGGTGTATCGCCCAAACGAAATCCACACGGTTGCGGTTGCAGGCTTCCACGAGTTCATGGATGTTACGTGCCTGGTCGGCAGGGTAAGGCTTGCGCCAGTTCGGGGAACTGTGGTAGGGGTCGTCCTTGGGACCGTAAACATATTCGTTGAGCTTGTTGCGACCGTAATAATTGATGAGCGACAGGCGCACCTGATGCGACCACGGCTCGCCATAAAATCCCTCCACTACACCGCGCAGCGGCAGGTCGGGATAGTCGTTGCAAGTGAGATAGGGCAGCTGCAGCTTGCCTTTCGCAGCCGGCGATTCGAGAATCTGCCTTAATGTCTGCAAGGCATAGAATGCACCACGCTCGTCGTAACCCACGATGTTGATGCCTTTCTTGCATACAGTGAGCAGATATGCGCCTGAAACGAGCTTCTTAAGTCCTGCTTTCCCGGCCTGCTTCTTTCCGAAATCTATGGTCAGCTTGATGCCTTTTTTGTCTTTTGGCAGGAAAGCCATGTCGGCTTCGAACTTCTTTTGCCTGTCAATGATGTTCAAGCCGTTTTCGAAAGAAATCCATTGCGTCCTGTCAACGTTGAAGTTGTGGGGCGTAGGATTTACGATAATGCCTTGGTGGTCGATTTTGTTTCCGCTCACCATGTTTACATCTTGCTTCTCGCCCCGCTGTGAACTGAGGTCGAAAGCGTCGTCCTGTGCAATGGAAGTGCTGCCGCATGCCAATGCAAGGAGTGAAGTGAATAGTAATTTGTGGGTAATCATTATGTAGTAATCATTGGTTTCATTGATTGCACAAAGTTATATAAAAAATCCGAATAAAGTGCGTCTGCATGAAAGTATGTGAAAAGAATGTATTAATTTTGTAAGCACTTTGATTATTAAAACTAATTTGTTATGGTTAAAATCACATTTCCTGACGGTTCTGTCCGCGAATACGAACAGGGCGTAACGGGGTTACAAATCGCCGAGAGCATTTCGCCGGCTCTCGCCCGCAACGTTGTATCTTGCGGTGTCAATGGCGAGACTGTGGAGCTTAACCGCCCCATCAACGAGGATGCTGCAATAGCCCTTTACAAGTTTGAGGATGAGGAAGGCAAGCACACTTTCTGGCACACTTCGGCACACTTGCTTGCCGAAGCACTCAAAGAACTTTATCCCGGCATACAGTTCGGCTTTGGCCCTGCTGTGGAAAACGGGTTCTTCTATGACGTAATGCCCAAGAAGGGCGATGTGATCAGCGAGAACGACTTTCCGAAGATCGAGGAGAAGATGCGCGAACTGGCCAAGAAAAACGAGCTTGTGGTGCGCAAGGACATATCCAAGGCCGATGCTCTTGCCGAGTTCAAGGCCGATGGGCAGGATTACAAATGTGAACACATTGAGGAAGACTTGGAAGACGGAACCATCTCCACATACACCCAAGGCAGCTTCACCGACTTATGCCGCGGTCCTCACCTCGTGAGCACTGGCATTATCAAGGCCATCAAGATAACGAGTGTAGCAGGCGCATTCTGGCGCGGTGATGCCAAGCGCGACCAAATGACGCGTATTTATGGCATCTCGTTCCCGAAGAAGAGCATGCTCGATGAGTATCTCGTGATGCTTGAGGAAGCAAAGAAACGCGACCATCGCAAGATTGGCAAGGAGATGGAACTCTTCATGTTCTCGGAGCGTGTCGGCAAGGGCTTGCCTATCTGGCTGCCGAAAGGCACCGATTTGCGCCTGCGTCTGCAGGATTTGCTCCGCACCCTTCAGAAGCCTTACAACTACCAGGAGGTAATCACTCCGGGAATAGGCGGCAAGAGCCTCTATGTCACTTCGGGTCATTATGCCCACTACGGCAAGGATGCTTTCCAGCCCATACACACCCCCGAAGAGGACGAGGAATACATGCTCAAACCCATGAACTGCCCTCACCACTGCGAGGTGTATGCACGCAAACCGCGTTCTTACAAAGACCTTCCGTTGCGCATCGGAGAATTCGGCACGGTGTTCCGCTATGAGAAGAGCGGCGAGCTGCACGGACTCACACGCGTGCGCACCTTTACTCAGGACGATGCACACATCTTCGTGCGCCCCGATCAGGTGAAGAAGGAATTCGAAAATGTCATCGACGTGATATTGAAGGTGTTTGCCATCTTCGGTTTCGACAACTACGAGGCACAGATTTCGCTGCACGACCCGAAGGACACCGAGAAATACATCGGTTCAGAGGAGATTTGGGCCGAGAGCGAGAATGCCATCCGCGAAGCCTGCAAGGAGAAAGGAATGGAAACGCGCGAAGAGATAGGCGAGGCCGCATTCTACGGTCCGAAGCTCGACTTTATGGTGAAGGATGCCATAGGACGCCGTTGGCAGTTGGGCACAATCCAGGTTGACTACAACCTTCCGTCACGCTTCAAGCTGGAATATACGGCAGAGGACAACACGAAGAAGACTCCTGTGATGATACACCGTGCGCCGTTCGGCTCACTTGAGAGATTCACAGCCGTGCTCATAGAACACACCGCCGGACATTTCCCGTTGTGGCTCACTCCCGACCAGGTGGCCATATTGCCAATCTCGGAGAAGTACAACGACTATGCACACGAATTGCAAAGATACTTCAACTCGGTGGGTGTGCGCGCAACCATCGACGACCGCAACGAAAAAATCGGCCGCAAGATACGCGACAACGAGCTGAAACGCTTGCCTTACATGGTGGTCGTCGGGGAAAAGGAAGCTGCCGAAGGACTTGTTTCCATGCGTAAGCAGGGCGGTGGCGAACAGGCCGCAATGACCAAGGAAGAGTTTGCCCGCCGCATCAATGATGAGTGCGCGGCACAGCTTAATGCAGCGAATGAATGACAGTGCGCCCCCTTTAGGGTGTGATACATACAGGCAGCCGTCGATTTCAATTCGACAACTGCCTGTATTTTTTTGTGCCCAGCCTTGCATGACTTGCCTCACGGCAAGTTCTTTTTCCTGCATTTTTTACAAAAATAAGATATTGTTTCTCAATAGATTACATTTACAACAAAACCAAGACTTCAGTACAACCCAAAGAAGCCTTGGTTGCACACTGACCGCCCGCTTGTCTTATATTTGCATTTCAAACCGCTCCAAAATCCATTCATACGCGAAGACAGGGCAAACCGGCGGGAATTTTGCAAAATACGGCGTGCAGTCGCAGGAGGCTGACTACCACACCGTTAGGCGGATGCAGGCATTTGTGTGCAAAAAGAAAAGTGATGTTTTGGCGCAAAAAGACGGCCTCTGCACCGCGATTAAGGCTTACTTACAATGCAAGCAAGCCTTAATTGCAGCACGAAAGCACCTTAATTGTCATGCAAACAAGCCTTCTTTGCATTGTAAGTAAGGCTTGTTCGGTCACAATGCCCCGTTTTCTCCGCCACAAAACGCCCGCATCCCCGCTTTCACGACCAAGCGTAATCTCTGGAAAGGAAATGCCCGTTGTCAAATAATTTTACTGCACATGCACTATATTTAGGAGGTCGGGCGTCCC
>CAVBVK010000021.1:0-30008 GCA_963599085.1 bacterium | reverse complement strand
TTCTTGCTTGCGAGCCTTTCGCTTGATGTCGTCGGGCGGGACGCCCGACCTCCTGTGCGTTATAAAGTAAGCCCCTACAATTGTTTTTAATTCCTCAGTCTTTGGCTTGGAAGCAAACGGCAGCAATCCTAAAAGTTTTAGCGGACAGCAATAATACGAAATATAAAAAGAGGATGTGCCATCTTGACACATCCTCTTTACTTTGTTTTGCTGCCTTTTTACTTGTATTTTTCCATCATTCCCTTTGCTCTTTCATCTCCCAGTTCATCGGCTTTTTGCAGGCATTCCATGCCTTCCGCTTTCTTTCCGCTGTTTGTCAGCGCCACACCCTTGATTATAAGGGCATCCGTATTGTCCGGGGAAAGCTTCAGGCAGAAGTCCGCTGCCTTTACGGCTTCGTCCAGACGATTGACACGCAATTCCAGCGATGCCATCTCGGCAAAGTAAAGCGGCTCCTGTGGGTTGATGTAGGCAGCATGCATAATGTCATTAAGTGCCTGTTGGTATTGCCTGATGTTGAGTTCGCAACGGTAGCGTGTGTAGTAGAATTCGGCACTTGCCCTGCCATACATCAAGGTGTCGTAGGTATTGTAGTCGGCCAATGCCTTACGGTATTCCTTTATCGCGTCATAGGCACTTGCCCGTGCGAGGATGTATGGCGCAGAGACATTTGTGAGCGGTTTGGGGCATGCTGCCACGGCACTGTCAAGCAGTACGATTATCTCTTCTTGCGGAGCCTGGAGACGGGCTTTGCATTGTGCCGCCTCATAGAACACTTCTCCGCTGCGCAGAGGAGAAGTTGTGAGGTCCATAAACATGCCGTATGCGGTGGCATATTCGCCTTTCGAGAAGTTTATCTGGGCCATGCGGTGCTTGTAGGAAGGTTGGGCATCCATGGCGTATGCCGTCTCCGCTTCATGCAGGGCGTTGTCAAAAGTCCATGCGGTAAAGGTGGTGTCGGCACTGTAAACCAGTTTGTGGTACATCACACGGGCGTATTCAGCGTGTGCCTCAGCTTTGTTTTTGGCCTCCTTCAATGCTGTCTTCATGTCGGCATCGGCTCCAGCGAAGTCGTTGTTTGCCACTCTGTTCAAAGCTCTTGTGGAATATCCGTCCACTTCCTGTGGGAACTTCTTGATAAAGGCATTCATGTAGTTGGCATATTTCGCAGAGTCGCGCTGCTCGCTCGCCATCATCAGCAACAGCAGAGCCTGGTCTTTCTCGGACGGCAACTCCATTATTATTCCCGTTTTGGAGAGCATGGGGGAGTTCAGGGCCATTGTCCCGAGCTGGAGCGACATGATGTATCGTGCATCCACGGCATGGATTTCGTTCGGGGTCTCCGACGGTTGCAACAGACCTATCACTTCGCCATTCTCATTGACAAACGGACTCCCCGCTTCGGGAAGTTCATCGTTGTAGTTCAATATATAGTAGGTGTATCTGTCCATGAAAGTCTCTGTGCGCAGCACTTCGTACTGCTTTCCAGGAGCTTTCTTGTCGGTACTGGTGAGCAGCCATACCTTTGAGCCGGCAGGTTGTGTTGCCGTTGCAATGGTTGCCGTTGCTGTCTTGCCTTTGATGGCAGCTTTAATCTTGCACGCGTCATACAGTTCGTTTGCCCCAATGATCGTGCTTACCTCATATTTGCGGCCGTTGCAGTCGGTCAGTTCTGCTCTTGCTGCATTTGCGACAGCTTTCCATGTGCATACGCCTTCACCGTTTCCGGAAATGAAGATGCCGTTGGTGGAAGCTATTGCATTGCCGTTCTTGTCGAAAGCCTTGAGTGTAAACATTGATTTTGCAATGTTTTTCACCGCCGAAGGCTGGGCGTCTGCACCCAATACAAGAAGTAGTGCTGACACAATGGTCGTGAAAAGTCGTTTCATTCTTCTTTTGGTCTTTTTTTTTATGTTAGCTTTTTATTTTCAACAATGATTTGGCATTGTCAATGGCCGCACTGCTTATGTCGTTGCCGCTAAGCATCTGTGCTATCTCCCTGATGCGTCCGTTCCCGTCGAGTTCCTGCATGCTGCTGACTGTGCCTTCTTCCGTTTCCTCCTTCATCACTTTATAATGTGTCGTTCCGTACGCCGCTATTTGCGGCAGATGGGTTATGCAAATCACCTGTCTGTTATTGCCGCCCATGTCGTGCATGATGTTCGCCATCTGCTCGGCGACACGCCCGCTCACTCCGGTGTCGATCTCGTCGAAAATGATTGTGGGCAGCCCGATGGCCTTGCTTATCATTGCTTTGAGCGAAAGCATGACACGGGCAATCTCTCCACCTGAT
The DNA here is from genome assembly GCA_963599085.1 of bacterium. Lineage (GTDB taxonomy): Bacteria > Bacteroidota > Bacteroidia > Bacteroidales > Bacteroidaceae > Prevotella. The sequence continues at coordinate 27,715 of CAVBVK010000021.1, read as the reverse complement.
GCCACTTGCGACACGGGCTGCATTTGCGTGCTTGAATTGGCACTGAAAAGAAACAGTACCTTGTCTGCGCCGTTTGGTCCGAAACCGCTTTCCTGTATTTCCACTTTAAACCTTACCTTGGGTATCCCAAGCGGAATCAGCAGTTTTTGGAGTTCGTTTTCCACCTTTAAAGCCGCTTCCTTTCGGAGGGCTGTCAGTGTCTTTGCCTTTTGCGAACACTCTTCTTTCAGGCTGATTACAGCCTTTTGGCATTCTTCCAACTCTTCGTCGCTGTTGTCAATGCTGTCGAGTTGTGTGTTTATTTCGTTCAGCTTGACCAACAGTCCGGATATGTCCGTGGCATGATACTTTTGCTGAAGTGTGTAAATGGTGTCGAGCCTGGCGTTGATTTCACTTAGCTTCCGGGGGTCAAACTCCACTTTTTCCATGTCGCCAGAGATGCTGCCTGAAATGTCCTTCAGCTCAATGAAGCAGTTGTCAAGCCTTTCATACATCTCTTTTGCCTCGGGGTACATGTCCTTTATGCTGTGCAGAAGCGATGCCGTCGCCTTTATCCGGCTTACGGCTCCTGTCTCATCGTCGTTGAGCAGACTGTCTGCCTGATGCAAGGCAGTCTTTATCTCTTCAGCATGCCCCATCATGCCGCTCTCTTTCTCGAGCTCCTCCTGTTCGCCGTCAGTGAGGTTTGCTTCATTGAGTTCGCTCTGCTGGAAACGCAGGAAGTCTTCGTTTTCACGGTTTCTGTCTATTTCTGCCTTTAACCTGTCAAGGTTTGCAACGGCATTGCGGTATCCGGCGTATGCCGATTGGTAGTCGGACAACTCCCTCTTGTCATGTGCCATTATATCGACAACATTGAGTTGGAAGTCTTCTTTGTTGAGCAACAGGTTTTGATGCTGGCTGTGTACATCGATGAGCTGGTCGCCAAGTTCGCGCAATATGGCGAGGTTTACAGGCGTGTCATTGATGAAAGCCCTGCTTTTGCCGTTGGCGTTCACCTCCCGTCTTAGCAGGCACGCTTCCGGTTCATAGTCAAGGTCGTATGTGTTGAAGAACGCTTCAAGTGCTTCGGAATGGTATATGCTGATGTCGAAAGTTGCTTCTATCACACATTTATCGGTTCCGCTTTTCACTTGTTTGGCATCGGCTCTGTTGCCGAGCAGCAGTCCAATTGCACCTATGATTATGCTTTTGCCTGCTCCCGTCTCTCCTGTTATCACCGAGAAGCCGGGGTGAAAGTCTGTGTCCAGCTTGTCGATGAGTGTGAAGTTGCGTATATGTAGGTTCTTTAACATAGTGGGTTTATGCGTAGTTAGGCGTTATTCCTTTATTTTTTCCCATGCCGTGTTCTGGCTGGCGTTGATTGAAAAGAGGATTTCATAGACCGACTCCTTCTCTTTTTGAGTGCCTTTCCCTTTGTATATATTGCTCAACTCGTCGCGTTTGTAGTCTGTCCATATTTGCGGGAGCAGACTCATCGGTCGGTCTTCATGGCTTTTTTTCAGGCCGTTTTCTAATGCTGTCGTTATGTTTGTGCGCCCGCGTTCGGCGTTGTTGGCCATCTCGTCAAGCCCGGTGCGGTAATAGTCATATTGCAGTTGGCGAAAAGGCTTCATCGCCCCGTCAAGGTAATCGTTGATGATGGCGAAGCGGTTGCGGCTGTTGTCAAAGGCTTTCCATCCGGGGAAGTTGAGGTTCTGGCTGTTGTTGGCAAGATTCATGCACCGTTGCAGGATATCCTCCCCGCCCATGGGGGAGAAGGAATCGAGGTTGACGCCTATTATGAGATAAGCGTAATAAGCCATCAGTGCGGTGAGCTGGTTGTCCACGTTCTCCTCATTGAACTGCAACTGGTCGAACTGTGCGTACTCGAAGTTGAAGTCATTGTCGGTATTGTTGTACAGCGTTGAGGTGTAGGAGGAATTGTAAACAGGGCGTGTCGCCTGTATTATCGCCTTGCAGGTGAACGTGTTTGTGGAATTGTCGTATTTTGTTACGGTGATGTTGAAGTTGCACGCAATGCGTTCGTTCTTCTGGAACTGGTACTGTGTCCATTGCCTGTCGTTCACGAACTGTGTCAGGGTTTGCTCCAAGTCCTCGAACACGCTTGCGTCAGTGCCTTGTATCTGGCTGTGGTTTATCGTGATGCGGGCATTCAGTTCCTGGGCTGTTGCCTTGCAGACGGAAAGGCAAAGCGACAGCGTCAGCAGTGTTTTTGTTATGAAACTCCTTGACATGGGCTGTTGTTTTATGACAATGATTATCTTTTCTGTGACTCCACCGTTATGGCTTCTTGCATGCAACCGTTTCTTCCAGGGCATCGACGATGTCGCCTGCCACCTCTTTTTTCGGCTTCTTCGGGAATGACAGTTCTCTTTCTGCGGAAATGATCTTGATTTGGTTGTCGTCGGTCTGGAAACAGGTCCCTTCATTGCGGAGGCTGTTGAGCACGATGAAATCGGCATTTTTCGTTTCCAGTTTCCTCTTGGCGTTTGCCTCTTCGTCATTGGTCTCGAGTGCAAAGGCGACGATTGTCTGACCGTTCCGCTTTTGTTTCCCCAGCGTTTCGGCTATGTCTTGTGTGGGGCGGAAGCTGATTGTCATGTCCGGCTTGTTGCGCTTGATTTTTTGCGAAGCCTCTGTCTGTGGCTTGAAATCGGCCACTGCGGCAGCGAGAATGGCAATGTCGGATTCTGCAAAGACTTTGGTTGCGGCATCGTACATCTCCCTGCCGCTCTCGACATCAATGCGTTTTATTCCTTTTGGGCACGAAAGGGTCACCGGCCCTGCCACAAGCGTGACGGCAGCACCGCGTTTCAGGCATTCTTCCGCAATGGCGAAGCCCATCTTCCCGCTTGAATAGTTGCCGATGAAGCGCACAGGGTCTATCTTTTCGTATGTCGGTCCGGCTGTGATCAGTATGCGCTTGCCTTGCAACGGGCTGTCGGCATACTGCTGCTCGTCAAAGAAGCGGTCAAGTGCATTGACAATGCTTTCCGGCTCTTCCATCCTGCCTTTCCCTTTAAGTCCGCTTGCAAGAAATCCGCTTGCAGGCTCTATGATGTGGTTGCCGAATGAAACGAGGGTACGCATGTTGCTTTGCGTGGAAGGGTGGGCATACATGTCAAGATCCATTGCAGGAGCGATGAACACCGGAGCCTTCATCGACAGGTAAGTGGTGACAAGCATATTGTCTGCCACGCCGTGCGCCATCTTGCCCAAAGTGCTTGCCGTGCATGGCGCGATGAGCATCGCATCCGCCCACAAGCCGAGCTCAACGTGTGAGTGCCAGGTGCCGTCGCGCTGCGCGAAGAAGTCGCTTATGACGGGCTTGCTGGTCAGTGCCGACAGGGTTATGGGGGTGATGAATTCCTTTCCTGCCGGTGTTATCACCACCTGCACTTCTGCCTCACGCCTTATCAGTTCGCGTATGATGAGGCATGCCTTGTAGGCAGCAATGGAGCCGGTGATGCCCAATACTATTTTCTTGCCTTTAAGCATGTGGGTTGTGGTGTTGGTTCTTTGCCATAAATTCACGCAGGCGTATGCGGGTAAGCACCTGCTTCGTGTTATAAGTGAAGTCGCCTCCAAGCATCCAACTGAAATATCCGGGGTCTTGCCGTAACACATCGACAACGGGGTGCCCTTTGTACTTGCCGAAATTGAATGTTTCCACCTTTCTCGGTTTGCCGTCATTGCCGGTAACGGGCTTGCCGTCCTTGCCAAGTACGGGCTTCCATACTATCCGTCCTGCAAAATCCACGTTGTCGTTGATTTTCGAAAACTCGGCCAATGTGTCCATGTCGTTTGGCAGATGACGCTCGGGATCTTCCTGGGTGTCGGGGTTGTACTTGTCGAGTTCCCCCATGAGCACCCTGTAAGTGGCTTCCGTGTCGTTGTCGGCCCTGTGTGCCGTGAAGTCGTCTTCCATGTTTTTCCCGCAATAGAACTTGTAGGCTGCGGCAAGGTTCCGGCGTTCCATCTTGTGGAATATGGTCTGCGCGTCGATGAGGCGGCATTTGGAAAAGTCGAAGTCGATGCCTGTGCGCAGGAACTCCTCCGCCAGCATCGGTATGTCGAAGTGGTTGGAATTGTATCCGGCAAAGTCGCAGCCCTTGAATTTCTCGTTGAGTTGCGGGGCGATATCCTTGAATGTCGGGGCGTCTTTCACATCGTCATTTGATATGCCGGTAAGTTCGACAACATCGGCAGGAATGGTTTTTTCAGGATTGACGAAAAAGTTTTCGCGTTCCTCTGTCCCGTCGGTCAGAACCTTGATGTAGGATATTTGTATGATTCTGTCTTTCACCAAATCGAGTCCGGTCGATTCCAGATCGAACACGATGAGAGGTTTTTTAAGATTGAGTTTCATGTGGGTTTCTGATTGTGTCCTTGCTTTATAAATGCCAAATAGGAACATCCGACAGCCATCCTGCTGCTTTTGTGGTGGCTGACCGCATGTTCCTATGCTGTGTCGGAATTGCCTGTTCCCGCAATTTCGTTTGTAGAAACAAGGGCGTTATGTACATTAATCGTTGAGCAACATCGGCATTATGAGCATGAGGATGTTTTGGTTCTCGGGCTGTGTCGCGGGAACGATAATTCCTGCACGGCTCGGGTCGGCAAGCTGTATTGTCACTTCCTCGCTGCTGAGGTTGTTGAGTATCTCGTAAACAGTGCTTCCCTTGAAGCCGATGTCCATTGTCGTGCCGTTATAGTCGCACGCAATGTTTTCCTTGGCACTCGTCGCAAAGTCGATGTCTTCCGATGAAACCTCAAGTTTACCGGTTGTCAAATGGAAGCGTACAAGCTGGCTGCTTTCGCTGGCGAAAGGCAGCACGCGCTTCAATGCGCCCATGAGCGACTTGCGGTCGATGTTGAGCACGTTCGGGTTTCCTGCCGGAATGACGGAGCCGTAATTGGGATAATTCCCCTCGATGAGGCGGCATGTGAGCTTGCCGTCGGCGAATGTCACTTCCGCGCTGCGTGATGTGAAGCGTATCACCGTCTCCTCTCCGCTGCGTGGCAGTACGCCTTTAAGCAGTTGCGCCGGTTTTGAGGGCAGGATGAAGGAGGCTGCCGCAGCCTCTGCTTTAGTGTTGGGCAGACAGTTGCGCACGAGCTTGTGCCCGTCGGTGGCAACGATGGTGAGACCGTCGGTTTTCAAGTCGAAGTAGATGCCGCTCATCACAGGGCGGATTTCGTCCTGTGAAGTGGCGAAAAGCGAACGGCTGATGTTCTCGGCCAACAGTTCCGAATCGATGGTGATGACCGCCGCGCCTTCTCCAATGCCCTGCGCAATTGGGTATTCCTCGGCTGCCTGGCCTGTGAAATTGTATTTGCCGTTTTGATAGGTGATTTCAATGCTGTAGTCGTTCTCGTTCACATTGAACGAAAGGGGCTGCTCGGGAAGTTCCCTTACGGCATTGATGATGGTCTTGTTGGGCAAGGCAAAGCGTCCGTCGCCGCTGCATGAGTCGAGCGTTATCGTCGATTGCATCACATTTTCGTTGTCACTTGCCGTGAGGGTGAGTTGGCTGTCGGCAACTTCGAAAAGGAAACAGTCAAGAATGTTGAGTGTGTTCTTGCTATTGATTACTCTTGCGAGGTTTTGAAGGCGGTTGTTGAGAGTGCCGCTTGATAATGTGAATTGCATTTATTTTACTGTTTTATAGTTTTATGCCTGTCGGTGAATCTGCTCTCAGTGCCAACGGCTTACAGCTCCTTGCGGGTAGGCTCGTGTGGCATCGGGCTTGCATGAGTCACCATTATTTTATGTACAAAAATACAAAAAAAGCTTTGACTGGAACAAAAAACTCATCTAAAAGTTTTTCTTTTAGAACTATTTTATTAATTTCGCATTCACTTTTAAAAAATATTCACGTTGTATATGGCTTTTGTTTTATGTGGGGATGCAATTTGTGAATGTTTCGGATGGAATTTAATTAACCATAAATAAAAACAACTGTAATAATATGGAATTACAAGGAAGAATCATAGCTGCAATGCCGGAAAGAGGCGGCGTGTCTGCCCGCGGTGAGTGGAAAGCGCAGGACTTTGTCCTCGAAACGCATGACGCCTATCCGCGGAAGATGGTGTTTGGCGTGTTTGGAGCCGACCGTTTGGCTCGCTTTAACATACAGGTGGGTCAGGAAGTGACGGTTTCTTTCGACATTGATGCCCATGAGTATCAGGGTCGGTGGTACAACAGTATCCGTGCTTTCGATGTGCGTCTTGTTGATGCCGCATCTACGGCAGCCCCTGCTGCCGCTCCTGTCGGCAGCGCATTTGGTGCCGCCCCCGCCGCTCCTGCTCCGTCAGCTGACTCCGTTCCGGCGTTTGAGTCTGCGGCAGAACCCGCAGACGACGGGTTGCCGTTCTAAGGACAAAAAAAGTGTAAGGTAAAGAAAAAGGCGGTTTCCGGTGTCGGCAGCCGCTTTTCAACCAGGAGGGTGTGTCATTGGCACACTCTCTTGGTTTTGTTTTATTGCTGTCCGCTAAAAACTTTTAGGATTGCTTCCATCTGCTTCTAAATCAAAGATCGGGAAATTAAAAACAATTGTAGGGGCTTGCTTTAGTAACACTTAGGTCAGGCGTCCCGCCCGACAATACTGAGAAAGCCGACGGTATTTCTTGTTTGCGCTTAGTTGATTGATGTCGTCGGGCGGGGACGCCCGACCTCCTACTTGTTGTCGGACGATGCCTGTTCTCCAGAAGAAGGCTTGTTTGTAAACGGCTATGGTTGCGTTATGCGATCAGTTGTAACACAATGTTTTGTAAGGACAAAGCGCGCAGCGTGATTTGTCGTCTGTCGGTTTGAATGGCTGATTGGGATTGAATATTTCCTCTATTCTTGTCATGAAAAGGGGAATGAAGTCCTTGGCGTAAACCTCAATGTCTTCAATGCGCTTGCCGCCTATTTCGAGCACGGGGTCATAGTCGCTTTTTGAGGTGTTCTTGATGAAGAGTAGTGCCGGACTGACGGGCAGGTTGCCGCTGTTCCATTCCACTGACTGTCTTACAATCAGCGAGTATAGCATGGCTTGCAGGTAATAGTCGGAGTGCTTTTTGCTTATGTCGGTGTCGGCAAAAACTTCTTCCACGGCCTTTATCTTTGCTGTTGCCTGATGTCCGGTTTTGTAATCCACCACCCTGATGGTCTCTCTGCCGCTTGTCCCGTCATTCACTTTGTCCAGACGGTCGATTATTCCGCCCACTTCCATCTTCTTCCCGTTGCTGAGAGTCATCTCCTTATAGAACTCTTTTTCAAGGGCAAGGATTGTGAACGGGGCTTTTTTGAGGTCGGCTTTTATCAGTAGCCGCAGGTATTCCGTTATCACCTCCTTGTTAATCACCTGCATGCCGTTGTATTCAGGAGTGGTGTTTCCCGTCTTGAAGAGTTCCTCGTCAAATGCCCGGTTTACGGCATCGTCCAGCAATGTCGGCCGTTCGAGCCACGCTGTCAGACCGGCTTTGCCCACCACGCCGTCGGCATCCGCCGTCTTTGCGTATATGAGGTAAGCCGCTTTGTGAAATATGTTTCCGAAGATTCTGTTGTCTATCACATCCTCCTCGTTCTCGTCAGGCTCTTTTATCTTTGCCACATTCTGATAGAAGAAAGCCACTTGGCATCTTATGTAGCGGTTGATAGCTGAGGGCGACAGCCTTTCCATGCTGTCCAGACGGTCGGCAACCACTTTGTCTTTTACGATGGGTGCAGGCTTCCGGTCGGCAACCTTGTTTTGTGTCAGCAGCGTCTTGTGCCGTATGTCGAGTTTGCTGTCGATCATAAGCTGCAGCATGAAGCGGCTCATCTCGCCCGTCTGCCCGTTGTCGGTGGCGTTGTTGTACATGATGGTGATGTCTGTCGCCCTTTGCAGCAGCCGGTGGAAGTAATAGGAGTATATCGCCACTTTGTTGTCGATGGTAGTCAGGCCGTACGCCTTGCGGATGGAGTAGGGTATGAACGACGAGTCATTCACTCCCTTTGGCATGTTGCCCTCGTTGCATGAAAGCAGCAGCAGATGGTCGAAGTCGAGGTTGCGCGTTTCCAGAACGCCCATTATCTGTATGCCGACGACAGGTTCGCCGTGGAAGGGGATGGTGGTGGAGTCCACCAGTTGCTTTATCAGTCGCCGTAGGGTCAGGGCATCGACATTGAGGTCGCCGCTCTCCGAGAGCGACAGCAGGCGGTTGATGACGGTGTACATCCTGAATGTCGATTCCTGAAACAGGGCGTCTTTCTCTTCTTTTGCGTTGTTGCCAACTGCCTTTATCACATTGCACAACTGGCGCAATAGGGCGGTGTTTGCTGCCGTTTTGCTGTCGCCTGCCGTCTCTTTGCCAGTGTCCCAATAACTTGCAGCGGGGAAAAGCAGGCACAGTCCTGCATCGTTCCCGTTGTCGGTGAGTGTCTGGCGCGAGGGGCAGGCTTGCCGTTGCTTTTGCAGGTTGGCTGCCATTGCGCCGCATTGCTGCGAGATGTATTTTGCGTATGGATGGCGGAGTGCTTTGCAGGCAAACTGCAAGGCATAGCCATTGCGTTTCGGGCGGTTTCCCGTTGTGTATAGATTCAGGAGGTGTGTGGCAAGCGTTGCAATCGGGGTCATCCCTAACGGGTAGCCACTCGTGATGTTCACCTTGTCTGCCTCTTCTGGCAAACTGTGCAGGATGGGTTGCAGTATGCCTTCATTGCAAAGCACGACAGCCGTGTGTCGGCCGTCCTTTATCCTGTCGTTTGAGCCAAGCCATTTGCCCACATATTTTGCCTGCGCGTTTTCCGTGGGCGAAGAGATGTAGGTGATTTGCTTGTTCCGGTGCAGGTTGTCGTATATGCCGTCGTGCCCGCAGTCCAAAAGATTGGGAAACTGCTGCTGGTACATGGCGATGTAGTGCCCTGCGCAATTGTTGTTTTTAGGGTCTCCGCCGGGCATGTAAGCCTTGTCGTAGTCCCAATAGAAAAATGCCTTGTCCTGTTCCTTTAAGGTTTCGAAGAGCCGCTGTTCCACCTTCTGCAACATGTTGAAGCCTACAAAGATGTATCTGTCGTGTCGGAAACTGATGTTCCTGTTTGTCGCGACTTCGCGATATACCGCCCCTTCATAGCCTATGCCTTGCTCTTCAAGCCGTTTGTTGTATGAGTGGTAGATGTCACCGAAATGACTCCACAGACTCACAAAGCGGCGCTTGAGCTCCGTGTCGTGGCTGTCTGAAAAGCTGTCGAAAAACTTTTTCAGCATCTTGCGCTGTTCCTCGCTCAGGTATGACGTGTCGTCAAGGGCGTGATAGTCCTTTATGTTGCAGAACACCTTGTCGGCATCCGCCATGTTCTTGTCTATGTCGTCGAAGTCGGCAAGCATGAGTTGCCCCCAACCGTAGAAATGATCCAAGCTCTCGTCAATGCCCGTGCATTCGGTAAACACCTTGTGCAGGTCGCAAATGAGCTTTATCGAATCGCCGACAACCCTTTCCGTATGGTTTCTGAACAGCTCGCTTATGGTAATGTAGGCGGGGCTCCATATCGGTTTCCCCGCCATCTTGGCCAGATACCCGTTCATAAAGAGTGCGGCACGCTTGTTGGGAAACACCACGGCGGTGCTTGCCAAGCTTGTGCCCCATCTGCTGATCATGTCCTCAGCAACATATTCCAGAAAGGTCTTGTTCATAGTCTCACTTCTTCAATTTCGTTTGAATACACATACCACAGATAGCCTGTCACATCCGTGTGACCCATATCCTTTATCAGGGTCATGTAGTGATGCACCTGCTCCTTGTGTTCTTCCTTGGCTTTCCCGAACTTGAAATCGACAACGATGAATTTCTTTCCGTCGGTCATCACCCTGTCAGGGCGTTCGGTTTTCATTTCGCCGTCATCGGGATTTACGAACAGTATGTCGCACTCGTTGAGCACCTGCCATTTGCCAGAGAACCAGTCTGCAACGATTGGAGTTTGGAGCCGTTCGTGCAGCATGTTCCTGATGGCCTGGACATCAGCACCGGCTTCGCCCATTATCCCGTCCATCGCCATTTGCCTTATGCTGCCGTCAATGTCCGCTTCGGTCTTTATCTTCGAGAAAAGGCTGTGCAGCAGCAGGCCGGTCTTTATGTATGAGTCCTGTTTGTCGTCCCCGCTTTCCACAAACTCTTTGCTCTTGTTGCTCTGTTTGAATTCCGTGTTGTTGGCAAAGGAGCCGTATTCAACAGCGATATTGCCTATTTCCGGCAGGAAAACATTTGCTGCCCGGCTTTTCTCCTCCTCGGGTCGGGGTGCCATTTTGCCGTACTCAAATGTCAGGGAGGCGTTCTTGTCGTCGGCATTGCCGTTGAGGACGGCTCCCGTGAGATCTGTTTTTTGCAGGCATTTCTCTATTATGTATGAGCGCATGGCGGCATTTCCGCGCCGTGCAATGACGAAAAGGCTCCGTGAGGCGCGGGTGAAGGCGACATACAGCAGGTTGAGGTTATCAACGCAATTCTGCAAATGCTCCGTGTGGTAATCGTCTTCATAGATTGTCCCCGTCATCTTTTTGGAACTGTAATCTACGGCGACAAGCGGCAACTTGTTGTACGGAGGGCATTTCGGCTCGCACCAGACGGTGCCTGCCTTCTCCATCTTCCAGTCGCAGAAAGGCATTATTACATGGTCGAACTCCAAGCCCTTGCTCTTGTGTATGGTTATAAGTCTGATGCCATCCACATCACTTGCCTGTATCGTCTTTTTATGTATGGTTTCATTCCATTCCTTCACGAAATCGTCCGTATCGGCGGTGTTGTTTGCAATAAAGTCGTTCAGGCAGTCGTAAAAAGCGTACAGATAGGCGTCTTCTCCCTTTACCCTGTTTAAACTGAAAATCATGTAAAGGCGTTCTCCAAGTTCAAAAAGGGGCAGTGAGAGCAGTGCCGTGCTGTCTGTCACGAACTCTTGCGGCAGCAACGAAGCCATGTCCCCGGCATTTGCCATCTTGCTTTCGCACATATCCTTATTGTCAAGCACTCTTGTCTGGTAGGCTTTTACGAGGAAAGTCCTTGTAAGCATGTCGTCAGGATGCGTGAGGAAGTGCATTGCGGCAATGATTATGTTCACTGCAATGGAGTTGTCAAGCCTGAAGGCTTCGTCTGAAACCATCTTTATGTCGGGCATGGCTGCGGAAAAATGGTCGGCGACGGCCTGTATCGTGGCATTCGACCTTACAAGGATGGCTATCTCGTTTTGCCTTGCCCCTGCATCCAGCAGTTTCCTTACTGCCTCTTCGCATTCTGCCAACACCGCCTCGCCGGTGTCTGGCCTGTCGCTGCCAAGCAGCCGTATGTTTACATATCCGTCATTGTCATGCGTCTTCGGTATTTCCTGTTTCACATCGCTGTATGCCTTATGGAGTTGCCCTGCATATCCGCTTTCCTCGCCGAGCATTGCCGCCTCCTCCTTTTCCGCCGACATGAAAAACTCATTGTTGAACCTGATAACATTCCCTCCAGAGCGGTAATTCGTGGAAAGAGGCTCTATTTTGATTTGGCTTTTACGGTGTGAAAACTCGTTCTCTATGTTGTTCAGCAACCTCCAGTCACCCGACCGCCATCTGTAAATGCTTTGTTTCACATCCCCAACAATGAGGTTTCCGCCTTGACCGTGATCCATCATTTCCTCAAGCAGCACCTTAAAGTTCTTCCATTGTATGGTGCTGGTGTCCTGAAACTCGTCAATCATAATGGTTTCAAGCTGCGTTCCTGTCTTCTCAAAGATGAAAGGGGTGTCGCTGTCTTCAATGAGGGAGTGGAGCAGGGCGTGCGTGTCGCTTAGCAAGAACCTGTTGGCTTCCGAATTCATCTCCCTCACTTTGCATTCAATGCTGTTAAGCAGCCGCAGTTGATTGATGTGTCGCAGGGTGAGGTCGGCAGAGGCATAGCTTTTCCACGATTCTTTCCTTTGGTTTTCCGCTTCAATGAGCAGCGGTGTCAGCACTTCCGATGCAAATGATACAAGGGAGTCGTCGGCTGTCTTCTTTACCCATTCTTCATGCCCCCGCTGTTCAATGACACTTTTCACGCGGGTGGTAAGGATGCTTTCGTCGAACACCCTGTTCTTCAGTTTGATGAAATATCCTGCCGGTCCCCTCTCTCCGTTCTTCAGTTCGTCAATGCTCACACCGTGTTCAGCCAAGGCATCGAAAAACCTTTGGCTGAAAGCCGACATCGCCTTCTCCGCTTCTGCGCGTTTGCTGTAAAGCAGGGAGGTGTATTCCCTGAAAAAATCCTTTTGCAGGATTACGGCGTTCAGTTTCCCGCTGTTGGTCTTGTAGAACTCCTTGAAGATGTTTTCCCCGAACTTCTTTATCTGCCCTATGACATTCCAGTTCTTGTCGTCGTTGATGTTCTCCTTGATGTAGTCCATTATCCAGTGCAGGAGCTCGTCGTCAATTCCTAACCCCTCTATCATTTCATCAACGGCATTCTGTTCTATTTGTTTGTCGTTCAGTTCCACTCTGAGATTTGCCGTAAGGTCGAGCTCGCGTGCCAGGTTGCGCAGGACGCTCTGAAAGAAGGAGTCTATGGTTTCAATGCGGAAATAACTGTAATTATTGACGATGTTGTTCAAGGCCCATCCCGCTCTTTCGGAAAGAAACTCTTGTGGGTGTCCTGTCTCTTCGGCAATGGCATTGACATAATCTTTCGAGTCAGGCAGGTTTTTCCAGATGCCGTAAAGCTTGCTTAGGATGCGCATTTTCATTTCTTCCGTGGCCTTGTTCGTGAAGGTCACCGCCAAAATGTTCTTGTAACTCATCGGGTTGTCGATGAGATGCTTTATGTATTCCTTGGAAAGGGTGAATGTCTTCCCGCTTCCTGCACTTGCTTTATATACTGTGAGTGCATTCTTTCCGTTTATGTCCGTAGCTGTCATTTCGTCGGCTTATGGCAGGAGTTTAAGGTGCTTACAAAAAAGCCCAGCCCGTTTAAGCATTGTAAGAACCCGGCTGGAACTGGCAATGCAAAGATATGAAGAATATTTGAACCACCAAACGTTTTGCGGAGAAAATGGTAGGGAATGTCCGACCCTATAATAATCAGCGGCAAGAAAAAAATGAAGACTTTGGGGCGTTTATAGTAATCTGCATGGAATAGTCCAAAAAAGTCTTGGTGTTGATTGCCTTGCGCCTGTATTTGGAAGTCGGGCCTCCCGACCTCCTCGGGTTTTCGTACGATGCTCAGCTTCCGGAAAAAATAAGGGTATGCCCATGCCATTGTTCAGTCCCTGGCAATCTAATTGCAATATTTCGTTTGCAGATAGTCTGCGAAAATGCGGGCTGCGCTCTCTACTTTTGCTGCGCATGGCCTCTTCTTGTAATACTCTGCGGTGCGCGGCGAAGCCACATAACTTGACCGGGCTTTTTCGTTCCCGTCCAGTCCCAGAATTTCGGCGCAGATGATTGAACCGTTTTGCTCTTTTGACTTTGCCAACAGTTCCTGGACAATCTTATAGCATTCCGACTTCCCCTTGTTGTCGTTTCCTTCTGTCTGCCCGCATTCCAGTCCGGCAAGGATCACAAGTCCTGACACGGCGCCGCACATCATGCGCATTCGGCCGACGCCACCTCCGAAGCCGGTGGCAATGCGTTTTGCCATGGTGTCGTCAAGTCCGTAGATGTCGGCAAATGCCGCGACGACCGCCTGGCAGCATCCATAGCCTTGCATAAAGTTATCGACGGCACGGTTCACACGCTCCTGCAAGTCGTCCGGAGTCATCGTCGTTGGGTGGTTGTTGATGGTTTCCATTTGAAAATGTCATTTGCTGTTTTTAATATATGTGAGCAGGTCTGCCACGATGTAACTGCTGCCTCCCACGAATATGAAGTCATCGGGCGCGGCCTCGTTGAGGGCTTTGGAGTACGCCTCGTTTACTGTGGCGTAGCTTCTCCCATAAAGGCCGTGCTTTTCGCCCTCTGCCTTGACGCTTTCACAGGGTATAGCCCTGTGGGTTGTCGCTTGCGTGAAATAATACACGGCGTTCTTGGGGAGCAGATCCATCACATGCCGGATGTCCTTGTCGTCCACCATTCCGAAAACCATGCGTAGCGTGCGGCATGGCTGCGCGCTGATCTGCTTGCCAAGACATTGCCATCCGCCTACATTGTGGCCTGTGTCGCATACCGTTACGGGGCTGTCGCTGATTTTCTGCCATCGTCCCATCAGTCCGGTAAGGCTGCATACGTTTGCAAAGCCTTTGGCAACAGGCTGTGCATCCTTTATCACTCCCAAACCGTGCAGCACTTCCACTGCCTTCAGTATGGTGTTTGCATTTTTTTTCTGGTATGTCCCTTGTAGCTCGCCGTGTAGAGTCCCCCAATTCCGGGTCGTAATCTCCATGCCGTTGTTCCCGTCAGTCAGGGCGGCCGTCACTTCCGGGTAGTCGTCGGCAAAAAATACGGGTGCGGACAGACGCCGTGCGGTCTCTTGGAAAACGGGGCGTGTCTCGTCCGTAGTTTCGCCTATGACGACAGGCACGCCATGCTTGATTATCCCTGCCTTTTCGGCTGCAATTCTTGCAGGGGTGTTTCCAAGAAACTGCGTATGGTCAAGACTTATGTTTGTGATGACAGACAGGATGGGGGTTATGATGTTGGTGCAATCGAGGCGACCGCCAAGTCCCACTTCGACAACGGCAATGTCCACCCGGCTGTCTGCAAAGTATTTGAACGCCATGGCAGTTGTCAGTTCAAAGAACGACGGGTTTAGAGGCTCAAAGAATTTGCGCTCCTTTTCCACGAAGTCGATGACATACTGCTTGCTTATGCACTCTCCGTTGATGCGTATGCGCTCTCTGAAATCGATGAGGTGCGGCGATGTATATAGCCCCACCTTGTAGCCGGCGCTTTGCAATATTGCCGCCAGCGTGTGTGAGCACGAGCCTTTGCCGTTGGTTCCTGCCACATGGATGGTGGCATAGTGCGTGTGCGGATGATGGAAATGCGCGTCAAAGGCGATGGTGTTTCCCAAACCCTCCTTGTATGCCGATGCTCCCGTTTTCTCGAATACAGGTGTTGCCTTGAAAAGGAAATCTATTGTTTCTTCGTAATTCATTCCTACTTTGGGGTTTCGTTGTATGTCGGCATTCAGCACTTCCCCTTGTTTTGTCCGCCTTGAAACGGATTATTCGCCGAAATAGTTTTTGAAACGTTCGAAAATCGATCTCTTCGTGTCTTTGTCGCCATGGAAGTTGTCGCTTCCCCTGAAACGCTCTATCGCCTTCTTCTCTTCATGCGAGAGTGTCTTCGGGACATAGACGCTGATGTTCACCACCAGGTCGCCTGTGCCCGAGCCGTAGCCTTGCACAGCGGGCAGACCCTTGCCGCGAAGCCGCAGGGTCTTGCCGGGTTGCGTTCCCGGTTCAATCTTTATTTTTACCTTGCCGCCGTCGATGGTCGGTATTTCCACCGGACCTCCAAGGACAGCGGTCGGGAAATCGAGCAGAAGATTGTAGATGACATCATTGCCGTCCCTTACGAAGGTGTCGTTCGGCTCTTCCGAGATATAGACCTGAATGTTGCCGTTGATGCCGTTATGCTGTCCGGCATTGCCTTTGCCCGGGACATTGACGACCATGCCTTCCGCTACGCCTGCCGGGATCTTTATCTCGACCACCTCTTCGCCCTTGACTACACCTGTGCCTCCGCATTCGCGGCATTTGTTCCTGATGACACTGCCTTCCCCATGGCATGTGGGGCATTCGGTCTGTGTCTGCATCATGCCGAACATCGTGCGGGTTGTGCGCGTGACGACACCGCTGCCGTGACAGGTGGGGCAGGTCTCGCTTCCGCTGCCGTTCTCGGCTCCCGTTCCATGGCAGTGTGAACAGGCGATGTCCTTTTTCACTTTGAATTTCTTTGTCGTCCCGGTGGCTATTTCCTGAAGGGTGAGGGTCACCTTTATGCGCAAATCGGCTCCACGGTACTGGGCGCGCTGTTGTTGCCCTCCGCCACCGAAGCCTCCGAAACCGCCACCGAAGCCCCCATGCCCGCCGAACACGTCACCGAACATTGAGAAAATGTCGTCCATGGAGAAGCCGCCACCGCCGCCGAAACCTCCGAAGCCGCCGCCGGCGAGACCCTCGAACCCGAACTGGTCGTACTGCTGACGCTTTTGCGGGTCGTGCAGGACATCGTATGCTTCGGCAGCCTCCTTGAATTTCTCTTCCGCCTCCTTGTTGCCGGGATTGCGGTCGGGATGGTATTTTATGGCAATCTTTCTGTATGCCTTCTTTATTTCGTCGTCTGTGGCTGTCTTGCTTAGTCCCAGAACTTCATAATAGTCTCTTTTTGCCATTTGTGTATGTTACTGTTCCTGTTGCCTGGCATTACTGTCCCACTGCAACCTTTGCGTGGCGTATTACCTTGTCGTTAAGCTGATAACCTGTCTGTACACAGTCGATGACTTTGCCTTTCTTGTCGTCGCCCATACCGGGAACCATTGCCACTGCCTCGTGATAATCTACATCAAAGTCCTTCCCGTCGGTGTCTATCTTCTTTACCCCCAGAGTTTCAAGTGTCTTTATAAACTTGTTGTAGATGAGGGTTATGCCTTCCTTGATGGCCTTGGGGTCGTCGTTGTTGTCGGCAAGGGCACGTTCGAAATCGTCAAGAACGGGAAGAATGGAGGTTACGGTCTTCTCACTGCCGTTGAGCAGGAGCTCAGCCTTTTCTTTAAGCGTGCGTTTCTTGTAGTTGTCAAACTCGGCTATTGCACGCAGGTACTTGTCTTTGAGCTGTGCTATTTCTTCTTCGGCTTTTGAGAGCCCGTCCTTTTCATCTTCAACGGTGTCTGCCTGAGTTTCTTCCGTTTCAGCTGTTGCCCCGTTTTCTGTATTGTTTTCCTTTTCCGGGGTTTCGTCCTTTTCCCGTTCTTTCTTGTTTTCTGTACTCATAGTGGATATGTTTTTACAAGACATTCTGCAAAAACCTTGCCAGCTTTTGCAGAATGCTGTTGATGTGTGCGGTTGTCTTAAAGTGACGCGTCCGCTTTAAGCGTTGTACATCTTTGCTTTAAGCTCTTTTATCTGCGCGTTGTATATATAGTCGTCGTAGTCCATGAGCTTGTCAATAGTCCCGTTTGGCGTGAGCTCGATTATGCGGTTTGAGACGGTCTGTATGAACTCGTGGTCGTGGCTTGCGAAGAGTATGTTGCCCTTGAAGCCCACGAGGTTGTTGTTGAATGCCTGGATGCTTTCAAGATCGAGATGGTTGGTGGGCGTGTCAAGGATGAGGCAGTTGGCATTCTTGAGTTGCATGCGTGCTATCATGCAGCGCATACGCTCGCCTCCGGACAGCACATTCACCTTCTTCATCACCTCTTCGCCGGAGAACAGCATCCTGCCGAGGTAGCCTTTCATCACCACCTCGTTGCCGGGACCGTACTGGCTGAGCCAATCTACAAGGTTCTTGTCGCTGTTGAAGAATTCCGTATTGTCGAGAGGCAAGTATGCCGTCGTGATGGTGACGCCCCATTTGTATGTGCCGGCATCAGCCTCGCGGTTGCCGTTTATTATCTCGAAGAGGGCGGTCATGGCTTTGGGGTTGTGGCTGAGGAACACCACCTTTTCACCTTTTTCTATATTGAAGCTCACGTTGTCGAACAGCACTGTGCCGTCGCTATCGACAGCCTTGAGCCCTTCCACTTCAAGAATCTGGTTGCCCGGCTCGCGCTCCATCTGGAATATGATGCCCGGATATTTGCGGCTTGAAGGGCGTATTTCCTCTACGTTGAGCTTTTCAAGCATCTTCTTGCGGCTTGTCGTCTGCTTGCTTTTTGCCACGTTGGCGGAGAAACGGCGTATGAACTCTTCAAGTTCCTTTCTCTTTTCCTCGGCTTTCTGGCGTTGGTTTTGCGCCTGTCGCAGTGCAAGCTGTGAGCTTTCGTACCAGAACGAATAGTTGCCAGAGAACACTGTCACCTTGCCGAAGTCTATATCGACGGTCTGTGTACTTACTGAGTCAAGGAAGTGGCGGTCGTGGCTCACGACGAGAACGGTCTGCTCCACGTTGCTGAGGTATTCCTCAAGCCACCGCACGGTGTCAAGGTCAAGGTCGTTGGTGGGCTCGTCGAGAAGCAGGTTGTCAGGGTTTCCGAACAACGCCTTTGCCAGCATTACGCGCACTTTCTCGTTGTTTGAAAGCTCGCTCATCTGCTTGTCGTGCAGGGCTTCCGGTATTCCGAGGTTTGAGAGCATTTGCGCGGCATTGCTTTCTGCTTCCCATCCGTCCATTTCTGCAAATTTCAGTTCCAGTTCGGCGGCACGGTTGCCGTCTTCCTCGGTCATCTCGGGCTTTGCATAGAGAGCTTCGCGCTCCTTCATGTTCTTCCATAAAGGCTCGTGCCCCATGAGCACTGTGTCAAGAACACGGTATTCGTCGTATTTGAAGTGGTCCTGCTCGAGAACGGAAAGACGCTCGCCAGGACCGAGTTCCACCGATCCCTTGCTTGGTTCCAGCTCGCCGCTGATGGCGCGCAACAATGTTGATTTCCCGGCGCCGTTGGCTCCTATTACGCCATAAATGTTGCCTGCGGTGAATTTTATGTTTACATCTTTATAGAGAACTCTTTTGCCGAATTGAACAGCGAGGTTCGTTACCGTTATCATTTCTTTCTTGCCTTGTTTGTTAAATGGTTCTGTTTTTTGAGCTGCAAAGTTACTGTAAAATAGTAGGATAACAAAATAAAAGCATGGATTTGTGAGCGGGATGCTCAGGAAATCCATGCATTTCAAGTCTTTCTGTCGCTTCTTTGCCTGTCGGTCCAATAGCGTCCTGAATGTTTTGCAAAGCGTTGATTTAATAATACGTAGGCATTTTATTAGGAGGTCGGGCGCGTGATATAGGAGTGTTTGCGGCATTAGGAGGTCGGGCGTCCCGCCCGACAATACTGAGAAAGGTAGTGCTGTTTTTTTTGCTTGCGCGTATTTGCTTGATGTTGTCGGGCGGGGACGCCCGACCTCCTGCGGGGTGCTTGCGTAGAGTATGTAGTGTAGGGATGTTGTGCGGTTTGGGTTATTCTTCGATAATCCCTGCGGACAACCATTGCTGCAATACTGCCTTGGCGTCGGTCAATGCAGTGTCGTGGTCGATGTCATATTCCTGTGTGAGCAGTTCCGCCAATGTCCCGGCAGAGAAATCGGTGCCCGTCACCTTCTCCCAAAGGTAGGCGGAACTCTCGTTCATTGAGATTATCTCCGTAAAGTCGATGTTGCTTTTGCCTTCCGAAATGACGATGCTCTCGCCGCAGATTTTCTTCAGGACAAATCCTTCTTTTACTCTCATCTTATTATAATTATAATGGTGGTTTTTTTATATTCAAATATGGTCTATAAAAGGCTTCAATGCACCTATATGGTCGGGCAAAAGCAGGAAGCAGGGCGTCCCCGCCCGACAACAACGCCCATACGAGTGCAAGCAGGAATGCCACATGCTCGCGTCGTGCTGTCGGGCGGGACGCCCGACCTCCTGTCCTATGACTTTCGGACGAAGCCTGCCCTATAAGACAAAAAAGAGAGCGTGCCCGTTAGATACGCCCTCTCTCGTTGTGTTGGTAAGCGGCTTTTCGTAGGGTTCTACCGTTTTGAATGCTTGCGTCTGCCGAAGATGGAGACGCCTCTTCCGCCGCCGAACTTTCTGTACAGCTTCCAGCCGAGCATTGCGCCGTCGAGCATTCCTGTGCCCACATTGAACATGTGCATCCATTTCTGTGCCCGTGTCCTTGCTTCGGGCTCTTCTGGATGGAACAATGTTCCCCACAGCCTTCCAATTTCGTTCTCATCCTGCTCTATCTTCTGTTTCAGCTCTTCCTTGTAAGTCCGTATGTCGGCAAGGGAATTGAACGTGCGGCGGGTCTTCGTGTCGTGGTCTTTCGTCGTCATGGCTCTGAAATGTTCGTCGGTTATTCCTGTATCAGGATGTTGGCAAGAAGCTTCACCAACGGTCGCTCAATCCATTTCTTCCGGAATATCACGAAGAGGAAAAGGATGAGGAAGTAGATCCCTGCCACACAGGCAAAGGCTGTGGCTGTGCCTGTCACGGCCGCCAGTTTGTACGCAACGGCAAACGACAGGTAGATAATGGCAAGCAGAAGCAGCAGCATGAGCACGAATGTCATTGTCAGTACGGTGAGCACACGCACCACCTTATCTATTATGTCGAGCTTTATGTTTTTTGACTGAAGCCCGACATAATGCTTCACCACTTCAACGAGCTGGCCTATTGTCTCTATGTTTCTGTCGTTGGAGAACATTCCTTCCTGTGTTAGGCGTTGTCGTTGTCGGCAGCCTCGGCGATATCATCCACGAGGTCGTCCATTTCCTTTCTGCTTAAACGGAGGTTGTGCTTCTTGCAGAAATCACCCACAGCGTCGCCGATTCTTGTTCTTGTCTCGCTTCCCTTCTCCGGTGCGATGAGCACTCCAAGTGCCGCTCCTGCGATTGCGCCGCCTAAGAAGGCGCCGATATAACCTAATGCTTTCATGTCTCAGTGTTTTAGTTTTACAAATATTTTATCGGGAGCAAATATAGTAAAACTATCCATTATCCTGTCATCGTTGAAGCCATTTTTTGTTAAAAACCGCACTTTTTTATATTTAACAAACTTTATGTGCCCGAAAACGCCGATATAATGATATATTTTGTAATTTCGCACAGATTAAGAAAAACGTATAATTCCTAAATATCAAAAAGAACATGAATAAAAGTGTTGTTATGTGCGCCGGACTTTGTGTGGCTTTGGCCTTCACCGGTTGCAAATCGCAGGAAAGCGCCTATAAGAAAGCTTACTTGAAGGCACAGGCAAACTCTGAACAGCCCGTGCAGCCTGTTCAGGAAGAAGCTCCCGTTGTGGCACCAATTGAGACAAAGACCGCCACTGAAACCACTGTCGTTGACAATCTGGACAATGTGTCCGTACGTTCTGAGGACTTCACCGTAGTGAGCGGTTCCGGCGTGAGGAATTTCAGCGTTGTTGTAGGTTCGTTTTCTCTCAAGGCCAATGCCGAGGGCATGCAGCACACTTTGAACAATGCCGGATATACGGCACAGATTGTCTATAACGCCGGTCGTGGCCTTTACCGTGTCGTTGCTTCCACATTCGACACCAAGGCAGATGCCGCCGCTTCGCGCGACCAGTTGCGCGGAAAGTATCCCGACGCATGGCTTTTGTACAAGAAGTAAACATTTGAGCTAAGCAAGTCCGTGGACTTGCTGCCAACAGACAAGTAAAAATCCAGACCAATTGGCCCGCATCATTTCTATAGATTATGGGAAGAAGCGCACGGGTATAGCTGTCACCGACCCATTACAGATTGTTCCTAATGGGTTGGCGACAGTTTCTACATGTGAGCTGATGAAGTTTCTGCAAGACTACATCGCGCGCGAGGAAGTGGAAAGGATAGTCGTTGGGGAGCCGCGGCAGATGAACGGCAAGCCGAGCGAAAACCTCCAGAGAGTCCGTCAGTTTGTCGCCGAATGGAAGAAGGCCATGCCTTCTGTCCCTGTGGAATACTACGACGAACGCTTCACTTCCGTACTCGCACACCGCGCCATGATTGACAGCGGCATCGGCAAAAAGGCAAGACAGAACAAGGCTCTTGTCGATGAAATAAGTGCGACAATCATTTTGCAGGACTATCTCAACAGCAGGCGTTGAGATGATTTTTAAAGGAAAACGACCAATGATTTTACCAATTTACATTTACGGCAACCCTGTGTTGCGCAAAGAGGCAGAGGACATCGACTCTGACTATCCCGAGTTGCAGACCCTTATCGACAATATGTTTGAGACCCTTACGGCAAGTGAAGGCATCGGCTTGGCTGCGCCACAGATAGGACTTGACATACGCCTTGTGGTAATCGACCTTGATGTGCTGAGCGACGACATGCCCGAGTACAAAGGCTTCAAGAAAGTCTTTATCAACCCATACATCCTCGAGTATGACGACAAGGCGGAGAAGAAAAGCATGGAGGAGGGTTGCCTTTCGCTCCCCGGTATCCACGAGAGTGTGAAACGCCCCACACGCATACATGTGCGCTATCAGGATTCAGATTTTGTGGAGCACGACGAGTGGGTGGAAGGCTACCTCGCACGCGTCATGCAGCATGAGTTCGACCACCTCGACGGCAAGATGTTCATCGACCGTATCTCACCAATGCGCCGCCAGCTTGTGCGCGGCAAGCTGAAGGAGCTCCTGCTCGGCCGCGTGCACTGCTCGTACAGAGTAAAAGTAAAAAGGTAAGTCTCTCTGCATGAAGCACACCATAATCCTCTTTCTTTGCACACTTCTACCGTGGCTCGGGGCAAAGGCACAGTTCAATACCGGCCGGCTCATCATCTCCGGCCGGAGCGCGCTGTATTATGAGGATTATGTCCTTTCCATACAGTACTTCAACCAGGCCATTACGGCAAAGCCACATCTCTACGAGCCGTGGTTCTACCGCGGGCTTGCCAAGTTCTACCTTGACGACTTCGAAGGTGCGGAGGACGATGTCACGCATGCCATAGAACTCAATCCTTACATCTCCAACATGTACGAACTGAGAGGGCTTGCACGCATACGGACGAAGAAATTTTCCGAAGCCATCAGCGACTACAACCACTCACTCGCCATCAATCCCCACAACCAGAGCGCATGGTACAACCGGGCCCTTTGCCGTGTGGAGACAAAGGACTACGGCCGGGCACAGCTCGACCTTGACACCATTACTGCCAAATGGAAGAATTTTGCCGGAGCCTACTCCATGAAAGCCGAGGTCTTTCTCATGCAAAATGACACCACATCTGCCGTGCAGTGGCTCGACCGCAGCATAAAGATCGACCCATACGACGCCGCCACATGGACGATGAAAGCCATGATAAGCCTTGCACGTTCGGAGTGGAAAGACGCTGACGAAGCCCTCACGAAAGCCATTCATCTCAAGCCTAAGAATGTGAACAACTATGTCAATCGCGCACTTGCACGCTACAACACCAACAACCTGCGTGGAGCAATGGCCGACTACGACATGGCAATCGACCTCGCCCCCGACAACTTCCTTGCACATTATAACCGTGGACTCCTGCGCATGCAGTTGGGTGACGACAACCGCGCAATCACGGACTTCGATTATGTACTGCATATAGAGCCGCATAATGTGCTCGCCATCTTCAACCGCGCACTGCTGCTCGACCGCACAGGCAACCTCCACGCCGCCATACGTGACTACTCCGATGTCATATCCCAGTTCCCTAACTTCTGGACAGGACTCTCGCGCCGGGCTGCCTGCTACCGGCGTTTGGGCATGACGGCAAAAGCGGAAGCGGATGAGTTCCGCATCATGAAGGCTCAGATGGACAAGCACCTCGGCATACAGCCGCGTTGGAGCAGCAACAAACGGCGGGAAGTGAGAAAGCGCAGCGATATAGACCCCGAGAAGTACAACCGTATGGTCGTGGCCGACGAAAACACAGCCGGGCACGAATACAAGAACGCCTATCGCGGACGCGTGCAGAACCGTAAGACGGCTGTCAGCCCCATGCCCATGTATCATCTCTCGCTCATGCCTTACGACAATGGTGTGGCTTCCTATCAGGCATTCTCTGCCCAGCTCGAACGCTTCAACATGGACAACAAGGCGGCGCACCTGTTCGTCAATTGCAACCCACGCCCCCTTGACGCAAACACCTCACAGCACTACTTCGCACGCATCGATTCGCTCACCACACTCATCGACGCTTGCCGGGACATGCACCGCATGCCCGCACTCCTCCTGCAACGTGCCGTGGCAGAGAGTGTCACTCAGAATTACGACGCAGCCCTTGCCGACCTCGACATCTGCCACTCGCTTGACTCCACTTCTGTGCTCGTGCTTTGGCAGCGCGCCTATTGCCAGACCATGATGAACGACTTTGACGCCTCGCACGGCAATGCCACCGAACTCAAGCAGGCAATGGTTGTGGACGACATCACGCATGCCATTGAACTCGATCCGCAGAACCAGTATCTTTACTACAACCGCGCAAACGCCTATATAGAAAATGCCGACTACCGCCTCGCAATCGACGACTACACACGTGCCATCGACATTGACCACCGCCTTGCTGAAGCCTATTTCAACCGCGGACTCGCCCGCATACGCCTCGGACAACGGCAGGAAGGCATTGCCGACCTGAGCAAAGCCGGAGAACTCGGGCTTTATAGGGCGTACAGCCTCATAAAGCAGGTGGGCAGACAGGAAGACGG
The DNA here is from genome assembly GCA_963599085.1 of bacterium. Lineage (GTDB taxonomy): Bacteria > Bacteroidota > Bacteroidia > Bacteroidales > Bacteroidaceae > Prevotella. The sequence goes on along the minus strand of CAVBVK010000021.1, from coordinate 3,475 downwards.
AGACAATACATAATCCGTAAGGACATAGCCATAAACTCCTAACTCAAATACAAAAAATCGAAATGACACGAACCTTCATCGCCCTTATGTGTCTAATACTCAACACGGCAGCATGGGCAAAAACCACGACCGAAACGGTCACAGCAACACCCAAACGGGAATTCCGCGGCGCATGGATACAATGTGTCAATGGACAGTTTCAGGGGCTCTCCACGCAAGCCATGCAGCAGAACCTTACACACCAGCTTGACGAATTGCAGAAGGACGGCGTAAACGCCATAATCTTCCAAGTGCGTGCCGAGTGTGACGCCCTTTACGACAGTCCCTACGAGCCGTGGAGCCGCTTTCTCACAGGCACGCAGGGCAAAGCCCCGAGTCCGCGTTGGGATCCTTTGGCCTGGATGACAGAACAGTGCCACAGGCGAGGCATGGAAATACACGCATGGCTCAATCCTTACCGTGCCAAGACGAAGGGCACAAAAGACCTTGCATCCACACACATCGCCATAAAACATCCAGAGCGTGTCTTCACATACGACGGACTCTTCATCCTCAATCCCGGAATACCTGCCAACCGCGACTATATCTGTGACATCGTCAGCGATATAGTGAGCCGCTACGACATCGACGGAATTCACATTGACGACTACTTCTACCCGTACCCCACGGCAGGATGCACCATCCCCGACGAACGCCAGTTCCGCCAATACAACAACGGCATACGCGACATAGCCGACTGGCGACGTGACAACGTGAATGTTTTTATGAAGCAGCTCTCCGAACGCATACACAGCATAAAACCATGGGTGAAGTTCGGCGTATCGCCTTTCGGCATCTACCGTAACCGCCGCTCAGCACCCATAGGCAGCGACACCAACGGCACACAGAACTACGATGACCTGTATGCCGATGTACTCATGTGGGTGAACAATGGATGGGTGGACTACTGTGCGCCGCAGCTTTACTGGCAGATAGGGCACAAGGCTGCCGATTACACCACGCTCATACGATGGTGGAACCAGTATGCCTCCGCACGCCCTCTCTATATCGGCGAAGATGTGGAGCGCACAGTCAAACACCCCGATACCTCCAATCCAGCCACACACCAGATGGCAGCCAAGCGCACCCTGCATAATCAGATGCGTAACGTGAACGGCACTGTCCTCTGGTATTCCAAAGCCGTTGTCGATGACATGGGCAAGTACGGCACTATGCTCCGCACGCACTACTGGAAATATCCGGCCTTGCAGCCGCGCATGCCATTCATTGACGGCAAAGCTCCCGGCAAGCCCAAAGCCCTCAAGCCTGTTTGGACTCCCGACGGACTCTTCCTTTTCTGGACAGCCCCCAAAGGTCACAAGTGGGATGACGAGGCGCGCAAATATGTAGTCTATCGCTTCGCGCAAGGCGAAAAGCCAAATACCAGTGACCCTTCCCACATCATCACTGTCACCGACCGTACTTTCATTCCCCTGCCGTATACCGACGGCACCACACGCTACACCTACCTCGTCACTGCACTTGACCGCATGAGCAACGAAAGCAAGGCTGCGAAGAAGAAAGTGAAACTTTAAAAAATAACATTTAAGGAGAGTGCGTGTCAGTTTTGGCACGCACTCTTGTTTTTTAGCCCACCCAACCCTCCATGTCGGTGAGGCTTTTGTGCCCGACCATATAGGTGTTTAAATACCTATATTCTTTCTGCCCAACAACTCTCAATTTGCTTTTGAGTTGCTTGTTCTGTTCTTCTATAACAGACAATTTTAAACTCCCATAAATATTCCTTTTAACCCCTTTTTATTGTGAGGCAAGTCAATCGCAGGGGTATTGCGCTTCGACTTGCTTATGTATTGTTGTAAGATATTCATCCATAGGAATGTATATGTCTCTGTTAGCATAAAGCGTATCAGTAAATGTTTTTGGAAAGGCAGTATATCCAATTAGTGCCCCTCGAAGCATATATCCATATACTTTGCTTTCTATTCCTTTATTTTGAACATATCTGTCTATTTGGTCAAAGCCAAAAGGTTTGACAAAGAAAGCCATCAAAGATTTCAGTACCATCATATCGTCAGGGATACTAAATGAGGAACTCTGATTGTGCTTATACGCCCAAAATTCACGAAGTGTATCAATGATTAGCTTACCTTTTTCTGTGTTGGCACATTTCAAGTTTTTATATTTGTTAGCTGATTCCATGATAAGGTTCAATACCATATCATCAGACAGCATCCGTTGTTTGCACACAATGGCTTCATTTATCACAACATCAAGAAAAACTTTCTCCTCCACAGAATTGGGCACATCAAAACTTATGGCTAAGTTTTTTAACGACATACATGAATAGTCAACTTCTGTGTTGATTTCGCCATACGCTGTTGCTTTTCCGATAAGTTCGTTCATTATGTCGCTGACACGAACAAACAAAGCGCCTAAAGTTGTGTCATATGCCGAAGTGCCAGTTTCAATATTTGTTATCTGTTGCTTTATATTGGCAATCTGTTGTTTTATAGACTTATATTCATAATTGTCTTCTTCGTGCTTTTTGATTTTTTTGATTTCTTGTTTGAGATATTTCTTGCGTTCATATTCCCATGTTCCCTTTTCGAAATATTTACGTGTCTGGTTAATCTTAATGCCATTTTCACGCTCTTTCTCCTTGATAGAATTAAGTTCTTCTATCAATGCAGAAATACCATCACGATATTCCAGGTCATAAAGTTGGCTTTCGAGTGCATCCTTTTGGGTTATCAAAAGTTCTTTTTTAGATATTTCTTCAGCGCGAGCCTTTGCCAATTTTACAATTTCAGAAAAATGTTGTATAAGGATATCAAACAAATTCGTTTCTGTCTTTATTATACTATTGTATGTCTCTCTTGCTTTTTGGATGAGAATGGTGTATTTATTCTCATTCGAGACTGCGATTTCTGAAACCATAATTTGCGTGTTTAAGCCAGCAAATGAATTCTTTAAATCTCTCAATACACACATAAGCATTTGCTCTTTCGGATTTTTCGCAAATGCCATAGCACGGGTATAGGCAACTATCATCCCTTTTATCCTATCATAAAAGTTGTCTTGTGCAACATATTCATTAAGTTGAAAGGAAATAGCATTTGCTATTTTATTCGTGGAAAGAGGTAATGCTTTGCTTGTGTTAACAATGAATTCTGACTTGTACTTCTCTATACACTTTACTTCAAACAATATTTGTGATTCTGCAACGAGAGATTCCAATAAATCACTCGAAGAGAACAGAAAAGCAACCGCTCCTTTTTTAAAGTAGATGGTTTTGCTGTATGTAAAAAGAGTTTTACTCTTCTTGACAGGAGCTAAATTTGAATTATCCAGGATTTCATCATTAACTCTCAAAACATAATCCCCTTTAACTTTTTTTGTTGACAGAATTAGATAATTAGCCCTTTCATTTGTTCCATCTATATAACGACTCAAATTATTGCCATATTCTCTGACT
>CAVBVK010000020.1:0-30385 GCA_963599085.1 bacterium | reverse complement strand
AAACCGTCCGTAGTAACCTTGAAATTGATTTCGTGGTAAACAAGGCGGACGAAAGACTTTACATCCAATCTGCATACTCCCTCCCAGACCAGGATAAGGTAAACCAGGAAGAAGCCTCGCTGCTTAAAGTGCCAGACAGTTTCCGCAAAATAGTCATTGTGGGTGACCGTTGGTCTTCCAATTACGACGACGAGGGCATACTGCTGCTGAATCTTCACGATTTCCTGCTCAAAGGCAATGATGCGTTGGCCACAAAATAAGCCAGAGTTTACTAAAAAGAAAATCCGCATAACTCATTGAGCTATGCGGATTTGTCTATCTGTACCTTTCGGTAGTTATCTGTATTTACTTCACCTCCTCAAAATCGGCGTCCTGAATGGTATCGTCCGATTTCTGCTGACCACCAGCGTTCTGCTGTCCGGCATCTGCGCCATTGAAGCCCTGTGCATCTGCGCCGGGCTGTGCGCCGCCTTGGTACATCTGTGCGCTGGCAGTCTGCATCACCTGGTTGAGGTTGTTGATGGCAGTATCGATAGCTACGGTGTCGGCTGCCTTGTGGGCATCCTTGAGCTGCTGGAGAGCCTGCTCGATGCCAGGCTTCTGGTCAGCGGGTATCTTGTCACCGTTGTCCTTAAGAAAGTTTTCGGTGGTGAAAATCATCGAGTCGGCCTGATTGAGTTTGTCAATCTTCTCGCGCTCGGCCTTGTCGGAGGCGGCGTTCTGCTCGGCCTCGGCCTTCATGCGGTCAATTTCCTCCTTGCTCAGGCCTGACGAAGCCTCAATGCGAATAGCCTGTTCCTTGCCTGTTGCCTTGTCTTTGGCACTGACATTGAGAATACCGTTGGCATCGATGTCGAATGTCACCTCAATCTGAGGCACACCACGGCGTGCAGGAGCTATGCCTTCGAGGTTGAACCTGCCTATCGACTTGTTCTGTGCAGCCATCGGACGCTCCCCCTGCAACACATGAATGGTCACGGCTGTCTGGTTATCAACAGCTGTCGAGAATGTCTCGCTCTTGCGTGCCGGTATTGTTGTATTGGCGTCGATGAGCTTTGTCATTACGCCGCCCATTGTCTCAATACCGAGTGTCAGCGGAGTGACATCAAGCAACACGATGTCGCCCACACCGCTTTCCTTATTGAGGATGGCACCCTGAATGGAAGCACCTACTGCCACCACCTCGTCGGGGTTCACACCCTTTGACGGTTCTTTGCCAAAATAGTTCTTGACGAGTGTCTGAACGGCAGGGATACGGCTTGAACCGCCTACGAGTATCACCTCATCAATGTCGCTCGTCTGAAGCTTTGCGTCACGCATTGCGTTCTGGCAAGGCACGAGGCATGCCTGAATGAGGTTGTGAGCCAACTGCTCGAACTGTGAACGTGTCAATGTCTTGACAAGGTGCTTTGGCACGCCGCCCTCAGCAGATATATACGGAAGATTGATTTCCGTGGAAGTCGTGCTCGACAGTTCAATTTTGGCCTTCTCGGCTGCCTCCTTCAAACGTTGCATTGCCATCGGATCCTTGGAGAGGTCGATACCCTCGTCTGACTTGAAGCCATTGATGAGCCAATCAATGATTACTTGGTCGAAATCGTCGCCGCCGAGATGGGTGTCGCCATTGGTGGAGAGCACTTCAAACACGCCGCCGCCGAACTCAAGTATAGAGATATCGAACGTACCGCCACCGAGGTCGAACACGGCAATCTTCATGTCCTTGTTGGCTTTATCCACGCCGTAGGCGAGGGCTGCTGCCGTAGGTTCATTCACGATACGGCGGACATTCAAGCCTGCAATCTGTCCTGCCTCCTTTGTAGCCTGACGCTGTGAGTCGGAGAAATAAGCAGGAACAGTGATGACGGCATCGGTCACTTCCTGTCCGAGATAGTCCTCGGCAGTCTTCTTCATCTTCTGAAGTACCATGGCGGAGATTTCCTGCGGGGTGTATTTGCGCCCGTCGATATCCACGCGCGGGTAGCCGCCCTCATTGATGACAGTAAAGGGTACGCGCGTAACTTCCTTTGCACACTGTTCATAGGTCTCGCCCATGAAACGCTTGATTGAATATACGGTATTCTTCGGGTTGGTGATTGTCTGACGCTTTGCAGGGTCGCCCACCTTACGCTCGCCGTCTTTCACGAAACCAACGATGGAAGGAGTAGTGCGCTTGCCTTCACTGTTGGTGATTACTACAGGTTCGTTGCCCTCAAAAACGGCAACGCATGAGTTTGTAGTGCCTAAATCAATTCCAATAATCTTTCCCATAATTGTATGCTTTTTTATTTTTATTCTTGTTAATGATACTGTTCGGGTGGGTCATCACTTCGTATTTACATACCCGGACGACATCCGCCTTATAACATACAAATGGTGTGCCAAAAACAGTCTTGCTGTAAAAAAGTGCCAAATGACAGCATACAAAGTCTGCCACAATGGCATAAAACACTCTAAATGCTGTCGTCTGCATGCCATAACTTCCATTTTCCTTTCTTTATCAAGCGAAGTATCCCAACCGTCTCCCAACCCTCCCCACCGTATGAAGCAACCTCCAAAAGCGGGTCGGGCAAGCGGTATCATATTTGATAGTGGATGGCATGTCTAAACTGCAGCGGCAATATCTGACGACTGCTGCATGTGCTCTGTATCCTGTTATTCCCTTGTCACGGGGAAAGCCGAGATGCGCAGGCGCGCTGAACCCATCGGCACGAGGGTGATGTCGTCGAGTGTCCCGGCCTTGGGGGCATCCTCGCAGGGCAGCACGCCACAGAGCTTCGTCTCGTCAAATGTCCACGACGGCACACGGCGTCCCTTGGCTTTGAACGTGTAGGGCACCGACTGCTGTGTCCAGGGAAAATCATCGGCAGGCCAGGGGCGAGTCACAAGTTCAATGTCTTTCAATGGGGCGTCGGCATCAACATACAGCGCATAGTTCCAAGGGCTGTCTGCGTAAATTTCCGTCGTGGGCCATTTCGAAGCATCTGCGCCCTCCTGCCATTTGCTGTCACCAATGGCAGTGGCCTTGCTGTCACGCATGACATAACGTTCCTTGATGTCGAGCGAGAGGGTGAGCGGCCCGTAGTCCACGCTGACACTGTTACGGTTCACCTGCCACCGGCGCAGTGTCAGGCGCGGATGCAGGTGCAGTGTCACCGTGTCGCCCTTGCACCATTGGCGTTCAATGCGGATATAGCGGCCGCTGACGGGAGTCACATCCGTGGGCACACCGTTCACCGTCACCTCGGCACCGTCGCTCCATGAGGGTATGCGCAAGTAGAGAGGGAATATGCAGGCAGATCCTTTTGTAAACGAGAGTTGCACGGTATCGCCGAAAGGATAGCCGGTTGTCTCCTTCACCTCGAACTGCTTTCCGTCGCCCACCTTCACCGTTGCCGAACAGGCGGCATAGAGTACGAAAGCCAGTCCGTCGTCGGGTGTGGCATAGACGAGATTTTCCGAGTAGTAAGGCCAACCCTGTGTGTGGTTGTGCTGGCAACAGCGACTACTAAAAGGGTTCATCGAAAGGAACGGTCCTCCATTATCGATGCCCGGCCTATGGTTTTCCGAGTCGCTCTGAACCATATTCGGGGCGGTGATGTAACGCAATGCCTTAAAGTCGGGCATGACGGCTGCCGGATAGGAATTGAATGCCACATCCTCACAATTTTCAGCCCACAATGGGTCGCCGGTGAAGCGCAGCATTATCTCGTCGGAGGCCATCTGTTCCACCATACCACAGGTCTCCACGCCCTGACGGGGATCGATGTAGCCCATACGGGCGTTCTCATCGGCGCCGAACATGCCGCCCGGCACCTGTCCGAATGTGCGGCGTATGAGCTGCTGCACGTTATACGAGGCTCGGAGCATGGCCTTGTTGCCGGTGAGCATATAGTATGTAGCTGGTTCTCGGAAACACTCGGCAATGTTCACATTGTGCCAGTTGGGCAGCGACGAGGACTGGCACCAGTCGGCGGTGTTGTGGTGAATCTTGTGCGCGAGGTCGATGAGGAAGCTGTCGCCGGTGCGGTTGTAGAGCCAGAGCACCGTGTAGAGGTTGTCGCCTCCACGGCTGTTCTCCCAATAGTCTTTGAGAAAAAGCTCGTCGGGGAGTGCCAGTTCCCAACGGAAATATTTTGTCATAAGGTCAAGCACACGCTTGTCGGCAGTGTATTCATAGTAAGTCTGCAAGGTGGAGAGCATTATCATCTGTGCCCACAACTCGGGTTTGCCGTCCTTCACGTTTTCCGGTCCGAAGAATCCGTCGGGACGCTGGCTACCCAATGTGGCCTCTATCCATGTGAACGCTTCTTTTTCCATTTTCTTGTCACGAAGGATATAGGCGAGGTCGCTGTATCCTTTGAGCCAGTAGGGCACCTCCTCCCATCCATGATCACCACCCGTTGTGAGCCAGGCGTTGCCTTCCTTGTCGAGCCAAGCCGATATTTCCCCGAGATGCCCGGTGAGTCCGTCGCGCTGGAGTTCAAGCCATTTCTTCACCCATCCTGCCGGAGTTATGCTGCCGACAGGCAGTTTTATAAAGCACTGTTGAAGCAACGGTGCACGGTTATTAACGTAATTGCTGCTCTTTGCCGTGTTGTCCGGACGATCAACAACGGTTGCTGTGACGGCAGTCTGTGCCGATGCCACTCCGGCTGACAAAAAAATTGCACAACAAACGAATGTGCGCCCCAAAAAATTCTTCATAGTATTCCTTCTTTTAGTATATGCTGACGGATAAAGTACTTCTCTGTGAACCATCTTTACATCCCTTCACGGGCATGTCGGCAACCCCCATAAGCATAAAATCCCGGCTGCTTATCATCAAGACAGTCAGGATTTTACACGGTGCGCCTGAAAGGACTCGAACCTTCACGTCGTAAGACACCAGATCCTAAGTCTGGCGCGTCTGCCAATTCCGCCACAAGCGCATGGGTTGAAGGGGTGCAGTGGCAATACCGTATGCAAAGGTAATTAATTTATTGCGAGTCTGCAAGAGATTGCTGCGAAATGTGGTTGCGTTGATTTTTGCGTTGATTTTCGCATCAATTTATTCGCATCAATTCATCTATTAAAACCCTGCGTTGTCCCGTAAGAGGCAAGACGAAAGTAGGCAAGGTCGGTGCGTTCCACCGCTTGCATTACAGAAACCGTATTATCATGTAGCCCACGCCTATTGAGACGAAGGTGGTGATGAAACCGGCCAACTGGAATGAGTGGTTCACAACGAAGCGGCCTATACGGGTGGAGCCGGTGCGGTCGAAATTGATGGCGGCCACCATTGTGGGATAGTTGGGCAGGAAGAAATAGCCGTTCACTGCCGGAAACATGGCAACGAGAGTCAAAGGCGGAATGCCGAGACCTATGCCAAGAGGATAGAGCGTGCGCACCGTAGCTGCCTGCGAGAACAGCATGATGGACATGATGAAGAGGGCTATCGCGAAAAGGAACGGATATTGTGTCACCACATTGGCGATATGCTCCTTGAAGAAAGGCAGGTTGCCGTTGAAGAAGGTGTCGCCCATCCACGCTATGCCGAATATGGCCACCATAGCGTTCATGCCTGCCCCGAAGACACTTCCTTTTACAGCATCGTGCACATTTGCCTTACCCGCCAGAAGGATAAGTGCCGCCACACTCATCATCACGATTTCGATGGTCTGCGGCATGGTGACGCGTTGCAGCGTGCCGTCCGCCATGAACGACGGGCGCAGCGAGGGGATGCTGCCGAAGAGAACGACGAGCGACACGCCCACAAGGAACATCCAGACAGCATATTTGGCGCGGGGGTTAGGGTGCTTTATCATCTCGTCTATCAGGCGGCTGTCCTGCTCCGGACTGATGATGCCCTGCCGCACGCGTTGCTGATAGATTTCGTCTTCACCGAGTTCCTTGCCGACACGGTTCTGCACGAATGCCGCCACAAGGATGGCTATCAGCGATGCCGGGATGCAAACGATGAGGATATGCTTGAGTTCTATGCCGTAAGCTCCAAGCAGGTCGGTGCTTATTACCGCTGCTGTCGCCGCCGAAACGGGGCTGCCCGTGATGCCGAGCGATGCCGAGACTGTGGCGACGCTAAGAGGACGCTCGGGACGGATCTTGGAGTTGGTGGCTATTTCCGAGATAATGGGAAGCAGCGAATAGCTGGTGTGTGCCGTCCCCGCCACCAGACAGAAGAGCCATGTGGTGAGCGGGCCAAAGTAGGTGATGTGCGTAGGGTGCTTGCGCAGAAAGCGGGCAGCCAGGCCCACGAGATAGTCCAAGCCTCCGGCAGCCTGCAATGCGGCCGCCGCCGTAATTACCGACACGATGATGAGCATCACGTCGAGGGGCGGACTACCCGGTTTCAGTCCGAAGCCGAACACGAGAATGAACACACCCACCATGCCGTAGATGCCGAGCCCGATGCCGCCCACACGGACACCTTGAAATATCAGAGCCAATACGATGGCAAATTGTATGAGGATAACAGCTGTCGCCATGATGTTTTGCCTTTATTCTGTTGTCACCGTCCGCCGGTGCTTCCGCCCTTAATACTCCTCGACATTGGCAAGATGCCATGCACTGAGGAATGCCGCGCGCGTGATGTCGGTGAGTTTCGGGTAGTTTATGCGACTGGCCTCGTCAGTGGGTTGGTTATAGTCGGGATGCCAGTCCGTGTGATACCAAATTATGGGCACACCCTTCACGGCGAACGAACCATTGTCACTTCCCCCCACGGGCTTGTCCCACGGGCGGTAGCTGGGATTGAGGCGGAAGCCGTAGTGTGCTATGTCATCCTTGAGCCAAGTTCCGAATGCGGGGTGCGCCTCAGTGTAGAAATACACCATGTAAGTGGGGTCTTCGGGCTTGTTGTCGCGTCCCACCATGTCGAAGTTGAGGTAGCCCTTCACTCTCTTTATGTCGTTGAAGCAGGATGTGAAGTACTCCGAGCCTAAAAGTCCCTGTTCCTCACCGTCCCAGAAAGCGAAGATAATGCTGCGTTTCGGCTTTGCCCCGCTCCCGGCAAAAGCCTTCATTATCTGCAACACGGCACTCACGCCCGATGCGTTGTCGTCGGCTCCGTTGTATATGTTGTCGCCCGCCACATCTGGATACATGCCCTCATGGTCGAGGTGTGCGCCCACCACCACATATTCGTCGTCCCGTTCGCCACGAATCACGCCCAAGACATTGGCCAGAGGCATTCTCTGATACACGCCTTTCTTTATCTTGGCTATGGAGTCGGGATTCACGAAGAAGCGCACGCCACGCTTCAGCTTCTGTGCGGCACAGGCTTCAAAGGGTTGCTCATAGCCGCTGCCAAGCCATGGTGTGACGCCTGCCTGACGCATCTGCGAGATGATGTACTGCCGGGCAATGCGCGAGCCGCGCTCTCCGGCACGGCGACCCTCAAGCAAATCGTCGGCGAGGAAACAGACATGGGCACGCGCCGCATTCTCGCTGATGGTGCCCAGTGCCGACTGCAACTGCGCGGCTTCCTGCTTCGAAGGTTTTGCCGACGGCCGTTTCCGCGATCCCTGCGCCGTCGTGGCGCAAACTGCCAAGAAGGCTGTCGCCAGCATGATGGTGTTTAATTTCGTCATAGAATGTATGTTTCCTAAGGTTATGTATAACGGTATTCTCACTGCAAAATTAAGAAAAAAAGTTGGTTTCCGTCCATGCTCTGCGCAAATGATTTTCCAGAGTCAAGACGGAAACCGTCGCCCGACAACGCCGAGAAGGATGTCGGAGACTTGCTTACAATAATTGAATGCTGTTGTCGGGCGGAACGCCCGACCTCCTCATGTCGCAAGGCAACAGGCTGGCGAAAATGCAAAAATATTTTAAATTGTTGAAAACACTGCGAGTTTTCGCCGCAATGAATATGTATTACAGTGATTTTTATTTAATTTTGTATTATTCAAGCTGCACCTCCCAACGACAAGCGAGTCACGACAAAGAAGCCAATACACATACTTAAAATAAAAACACATGAGAAGATCAAAATTTATTATCCTTTTGCTGGCATTGTGCCCATTGGCGGCATCAGCCCAAAAAACATTCAACTTGAAATCGCCCGACAACCGCATCGAGGCGAAAGTAGCTGTGGGCAAGCAGCTCACCTACAACGTGTCGCTGCGCGGCAAGTGCGTCATTGCCGACTCACCATTGGGCATGACGCTCACCGACGGCACCGTATGGGGCAAAAACGCGAAGCTCGCCTCGGCACGGACATCCACAGTGAACAGCACGGTGAAGTCACCCTTCTACCGCGCCGCACAGATGACCGACCACTACAACGCGCTCACACTGAAATTCCGCGGAGGATGGAACGTGGAGTTCCGCGCCTATAACGACGGCGTGGCCTACCGCTTTGTGAGCACTCTGAAAAAGCCTTTCAACATCAAGGATGAGACTGCCGAATTCCGCTTCACCACCGATGCCACCGCCACGGCAGCCTACTCCAACGGCAGCACAAGCGGCGGTTTCAGTACACAGTTCGGCAACTCATTTGAAAATGAATACAACACGCTCCCCATTTCACAGATTGACAAGAACCGCCTGATGTTCCTCCCGCTTGCAGTGCAGACGGAATGCGGGGCAAAGGTGGCAGTCACCGAGTCGAACCTCAACAACTATCCCGGCATGTTCCTCGCCGCATCAAGCGAAGGGCACAGCCTCAACGCTGTGTTCGCGCCGCGCCCAAAGACCATGAAGCAGGGCGGGCACAACAACTTGCAGATGGTGGTGGAAGACCGCTACGACTACATTGCAAGCGTGAAAGGGCCGCGCACGTTCCCGTGGCGCATAGCAGTGGTGGCAGAGAACGACGCCGTTCTCGCCGAGTGCAACCTGAGCTACCTGCTGGCAGAGCCTTCGCAGGTGTCAGACACATCGTGGATAAAGCCCGGAAAAGTGGCGTGGGATTGGTGGAACGCCTGGAATATCGACGGAGTGGATTTCAAGTCAGGCGTGAACAACGACACATACAAGTATTACATCGACTTCGCCTCGAAGAACGGCATAGAATATGTAATCCTCGACGAGGGCTGGGCGGTGAATCTCAAAGCCGACCTTATGCAGGTGGTGGACGACATCGACATGAAAGAACTCACCGACTATGCCGCGAAACGCAACGTGGGACTGATTCTGTGGGCAGGCTACTGGGCGTTCGACCGCGACATGGAGAAGGTCTGCAAGCACTATTCGGAAATGGGAATAAAGGGATTCAAGGTGGATTTCATGGACCGTGACGACCAGATAATGACCGACTTTGAATACCGCGCAGCCGCAATGTGCGCGAAATACAAGCTGCTGCTCGACCTGCACGGCACTTACAAGCCCGCCGGAATGAACCGCACTTACCCCAACGTGCTCAACTTTGAGGGTGTGCACGGACTGGAACAGCTGAAATGGCAGCCTGCCGACCGCGACCATGTGGTGTATGAAGTTCAGCTGCCGTTCCTGCGCCAGCTCGCAGGCCCGATGGACTTCACGCAGGGCGCAATGCGCAACGCATCGAAAGGCAACTACCGCCCGTGCAACACCGAGCCCATGAGCCAGGGTACACGGTGCCGCCAGTTGGGAATGTACATGGTGTACGAGTCGCCGCTCACAATGCTCTGCGACAACCCGAGCAACTACATGCGCGAGCAGGAATGCACCGACTTCATCGCCTCCGTGCCCACAACATGGGACGAGACACGCGTGATTGACGCCAAGATGGGCGAATACATCGTGACGGCAAGGCGCAAAGGCGACACATGGTATGTGGGAGGAATGACCGACTGGACACCGCGCGACATCACGCTCGACCTGTCGTTCACGGGCAAGCGCAATGTCAATGCCGTGATTTTCAAGGACGGCGTGAATGCCGACCGTGCCGCACGTGATTATAAGCGCGTGCAGACAACGCTCGACACCGCACAGCCCCTCACCCTGCACATGGCTCCGGGTGGAGGCTTTGCAATAGAGATAAAGTGACAGTCGTAACAGGAAAAGGAGGGTGCGTCAGTTTTTTGACACACCCTCCTTTTACGTTGCCGTAGCAGGACGTTTAGTTGTGGACGAGCGTACCTATCGCCTCGCCGTCCATCACCCGCTTCAGATTGCCCACAACATCCATGTTGAACACATAGATGGGAAGGTTGTTTTCCTTGCACATGGTGGTGGCAGTGAGATCCATTACCTTCAGTCCGCGAGTGTAAATCTCGTCGTAGGTAATGTCGGAGAACTTTGTCGCTGTCGGATCTTTCTCTGGGTCGGCGGTGTATATGCCGTCCACACGCGTGCCCTTGAGCATCACATCGGCCTCAATTTCTATGCCGCGCAGGCTCGAGCCGGTGTCGGTGGTGAAGTAAGGCGAACCCGTGCCTGCCGAGAAGATGCACACATAGCCCTGCTCCATGGCCTCTATTGCCTTCCACTTGGAATAGAACTCGCCGATGGGTTCCATGCGTATGGCCGTAAGCACCTTGGTTTTCACGCCTATCGCGTCCAACGCCGAACTCAATGCAAGCGAGTTTATCACCGTGGCGCACATTCCCATCTGGTCGCCCTTCACGCGGTCGAAACCCTTGGAAGCGCCGCTGAGTCCGCGGAAGATGTTGCCTCCGCCGATGACTATGCCTATCTGCACGCCCATTCCATGTACTTCCTTTATCTGTCGGGCGTACTCGCCCAGACGCACCGGGTCTATTCCGAAACTCTGGTTGCCCATAAGGCTCTCGCCGCTGAGCTTTAAAAGTATCCTTTTGAATTTTGCCATAATTTGTTTGTTTTATATCGTTATTGTCGTTTCATTGTTTTTCGGCAGCACAAACGCCACCTCCTTGAAGGCGTAGGAGCGCAGGCTGCCGTCCGCCAGTGACAGACGCAGACGTCCGTCAAGCCCCACCCCGTCAATGCGCGCCATGAAATTGCCGTTGAAATCACGGTATCCGTGCAGGCCGTCTCGGCGGTAGAGCGATGCATTATAGAGCCGTTCCACTTCGGCATAACGCCCCTCCGCTACCATAATGTAATACTTGCCGAAGGCGTGCAGCACGGCTTCGAGCACATCTTCCGTCGGCGTCTCGCGCCCGATGATGTGACATAGCGACACGGGATTGGGTGCATCGCTGTGAAACTCCTGCTGGTTGATGTTTATTCCCGAACCGAAAATGCAGCGCCCCAGCGTATGCCCGCTCACCGAAGTCTCTATCAGTGTGCCGCTAATCTTGCTGTCCTGCCAGTAAATGTCGTTGGGCCACTTCAAAGTGAAGCCTTCGGCATAGCGGCAGAGAGCCTCCTTCAAGGCGAGAGCAGCGGCCATCGACAGCACGAACTGCCGTGCCACGGGTACCGTCACGGGTTGCACAAGCAGCGAGAAAAGCAAGTTCTTGTCCCGTTCGCTCTCCCATCTGTTGGAGCCCTGCCCCCTGCCTGCCGTCTGGTACTGCGCCGTTGCGACGAGCATGCCCACGCCGTCGGGCATGGGGCAGCGCTTGAGAAAGTCGTTTGTGGAAGCCGTCTCCACGAGCTTCACAATCTGCACGGGCAGCGTGCCCTGCACGCCGGAGATTTCTTCCATAACCATAAGCGTTAAAAGAAGAGAAGCGGGTTGAATGCGCCGACTATGTGCTCCACCTTCGCCACCGCCGGGTTTTCGCCCACAATGGAGACAAGGTCGAAACGCAGTTCGTCCACCACTCCGTACAGCTTCACATAGCTGTTGGCGGCAAGCCCTATATTGCGTATTTTCTTCTTTGTGACGGCATCGTCAGGGCGCGTTATGATGTCCTGCGTGCGCGTTTTCACCTCCACAAACACCACGGTGCGGTTGTCCGGCGAGCGCGCAATGATGTCAATGTCGCGGTGCCCGCTGTGCCAGTCGCGCTCTATTATAGTGTAGCCCTTACCACGCAGAGTTTCTGCCGCAAGCTCCTCGCCCCATTTTCCTGTGTCGTTGTGTCGTGCCATTGTGTGAGAGACGGTTTTGTCACGATTGCAAAATTACAGTATTTTTCCGACACGCCGTCACGCTTTCCGCTTTTATTCTCCACGTGACATTCCCGAAAGGCCGTTTCCGCCAAGTTCCGGCGATATGAGGGGAAAGGCCGAACAACTCGTCATTTTTTCGCATAAAATAAGAGAATAGTCTGGCGTCAAGGGGAATAAAGGAAAATTAAACATCCGTATTGTCCCATTTCTACAACAAATATATAACTTTGCAACAGGACAATTGGAATACGGAAACATTTAAACCGAAAAAAGAAATGAAAAGGAATATCGCCATAACAATGAGTGCGGTGCTGCTCCTCGGAAGCTGCGACTCATACACGGGAGCGGGTGCCTACATGGGCAGTTCGCTCGGCTCCATCCTCGGTTCGGCAATAGGCGGAATAGCGGGAGGCCCCCGCGGCAGCGACATCGGCACCATCGTGGGTGCGGCAACAGGCGCAATCGTAGGCGCAGCGGCAGGAGAAGCTGCCGAGCAAGATGCCCGCCAACAACAGCATGAGTACCTGTCGCAGCGCAACCAACGCATACAGGCGGACAAACAACGCCGCAACCACTCCCGTACGGAGTGCGACGACACCTACAACACGCCTTTGCGGCAAAGCACGGGCATCTCCGGCGAGCCTGTGTATGAGCAGCCGCAGGGCGGCAACGGCACTGAAAGCAGCACCTGGATAGACCCTTCACAAATGATTGACGAGAGCAATTCTGGCGACGACCGCATTGACTTCACCACCGACAACGACTCCACTGTCATGCAGTCCACCGTCAATGGCGAGACAGGGAACGCCCCGTCGCAACAGAAGCTGGAATTAAGGAATGTGGTTTTCACTGACGACAGCCACGACGGAACACTCAGTGCCGACGAAACGGGAACTGTGGTGTTCGAACTTTTCAACCGCAGCAGCACGGTGGTGACAGATGTCGTGCCGACAGTGCAGACAGAAAAAGGGAGCAACTACATCTACATTTCGCCAAGCATACGCGTGGAAAGCATCACTCCGGGACACGGGATACGCTACACGGCAACAGTGAAAGCCGCCCGACGGGTGAAGGACGGCACCGTGAAATTGTTTGTCTCGGCCATGAAGAACGGCCGTCCACTGTCACACACAACCGTTGTCGAGATCCCGACACAACGCAGATAACGGCGCAATCAACGGCGGCGAGCTTTCCCGGCACTCCGCCGCTTTGCCGACAACGTTTTTTTCTTTACTGCGGCTCTGTTGCCTTTCCTTGCAACGGAGCCGTTTTTGTTTCCGTTCCCCACAGCCGCGGAGTCCTCTAATGCGGAAGATGAGCAGTGGAAGATGCCGCTTTCAGGCAACGTGTATTCGATAATTTCAAAGTCGATTTTGGGTGTTGCCCCCGACTCGTAACGGAACGGGATACGAGCAGTTTCGATACGTTCCACCTTCACCATGGCCACGCCTTGCGCAAGGATGCCGAGCCGTTCGGCAGCTGAGTGCGACAGGTCGATGATGCGTCCACGCCCGTACGGTCCCCTGTCGGTGACGCGCACCACCACCGACTTGCCGTTACGCTCGTTGGTGACGCGCAGCATTGTGCCGAAAGGATAAGTGCGGTGGGCGCAGGTGAGGCTGTCGTGGTGCAGGCGTTCGCCGCTGCTTGTACGCGCGCCGGTAGCACGTTTCGAGTAGAATGTGGCTTTGCCGTGCTGCACCTGTGCCACAGCCGGAGCACCCAAAAGGAAGCCCAGCAATGAAATGATGGATAAGCGGCAATTCTTTATCATAGTGTCTTCGTTTATATAATCTTGCAAAACGCATGAAACACGCCACTGCATACAGCCGGAAAAAGGTACGGCAAGAGCCGCGGCCCCGCACGAAACGCAAAAGGACAGAAACCATGAGTCGGCAAGACCCATAATCTCTGTCCTTTCTTTATACTAATCCAACTAATTCTATATTCATCCGCAACGCGTTATCATACAATGCCTTGCGCCATCATGGCGTTGGCAACTTTCATAAAGCCGGCGATGTTGGCACCCTTCACATAGTCGATGTAGCCACCAGGCTGCTTGCCGTACTTCACGCACTGCTCGTGTATAGAGTGCATGATGTAGTGGAGTTTCTCATCAACTTCAGCCTCACTCCAGCTCAGACGCACCGAGTTCTGTGTCATTTCAAGACCCGATGTTGCTACGCCGCCTGCATTGACAGCCTTGCCGGGAGCGAAGAGCAGACCGGCAGCGATGAACTTCTCGACAGCCTCGGCGGTGCATCCCATGTTGGAAACCTCGGCGACACATACCGGATGCTGTGCCAAAATCATGTCGGCGTCAGTTCCGTTGAGCTCGTTCTGAGTGGCGCAGGTGAGGTAGATGTCCGCCTTCACTTCCCATGGCTTGCGCCCTGCAACGAACTTCGAGCCTGCATATTCCTGCTCGTAGGGCTGGCAGATGTCGTTACCGCTTGCACGCAACTCAAGCATATAGTCTATCTTTTCGCCGGCAATGCCGTTCGGGTCGTATATGTAACCGTCAGGCCCGCTTATGGTGATGACCTTTGCGCCGAGTTCCGTGGCCTTCTTTGCAGCGCCCCACGCCACATTTCCGAAACCGGAGATGGCCACTGTCTTGCCGGAGAGGTCTTCATTGCGTGTGGCAAGCATCTGTTTCACAAAGTAAAGGGCACCGTAACCCGTTGCTTCGGGGCGTATGCGCGAGCCGCCGAATTCAAGACCCTTGCCCGTGAGCACGCCCTGATACTGGTGGGTGAGCTTCTTGTACATTCCGAAGAGGTAGCCTATCTCGCGGCCGCCCACTCCGATGTCGCCTGCGGGAACATCCTCATCAGGACCGATATGGCGGTAAAGCTCTGTCATAAAGGCCTGGCAGAAACGCATAACCTCTGCGTCGGAGCGTCCGCGGATAGAGAAGTCGGAACCGCCCTTGCCTCCGCCCATAGGCAGAGTGGTGAGAGCATTCTTGAAAGTCTGCTCGAAACCGAGGAACTTCAGGATGGAAAGGTTTACGGACGGGTGGAAACGGAGACCTCCCTTGTACGGGCCTATCGCGCTGTTGAACTGCACGCGGTAGCCGATGTTCACATGAATTTCGCCATTGTCGTCCACCCATGGCACGCGGAATGTGATGATACGCTCCGGTTCCACAAGGCGTTCGATGAGCTTTGCCTTCTCAAACTCGGGATGCTGGTTATAGACATCCTTAATAGAATAGAGCACTTCTTTCACTGCCTGCAAATATTCAGCCTCGCCCGGGTGCTTGCACTCAAGGTCATGCAGTATTTTCTCAACATCCATAGTAATAATTGTTTTTTCTGTTAATAGTTTCTTTATGTTACTTAAACACCGCAAATGTAGTTCTTTTTAGGTTCCCCTCCAAATAAAAACATGAGTTTTTCCAATTTTTCACTTACTTTTAGTTCATTTGCGCAATGTGTGCGCTAACGGCAAATATTCCGTATGCCGCACAGGCAATAATGCCCGTGCGGTTTCCACCTTATTATATTATATACATCAGAAATCCACGTCAAGACCCACGGCAAACACGTTGTTGTTGCGGGTATAGTCGGAGCTGTAGTTCAGCGTCGCATCACCGATGGTCACCTGTTCCTCCACTTTCTTGTGTCCATAGAACGTGTGGAAGTACGCCACATTGAGTTTCATGCGCTTCGAGAGACGCACTACGCCGCCAAGCCCCGCCGAATTGGAGTTCACGACGAACGACTTGTCGTCCATATACTCGTCGGTAAGCCCGTAGTTGGTGTTCTGCCAACCTGCACTGACGGTGAAACGCCTGTTGATGTCGTACTCCACACCGGCGTTCCATTCTATCGTTCCGCGCGAGAGCTGGCGGTGATGGCCGTTGTGCGCAGTGGCGTGACGGTCGTCAAACCAGTGGAAGCCGACATTGATGCGCAGCGGATCGACCGGACTGTATCCCGCTCCGAGAGTGAGCAGGGCCGGGATGTCGCACGAAAGGCTCTTGCCGTCTTCGTACTCGCCTATTGCCCCGGTGAGTTTGGAGTCGAACTGCTGTTTCAGTCCCGACATGGCTCCCTGAATGGCAGCGTTTGTAAGTATCCTGTCGGCAGTGGCTTCGGGCACTCCGTTTGCGATGTATGCATTGCGGAGATTGTCGGGAAGGTTGCCGATACTGGGTGCCTGGTTCACCGATTTGTTTTTAAGACGTATGCGGGTCTTGAACTCATACTTGGCGGAGAAATTCCAGCGTCCCGCCTTGTAGTCTATTCCAACGAACGGAGTGAAGCCCACGCCGCTCTGGTCGCAGTTGAGTTCAATGTCGGCGGCATTGGGTTTCGAAGGGTCGAGCACCTTGTAAAGAGGCATGTTGCCCACCTTTATGTCACGCACATATCCGTAGTAGTTGCACGAAGCATAGATGCCCCGCACACCGGCGGCGGCACTGAAGTTGTCAGCCAGCCTGTAGGCGGCGGCGAGAGATAGACCGTAATAGTACTGGCGGCCGTGCATATAGCTGTCGTAGCTGTATTTCCCCCCGTTGCCGAACACTTCCTGCGAGGTGAAGACAGCAGGCACGCCGTACATGGCAGCCACCCTATCGACAGCACCTGCAAGTTGTGTGGCGCCCATTGCCGTCTCGCCCACTATCTTCTCGAACGAGCCAAGGCCGTTGTCAAAGGTGCATTTGCCGCCGCCGCCATTGAGGGCGAAGTTGGTCTGGAACGACCATTTACCCTTGTTGTAGGCATACTGGAATGATGGTATGGCCGGGGCGAAAGCCTTTCCCTCAAACTTCCGGGGCGTGGTGGGATTGTTCACGTTGTTTGTGAACAGCGCATAGCCGTTGTCTATGGTACGCGTCTGGTAGGCAAGCTGCCAATTCAGCGACAAATGGTGGCCTTCCGGCATGAATACCACTCCTGCGGGGTTGTAATAAACGCCGTCAATGCCTATTGAAGCTTCACGGCTCATCATCCTGTTGAACGCTACGTTCTGGTTTGTGTTGGTAAGGATACCTCCTGCAAACATTGTGCTGCTTGAGGCAATCGCTGCCGTCAAGCAGAGTGTCTTAAAATTGTTCATCTCTAATACCTTTTGTAAAATTGGTTGCAAAGGTAATAAAATTGTTCTGTTTTTCGGTTTTACTTGGGCTTTTATTTAAATTCTATTAACAATTAGGGTACGTTTCCCCTGCACCGCAACTGGATATAAACACGAATGAATGACCAATTGTTACAGATGCAGGATATTAAGGAAAGCGCGGAAAGCATGAAAGGATTGAGTGCCGACAACGGCGCATTATCCTTTCATATATTCGGTGGGAGTGGTGCCAAATGCCTTGCTGAAGCATTTGGAGAAATAGCTGTTGTTGGAGAAACCCACGGTATACATGACTTCAGAAACGCTGAACTTGCCCTCCTTGAGCATAAGAGCCGCCTTGTGCATACGCAGGTTGCGGATGTATTCCACGGGGGTCATGCCCGTAATGGCCTTCAGTTTGCGGTAAAGTTGCTTGCCGCCCATGCCCACCATTTCTTGTAGTGTGGTCACATTGAAGTCGGAATCTATCATGTGGGCTTCTATCACCTCGGTTATTTCTTTCAGCAGCCGGCGGTCAGCCTCGGCAAGAGCGGGCTTCTCCACATCTGCCTTTGCCGTCTTTACGCCAAGGCAGTTGTTGGCAAGGTCGAGTATCTCGTCAAACGAACGGTGGCTCACGGCAGTCTTCAGGTCTTCCGCCAAGCGGTTGAAGAAATTCATTCGCATATCCACCTGAGCCAGAATCTCGGCTTTCTGACGCTGTTCTTCAGCCAGACGGCGGCGCACCCAAAAGAATTTTACGACGCCCCATGCCAAACCGGCAGCCACAAGCATATAGAGCAGTTTGGCCCAAACGGTAAGATACCATGGCGGCAATATCGATATGTCAAGCGAATACACCTCGCCTCCCACATTGCCTTCGCCGTCGAGGGCATGCACCGTGAGATGGTAGTTGCCGTGCGGCAGACCGTTGTAGGCTATGTCCAGATTGTCGCGGTCCATATATTGCCAGTCCTGACTGTTGCCCTTCAGGCGGTAAGCATACACTGCCGACGGATGACCGGAGAACGGAAGGTCGGTAAGTTGGAGCACAAAATTGTTCTCGGTGCTCTTTATCGTCAGTTTCTCCATGTCGCATGGAGCCTCCGTCAGATTTCCGTCTGACAGCACACCTGTGCCGTCTGCCGGCAGTTGCCGCCCATTTACCATCACGCCCGAGAGCAAAAGCCGACGGGGCATCTTGTCCTTCAACGGGGCATCGGCTCTCACGCTTACGAAACCATCGTTACCGCCCATCACGACAGTACGCTGTAACGGTGAATAGAATATTGCCAGCGGTATGACATCGGATGGTATCTTGAACCTGAAACTCTGCCCGTCAACGGATATCACGCAGCACTCGCGGCCGCTCACCACCCATGTCCTGCCCTCCACATCGCACATGCACACGGCCTTCCCCCCTATATGCCATTCCCTGTACTTAGGCTGATTGGATTTGCTGGTGTTGGCCACGGCGAAGCATTTCACCACGCCGTTGCTTCCAACCCACACATTGCCTTTGGCATCGGCCATGAGATAGTTCACCACATCGGTGTTCTCCACGGCCGTGACCCGCATTGTGCGGGGGTCAATACGGTCTATGCGGTTGTACAACGAAGCCCATATCACGCCCTGTCCGTCGATGACAAGCTGACCGACATGCAAGCCGGAGAGACTGTTGGAGCCGCGGTCGGAGAAGTGTCTGTCTGCCTGCACCTTTATAGTGACATCGCCCGCAGAAGTCCGGTTGTCGTAAAGCGTCTGCATCAGCCTGCGCTTGTCTATCACAAACACGCCGCCCATATACGAAGCCATCCACATTCGACCCATGCGGTCTTCAAGTATATCGTATGCCCATGCGGTGGAATAGCGGTGTGTACGGTCGTACACTATGAAGTTTACCATCTTTCGCGACCTGCGGTCAAAGAGGTTTATGCCGTGGTCGGTGCATATCCATACATGGCCGTCGCGGTCTTCATAGATTTTGCGCACACGGTTATGGCTCAGCGCATACTGACTGTTGTTTTGTTTATACCATGCCTGCCCTTGGCGTATAAGTCCGTTTGTGCCTCCCATCCACCATTCGCCGCCACGCGTCTGGCAGATTGCGTGCAGACAGTTGCCCTCATTTGACGGCGTCATCTTGTACAACGGCGTATATATATAATATGTATATGCCAGCATGCACGACAGACCGTTGTCCGTTCCCGCCCATACATTCTGCCATTTGTCCACATAGCACGCCCATACTATGTTGTTGGATATGGTGGAGGCATCGTGCGAATCGTGCAGATAATGGGCTATGGCATCACTGGTGCCCATACTGAAAAGGCCGTTGTCCGTACCTATATAGAGTGTGCCGTTCGCGGCCTGGGCAAAGCACTTGATGGAATTGTTGTCGAACGCCGATATGCGGTCAAACGACGTAAGCCCCGGATTGGCGCGGTACAGGGCACCCTCTGTGCCAATCCAGTAACAACGGCGGTGAGCGTCGTATGCCAAGGCATTGACCAATGGCTGCCGTCCCGCACATATCTTTATCTGCGACTTGCCAAGATACAGCCCGGAGATGGTTCCTGTCAGCACTCCTCTACGGGTATGCAGCAGGGCATAGACATCGCTGCCGTACTCGCCGCCTTGCATATCCACCACCCGCAGTTCGGCATTTGCCTTTGAACTGACCTTCGCAGCACCGTCTGATGCCTTGTCACGCAACGGACGGTAGGTGTATGTGCCCATATCAAAGGTCTGCATACCGTTTTCCGTGGCCATATAGAGCAGATTGCCCTTTTGCCCCAAAGCATTGACACGGGTGTTTGATACAGAACCGTCGGCATAGTGGCGATAACTGTGATAGCCGTCGTAACTGAACAATCCGTTGTCCGTACCGAGCCACAGAATGCCATTTTTGTCTTGGTGCATGGAGCAGACCGCCTGCGCCCCGTCTAATGACACATTGACAAAGCGTTGCGCCATAAGGGCGCAACAGTACATCTGTACCAACAAAAACATGCCAATATATTTGAGTGTCTGCTTCATACGCAACAAAAATACGCATTAAAAAGCATCCGCACAAAAATATTGGCATTAAAAATTATCCGCACCACGGCTCATTCTTTCAAAAAAAACGTGGAACGGCAGAATGTCAAGCATCCCCGAAGCCCGCTGCAATTCAACCCCAATCGGCCAGTTGCCGCTGTTTTTGAGATTTATATGCGCGCTGACGAAGGAGCCGTGTTCAGACAGCTTTCAGCATTATGGTCTCTTCCATATTGCGCTTGGCGGACTTCACCTTCACCGTAATGTCTCCGGCATGCCGTGCGCTCTGCACTATAAGCACCAGTTTGCCAGAGAAAAGTTTCATCTTAGGCTGCGTAAACGGTTCGAGCGATGTGGCATCGCCGTTGCATGCTGCTTTGAAAGAGCCCGCACCGCTGACCTCGAAGGAAAGTTCGTCGTCGGCCAACGGGCATTCATTTCCGTCAGCGTCGAGCATGCTCACAGTGATAAAGGCAAGGTCTTTCCCGTCGGCCTTCAGGCTGCCGCCGTGCTGCCCGGCACGTCCTTCCGCAAGGCATGATGTCCCTGCGTCGGCATTGTCGGGGCATTCGGCCGCCAGACTTATCTTGGCAGGTTCGCCAGCCGTGCGCCGGACATCTTCGCCCACCTTGTCGCCATACTCGTTATAGGTCACAACGCGTATTTCGCCCGGTTCGTACTTCACATCGTTCCAGCGCAGACGGTAGCGATCCAAGCGACTGGTGCAGTCTTTGCGGACACGCCCTTGGCTCTTGCCATTGACAAACAGCTCGCCCTCCACGCCATCGGTGTAGCAATATACGGGCGTGACCTGTCCCTCACGTCCTTGCCAGTTCCAGTGGGGCAGCAGGTGGGTCGTGTGCTGATGTCTGTTCCAACGGGCACGATACAGATAATAGCGGTCCTTGGGAAGCCCTGCAAGGTCGCAAATACCGAAATAGCTGCTGCGCGACGGCCAGTAGGTATCGTAGGGCGTAGGCTCGCCCAGATAGTCGTAGCCCGTCCACACGAACTCGCCTATAACCCAACTGTTGTCGTCCTGCATCACCCAGTCGTCATCGGGCAGATTGCTCCACGGGCAATACTCGGTGTCGTAGCTTGAGCACTGTCCGTCAGGGTAAGGACTGTTGTTATTGTGCATCACCTTTACCGGGAACTTGTACACGCCGCGCGAACTTACGGTTGAAGCCGTCTCCGACCCAAGCAGAAATCCCTGCGGCAACCGTTTGATGCCGCTGTGATAGTTATTCACGTGGTAATTGAATCCGGGAACATCCATAACTTGGGCAAAACCGGAATTCAATACATCCTCGACACGATCCATGCCCTGGGTTACCGGGCGCGACGGGTCGTACTTGTGGCAGATGTCCTGCAAACAGCGTGCTATCTCAACACCCTCTTTGCTCCACTGCTCAGGAATCTCGTTGCCGATGCTCCACATCACAATGGACGGATGGTTGCGGTGGTGCTTCACCAAATTGGTGATGTCGCGGCCGCTCCACTCTTTGAAGAAGCGTGCGTATCCGTTCTTGCACTTTGGATAAATCCACATGTCGAAGCTTTCGGCCATCACCATCATGCCAAGCGAATCGCACACCTCCATCTGCATGGACGACGGCATGTTGTGGGAAGTGCGAATGGCATCGCACCCCATAGACTTCATCATCTTTATCTGCCGTATGATGGCTGCCTTGTTTTCGGCAGCTCCAAGCGGTCCAAGGTCGTGATGCAGACACACGCCCTTTATCTTACGCGTAACGCCGTTGAGTTGGAAACCATGCTCTGCCGAGACCGACACGGTGCGGATGCCAGTCTTCAATGTCTGCACATCAGCCAAATGTCCGCCCTCGTACCGCGCCAACTTCAACTGATAGAGGCATGGTGTCTCAGGCGACCACAGCCGTGGGTTTTTCACTTTAAGCACGGTCTTCACCTGCGCGCTGTCGCCCGTAAGGGTTCGGTTGGCCACGACATTACCTTCGGAATCGGCCAGAGACACCACCGTTGTGCCTTTCTTGTCGGTGCAACCTTCAAGCAGGGCGTTCACCTCCACCTCTGCCTCGCCATTGGCAACGCCGAGCGTGCGCACATAAGTGTCCCATGTGGAGAAGCGCACCGCGCCGCTGAGTTCCACCCATACGGGGCGATAGATGCCGCCACCGGGATACCAGCGACTGCTCTCTTCCACATTGTTAAGGCTGACTTCAACGAGATTGTCCTTGTTTCCGAATCTTACATAAGGCGTAATGTCTATTCTGAAAGCATTGTAGCCATAAGCCCATCTGCCAGCTTCGTGCCCATTGACACTCACAACAGGCTCACTCATGGCCCCGTCGAATACCAGCACGGCACGCTTGTAGCCTTTAGGCAGACGCAGTTTCATCTTGTAGTAGCCCTTGCCTATCCAAGGCAACGCGCCAGACCGTCCCGACTTCTCGGTCTTCTCGGTCTCGCCGTTCTGCTCGATAGCAACTGTCTGCAAGTCCCATTTCTTGTCGAACGGACCTGAGATAGCCCAGTCGTGGGGCACTTGGACGGAAGTCCACGACTTGCCGTCGCGCGAGAAGTTCCACGAATCGAGCATGACAGTCTTGCGGATTTGTGCCTGGCTCCCTAATGAAGGAGCCAAGGCAAATGCCGCTGCAATCAAAACATTTTTTGTTTTAATCATATATAGTTAACTATTGAAGATTCGTTGCACATCAAATTATTTGAACGCTTCTTGAAGAGCCGTGGTCGGCTTTCCGCTGTTGTCGAACGCGCCCTTGTCGTAATCATTCAGGTTGTTGTAGGTTTCTGGTTCCCAATAGAACACGCCCTCGCAGGCAGAGATTGCCTTGCATCCGTCCACCACCTTCTTGAGGAACGGAGCTGCGTTTTCAGAGTTCCACACCATGCCCACCTCAGACAGTATCACATCGCAGCCATATCTGGCAGAAAGCGTGCTTATGTTATTCAAACAGTTCTCGGCAACCTGCTCCCAAGTCTGGTCTGTCACCCAATCCGGATAGAGCGACATGCCTATAACGTCCCATTTGCCGCCATTGTTCTTCAGTCCGTCAAATATCGAGGTGTAACGTCCCAAGTTGTTGCCCTTGTCAAGATGAACTATAACCTTGGCGTTGGGATAGACGGTTTTCACTGCGTCGTAGCCGGCAGTGACATATGCTGCAAAGTTGGCCATGTTCTTCGAGGCTCTTCCTGTAACGGTCACATCATCGTCATTCCAGAGCATTCCGTCAGTAGTCTCGTTGCCCACCTGAACCCACTCCACGCTGACATTGCGCTCTTTCAGTGCCGTAAGCACCTCCTTGGTATGGTTGGTCACAGCCTGTTTCATTTCTTCGAATGTGTAGTTCTTCCAAGCTTCAGGCACATTCTGCTTGCCGGGATCTGCCCAAGTGTCAGAATAATGGAAGTCTATCATCAGGCGCATGCCGAGTTGCTGTGCCCTCCATGCCTTGGCCACCACATCATCCTTGCCGCACCAGCCGTCGCTGGGATTAACCCACACACGCAGGCGGATGGAGTTCATGCCGAGGTCGCGCAGGAGTGCCATGCATTCCTGCGACTTCCCGTTGGCATTGTAGAACTTTGTGCCGTTTGACTCAAGTTCGGTAAGCCATGACACATCGGCGCCTTTGGCAAAGCCCGTCATGTCGTATGTCTTCTCCGTTTCGGGAGTTGGTTCATTATTGTCGCTGCAACTCATGCTTGTCATGGAAAACAGCAGAGTTGATGCCAGCAATATTGTTTTTCCTAATATATTTTTCATTGTCGTAATGTTTTTGGCGGATATTTACCGCCGTATGTTTGTATTTACAGTAATTGTATGTCTGTCGTTTCAACACCCGTCTATTCGTATTTCCATGTCATGGTGTTCAGGTCGGCAGTTACGGTGAATTCGGTCTGTCCGTCCTCGTCGCCGAACCATATATCCCAAGCTCCGTCCGCAGAGGTCAGCTTAAACTGCTCGCCGTCTGCACCGTACCATGTCTGCTTGTCATCCTTGCTTTCGCCCACATAGATGAAGCGGAAGTTCTCCCAAGCGGTAGGCTTGTACTTGCAGGTATATACTCCATCGCTCGCTTTGTCCATCACGGCAAGCAGCGTGCTTCCGTCCTTGGTAAACATACAGAGTGTGTTCTTGGCCTCAGGCTCGGGGTCGGTCTGGTCGCCCTCCGCCACAGTGTAGGTCAATTCACTGTTTCCGCCCACTTTCACCGTTATGGTGTAGGTTCCGGCCTTGGCTATGGTCAGGCTTCCCGCGCCGTCGGAAGCAGTCATCTTACCGTCGGCAAACGTGTAGTTCAGCGTCTTTGCCACGGGTTCGCCAGTGTCGCCTGTGCTCTTATTGTACTCTGCGCCTTCGCCGGCTATCGTAACGGTTGCGTTGTCGGCAGTAGTCGTAACCACGCCCACCCATGCGTAATTGGGCTTGTCGTATGTCATATCCACGTTGTTGAGCTTAAGGCTCTTGATGTAGGTGGATGTCATTTCCTTCTGGTTTGTATCCAACACCGTGTAGTAGATACCGGAAGGTTCGGGGAACCACAGGTTGTACATAGAGGCAGAATTATCCATTACATACGTCCCGGCTGTGGAAGAGTTGCCCCATACCGTTCCGTTGTTCTCCTTGGCATAGAAGTTGAGCCACGATGAAACGTTCATATATCCGCTGTACACGCCGTCTGAACTCGGAGAATAGAGGTAAGTGAGCACCGCATCCTTATCCTTGTTCAGAATGTTGATATAGCTCATGTCTATCAGATAAGGAGTGACCGCCACCTGGCACACATTGCTGTATGCGGCCTCGAGATTGGCTCCCAGCTGACTCTTCATGCGGAAATATACCGGCGCAGAGACATCGGGCGAGAGTCCAAGTTCCTTGGCAAGTGCATTGAGGTCGCCTCCCGTGAATGCCTTCGACAGTGTTGTCACCAAATATTCCTTTACCTGTGCAAAGTCTTGCGTGCCCGAAGCCTGAAGCGTGGTGATTATAGTGCCGCTGGCCGCAGGTTTTGTTTCGTCACTCGACAGCAAGGTTGGGTTGTTCCATGCCAACGAGAGTACAATATCACTGTTGTTGTCTATCGACAGAGACACCTCCGAAGCAGAAGCCATCAGGTCAGAGGCTTTGAAGCCGTCAAGGTATATATTGTCTCCGCTCTCGTCGCAGCTTACCATGGCGGCAACTGCGCATACGAGCATAATCAGATTGCTGAATATCTTTTTCATTGTTCTTCCTATTAATTAATAGTTGTCGTTGTGAAGATTTGGATTGGCCGTAAGTTCGGCATTGGGTATGGGATAGTAGTTGTACTTGCTGTCCACGGCCTGTCCGGCGGGTACGCCGCCTTTATACTGCCATATATATTTGTTTGTGGTAAACATGTCGAAGCGTATCAAGTCTGTACGGCGGTAACCCTCATGATAGAGTTCACGGGCACGTTCATCGATTATAAATTCCAGGAATTCGTCGTCATCGGCAAAGTTGTTCGACCACACATCAGCAGCTCCGGCACGTTCGCGCACGAGATTAATCCAATATATGGCACCCTTCTTGCGCGAAGCCACCACTTCGGGGTCGCTTGCATCGCTTTTGCCTTCGGGCCAGGGATCCCAGCTGGTACCGCCGATACGGGCCACACACTCAGCATACATAAGATAGACGTCAGCCAAACGGAAGAGCGGATAGTCTGTCTCTGCGCCATCGTTATCAGTATTTGATGCAGTGATGCCACCGTCGGTCAGATTGCTCCATTTCTCCGAGAGATATCCGGCACTTGATTCTGTCATACTGGATATGTCTTTGGTCTGTCCTGTAACAAAGAACTTGCACCGCTTGTCGCAACCAGCACCGCGGTCTATGTCGTTTTGTTCGAACTTATCCACAAATTCCGGACGCAGGCGGAACGAGCCCCAACCCTTGGAAACGCCATAGTCGGCAGGATTCTGATAGTCGTTTGAAAGGTTTATCTGTCCGCATATCACATAGGTGGATGCGCCCCAACTTACAGTATGTTCGGCCGACACGGGCAGGGCAAATATTATCTCATTGGTACGTTTGTCGTTGTCGGCGTTGAACAGTTTACTGTAATCGCTCTCCAACGAGAATCCCATGTTCATCACTTTCTCGCAAGCCTCGCGGCATTCCTGGTACTTGGCCACGCCGGTATATACTTCGCTGTTAAGATAAAGCTTGGCCAGCAGCGTATAGGCGGCAGCCTGTGACGCCTGTCCGTAAGGGCAAGACGAAGCGGGCAGCAAGTCGGCTACGCAGCCGTTAAGTTCGCTCTCTATGAAATCGAAAGTCTGTTGCGGCGTATAACGCGGCGGGATGTAGCTTCCCACGGGGTCGTTCTCTGTCACCATCGGAATGTAGCGGTAGAGGTCAAGCGCATGATAGTAGAACAGGGCGCGCATAAATCGCACTTCTGCCTTGTATTCTGTCATCTTGGTTTCGTCGCTGCCGGAAAACGATGCACCTGCGGCATTGCGCAGGAATTCGTTGCAGAGGGCGATGTTATAGTATATGCGGTAGTACATGTCTGACACCCATGCGTCGTTGGCATCCCATGAGAGATATGTAAGGCCGGTGGTGTTCTCACCTGTAAGCCAAGTGGAAGCCACCTCGTCTGTACCGCACTCCTGCATATTCCAGAACATACGCATATAGTCAAATCCTTTGCCGGCGTTCAATACTGACACCAAATCCTGGTTGTCGCCGCCTTTTCCCTGACCGCTGGAAACCATCGATGCGTAGATTTTACCCAGCACGGCCTCGTAATTGGCAAGCGTGTTATATACATCCTTCGATGTAGTTTCTGTATGGGGATACTGATCAAGGTCTGACACGCAGCTTGTGGCGCCGCTGATAACGGCCGCACCCATCATCATTGTATATATTGCATTCTTGAATTTCATTTGTTTTTTCTTTTAAGACGTTCAAATCTTGTTTTTCGTTTATGGGAACGTTGCATCCCATCAGAACTGGAATCCGAGACTCAGCGAGTAGGTTCGCGGACGCGGATAGAACGACTGGTCCATGCCGTTGGGCACTTCGGGGTCGGTGCCGGAGTATCCTGTAATGGTGAATACATTCTGCACCATTGCCGATACGGTAAGCGAAGCCCACTTCGTAATCTGGCCTACATTGTAGCTCAGGCTCAGGTTGTCGAGTTTCAAGAACGAAGCATTCTCCACATAGTAGTCAGAGAGGTACTGGCGGGTCTTGAAACCTGTCTTGAGGAAGCTTGCATTGAGGTTGTTCAACTGCGACGAGTTGTAGCTTACGGTCTCCCATGCTCCTGTACTCATGGCCATACCGTTATAGACATAGTTGCCTATGTTGGCGCGGAAATTCATGCCGAGGGTGAACTTCTTGTAGCGAAGCGAACTGCTCAAGCCCATAATATACTTGGGAGCCGGTGAGTGGTAGCGGTAAAGGTCGCCTGTCCCTATCTCGCCGTCGCCGTCAAGGTCGGCATAAGCGCCTTCGATAGGCTTGCCTGTCTCACGGTCGTACAGTTGGTGATAAACATAGAACATGTATGGCTCATACCCCTCTGAAAGCACTTGGAACTGATAGGCATCGATGTATGGCCCTACCTTTACGTTGGTTTTCTCACCGCCCTGCACTAACGACAGGTTCTTCACCTTCATTTTTTGCCAGGTAATGTTGTAACTAAGGTTCCATTCCCAGTCTTTGGTTTTTATAGGGGTTGCGTTGAGTGTCACCTCTATACCATGGCTGTCTATGTTGCCCACGTTGGTAAGTATGGACTTCGAGAAGTTCGTACCTGCCGCAGTAGGTACTGATGCCAGCAGGTCTTTGGTCTTGCGGGTGTAGAAATCCACCGAACCTCCAAGGCGTCCATCGAGGAAGCCGAAGTCGATACCGAAATTCCACGATGTCGTGGTTTCCCATTTCAGGTTCTCCACATACGCCTCGGGGCGGTAAGTATTTACGTACTGGCCGTTGATGAGAGCCTCAGCGCCGGTTACACTCTGCGTATATACGGGCAGATAGTTGTAGTTGCCGATGCCGTCCTGCTGACCGGTAACGCCATAGCTGGCACGCAGCTTCAAGTTGGACAACATTTTGTTGTCTTTCAGCCACGGCTCTTCCGTAAGAGTCCATCCCAATGCCACTGAGGGGAACGTACCCCAACGGTTGTTCTTGGAGAAGCGCGACGAAGCGTCCCTACGCACGGTGGCGGTAAGCAGATACTTGCCGTCGAACGAGTAGTTTAAACGGCCATAGTATGACAGCAGCACATGGCGGTAGTCCGAAGCTTTTGAAGTGGACAACACCGAACCCGCTGCACTCTTGGTATAATATAAAGGTGTGGAACTCTTCCAGTATTGGTAGTCGTAACCTGCTGTAAGATCCACATTACTCTTTATGCTTTCAAAATATTTGGCATAGTTGGCATAAAGTGTAAGCAACCTGTTCTCGTTCTTCTGCGGGCCGTATTCGTAGTCGTAGCCGCTGGTCGATGTTTCGGCATTGAAGGCTTGGGCTGCGTCGGCGGGCACATATATGGTACCCTTACCTTTGGCATAGTCGGCGCCCAATGTGGCATGCAGCTTCAGTTCGGGCAGGAAGTGCACCTTGTAATCCACATCCATCGACCCTATGAAGCGTGTAATCTTACTCTGCGAATCGTAGAGATCCACCAGTCCGCGCGGGTTCTTTACTCCACCGTTCACCGGCTGCCCCGTGGCATCCAGGGCTTCGTTATAGCCTCCGTAACTGCTGTTGCCCGAATATACAGGTATTGTGGGGTTGAATGTAGCAGCTGCCCATACGGCGCTCGAGTTGTTGAACGAGTTGTTGTTGAGCGTTCCCTTGGCATTGAGGGTGAGTTTGAGGTGGTCGTCGAAGAAACTCGGGGTGAGCACCACGTTACCCGTCCAACGCTCGGCGTTGTCCTTGCGCACCAAACCGCTTTGGTTGTAGTAGCCCACCGATGCACGGAAGGGCAGCCACTTGGCCACCATGCCGCTCAGGCTAAGGTTATTGTCCGTTCCGAATGCTGTACGGTACACTTCGTCGTTCCAGTCGGTATGGGCATTGCCGAGCAGAGTCTTTTGGCCATCGGTTCCATACTGGTTGATTGCGCCCACGAAGTCGTCGTAGCCCAGCATATCCACCATCTGCGCGCGGGTCTGTACACTGTTTGTGGTGTTGAAGTTCACCTTGAGCTTGCCCTGCTGACCCTTCTTGGTGGTGATGATGATAACGCCATTTGATGCGCGCGAACCATAGATGGCCGTCGATGATGCATCCTTGAGTACGGTCATGCTCTCAATGTCCGAGGGGTTGATCATGCTCAGGAAGTTGTCGCTGTTACCCGAAATACCGCCACGTTCCAACGGCACTCCATCGAGCACTATCAGAGGGTCGTTGCTGGCATAAAGAGAGGCTCCGCCGCGTACACGGATTGTGCTTCCCGAAGTGGCAGAACCGCTGTTCGACATAATCTGCACGCCCGAGACCTTGCCGTTGATGAGTTGTTCGGCAGACGACACCAGACCCTTGTTGAAATCTTTCGACGTTACCGTGGCCACCGACCCTGTAAGGTCGCTCTTGCGGGCTGTACCGTAACCAATCACTACCACATCTTGCAGTGTCTGACTGTCTTCGTCCATCTTGATGTCCATATTGTCGGCTACATTGACCACCTTGTCTATATAGCCGAGATACGACACTTTCACTTTTTTAGCTGTGGAAGTCACTTGCAGCTTGAAGTTACCGTCAATGTCGGTAATCACGCCGCCTGTCTGTCCCTCTACCACTACTGTGGCACCCATGAGGGGTTCACCGTTCTGTGCATCTGTAACCTTTCCCCGGATGTCGCGTGTCTGAGCCGACATTTGCAGGCATCCCAAAAGGAACAATGCCGTAAGAAGAATACTTCTTTTCTTGAATGTTCTTAAGATTGCAAACATTTTTAGTTATTGTTTTAGGTTTGTAATTGCATGTAGCGGTTGCAAATTTATGATACAGATCAAGCGCTACGAGATATTTTTTGGACAAAAATCAAAATAAAACGGACAAAAGCCGTCATTTCCAGCATTTTTGTCCGTTTTGTTGCCAATTTGGCTAAAATATTTTCACGGCCGGTGAATTGTCTGCACCCCTCCCCACCCTCTACGTTCCTACAATATTATTTACCTTTCCAGAAGGCATCAACAAAACTTAATTATTGCTGTCCGCTAAAACTTTTAGGATTGCTGCCATTTGCTTCCAAACCAAAGACTGAGGAGTTAAAAACAATTGCAGGGGGCTTACTTCCGTAAAGAGCAG
>CAVBVK010000019.1:0-32731 GCA_963599085.1 bacterium | reverse complement strand
TTCTTGCTGGCGAACCTTTCGCTTGATGTTGTCGGGCGGGGACGCCCGACCTCCTACCTTTTATAAAGTAAGCACCTACAATTGTTTTTAATTTTATTGCTGTCCGGTAAAGTGGATTTGTTGTCGTCTTGTGGCTAAGTTTGCAAAAAGTAGGAGGTCGGGCGTCCCGCCCGACAACACAGAGGGAGAGGGCTTTTATTGCGTTCTTGCTGGCGAACCTTTCGCTTGATGTTGTCGGGCGGGGACGCCCGACCTCCTGCTCTTTACGGCAGCAATCCTAAAAGTTTTTGGCGGACGGCAATAACAGAAAAATCTCCCAAGAGCCTTAATACGCCTGCCTCTCTGCCCAGTCACCCCGGTCGAGGTTGCGGTAGCCTATCGCTTCGGAGATATGCCGGCTCTGCACGGCTTCTGACGCGTCAAGGTCGGCGATGGTGCGCGCCACTTTCAGTATGCGGTTGTAGGCGCGTGCCGAAAGCGAGAACTTCGACATGGCGGTGCGCAGCAGTGCCACTCCGTCGGCATCGGGCTCGGCATAGCGGTGTATCATGCGTTCTGTCATCTGCGCATTGCAGTGGACGGCGGCGAAGTCGCGGTAACGTGCGGTCTGTATGCCGCGCGCCTTGATGACACGCTCGCGTATCACGGCACTGGACTCGCCCGGTGCCGCCGCCGAAATGTCGTCGAACGGCACGGGATGTATCTCGCACTGTATGTCAATACGGTCGAGCAGCGGGCCTGAAATCCTGTTCATGTAACGCACTATCTGTCCCGGCGCGCACACACAACGGTGTGTCGGGTCGCCGTAATAGCCGCAGGGGCAGGGGTTCATCGATGCCACGAACATGAAGGAGCACGGGAACTCCACGGTGTATTTCGCCCGCGAGATGGTGATTTTATGGTCTTCGAGCGGCTGGCGCAGCACTTCGAGAGTGGATTTGTTGAACTCCGGCAGCTCGTCGGCAAAGAGCACGCCGTTGTGCGCAAGCGATATTTCGCCCGGTTGCGGATTGACGCCGCCGCCCACGAGCGCCACCTCGGAGATGGTGTGGTGCGGTGCGCGGAAGGGCCGCTGTGAGATGAGCGACGTGCCGCGCCCCAGTTTCCCGGCAACGCTGTGTATCTGTGTCGTCTCCAGGCTCTCGGCGAGCGACAGTGGAGGGAGGATTGACGGCAGACGCTTTGCCATCATCGACTTGCCCGAGCCGGGTGGCCCCACCATTATGAGGTTGTGCCCACCTGCCGCCGCCACCTCTATGG
The DNA here is from genome assembly GCA_963599085.1 of bacterium. Classification (GTDB taxonomy): domain Bacteria; phylum Bacteroidota; class Bacteroidia; order Bacteroidales; family Bacteroidaceae; genus Prevotella. The sequence goes on along the minus strand of CAVBVK010000019.1, from coordinate 31,471 downwards.
CACGCTTCACGCTCTCCTGACCGCGCACGTCGGCGAAGTCGAGGTCGAAGCTGTACTGCCGCTCGTAGAACTCGCGCCTCGTGTCGATGACGGTAGGCTCATACTGCGCCGCACCCGTGAGGAACTTCACCACATCCACAATCGACCGCATGCCGTAAACCTTCAGGTTGTTCACGACGGCAGCCTCCCGCACGTTCTGCTGCGGCACTATAAGCCCCTCGAAATTCTCCGCCCTCGCCCTGATGGCGATGGGCAGAGCGCCCTTGACGGGTTGCAGCGTGCCGTCGAGGCTGAGTTCGCCCACGAGCATATAGCGGTGCAGGCAGTCGCTCACGAGGCTTCCGTTCGCCGCCAGGATGGCAACGGCCAGAGGCAGGTCGAAACTGCTTCCCTCCTTGCGCAGGTCGGCAGGAGCGAGGTTTACGGTGATGTCGGCATGGGGAAAGTTGTAGCCGTTGAAGCGGAGGGCGGACGCGATGCGGTCGCGTCCCTCACGCACGGCGGCGTCGCCAAGTCCCGTGAGATGGTACATGACGCCCGGCACGAGGTTCACCTCCACGGTGACTGTGGTGACATCAAGGCCGTTCACGGCGGCGCAATAGGTTTTTACGAGCATGTAAGGTTAGGATTTCGCGGTTTAAGGTCAAGGGTGTTGCGGGATGCCGGAGCGTGTTCAGAAATCGACATGGCGCACCGCCACATCCTCATGGAGGAATATCCGCGCCGTCTGGCTGAACCGTTCCTCACTCTCGCTGGTGAAGTATCGGCACGTGCCGCCTTGCGTGAGCTTGCGCTGCATCTCGGGATGGCGGCAGAGATAGTCCTTCAGCGAGTCGGCGACGTATGTGCCCTGCGACACGATGCGAACACCGTTGGGCACGTTCTTCGCCACGCTGCCCATAAGTAGCGGGTAGTGTGTGCAGCCGAGGATGACGGCGTCGATGTCCTTGTCCTTGCGCATGAGCTGGCTGATGCGCTTCTGCACGAAGTAGTCGGCGCCGGGAGAGTCGGCCTCGCCTGCCTCCACTATCGCCGCCCAGAGCGGGCATGCCACTCCGGAGACACGTATGTCGGGGTGCAGCTTGTGTATCTCCATGTCGTAGCTGTGGCTGTTTATGGTGCCCTCGGTGGCGAGGATGCCCACATGGCGGCTCTCCGTGAGCGAGCCTATCACCTCCGCCGTGGGGCGGATAATGCCGAGCACGCGGCGCGAGGGATCCCACTCGGGCAGGTCGCGCTGCTGTATGGAGCGCAGAGCCTTGGCAGAGGCCGTATTGCAGCCGAGGATGACGAGTTGGCAGCCCATGCCGAACAGTTTCAGGACAGCCTGCCGCGTGAACTGATAGACCACCTCGAACGAGCGCGAGCCGTAGGGTGCCCGCGCGTTGTCGCCGAGGTACATGTAGTCATACTCAGGCAACAGCTGGCGTATGCCGTGCAGCACCGTGAGTCCGCCGTAGCCCGAGTCGAACACGCCTATCGGACCGGGAGCCTGTGGGAGCAAAGTCATAAGCGGCGTGCCTATTTGTTCATCCCGAGAATCTCGCGAATGAAGATGGTGGCATCCTCGCCCTGCGTGGCGTCGATATAAGGGCACGCGTCGCCGTCGGTGTTGAGTATGAAGGCATAGCCGCGTGCGCTGCCCACCTTTGCCGCAGCCTCGCCCACCTTCTTGCGCAGCGGTGCGTAGGCGTCGTCCTGTGCCTGTTTGAGCAGGCGTTCGGCCTCCTTGCGGAAGGCAACGTTCTTCTCCATCATCTCCTGCAACTCTGCCTGACGCTTACGCAGGATGCTCGGCACGAAGTCGCGCTGCCCTTCAAGGAACGCCTCGTACTTCGCATTGAACTCGCTTTCGGCGCGCTTCATCTCGTCATCATACTTCAGACGCAGGTCGGCAAGGTTGCGTTCTGCCACAGCACAGTCGGGCATGGCGTTGAGAATTTCGCTGAAACTGAAGTATCCGAACTTCGTCTGCGCCCCTGCTACAAGCGGCATGGCGAGGACAAGAAGCGTAAAGAGAAACTTTTTCATAATGTCCTTTTTTGAAATGAGTGTGAAACAAAAGAGGCAGACACTGCCGTGCGGGGTTCGTCGCCGCCCCGTGTGGTGCGTGAAGCAACGTGCCGCGCAGCAGAGCCTGCCGTCAAGGGTTATGTAATGCGGGTGTTATTTCGCCTTGTTGAGCTGTGCCTTCACCTCAGCCGTGACATCCTTGCTCTGGGTGTCGCTGATGTAAGGGATGATGCCGGCAGAGGTGTCCATGATATAGACATAGCCGCCTGCCTTGCCCACAGTCTTGATGGCGTCGATGACTTTCTGCTGGATCGGGCCGAACTTCTCCTGCTGGAGCTTGCTGAGAGCCTGTTGGTTGTCCTGCTGTGTCTGCTGTATTTTCTGCGACATCTGCTGGAGCGACTCTTCCGTCTCCTTCTTCTTCGTCTCGTTCATGGTCGATGCGGTCTTCTCATACTCCTCGTATTTGCGCTGCGCCTCTTCGTACATGGCTCTGAAGTCGTTGTCATACTGCTTTGCGGCAGCCTCGATTTCGCCACGCACCTTGATGAGTTCAGGCATGGACGACATGATTTCCTGAGTGTTCACATGACCGAATTTCTGCTGGGCGAATGTTGCCGCAGGTGCAAGCAACATAAGCATTAAAATAAATTTCTTCATTTTCCGTTGTTTTTTATTGTTTGTTATTTATTGTTCCTGAGCAAGGTCTTGCGCTGTCCCAAGCCTTTACATGCTTCCGTACACGACTTGGGGACAGTGCGGCTTAATTGCTGTAACCGAGCTTTTGCAGCACCTCGTTGCTGATGTCTATCTTCGGCGAGCCGTAGATGATGCCCGTGTCGCTGGCACGGTCGATGACGAGAGAGTAGCCACGCAGCTCCGACACCTCCTTCACGGCGTTGTAAATCTCCTCCTGAATGGGCGACATGAGACTTTCGCGCTTCTTGAAAAGTTCGCCCTCGGGACCGAAATACTTGCGTTTGAGGTCGCTCGCCTCCTTCTCCTTCTTCATTATCTCCTCCTGCTTCGCCTTCTTCTGCTCCTGCGAGAGGAACACCATCTCGTTCTGGTAGTTCTTGTACATCGTGCTTGCCTCGGTGTTGAGAGCCTCCACCTCGGCCTGCCATTTCTTCGACACCTGGTTGAGTTGCTCGTTGGCGCGCTCGTATGCCGGGATGTTCTTCAGCACATATTCCATGTCCATGAGCGCGAATTTCTGCGCGCTTGCCGTGATTGCCATGAGGGCAAGGAGGGCTGTGAAAAAAGTCTTTTTCATGTCGTTTCCTTATTTAGAATTCCTGTCCGAGGACGAAGTGGAACTGTCCGCCGCCCTTCTTGCCGAACACCTTGTCGAAGCCGTAGGCATAGTCGATACCCATCAGTCCCACCATCGGCAGGAAGATGCGCACGCCGACACCTGCCGAACGTTTCATGTCGAACGGGTTGAACTTCTTTGTTTCCGTCCAGGCGTTGCCCGCCTCTACGAAACCGAGTCCGTAGATGGTGGTGTTGCCGAGCATGAACGGATAGCGGAGCTCAAGTGTCATGCGGTCGTAGGCATAGCCTTCCGAGCCGTAAGGAGTGAGCGATCCGTTCTCGTAGCCGCGGAGCCCGATTGTCTCCTCGGCGTAGCTCGTGGAGTAGCCGGTCATGCCGTCGCCGCCGACATAATATGTTTCAAACGGCGACTTCTTCCATTTGTTGTACGAGCCGAGGAGTCCGAACTCCACCCTCGTCATGAGCACAAAGCATTTCTGCCCGCTTGTGAGTGCGGTGAAGGTGCGTGCCTTGAACTTCCACTTGTGGTATTCCACCCAACGGTACTTCTCCTGCTGCTCCGCATTGTAGTTGGCTGAGCGTTGGTTGGTAGCCAGGTTCTTGTAATCCTTGCCGTCCCATACCGACCATGGCGGCGTGAGGGTCACCGAAGCGAGGAATTCTGAGCCGCGGCGCGGGAAGAGTTGGTTGTCGGTAGAGGTGCGCGCCAGCTGTATGCTGAGGTTGAGGTTGTTGGAGTTTCCGTTGGTCATAAGGAAGTAGCTCCAGTTCTTCAGCATGTAGCGTGTGTATTGCAGCGAGAGCGACAGTTGGAAATAGTCGTCAGGCCAGCGCAGCTGCTTGCCCCATCCGAGCGACACGCCGAAGAGCTTTACGAACTTGTCGGGGTCGTAATAGTTCTCGTAATTGTTGTAGCCGCTGTAACTCCCGTAGCCGTACAGATAGTTGTAGTAGTTGTTGAAGTAGGCGTTGCTGTAATAGTTGCTCGACACATCGGTCTGCTTCGAGTAGTAGGCTCCCACGGAGAACTGCATGGGCCGCTTGCCTCCGAACCAGTTGGTGCTGTACGAAGTGTTGTACGATTGGTAGTAAGTGCCGTTGGTCTGCGCCCCGATGGAGAGCACCTCGCCGTCGCCGATGGGCATAATCCCGCGGTGTTCCTTGTTTTTGTTGAAGAGGTTGCGCATGGAGAAGTTGTTGAGCTTCAGTCCTATTCGCCCGATGACACCCGTCTGTCCCCAGCCGAGCGAGAACTCAATCTGGTCGTTCGACTTCTGCTCAAGTTCCCAGTTTATGTCCACCGTGCCGTTTTCGGTGTCGGGCTTCACGTCAGGGTTCACCTTCTCCGCATCGAAATGTCCCATCGACGCGATTTCGCGTGCAGAGCGTTGCAGTGCTTCTTTCGAGAACAGGTCGCCCGGCTTTGTGCGCAGTTCGCGGCGCACCACGTTCTCGTAGAGGCGGTCGTTACCGTTTATTCGCACATGGTTGATGTGTGCCTGCGGCCCCTCGAAGATACGCATCTCGAGGTCGATGGAGTCGCCCACGATGTTCACTTCCGTCGGGTTGAGCGAATAGAAGAGGTAGCCTGTGTTCCAATAGTTGTTGCCCACGGCGTCCTCATCCTCGGTGAGACGCTTCTTCATGAGCTTCTGGTCATACACGTCGCCCTTCTTCATGCCGAGCGAGGTGTTGAGGTAATCGGTGGTATAGACGGTGTTTCCCACCCATGTTATGTTGCGCACATAGTATTTCTTGCCCTCATCCACCTTGAGGCAGATGTTCACATGGCGGTCGTCGGCGTTCCAGACGGAGTCGCTCAAGATTACGGCGTCGCGGTAGCCGAGCTCGTTGTACTTTTCGATGAGCTTCTGCTTGTCGGCCTTCCACCGCTCGGGCGTGAACTTCTTGGCCTTGAGGAAGGTGGCAAGCTTGCCCGCCTCGTGTGTCTTCGCGAACGCGCCCTTCTTCAGGAAGCCGCCCTTTATCTTCGAGGTTTTGAGTGCCTTGTTGCCCGAAATGGTGATGCTGCGCACCTTCATCTTCTCCTTTTTGTCGATTATGACATCGAGGATGACATGGTTCTTATTCGTCACATCGTCGCGCTCCACTATCTGTATGTCGGCGTTCTTGAAGCCTTTGTCGTCAAAATATTTTTTTGCGAGGATTTTTGCACGATCCACCATGTTGGGTGTTATCTGTGCCCCTTTGAGCAGTCCGAGGCGTTCCTCCATGTCGGTGCGCTCCGACTTCTTTATACCCACGTAGTTGATGGTGGACACACGCGGGCGCAGACGCAGGCGGATGTGTATGTACGCCTTGTCGCGGATGAGCGAATCGACACCCACCGACACGTCGGAGAAGAGTCCGTAACGCCAGTAATGCTTCACGGCATTGGTGATTTCGTCGCCCGGAATCTCCACCTCCTGGCCTACGGTAAGCCCGGAGATGCCCGTGAGCATATAGTCCTCATAGCCTTCGGCACCCGTCACGGTGATTCCGGCAACGGTCACTGTGCGCGGGGTTCCGGCATACGAGATGTCGGGATGCACTATTTTGTCCTGCGCCTGTGCGGCAAATCCGCTTACAAGGAGGCAGAGGGTTGTCAGCACCTTTGTAAAATCCATATCTTGATATTCTTTTTTTCCAATCAAACGGGCATGAAGTGAAGCCCTTTTATTTGATGCCGCCGTCATTGGCGGCATCGTCCTGCACCTGCGCCTCTGTCTTCCCGAAGCGGCGTTGCCGGTTCTGGAAACTGAGGATGGCTGCCTGTAGGTCGGCTTCGGAGAAGTCGGGCCAGTAAGTGTCGCAAAAGTAGAGCTCCGAGTAGGCTATCTGCCAGAGCAGATAGTTGCTTATGCGCTGCTCGCCGCCTGTGCGTATGAGCAGGTCGGGGTCGGGCATGAATGCCGTTGCGAGATGTTGTGCCACCGTTTCCTCGCCGATTTCCGCCGGACTGAGCTTGCCGTCCTTCACATCTTGGGCTATGGCGCGTGCGGCTTCGGTGAGCTCCCAGCGCGAGGAGTAGCTCAGTGCCACCACCATTGTCATGGCGGTGTTGGCGGCGGTGTGGCACATTGTCTCCTGCAGTTTCTGCTGCACGGCCTCGGGCAGACGCTCCATGTCGCCCACGACACGGAAGCGCACGTTGTTCTTCATGAATATCTCATCCTCGAGCGAGGAGAGCACCAGCCCCATGAGAGCCGCCACCTCGTCGGCGGGACGGTTCCAGTTCTCGGTGGAGAAGGTGTAGAGCGTGAGGTATTTCACGCCCAGACGCGTACACTCTGAGGTGATGCGGCGCACCGCCTCCACTCCTGCCTGATGGCCGTAACTGCGTGGCTTGCCTTTTTCCGTTGCCCAACGGCCGTTGCCGTCCATGATGATGGCAATGTGCCGCGGTATGCGTGTCATGTCCAAGGTGGTGTTCATTGCTTGTCGTATTGTCTTTTTGTGAGCCTTTTGCCTGTTGTCCCGCGCCGTCTATTCGTCATCGTTGTGGCAGGTGCGGCATTTTGCCATGAAGCTGTACGAAAGTGTCAGTTGCAGGGCGGAGTAGCAGTCGGTGTTCTTGAACATCCCGCTGCTCTCTATGCCGTAGGGGTCTTTTGCGCTGTCGAGGCTGTCGCTGAGCGAGAAGTGCATCGCCCATTCCAGTCCGAGGTTAAGGCGCGGCCCTATCTTGTACTTCACTCCGAGGCCTATGGGCAGGTTGGCGGTGAAGGCGTTGCTGCCTCCCCCCGTGGCGCAGGTGGCGCCTATGCCCACGAAGATGAACGGCGTGAGGGGCTTTGCTCCGCGGTATTCGCGCCCCGTGCCGTACGGCCAGAAGTTGTATTCGTAGGTAATGCTGACATCTACGAGCGTCCTGTTGAACGCATAGGGCTCTGCCGCATAGTCGGGGATGTATGTCTTCACGCCCTCCGACGACCCTTTCAGTTTGCCGTATTCCGCCATCAGCCTCAGCCCCATGTAGGGATTGAAGTTACGGCGGAGCAACAGCGATGCCGTGGGCTGCATGTTCGAGAGTATGCTCCCGTTGAAGTCGCCCTCATAAGCCACCATACCCACGCCGCCGCCTACCTCCATGAGGTACTCATCGTCGGTCTGCGCCGCAGTGGGCAGCAACGCCGCCCACATTATTAATATGGTGAACCACTCTCTCATCGGCACCGGTGGTTTTTATTTCTTCGTAAAGGACTTCTTTTCCTCTGTCCATCCGAGGCGGTTGATGCGTCCGCGCCACACCGTGCCGTTGTCGAGGCTTGCCACCCAGATGTAGTTCTTTCCGTCGGCACAGACGGCATATTTGCCCGGCACGACAGTCATTTCCGCCGACGGGGTTATCACGCTGTCCTCGTGCCATGTTATGCAACCGTCCTCGCTGCGGTAGCTTTTCAGCCCGCCGTCCTCCACACCGAAAGCATAGACAGCGCCGTCATAGACGAAAGCCGTCATGGTGTTGAACTCCGGCAGGCGATGCACGTTGTCACCGGCGACATCGTAGTATGTCCAGGTCTGGTCGTCATTGCCGTCGGGCTTTTCGTCCACCTTGCCCCAGATGGCCGCAGTGCCCTGCGCCTTGCCGAGGATTATCACGCGGTCGGCATCGGTGTTGGCCTTCATGGCGAAGCTGAATCCCGACACGTCGGCATCGGGAAGCAGCGAGAGGTCGGCATCCACTGTCGCCACGCTCCATGTCGCCCCGTCGTCGGCGGAAGCCATGAGGCGGCCGTCATCGGCGTAGGCGTAGAGGCGGTAGCGGCTTGCCGCCACTATACGCTTCACCCCTGCCGCCTCGGCGCGCACCTCCCAAGTGTCGCCGTCGCTGCTGCGCATGACGGTGCCCTGGTCAGCAATGTAGAGGTAGCTGTCCTTTGTCACCACGCTGTTGTAGGCATCGGCGGAGAGGGTCTGGGCGAAACTGAATGCAGCCTTGCGCCAGTCGGAGCCGTCGGCGGTGCTCACCGCCACGGTGTTGCCACTGACATTGCCGAACACGAAGAGGCGGTTGCCGCATGCCACGGCCTTGGCGGCCGACATCTGCCGCAACATCTCGCTCGCGGGCATGGCTGTCCACACCATGGAGTCGGGCTGCTCACGGTGAACGTTTACGGTGACGGTGTATTTGCGCTTGTATTTTGCCGACGTGCTGTAAATGTAGAACACGCGCGGCTGTGTGAAGTCGGTGCTGTCGGAAGAGCTGAAGTAGTCGAGGCTGTCGCTCGTCATGCTCTGTATGACGAGTGCGCCCGAAGACGGGCTTGATATTGTGCAGAGAAGTTTCCGCGCGTCGGTGCCCGCAGGCAGTGAGTCGGGGTTATATATCTCGCCTTTCAGTTGGTCGATATAGAACTTGTAGCCGGTCAATGTTGCCGCCTTGACATACACGCTGTCCGAGCCGTCCTTGGCCTTGGTATATATATACTGCTTGCCGGCATTCACCGAGAATGCCGTTATGGCAGTGTCGTCGGAAAGTTCAACCTCATCGTCGTCGCCAAAGCACGATGCGAGCAAAAACATTGCGGAAAAGAGCATCGCAAAAGGCAGAAACTTCATCTTCATTATACTCAATATGTGGTTTTTAGCTGCAAATTTACTTAGAATTCTGCAAAAAGCTGTTGTTTTGCCATGTTTATTATGAAAAAAGATGTTTAACAGGCTGGTTTTTAAGTTTGTTTAGTGATTGTTTAAGGGCGGTAAAACGATATGGTCAAAAGAAAGTCCGACCTCTAAAAAACAGCACTATATAATACCCGGTTTTCAAAGAAGGCTTCTTCGTGTTGTAAAGAAGGCTTCTTCGTAACATAAACAAGGCTTCTTTACACCGCAAAGAAGCCTTGTTTTCAGACCGTATGTACTGTATTGAAAAACAGTGAGATATAAACACGAAAAGAGAAACGCCCGACCTACTGACGCTCCACGAAACGCATGGTGCCGGGGACAAGCTCGAAGCGTGTGCCGTTGAGCCTCAGCTGCACGATGGCAGTGCGCCGCGGCAACACCTGCGTGTCGTTGTAATGGGCGTGGAACACATATTGCCAGCGTCCCTCCTTGTCCTTGAACAGGTCGCCGTGGCCTGTGCCCGGCAAGCCGGTGTTGGCGGTGCTGATGAGGGGCTCCGCCTGCTTTGTCCACGGGCCGAGGGGCGATGCCGCCGTAGCCACGCCCACGGCATAGTCCTTGCTGCGGAAGTCGTTGGCGGAATAGAACATGTAATATAACTTGCCTATCTTCACCACCGTAGGGCCTTCGGCTATCGCCACGCCCGACTGTGCCGTGTTCTCCCACGGTTTCTCGGCGCGGATGCACTCCGTCAGGGTCTCCTCCTTTATGGAGAGCAGGTCGGGGCGCATCTCTGCCACGAAGATCCTGTTGCCCCCATCCACGCGCACATGATAGAGGTAGGGTGTGCCGTCGGCGTCAAAGAACACGAAGGGGTCGATGGCCTTCGTCGGTGTCTGCACACGGAAGGTGGTGTCGCGGCGTTGCATGAAAGGCCCTTCCGGGCGTGCGGCGGTGGCTATGGCTATGTGTTCGTTGGCGGTGTATGCCATGTAATATTTGCCGTCATGCCTGAACACCTGCGGCGCCCAGAAGCCGTGCGAGCCGTAGGTCTCGCCGCGCAGGGCGTAGCCTCCCTCGCGCCGCCCCACGGGACCGCGCCAGTGTGTGAGGTCGTCGCTCTCGTAGGCAAGGAAACCGTCGTCGGCATCGGGCTGTGTGCCGTAGAGCCAGTACTTACCGTTGTCGCAGAATATGGTGGGGTCGGCCTGATGGAGAGGGCCGAATACGGGGCGCGGTTGTGTCTTCTTCAGGGTGTTCCCCTCCACCACCGGCCAGCCGTCACGCCAGTCAATGCGCACGAGCCACACCTGCCGCCCTTTCTCGGGAGCCTCACGCTCGTAGCCGTGCAGCGGCATCCATGTCGTGCCCTCGTCGTCGGTGACAATCTCGGCGTTGTGCCCCGGCCCGGCCACGAAGCCGTTGCCGTGGAGCACGACATTGTAGCCGCCGTCACAGGTGCGTATGCCTTCCTTGGAATAGTAGGGGCCGAGCACGTTCTCGGAGCGCGAGCATACTACGCGGTAGGTGCTGTTCGCGCCCTCGCAGCACGAGCCGTTGGAGCCGAAGAGGTAGTAGTAGCGGCCGCGCTTGTGTATGTATGAGCCTTCCATGAAGTTGCTTGCGATGTGCACCTTGGTTGCCCCGGGCTTCACGCTGAGCCCGTCGGCAGTGAGTTCTATGCCGAACGTGTCCCAATAGCTGCCCCAGATGAGGTAGTTGCGCCCCTCGTCGGCGATGAAGAAGGGGTCGATGCTGCACCATACGCCCGTGTTGTGGTAGCTCACGATGCAGCCGTGGTCGGTGAAAGGCCCTTCGGGACGGTCGGCGGTGGCCACGCCCACGCCTGCATCCTTGAGTCCCATCCACTCCGACTTGGAGTAGTAGAGCACGTATTTGTCGCCTATCTTGTTGATGTCAGGAGCCCAGATGCCGCCCTTGGGGTTCCACGACGGGCGTGAGGTGTCGGTGAATGCCGTGCCTACAAGGGTCCAGTCCACGAGGTTGTCGGAGCGGTAGATGGGCGTATTACGTGTGTCCTCGGTGGAATAGAGGTAGAAGTGGCCGTCGTCGGCACGCATTACTGTCGGGTCGGGCGCACTGCGGCGTATCACGGGATTGGTGAATGTGTCGGCAGCCTGCGCCGCTGTTGCAGTGGCGGCGAGCAATGCCGGGAAGAGCAAATGTCCAAATATCCTTCGCATCATGTCAATAAAAGCAAGTTCTTAACGTTCTACGAAATGGAATGTCCCCGGCACAACCGTCACCTTTTTGCCCTTGAACTTGAGCTGTACTACTGCGGTGCGGCGCGGACTTACCTGCGTGTCGCTGTAATGTGTATGGAAGACATACTGCCAGTTGCCTTTGCTGTCCTTGAACAAATCGCCGTGGCCGGTACCCGGCTGGCCTATGTTCTCCTTGGTTATCACAGCTCCCTGCTTCTCCCACGGGCCGAGGGGCGATGTCGCCGTGGCCACACCAACGGCGTAGTCCTTGCTGCGGAAGTCGTTGCAGCTGTAGAAGAGATAATATAGCTTGCCTGTCTTCACCACCGTGGGGCCTTCGGACACGGGCCATTCCGAATTGGCGGTGTTCTCCCATCCGCCTTCGGCGTGCACACATTCGCGTGCCGTCTCTTCCTTCATCGAGAGCAGGTCGTCGGTGAGTTCCGCCACGAAAATGCGGTTGCCGTGGTCGAGGCGCACATGATAGAGGTAGGCCTTGCCGTCGGTGTCGAAGAAGACGAAGGGGTCGATGGCACGCACGGGGGCATTGTAGCAGTAGGTGGTGTCGCGGCGTTGTGTGAACGGGCCGAGCGGGTTGTCGGCGGTTGCAAGGGCAATATGCTCGTTGGCGGAGTATGCCATGTAGTATTTGCCGCCGTGCTTGAACACCTGCGGAGCCCAGAACCACTTTGAACCGTAGGTGAGTCCGTCGTTGTAGAGTGCGAAGCCGTCACGTTTCCCTATCGGGCCGCGCCACGACTTGAGGTCGTCGCTCTCGAAAGCCCAGAACCCTGCATCGGGCGAGGGGGTCGTTCCGTAGAGGTAATACTTGCCGTTGTCGGCGAAGACTGTGGGGTCGGCGAGGTTTATCTTGCCGAAGACAGGCTTGCGGTCGGTCTTCGCCACGACACCGTTATCGACATTTGGCCAGCCGTCCTCCCAGTTGATGCGCACGAGCCACACCTGGCGTCCTTTCTCGGGGTTGCTGCGGTCGTAGCCGTGCATGGGCATCCAGTCGGTGCCTTCGTCGTCGGTTACTATCTCGGCATTGTGTCCCGGGCCGGCGACGAGGGCGTCGCCGTGCACCATTGTCTCGTAGTCACCGTCGAGCATGCGGTCGCCCGACTTGGTGTAATACGGGCCGAAGAGACTTTCGGAGCGTCCGTAAACCACGGTGTAAGTACTCTTCGCGCCCTCGCAGCATGAGCCTGCCGAGCCGAAGAGGTAGTAGTAGCGGCCGCGCTTGTGTATGTAAGTGCCTTCCATGAAGTTGGCCGCGATGCGGAACTTCTGTGCGCCGGGCTTCACGGAGAGCCCGTCGTCACTGAGTTCCACGCCCCAGATGCCGTGGAATGAGCCCCAGAAGAGGTATTTGTGGCCGTTGTCCTCGATATAGAACTGGTCGATGGAGTTCTGCACGCCTATATTTTTGCTTATGAACATGTTGCCGTGGTCGGTGAAAGGCCCTTCGGGACGGTCGGCGGTCGCCACACCGATGCCGCAGGTCCACTCCCCTCCCCATACCGACTTGGAGTAGTAAAGCACGTATTTGTCGCCTATCTTGTTGATGTCAGGAGCCCAGATGCCGCCCTTGGGGTTCCATTTCGGGCGCGTCTCCTCGGTGAACGCCGTGCCCACGAAGTCCCAGTTCACAAGATCCTTCGAGTGGTAAATGGGAAGATTGCGCGTGTCCTCCGTCGTGTAGAGGTAGAAGTCGCCGTTGTCCGCACGTATTATCGTCGGGTCGGGCGCACTGCGTTGAATCACGGGATTGGTGAAAGTGCCGGTGCCCCAGGCCGCCGTCGAGGTGGCGGCGAGCATTGCCGAGCACAGGAATGTTTTAAGGTTGTTCATTGCCATAAGGTTTTTAATTTGAAATCAGGTTGAGGAAAAGCGGGAACCGTAAGATGAAAAGGAGTCAAGGGAAGTGGGAGCCGCAGGCGGTGAAGTCCGTCCGGCTCCCGTTTCCAGCCCCTTTACTTCTTTCCGGTGAGGAAATCGTCGGTGCGTGTGGGCGAGTAGAGTTCCCAAAGCGACGCCACCGTCCACCCCGGGGCGAAGATGTCGTTGTAAAAGCCCTTGCCGTTGCGACCGTAGTCCCATGTCGTGTGCTGCACCACTTCAGGATAAAAGCCCTCCACGCCGATGCCGCAGTGACGCTCCGTTGTGGGCAGGAGCTGGCTGAGCGAAGTGTATATCACGTCGTACATCTGTGTGAAACGCCTGTCGCCGTACTTCCCGCCGAGCCATTTCATGATGTGCGGGAACTCGAACACGAACACGTCTATGTGGTTGTTCTCCACCGAAACGTTGCCCCATCCGCGGCTCTTGAAACCGAGGTCGCCAAGCATCTGTCCCTGTGCAAAGGGCACATCCCAGAGGTAATACCAAGAGAGCGCGAAGTAGGTGGCCTTGCGGCAGAGGTCGGTGTAGTGTTGCTGTTGTTTGCCTTTGGTCATCATCGCCATGTAGTAGGTGGCTGTCACGGCGCTGATGGCGGCCTCCTTGTCCTCGCAGTTGGCGTCAAGCGTGGATGAGAAGTAGTCGCTTTTCGATATGATGTTGCTTTCCAGATAGTCCACGGTGCGTTTGGCGGTGGCGAGGTAACGCTTGTCGCCGAACCACTTGTAGCCCATCACGAGTGTGGAAGTGGCCGACGGGGTGCTGCCGCCGCTGCCGTCGATGTCCGTCCCGTCGTCATGGTACTTGCGGGCAAAGCTCCCGTCGCTCTTGATGAGCCCCACAAAGTTGTCGAGAAGGGTGCGGAGACGCTGCTCCCAAGCCTTGTGCTGCCGTCCGTGCAGACGCTCGTAGCGCAGGTAATGGAACACGGCGTATGCCGCTTCCGACTGCTGGCGTATGGAGTGCACTACATTTTCCTCGGTGGGTTCGTCCTTGCCGTAGGCGATGTTGTCCCAGAAATAGCCCTTGGACGTGAAGCCGTGTTCAAGGAAACTGTCGAATATTTCGTTGCCTATCTTCACCAGGTCGGGGCGGTTGTGTGCTTCGCCGTACTCGAGCGCGTTGAAGGCGTTGAGCAGGACACGGCCGCAGAAGCCTATCTGCATGTGCGGATATGGCTTGCAGTCGTCGCATCGCAGGGTGTGGCCCGAATTGAATTTGAGCGGGAACCCGGTCACATACGACTTTGTGAAGTAGTTGCTCATGCCCTGCTTCATCTGTTCTGCAGTGAAGAGCGGCTTCATGGGCTGCGGATTGAGACGGTCGAAGCAATACTCCCATGTTGCCGCCACGAAGTCGCTGTATGTAGGCTGCTGCTGCTTTTTCACACGCCAGACGATGGTCTTGCTCTGTCCGGCGTCGAGTTTTGCAAAGGCAAAGACGGCAGGAGCGAGCGTGAGCTTGCGGATGTAGCGTTTCGGCGTCTCTATGTACGGATAACCGAAGGTGAGGAGGGCAGTCTTTCCCTCGCCGTCGAAGCCCGTGTAACCCACTGATGTGTTGCCCGAGAGTATCACTTCGCCTTCGGCGTGTGTGGTGAGCGCGTCGCAGCAGTCGTCGTGAATGCGCAGAACGGACATCCCCGCGCCGGTCTTGTCGTCATATACGGCAGCGAGCGGCGACGAGAGGTGGTCTTCGCGCACGTTCCAGCTCTTTGAAGTGTGGAACGAGGGAGCCTCCTTCGGCGAGCGCAGGTTGCGGTGATACCAGTACCCCGGCAGGTAGTATTCGCAGTCGGCGGCAGGGAGCGAGGTGTCCAGTTCCACCCCGAAGTTATAATAGGTGGTGGCATTGGCGGTGATTTTCACCGTCACCACCTCTTCGCCTCCGGCCTCTGTGACAACTGCCGTTGAAATATCAAGCGGCAGGCGGCCCTGTCTTGCCACAAGTTTTCCGTTCCGTTCTTCAAGCTGATAGGTCACGGCCTTGTCGCCGGGCTGCTTGATGCTGATGTGTGTCTTCATGCCGATGGCACTCACAGTCTGTGCCGCCATCGCGATGGCGAGGCACAACAATGGTTTGAATGCGGTTTTCATGTCTTTCAGTTTTTATTCCTTATTTTTGCTTTTAGTTTTTACTTTTCCTGGAAAGGATTGTTTCTCACGTTACAAAATTAGCGACAATAAACAAGAAGAAAGAATAAAATCAGGTCAAAGTTTAGGAATAACGGGGATTTTTAAAGGAATTGTTGTGTCGGGCAACACTGCGGCTTACTCTTCGGAGCCGTTATACTGCTGCATGGCGTCGGTGTCGCCCTGCTGAGCGTCGCGTTTGGGCTGACGCTTCTGCTTCATGTTACCGAAGTTCCATGTAAGCGTGAAGCTGACGGTGCGTCCCCTGCGGCGGTTTATCTGGTGGCGTGTGAAGTTCTCGCCGCTCGTGAACGACTCCCATTTGCGTGTGTTGAGCAGGTCGCGGCAGTTTACGGAGAGCGTTATGAGCTTGTTGAAGAAGTTCTTGCGTGCCCCGAGGTCCACGGAACAGTTTGCGGGGCGGTAGCCCTGTGTTATCACCTGCCGTGCGCGGTAGCGTCCTGTGGCCTGCACGGAGATGTCGTAGGGCAGCATGAGCGATGCCGTCATGCGCGCGTTCCATGTGAAGTTGTGGTCGGCCGCACCCGTTACGGTCTGCCCGTCTATGTCGTAGGCGAAGCCGTCGAGCTTGTAGTAGTAGGCGTTTGCCGATGTGGTGAGGTCGAGTATGCGGAAGAGGTTGTTCTTAAGCGTCACCTCAAGACCCGTGCTTAGGCTCTTTGCCACGTTCATCGACGTGGAGTAGAACAGTCCGTCGGTGGAGTTCTTGTAGCTTATGCGCTGTATCACGTCGCTCGTGGGGCGGTAGTAGGCACTCACGAGGAGCGAGTGCTGCGTCCATGTTTTAAGGTAATTGAGCGAGAAGGAGTTGCTGTACTCCGGCGTAAGCAGCGGGTTACCGAACGAGACTGTCGTCGCGTCGCGCGTGTCGCGGAACGAGTTGAGCTGTCCGCCCCACGGACGGCGCAGGCGGCGCGTGTAGTTGAGTTGCAATTGCTGGCTCTCTGTCATCTGCCACGACATGAACAGCGAGGGGAAGAGCTGGAAGTAATCCTTCTTGAACGGCTGTTCGCGCAACGTGGCGTCATGTTCCTGCTCCCAGGTGTAGCTCTCGGTGTTCACGCGCCAGTACTCGCCGCGGAGCCCTGCCATGATGCCCACGGGACCGAGCTTGTAGCTCAGCGTGGTGTAGAAGGCATGCAGGTCGCGGTCGTAGATGAAGCGGTTGAAGTACTTCTTGTCCTCCACGGCTGCGCTGCCGCCCCATGTCGTTTCATCGACGAACGACTCCTGCGGCGTGTTCTCGCGCGAGAAGTCGGCCTGATAGCCCGCCTCGAGTTTCAGGTCGTCGGTTATCTGGTTCTCGTATTCCAGCTTTATCTCGCTGCGGCGGTTGTTGATGCGCTGCGGGCGGTACTGGTACTCGTATGCCACCTCGGGCTCCAGTCCATATCCGGTATTTGTGACGGTGGAGTCCTGGTACCAGTTGTCGCCGTCCATCTTCCACCGGCTGATGTCGGCTGTGAAGTCGATGAAGTGCTGCTTGCCGAACGTATGGCGGTAGTTGAACTCGCCGTAGTACATCCGCATGTCGTTCTCCGAGCGTGTGAGGCGGTCGAGGCGGTAGGCGTTGAGCCCGTCGCCGACGGCGGTATAGTGGTACGGCGTGAACGAATTGTCGCGACCGCCGCCGCGCATGAGCATGCCGTTGAGCGAGAAGTCGTCGTTCTTGGAGGCATGCAGGGTCACCCCGGCGCGCGTGAAGAGATGGTTTCCCCAGTGGGTGTTGTCGCTGTCGTACTCCTGGTTGTACGTATTGCTTGTCTGCGTACTCTCGCTGTGCCCCGTGTTGCGGTGGTGGCGGTAGCCTATGTTGGCGTAGGCGTCGAGCAAGCCGCTGTTGTAGTTGATGTTGAAACTCGTGTTTGCGCCGCCGCGGGTGTCTGCCCCGGCCTGCACGGAGCCGTAGTAGCCAGCCTTGCGGTCTTTTTTGAGCACGATGTTGATGATGCCTGCCGAGCCTTCTGCCGAGAACTTGGCCGAGGGGTTGTCTATCACTTCTATGCGGTCGATGCTTTCCGCCGGCAACTGTTGCAGTATCTGTGCGCGGTTGTCGCTTGTCAGTCCGCTGGCCTTGCCGTTTATCCACACTTCCACACTCGTGTTGCCGCGGAGCGACACGTTGCCGTCGTTGTCCACTTCCACCGACGGCACGTTGTCCAGAACGTCGGAGGCCGACTGTCCCGCGTTGCTTATGAGCTGTGACACGTCGAACGACTTGCGATCGACCTCGAGCTTCATCGTGCTCCGCTGTCCCGTCACGGTGACGCCCTTGAGGAGTTTGGCGTCCTCCGCCATGTAGATGCGCGAGAAGCTCTGCTGCCGCTCAGCGGATGTGATTTCAAACTGTCGCCGCGTCTCCTTGTAGCCCATGTACGAGAGCGACAGCGTGTATTTGCCGTTCTTGAGTCCTGCCACACTGAAGCTGCCGTCGGCATCGGTCATTCCGCCGCCCACGAGTGTGCTGTCTGCCGCGCTGCTGACACGGACGGTGACGAAGCCGAGCGGAGTGTCGGTCTTCTTGTCGATGACTTTGCCTTTCACCAGGCCTTGGGCTGTGGCAGCCACGGCTGCCGCAATGAATAGGGATAAGAGTGATATTCGTTTCATAACTGTCATTTTTGACGCGTCTTTTTGCTGCGGGTTTAACTGCCCGGCCTTTTTTTGGAGTTTTTAGTATATTTTTCTGTCCTATCGCCCGCCGTTCCTCTTCACCCAGCACACCACCGGGTAATGGTCGGAAGCCTTGATGGTGTTGTCCACGCGGCAGGCGTATGGAGTGAAGTCGTGCGAGCACATGATGTTGTCTATGCGCACGAAGAAGCCGTTGTAGTGGTAGGATATGCCCGGACCATTGGCCGTTGCCACATAACAGTCGGTGAGCCGCCGGGCGAGGGTGCGGCGCGTGTAGGAGATGGGCGGGTCGTTGAAGTCGCCCATGAGCAGGATGCTCTCGCCGGGGCGGGCGTCGATGTACCGCGCCACGGCGTCGGCCTGAGGGGCGCGCACTGCCGATGCCTCGGCGAGCTTGCGCAGTATGCGGCGCGATTCCTGCTTGGCTTCCTCGTGGTGTATCTCGCCCTTCACCATCTGCTTGAACTGCGTCTTCTCCTCTTGCGAGAAGCCTATCGACTGGAAGTGGTTGGCTATCACGGTGATGGTGTCGCCGCCCGTCTTCAGGCGGAAGGCAACGGAATGGTTGCTGTCCGACACGTAGTCGATGCGCTCCTTGCCCACGATGGGGTAACGGCTGAGGATGTCGATGCGGTCGTGGCCCTCTCTGTGCGACGAGGAGTCACGGTAGTGGTAGCGGCGGGCGTAGAGCGAGTCGAGCTTGCGCGCCTTGTCACCGAAGACGCTCGCCTCCACGAGGCACACTATGTCGGCATCCTCGCGCAGGATGTAGTCGGCTATGGGGCACGGATCGTCCGCCGACTCCCACGTGTGGTAGCCGTATATGTTGTAGGAAAGCACCTTTATCGCCCCTTCGGGCGGCGACTGCGGCAGGTTCAGCGGCGTGTAGATGCGCATGGGGCCGTAGGCCATGACGAAGCCCGCCGCCGGGATGAGCGCGCGCACGGGTTTCACGAAAAGCCAGAAGATGAGGAAGGCGGCGTTGATGAAGATGAAAAGCGGGAATGCCAGACCCAGACATGCGAGCGTGGGGTGTGCCGTGGGGTTGACACGGTCGGTCAGTCCCACAAGTATCATAATGGCTATGGTGGCCACGTTAGCCCCAGAAATGAGGCGCAGGGTGAATGTTCCTAAACTTTTCAACAGTGATTGTGCTTATAAC
This sequence comes from bacterium, assembly GCA_963599085.1. GTDB lineage: Bacteria > Bacteroidota > Bacteroidia > Bacteroidales > Bacteroidaceae > Prevotella. The sequence goes on along the minus strand of CAVBVK010000019.1, from coordinate 12,536 downwards.
TGTAACTTCCCGCAGTCCGGAATGCGCGTCCTGGAAGCCTGCAAGAGAGCCGGGAAGGAGTGTCATTTGTCGTTGCCCGCGTCGAAGAGGGTCTGCTTTTCCTCGCGTGTGAGGCTGTCGTAGCCGTTGCGGCGTATCTTGTCGAGTATGCGGTCGATCTCCTCCTGTGAGGCACGGCGGCGCGCATTGTAGCCCCTGTCGGCGTTGCGCTCGCCGTTGGAGCGTGTGGAAGTGTGGCCAAAGGAGCGTGTGGAAGTGTGGCCAAAGGAGCGCGTGGCGTCGGCCTTGCGGTGCGTGCGGCGCTCCCAAGAGGAGCGCAACGAGTCGAAGAACTGCTGCCCGCCGCAGTTGCAGGCACTGCCGGGATGGTGCATCCAATAGCGTATGAGCAGGAAACCGAAAAACATGCCGCCCAAATGCGCCAGATGCGCCACGCCGTCGCCCGGTGTGGAAAGAGCCATGAACAGCTCTATGGCGGCGTAGCCCACGACAAACCACTTGGCCTTTATGGGCACTGGCAGGGGAAATATGAATATGCGCTCTTCGGGATAGAGCATGCCGAAGGCGAGAAGGATGCCGTAAATCGCGCCCGAAGCGCCCACGGTGGTCCACATGCCGAGCACCGGCTGACTGTTCTTGGCCACAAGGAAGAGCTCGGAGAAGTGGAAACCGGGCAACTGTTCAGCAGCCATGAAGTAGAACTGCACAAGCTGCGCGAGCTCTTGGAAAAGCCCCGCGCCCACTCCACATATTAAATAATACAGCAGGAACCTGCGCGCCCCCCATGTGCGCTCCACTATGCAGCCGAACATCCACAGGGCGAACATGTTGAAGAACAGGTGCGACCAACTGGCATGCATGAACATGTAAGTGACGAACTGATATGCCCTAAAGTCGGGGGCAAGGAAAAACTGGAGTCCGAAGATGTCGTTAAGGTCGCCGAAACGGGTGCCGAGCACTGTACCGAGAAGGTAAGCCAACACGTTGAGAATTAACAGATTCTTCGTTATTGTGGGAATAGCACGCATAGTTGTCGAATGTCGTTAAAATAAAAAGCGTGGCAAAATTACTAAAAAAATCCCTGCAACGAACACAAAGACAACGGGGTTGGGGGTATTTTTCACTATTTTATGCACTTTTTTCTGATTTTTTTTTGATTTGTGATGAGAATAGTATAATTTTGCCTTATAAAGTTGATTTGGTATTCACTTTCAATACATTTTATAATCATTAAATCATAAACAAACATGAACAAAACAGAATTGGTAGAGAAGGTAGCATTAGGTGCTAACCTGAGCAAGGCTTCTGCAAAAAAGGCTTTGGAAGCAACACTTGAAGCAATAAAGGGAGCCCTCGTTGAAGGCGACAAGGTTCAGCTCATCGGTTTCGGCACATTCGCAGTGAACGAGCGTCCCGCACGCGAGGCAAGAAACATCCGCACCGGCGAGAAAATCAAGGTGGCTGCCAAGAAGGTGGTGAAGTTCAAGGCCGGAGCTGAGGTGAATGACTCTCTGAATTAAGACATCAGACAACCTTTGATACAAAAAAAATACAAGGAGTGTCCGTGCGGCAAAAGTTGCATGGACACTCCTTGTTTCATGCCGGAAAAGCGCGGGCAGTTACCTGGAAGCGGGTAATTTCACGGGAAAGGCATACGGATTAGCCCGACATTTGTTACCTTTGCATAAGAAAAGGCAAATTATCACTAAAACCTAAAACTCTTGTTCCCAAGAATGGAATCGTACAAAATAATGGCACCACAAGGGCGCGGCACATTCGCCGAAAGGCTTGACGAACTCCACGACACCTTGCAGGCGTGGCTCGACGAAGAGCGGCGCGAGGGACGGCGGCTCGAATATGCAAAGGTGTTCATGAGCGACATACAGAACCAGCACGCCTGCTTCTGCCGCTCGCGGTGCTTCACACAACTGCTGCGGAACTGCGCTCTCAGCATAGTGGAGCAGGCTCCGCTCGACAACTCGAAGATAAGCGTCTTGGCGAAGACTTCCGACACACCGCCAGACTGTATCTTCCACGCTCTCCGCCTGAACGACGGCGAGACGCAGGGGATGAATTCATACCTGCAAACGGTGCTCCTCTTTGAACGCTACATAAACATACTCAAGGAGCAGGGACTCGACATCGCCACACACCTCATACGCACCTGGATTTATGTCGCCGACATCGACGTGAACTATCAGGGCGTGGTAAAGGCACGCAACGACATCTTCCGCCAGCACGGGCTCACCGCCGACACGCACTTCGTGGCAAGTACCGGCATTGGAGGCAATACCGCGGCACGCTCCGCCTCGGTGGGCATAGACTTCCTCACCTGCCCCGCCGCCACCGCTGCCGACCTGCAGTTCCTGCACGCCCCCGACCGCCTCAACCCCACACACGAGTACGGCGTGGCCTTCGAGCGGGGCACACGCCTGCACACCGCCACCGCCGACCGCCTCTTCATATCAGGCACGGCAAGCATCGACAGGCACGGGAACGTGGTGCATGAGGGCGATGTGGAACGCCAGACGGAGCACCTCCTCGACAACATCAACGCCCTGCTTGCCGACGGCAATGCAGGAATGGACGACATCGCCTACTTCATCGTCTATCTGCGCGACCTCTCCGACTATCCGCTCGTGAGCGCGCTCATGCACCGCCGCTATCCCTCCACTCCCCACGTCATAGTGCATGCCAAAGTGTGCCGCCCGGCATGGCTCGTGGAAATGGAGTGCATCGCCGTGAAGAATATCACTTCTTCACCTCCTTCGATATGTCAGTGAACGACATGTTTGTGCCGACAACCTTGCCGCCGTGCAGCAGGATATTGTCGGGGATGCTGTGCATGCCGAGCTGCCGGTAGAGGCGGCCCTCTATCATGCGGCCGTCGCAGACGGTGGCGCATTCAAGGCTGTTCTGCTTCAACAGGCGGCGGGCTGTGGCTTCGTCAGGGTCGAGACAGATGCTGACGACGGCGAGCGAACCCTTGGCGTCCTTCTGAAGTTGCAGCAGCTGGCGCAGGATATTGATGCTTTCGTAACTCCACGAAGCCCACGCGCACACCACGGCGTAGGGAGCACGGCGCAGGGTGGTGTCGGAAACGGTGCTGCGGTCGATGGCAGTGGCGGTGAAATGCGGCAGCGCATCGCCGCCACGGAGCGGCGTGCCAGTCTTGACGGAACGTTGCAGACGGTGCAATGTGCCGTTGTCGGGCTGCGACTTGAGCATTGCCGCGATGAGGGAGCGGGCGACAGCGTAGTCGGGCGACGACGTTGCTATGAAGTAACGGCGCACGAGCCACACGCTGACGGGTGACTCCGGATGGTCGAGGATGAACTGCCGTGCATACTTCCGTGCCTCGGGCGGCGAGGCGTTTTCTGTCTGGCGGCGGAAGGAGTCCATGAGCCGGTTGTCCTTCGTGCCCTCCACGGTGAGCTCTTTCAGACGGTATGCGTCGCCTTTCACGTTTACTTTCTTGCCAGGCTGTGCGAAGATGGGCTGCCCGGTGAAGTTGGGAAAGACGAGCACGAGCGTCATGGGGCGGTCGCAGGCTATCTCCTTCGTGAAGCGTCCGGCCTGCACCTTGACGGTGTCGAGCCCCGGAAGCGCACCGTCGGGACTGTAAATGTAAAACTCACCCTGGTTGATGTTGAGCAGACGGCCGTCGATCTTGAAGCGCCGGCTGTCGGTTCCGCACGACACAAGAGCCATGGCGACGATGGAAGCGTAGAGAAAATGTTTCATTCCGGTAAAACAAAAGAGCCGCCTTCAGCCACACGCAGGTGTGACAAGGCGGCTCTTTATGGTGATGTCGTTTACTTCAGTATGGAGAGTTCGAGGTCGTTGTCGGCGTAAGTTTTGAGCGACGGGTCTTTCTGAAGGGCATCCTTCAGATAAGAGTTGGCTGCGAACTTGTTGCTGCGGCGGGCTGCAACGATGGCGTGCAGATAGTCGGTCATGGCGTCGGGCTCTGCCACTTTGTCAAGAGTCTTGGAGGCGTCGGAGTAGTTCTTGTTCAGGAGCTGTGCCAAGGCAGCGGTGTTCGACTTGCTGTCGCCGAAGTCCTTCTCAGCCTGTGCGTAGTTGCCCTTGGCGATGTTGAGAGCTCCGAGGGCGAGGGATACGTTCTCCGAACCGGAAGCCTTCGATATCTTTGCCTCGGCATCCTGCACGTCGCCGTTGATGAGCGAGAGCAGACCGAGGTTTGCCGTTGCCTCCGGAGTGTCGCTGCCGAGCGTTTCCGCCTTTCTGAGATAAGTCTCGGCTGTCTTCACATCACCCTTGGCGAGGGCGAGGGCAGCGAGGTTGTTGTAGGCACGGTAGTCCTTGTCGTAAAGTTTTGCGGCGGTCTTGTAGATTTCCTCCTGCTTTGCCGTGCTCTCCTCGAGGGTTGCGGCATAGAGCAGTTCGTCGGCGCTCAGCTTGGTGGCGTCGGCCGCATACTGTGCCTTGATTTCATCGTCACTGCGCCCGATAGTCTCGTAGTTGATGATAAGGCGTGAGCGGCGGAGTTCGGGGAGGATGCCGTCGGCGAGTTCCTGGAAGCCTGCCGACATGTTGCGGATTTGATCCTCGCGCTCCTGCGGGTCCTTATACATCGAGAGCACACGCAGGATCACATCCTTGTCCTGAATGTTCGAGGCCTGGACGAGGCGCTGGAAACCGTCCCAGTCCTGTGCGGTGTAGTGCGCGTCAATGTTTGCATCCACCTTGGTCTGTTTGAGTTGTTCCTTCACGTACTTCTCCGACACGTCCTGACGGTTGTTGGCCAGACGGTCGTTAAACTTGAATCCGCCCTCAGGCGAAGCGTAAGCGAGCACTTCCACGTTCTGCACGTTGTACCCCTCACGGTCGGCATTGATTTTCTTGAGCATCTGCACGAATTCCTGCACCGAGTTGTTCTGCAACTCGCTCTTGCGGAGCTGTGCCTGATTGACGAGGAACTTGATGTTGGCTTCCTGCTTCTGTGTCTTCACACGCTGGAACGAGTCGGGCGCGATGCAGCCGCCGTCGCTGAGCAGGGTCTTCTTGTAAAGCTCCGAAGTGGCGATTACGCCGTCGGCAACCTTCACTGCGGGCACATCGCACTTCTTCTTGCCTATGTAGGCGTCGAAGGTGAGATACATCTCGCTCTTGTGCATTTCGGGCACATAGCCGAAGCTTGTCTTCATGGTGTAGCGTCCGCCCACCTTGTAGCTCACGGTCTGGTTGTTGCCCATGACCTTCTCGCCCTGGAACGTGGTGGCGTTTCCGCGTGCCACCTGTCCGTCTGCATAGCGCAGCTCGGGGGTCACCGTCACGACGGCTTTCTTCTTCATGTACTTCTCAGGGAACGTGCCGTTGATGGTTGCGGGCACTTTCCCTGCCTGTGTTTCAAGCGGGTTCGGGGTCACTGTGAAGTTGTCGGCAGAGAGCGGGCCGAGCTTCGAACACGATGTCAGCGCGAGCAATGACACAGCTGACAGCATCAAAAAATTTTTCTTCTGCATTTCTCTGATTTTACTTTTAAGTTTTTATCTTTCAGTCTTCTATGGCCGGATTGTTTTGAAATACAAAGATAAAAAGTTAAAGGCGAAGTTGCGAACAAAACCCGCTTTTTTATGTTTAATTAATATTATGCGGCGTTTTTTGCGGCAGAAAGCTGTACTTCCTGCCGCAAGGAGTGTCCTAACGGCGCGCTTTCCTGCCCCTGGCCTTATAGGCTATGCCCAAGCCTACAAGGATGAACACCGCCAGTATGCTTATCATCTGCGGGACATAGTGCAGGGGCTCCACCCAAATTTCCTTGAACATGCCGTTGCGGGCGAACACCTCCACGGCAGTCCAGAACACTATCACCGTGGCAATGGACATGCGGATGTTGGCTCCCCATGCACGCAAGCCAAGCTGATAACGGAACATGAACACTGCGCCTATGACGCAGCCCACGGCGCACGCGATGGTGACGGGGTGGCTGTCGCCGAAGAACTCAGGGTCGTAAACGAACATGAGGAACAGGTAACATGCCCAGTTGATGAGGTTGAACTCCAGAAAGGTGGTGATGGACGCATGATGGCTCATGTTGCTCGGCACTATCTCATTGCGGCGGTCACGGAAGAAAACCCTTTGGAGCCAGTTCATGGCGTGACATCCCGTCTTTGTACCGAAGATGTAAAGCACCATGAACATGACGAAGAATCCGAACGAGGCAGGCAGTATCAGGTACTCGGGACGCGACCCGCGCATTGCCCTCAACTCGGCGGAAGGGATGCTTTCCACATCCACCCCGTTGATGAGCATCTCGTGGCTCACGCCCACTCCGTTCACATACTCGGTGGTGGTCTGTACGACACCCGACCCCACAAGGTCGTAGTGCACGCCGAAGCGGGCGGCAAAATAAGCGAACATGAACTCCACCCAGCCCGTCCAGAAGAGGAGCGCACCGAAGAGTCCCCAAAGGGTGCGCTGCGTGTCGCCTTTAACAAAGACCCCGATGACAGCCATTGCCAACCCCGCAAAACCCATGATGACGGCGCAGGTGTTCACCGCGCTGCCCGACATGGTTTCTTCCATCACCCTCATCAGGGCGTGCCCGAGCGGCATTGTGAACAGCACAAAGACAAACGAGGCAACGGTCTTGCCCCAATACTTCCTCTTGTTTTCCATAATTCAAATTGTTGTTAGGATGTTTGTCATACAAGCCTTGTGTCAGTTTTTCCTCATTTCCTGTCCATGACACGCCACACATACGCTATGTAGCCGAAGACAAACGGCACGAGAAGCGACACGTAGAACATGGTGCGGAGCGTGAACTCGCTGCTGCAACTGTTGGCAATGGTGAGCGAACTCTGCAAGTCGGCGTTGGAAGGATAGTATGCCGTGCCGCCGAGCCCTGCCACAAGCAGGAGTGAAAGCACCGCCATCACCACGCCGATGCCTGCCGGCCAGATGCCTTTGATGTATGTCTTGCTGACGGCGGTGCGCACCACGCCGTAGAGAAGGAGTGCCACGCCTGCAAGGGTGAGCACGGCAAGGAGCGGCATGTCGAGGTAGTTGTGCAGGTATTTCATCGGCTCCATGACGACGGCTCCCGTCTCCGGGCTGACGGCATAGCCGTCCTTCAGCAGCATACGCACGAAGAATGCGAGGAACAGCAGCAGGAACGGCACCGTGACGCCCACAAGCCGCACGCTGGCACGCGACCTTATGTCGTCATCTTCCACGTTATTTATAATATAGAGTGTGCCGAGCATACGCGCAAGGAACATCACGGCAAGCCCAAAAACGAGGTTCCACGGGTCGAGCAGGGCATCAAGCCCGGCGGAAGAGTTGGCCCAACGGCTGATGACGGGAGACCCCACATCGGTGAGCGAGGCTTTCTCCACGAGGAAGTTGGAGCCGTTGAAGAACGTGGCGACGGCCCCACCGAGCAACAGCGGCCCCACGATGCCGTTGAGAATGAGGAACCAACGGTAGGTGCGCGTACCCAGAAGATTGCCCTTCTTCAGCTGGAACTCGTAACTGACGGCTTGCAGCACGAACGAGAAGAGGATAATCATCCACAGCCAGTAGGCGCCGCCGAAGCTGGTGCTGTAAAACAACGGGAACGAGGCGAAGAACGCTCCGCCGAAGGTAACGAGTGTGGTGAAGGTGATTTCCCATTTGCGCCCTGTCGAGTCGAGCACCTTGCGCTGTCCCTCTTCTGTCCTGCCGAGACTGTAAACCATTGAGTTCGCGCCCTGTACGAAGAGCAGGAACACAAGCAATGCCCCGAGCAGCGAGACAACAAACCACCAGTATTGTTGCAGAAATCCGTAAGTCATAATGTCGTTTATTTAAGGTTGTACTTCTTTATCACATTGCACATTATCTTCACTTCCGCCACCAGGAGCACGGTGAAAAGCACGAGGAAGAGGAAGAAGGTGAACGCCACGCTTCCCGAACGCAGGTCGGACACGGCGGCGACGGTGGGCATCATGTCCTGAATGGCCCACGGCTGCCGGCCGAGTTCCGCCACAATCCATCCGGCTTCGCTCGCCAGATAGGTGAGCGGAAGCATCACAAGCGCCGACAAAAAGAGCCAACGCCGCGGGGCGGTGATGTCCTTGCGCCACGCTATGTGGCCGATGACGAGGAAGAAGAGCATGAGCAATGCGCCCACACCCACCATGACGCGGAAGGCATAGAAGTTGATGGGGATATTAGGCACGAGCTCCGCACGGTCCTTGATGTAGCCGTAGCCGAAGTAGGGCATGTCCGCCTTCAGTTGCGCGGCGAGCGCAGGCAGCCGCCTGTCGTCGGCATCTGCGGCCTTCAGCCTGCGGTATTCGGCAAGCGTGGCGATGGCCCTGCGCCCGCGTTCCATCTTCTCTTCGGCAGAGAGCTCGCGCGTGCCGTCAGGGCGTGTGTAGCCGTTGAGGATGTCGTTCACGCCCGGCACAAAGCCGTCGGGGTCGTGCGTGGCGAGCATCGACAGCCCCTTGGGTATGGCAATGCGCAGCGGTGCCTCGCCGCCCTTGGCATAGTCGGGCTGCCCAAAGGGACTGACTGCCGCCACGGCAGAGAGCGAAACGCCTTCGCCGCCGTCGTAGAGAGCCTCCATTGCGGCGAGCTTCATGGGCTGCGCCTCAGCCACTCTCACGGCAGAGGAGTCGCCCGTCGCCATTGTCAGCAAGGCGGCTGCAATGCCCACGACGCTTGCAATGCGGATACTCTGGCGTGCCATCTCCTGCTCGCGGCGCTTCAACAGATACCAGCAGCTCACCGCGCACACGAAGACCGCACCTACAACCCATGCCGAAGTGACGGTGTGGAAGAACTTGTTGATGGCAAAGGGCGAGAGAGCGACCTCGGCGAAACTCGTCATCTCGTTGCGCACGGTGTCGGGATTGAACTCGCAGCCGACGGGGCATTGCATCCATGCGTTGGCGACGAGTATCCACCAAGCCGAGACGGTGGCTCCGAGACCGGTGAGCCAGGTGGAGGCGAGATGGAAGCCGCGCGACACTTTCTGCCAGCCGAAGTACATCACCGCCACGAAGGTGCTCTCCATAAAGAAGGCCACTATGCCCTCCACGGCAAGCGGAGCGCCGAAGATGTCGCCCACAAACCACGAGTAGTTGCTCCAGTTGGTGCCGAACTCGAACTCAAGGATTATCCCTGTCGCCACGCCCATGGCGAAGTTCACGCCGAAGAGCCGCTGCCAGAATATGGCTGTGTCCTTCCAGAATTGTTTACCTGTGCGGTAATAGCACGTTTCCATGATGCCCATGATGAGCGCAAGCCCCAGCGTGAGCGGCACAAACAGCCAGTGGTAAATGGCCGTGAGGGCGAACTGCGCACGCGACCACTCAATGAGTGCCGGGTCGATAGCCAATAAGTGTGTCATTGCATTTAAGTTTTATTGTGTCAGGTTATGCCCCGCTGTTGTCCGGGGCGGTATTGTAATGTCCGTATTCCTGGTTTCCGCCGTGTACCGTCATCGCGAAATCAGTTCGCCCGCAACATACGACGCCTTGTCGCCGCCCCCTGCCTTCTGCCTCAGCACATCGGGGAAGAAAAACAGCTTCAGTACGAAGAAGATGACGAACAGCTTTATTATTATGACTGTCCACAACACCTTTCCGACGGTCATGCTGCGGAACCCGTCGGCATAGAGGCGATACACCTTATATAATCTGTTGTCCTTTTTCATAGGGAGAGGCTGTGTTGGCTGTAAATGTTCCAGTTTGGTAATATTTCGCAAAGATATAAAATAAAAGCATACGCCAAAATGTTTTTCCGGGAAAATGTTGGAAATTTAGCCTTTTTCCGGTACAAGGCGAAACGTATGGAAACAAAAAAAGGAATTACCCGTAAGAGCAATTCCCTTTTGCGCGCTTCAAGATGGGCTTGAACCAACGACCCCCTGATTAACAGTCAGGTGCTCTAACCAACTGAGCTATTGAAGCATTTGCCGTGCAAACCGTTGCCGATTTGCGTTTGCAAAGGTAATACACTTTTTCGTTTCCGCCAAACCTTTTTGAAGAAAAATTCTATTTTTGTGCAAAAAATCGATTTTTTCAGGGCAAGACGGGCGTTTTACAAGGATTAATAGTATTTTTGCATTATTGATGACGCACCACGGCCGCAATGCAGGACATGCCAAAGCGGCGGTGTCAATGTGTCACACATGTGTTGTATAACCCACGAATGCAAGTGATTTTCAGAATATGCGAAAACTGTTGATATGCGCAATGGCGCTGTTCTCCATGGCGGCGGTAGCCAGGAACGACAGCGACCATAATTTCAAGGTGGCAAAAAACCTTGATGTATTCAATTCCATCTACAAAAACCTCGACCTCATGTATGTCGATACGCTCAACGCCGACGAGGTGGTAGGCACGGCGATAAAGGCCATGCTGGGCAGTCTCGACCCTTACACGGAGTACTATCCGGAGGAGAAGGCGGGCAAGATGAAGGAGATGCTCACGGGGAAATATGCAGGCATCGGTGCTGTCATAAGCTACAGCTTCACCCGCAAGAATGCCGTCATAAACGAGCCTTACGGCGGACTGCCCGCTGCCGAAGCAGGACTGCAGAAGGGCGATGTCATCCTGAGCATCGACGGGGAGTCGATGGAGGGCAAGACCACGAGCTATGTCAGCGAACACCTGCGTGGAGATGCGGGCACAACCATGGTGCTTAAAGTGCTGCGCCCCGCCACCGGCAAGCGCATGACATTCAAGATAGAGCGCAAGGCCATACAGCTGCCCTTCCTGCCTTACTACGGCATGCAGCCGGGCGGGATAGGCTACATCAACTTCAACCAGTTTGTAGATGGCTGCGCAAGGGACGTGCGCCGCGCATTCATCGACCTCAGGAAGCAGGGCGCCAAGGGGCTTGTGCTCGACCTGCGCAACAACGGAGGCGGCTCGGTGCAGGAGGCGGTGTCCATCCTAAACATGTTCCTGCCCAAAGGCGTGACCCTACTCAACATGAAGGGCAAGATAAAGAATGCAAACAACACTTACATGACCACCGTGGAACCCATCGACACGCTGATGCCGATAGTGGTTCTTGTGAACGAGAACACGGCAAGCGCCAGCGAAATCACGAGCGGTGCGCTGCAAGACCTTGACCGCGCCGTGGTGATGGGCACACGCACTTACGGCAAAGGACTCGTGCAGGTGCCCAACATACCGCTGCCTTTCAACGGCAACCTGAAACTGACAACGGCGAAATACTACATACCCAGCGGCCGGTGCATACAGGCAATCAACTACCGCCACGCACGCGGGGGCTACACCGAGCACGTGGCCGACTCGCTGACACGTGAGTTCCGCACGGCGGCGGGACGCATCGTGCGCGACGGCGGAGGCATAAAGCCCGACATAGAGGTGACGCCCGACTCCCTGCCCAACATCGCATTCTATCTGGAACGCATGGACACCACCGACCTGATGCTGAATTATGAGATAGAATACATGGCTTCGCACCCTGCCATAGCCAAGCCTTCGGAGTTTGAACTCAGCGACGCGGACTACGAGAGGTTCAAGCAGATGGTGACAGAAAGCGGCTTCACCTACGACCAGGTGAGCGAGAAATACCTCGCCGACCTGGAGAAACTCGCCCGCTTCGAAGGCTATTACGACGATGCAAAGGAGGAGTTCGAGGCCCTGAAAAAGAAGCTGAAGCACAACATCGCCAAGGATCTTGACTACCCATACAACAAACAGAAGATAAAGGAAATGCTCACGGCCGACATCATGGCAGCCTACTATTTCGAGGGAGGGAGCATTGAAAACTCCCTGCGCTACGACAAACAGATGGCGGAAGCCGTGCGCCTCCTCAACGACCCCGACCGCTACCGCGCCCTGTTGCAGCCGAAAGCCACGGAGGAAAAGCCCGTGACGGAGGCGAAGAAGACAAAGGGAAAGGACAAGAAAGAGAAGAAATAAAGGGAAAGCGTCCGCCTGCCGGGCCGCATCCTAACTTTGCCCTGCGCATTCTTCATAGCCCTCCCCGCGGGGAGGATGGGGTGGGACTTGTATTATATTTGCATTTCCAACCGCCCCAAAATCCATTAATTTGCGAAGACAGGGCAAAACGGCGGCGATTTCGCAAAATACGGCGTGCAGCCGCAAGCGGCTGACTGCCACACCGTTAGACGGACGCAAGCGTTTCTGTGCAAAAGACAAAGCGATGTTTTGACGCAAAACGGCGGTCTCCTCACCGCAAACAAGGCTTCCCTGCAATGCAGTCAAGCCTTGTTTGACGCACGAAAGCACCTTAATTGCAATGCAAAGAAGCCTTGGTTGCGATGCGACTAAGGCTTCTTTGCATTAAAACGCCCCGTTTGCCCCGCCACGAAACGCCCTCCACCCCGTTTTCACGACCTGCCGTAACCTCTGGAACGGAAGTTCACGCTGTCAAAAAAATTTACTGCACAATACAATATTTACCCCAGTTCGGGATAAGAATATATTGCTGTCCGCTAAAACTTTTTGAACCCGCAAAAGATAGGGCTGGATTCCTCGCTTGGAATTCAGCCCTATTTGTTACTTTTGTTTTTGCAC
>CAVBVK010000018.1:0-32959 GCA_963599085.1 bacterium | reverse complement strand
AACCTCTTACCGTTTAAGGCAATTTAGGCTGATACAGAAAGTGTTGAATATGCTTTTACGGAAAGTGAGAAACAAGAATGGCAAAAAGCGTTCGCTTTTGCTAAAAACGGACAGGATTATACCGCATCGCTCATTTTAATGACATAATGGTAACCATTAGTAGCACATAGAAAATACAATTGTGACAAGATTGAAACGGGTTTGTGACCGCAGTGTAACGCCTTGTCAATACCTTTGTAGCCGAAAACGGGATGCTGCATTCGGAAGACAAGACTGCGGTTCGTGCCACCGGGACAGGTATGGTGAATGTTAAATATGGAAAAATATTGTCCCTCACATTAAGTAAATGTACCTCTTTGAGGTATTCAAGGGTGATATTACTATAAACGAAACATCACGACATGAAAAATCTACTGGTTACGCTTATGGTGGCTTTCGCCGCCGTGGCTATGGGACAAACGGCTGACCTGAGGGTCATGTCGTTTAATATCCGTTTTGACAGCCCTAAGGATACGGCCGACAATGCCTGGTCTGCACGCCGTCTGCCCTGTGCACGAATGATAGGCGAGGTCAATCCTGACATCATTGGGATGCAAGAGCCGCGAGGTCCGCAGTATAAAGACATAATCTCGCTTCTGCCCACTTACGAACACCTCCGCATTCCCCTGAGCGACAATGTGTCCGAAAAAAACTCCGGGAGGATAATGGTCTTCTTCCGCAAGGGCATGTTCAAGATGAAGAAATGGGGCTACTTCTGGCTAACCGAGAATTATGAGCATCCCGGAGTGTCCTTTGAGACCACCGACAAAAACAACATTCGCGCCGCCATCTGGGTGCGTCTGCAAAATCTGAAGACAGGCAAGGACTTTTATTTCCTCACCACCCACCTGCCTTATAAGAAAGAGGAGGCGGACAATACGGCACGTGTGAAGTGCGCCAGACTGATTATCGACCGTCTGAAAGACATCGCAGGAGACAAGGCGACGGTATTTGTCACGGGCGACATGAACGCCAGTTGGGAACTGCGTGCGCCTCGCCGCAAGAGCCTCGTGCCCTTCTACGAGTGGATGTACAGTGCCCGCGAGATGAGTGCAGAGACCGACAGCCGCAGCAGTTTCAACGGTTGGAAGCCCACTGCAGACCGCTCCTGGCCCAACAATCTCGACCACATTTTCTACCGCAACGCCACTCCGCTACGGTTCATCACCCATGACGAACCGTCCTACGGCGTAACCTATGTCTCCGACCATTATCCGATAGTATGCGACTTCAAACTCCCTTGACAATCATGAAAGCACAAGCAATATCCCTTATGTTTCTCTCCGCCGCCTTTGCAGCCAATGCCAAGGACTACACGCTCACCTCGCCCGACGGACGGTTGGGCAGTGTGGTAAGCACAGGAAAAGTCACCACGTTTACCCTCAGCAGCCAAAAGCAACAGATACTGCAGGCCTCAACCATAGCGATGAAGATTGCCGGAGGCAGCGTTTGGGGCGAAAACACAGGCTCCGCAAAGGCCAAGCGCGGCAGTACAGACAAGGACATCGTGTCGCCGTTCTACAAAAGGGCGTCAGTGAAAGACCGCTACAACAGTCTGACACTTGTCTGTCGGGGCTACTCATTGGAGTTCCGTATGTACGACGACGGTATGGCATACCGCTTCAAGGGGGCTGTCAAGGACTCCATAACCATAGAGGACGAGACGGCAAACTACCGTTTCAATGAAGATTTCCAGGCCACTGTACCCTACATAATCAACCGTACCAAGAAACCCGGGGCACCGCTCGACGAGCAGTGGTGGAACGATCAGCAGTGCCAGTTCACGCCCTTGCGCATCTCGGAAACCAATCCCCAGAACCTCATGGCGATGCCTTTCACCGTGACACTCGGCGGAGGAGAGAAGCTGTGCATGGTGGAAGCCGACCAGGAAGACTATCCCGGCATCTACCTGCTCAAATCTTCCGATGCGGAGCTGACGCTTAATGCAGTGTTCCCCAAATACCCCAAGACGCTGGAGCGTGGCGGCCACGGCAACATAGAAATGAAAGTCTCCTCACGCGAGAACTACATAGCACACACCGCCGGGGCACGTACTTTCCCGTGGAGAGCGTTCATCGTGACACGTCAGGACGGAGACCTCATTGCCAGCGACATGGTCTATCGGCTCGCTTCTCCTTGCCGCATAGGCGACACGGCGTGGATAAAGCCTGGCAAGGCGGCGTGGGACTGGTGGAACAACATTGCCCTCTTTGATGTAGGTTTCAAGGCTGGCTTCAACAACGACACTTACCGTTACTTCATAGACTTTGCCAAGAAGTACGGTCTGGAGTATGTGCTTATCGACGAAGGGTGGTTCTCCACCAAATCAACAGACATCTTCGACCTCGTCCCCGACATAGACATCAAGGCATTGGTTGATTATGCCGACAGCTGTGGAGTAGGCATCCTGCTGTGGGCAGGCTACCTTTCGCTCGCCCGCGACCTCGAAAAGGCGGTAAGCCACTATGCCTCATTGGGCGTAAAAGGATTCAAGATAGACTTCCTCAACCGTGATGACCAGCCCATGATGCAGTTCATGCAGCGCACGGCAGAACTGTGCGCACAGCACCATCTGCTCGTTGATTTCCACGGAACGGGCAAGCCTTCGGGCATGCAGCGCACCTATCCCAATGTAGTAAACTTCGAGGCTGTGTTCGGACTCGAGCAGATGCGCTGGTCACCCAACACGTTGGATATGGTGAAACACGATGTGACACTGCCTTTCACACGCATGGTGGCAGGTCCGATGGACTACACTCCCGGTGCCATGCGCAATTCTCTAAAGGGCATGTACTATCCGTGCAAGCGCAATCCCATGAGTCAGGGTACGCGAATGCACCAAGTCGGCATGTACTTCTGCTATGATTCGCCGCTCACAATGCTCAGTGACTCACCGTCACTCTATATGAAGGACCCGGTTTGCACACAGTTCATAGCCAGCGTGCCCACAGTGTGGGACGACACAAGGGTGCTGGCTGCCAGCCTCGGCGAATACCTTGTGGTGGCACGGCGCAAGGGGGACAGGTGGTATATAGGTGCCATCAACGACTGGAATGCGCGCACCCTGCATGTCACCCTGCCCGAAGAGTGCCGGGGGAAGGCAGCTGAGGTGATGAGCGACGGCATCAACTCCGACCGTGTAGCGGAGGATTACCGTCATGAGACCACGCAAATCGCCGCCGACGGACAGTGCGACATCCAAATGGCAAAAGGCGGCGGATGGGGCATGATAGTGACTCCGTAAAACGTTAAACTATATTAAATCAATAAGTAAGAGCCTGTATAAAAGGTATAAACGATACAAGAAGTGACTGAAAACCGCTGACTGCTGCCTATGAACAAGAAAAAGGAACAGGACTTTGAATACGCATTCCACCGTCTGTACCAACAGTACAGCGGCAAGGTGTACAACTTCATCATGCGTAATTCTGCCGGCAACAAGTTTCTGGCAGAGGAAGTCGTGCAGACAGTTTTCATGAAGATATGGGAGAGAAGGGAGCATTTCGACGACTACTCGGTGCTTCATCCGTACATGTTCTCCGTAGTCCGCAATACCTTTTACAAGATGTGTGCGCACGATGCGGTGAAATACGCATACGAAAACTACTTGAAGAATACGGCGACAGAGAAGAACGACACTGACACCAACGGCATTATCGACGAGGAACACCTGCGTGAAGCCATCTTAAAACTGATGGAAAAGATGCCCGAAAGGCGTCGCGAGGTATTCTACAAGAGCCGTATCGAAAACAAGCCATACAACACTATAGCCGAGGAAATGAACATTTCCGAAAAGACTGTGGGCGCACATGTGACCATGGCATTGCGCTACCTGCGTGAGCATTTGGGCGACTACGCCAACCTGCTCCTGCTGTTGTCACTTCCCCTAAACCTTTATGCAATATGGTAAACGACATATATTATTATGAGAAACTTGCCGAAAAGTACATCCGGGAGGAGACTTCGGTACAGGAAAAGGAGGAGTTGCTCGACTGGATGAGGGACAACGAGGAACTGCGCATGATTATTGATGCCGACCTTGAAGCAAGCGACAATAAGATGTCAGAGCGGCAGAAGCAGCGCATACATAGGCAGATTGTCGAGGCGTGCCACAGTGGACGGAAAGTCAGACTGCACAAGATCTTCTCTGCCACCAGGCTGTTAGCGGCGGCGTGCATGATTCTCACCCTGTTGTCGGGTATCCTCTTCTACCGCCAGACGGCTGCTCCCACTTCCGCACAGAAGCCCTTTGAGGTGGCGACAGAGGCAGCCAACCACTCCCGGCTACAACTTCCCGACGGCACATCGGTACACATCAACACACGTTCAAAACTCTCTTATGCACTCGACGACAAGCATGGCGAGCGCATAGTGCACCTCGACGGCGAGGGATATTTTGAGGTTGCAGCGGACAAAGACCACCCGTTCAAAATCATAACCAACGGAATGGAGGTGCTTTGTCTCGGCACCAAGTTCGACATAAAGAACTACAAGGAGGACAACTCCGCCAAGGTCATACTGCGCGAGGGGTCAGTTATGGTCACATCAGGCACACAGAAGACCCTCATGACACCAGGGACGTGTGTCACTTATGACAAGAACACAGGCAATCTCAGCCAGTCCAAGGTGCGTAAGGACAGTGCAATGGAGTGGATAAGCGGCTACACATATTACCGGAACGAGAACCTTGAGAACATTGTCAATGAACTTGCACGCAACTACGGCAAGCGCTTTGTCATCACCTCACCCGAGATAAACGACGAGACATTCAGCGGTTATCTCGGCAACGGCACGCTTGACGACGTGCTCAATGCCCTGTCTGTGGCGTCAGGAATAGACTACAGGCACGCCAATGACAGTACCATACTGATATATAATAACAAGAAAAACAAATAAGATGAAAACAAACTACAGTCTCAGAACATCCCTGGCACTGCTGTCGCTGCTGGTTTCAATGGCACTGCACGCCGCCGGCATCACGCTGAATCTGAAAAAGGTCACCGTGAAACAGGCCATGGACAAGATTGAAAGCGTATCAAAGGTACACTTCTTCTACAAGGACAACCTTGCCGATCTGGACAAAGTAATCACCATGCAGGTGCGTGACGCCTCCGTGGAGACCTGTCTCGACCGTCTGTTCAACGGCACGGACATCGCCTACAAAATCGAGAAGGACAATGTGGTCGTCCTTACCGAAAAGAAGGAACGCCGGAAAACAGAGACGGGAGTCGCCACCGGAAAGGACAAAATCACAGGTGTCGTCACCGACGAGAATGGCGAACCGCTCATTGGGGCGAATGTGAAATTGCGCAACAAGAAAACAGGTGCGATAACGGACATTGACGGACGGTTCGAGTTGGAAGCGTCCAGTTCCGACGTGCTGGAGGTTTCCTATATCGGGTTTGCCCCCCAAGAGATAAAGGTAAACCAGAAACGTATCTTCAACATCGTCCTTGGCGAGGAGCACAACGAGCTCAATGAGGTTGTCGTTGTGGGCTTCGGTTCACAGAAAAAGGTGAACCTCACGGGTGCGGTGGCTGTCATCGATGCCTCGAAGACACAAGGGCGACCGGTGGCTTCAGCCGCACAGGCACTGCAAGGCCTTGACCCTTCGGTGAACATCGGCATCAATTCGGGAAAGGCGAATTCGGATTACAGCATCGACATCCGCGGTGCCGCGTCACTCAACGGCAGCACCCCGCTAATTCTCGTCGATGGCGTGGAGACCTCACTTTCGCGCCTCAACCCCAATGACATTGAGAGTGTGTCAATCCTTAAGGACGCTTCCGCAGCATCAATATACGGCACGAAAGCGTCGGCAGGTGTCATTCTCGTGACCACAAAGAGCGGTGGTTCCAACAAGACCAAAGTCAATTATAATGCAAAATACGGATGGTTGCAGAACACGGCATCCACAGACTATGTGACAACGGGCTACGACTGGCTCCGCATGACAGAGACCTTTTGGGCTGCAAGCAACAAGTCGGGCACCTATGCGCAGTACACCGACGAGGACTATGCGGAACTCTGGATGCGCCGTAACGACACAAGCGAGAATCCCAACCGCCCTTGGGCTGTGGCTCAGACGGACGGCACATACAAGTACTACGGCAATTTCGACTGGTACGGATATTTTTACAAGCGCACGCGACAGCAGCGTGAGCACAATGTCTCGGTAAGGGGCGGCAGCGACAAGGTGCGCTACTATGTCAGCGGACGCTACTTCGGAAGCGACGGAATCATGAATATCCAGAACGACCCGTACAACAGTTATTCGCTGAGAAGCAAACTGTCGGTGGATATAACCAAGTGGCTGCACTACTCCAACAACATCAGTTACTACTACGGATACAACTGGTGGCCGGGTCAGGCCAACGTGCAGAACACATTCTCCAACGTGTCCTACGGTGCCACACCCTACATTGTGCCGTTCAATCCGGACGGAAGCATCGTGCACAAACAGACCTACAGCAACCAGAGTGCAGAGGTGGCAGGCGGCTTCAACCTCCTGCTGTCTTACGGAAAGGCGTCAAACATGGAGAAGGAAAACGAGATCATAATAAAGAACAACCTCACTGTCGATATCGTGAAGAACCTCCAACTGCACTTGGCGCACTCCTATCTGTTCCGCCATCTGTTTGACCAGTACCGCTATACCATTGCTCCTTATTCCACAAAGGTGGGAGTGGAGACATGGACTCCCGACGATCCTTCGACCAAGTTCCGCAATGAACTGACGGAGGCCAACCAATCCACCTACAAGCATACGTTCGAGGCATACCTCGACTACAATTGGACTGTTGCCAAGGCACACAACTTCAAGGCGATGGCCGGTATGCAGTATGACACCAGATACTACCGCAAGAACAGCATAACCGCCAATGGCCTGCTGTCGGATGAACTCAACGACTTCAACCTTGCGGACGCCACGACCTACGAAGTGACAGGCGGCCAGTCTCGCTACAAGACCCTCGGCTACTTTGGACGATTCAACTACGACTATAAAGGGCGTTATCTCGTGGAACTGTCGGGACGCAGTGACGGTTCGTCACGCTTCTGGAGCAAGAACCGCTGGGCATTCTTCCCCTCGGGTTCTCTCGGCTGGCGCATGAGCGAGGAGAAGTTCTGGGAACCAATGCAGGGCTGGTGGGACAACGCAAAGCTTCGTTTCTCCATCGGTAGCCTCGGCAACCAGCAGGTTAGCGACTACCTTTTCATACAGGAAATCAACACCAAGAAGATAAACGATTCATTCTCTCTTGACGGCAAAAACTCACTTACCTACGCCCAAGAGAGTGCTCCTGTGTCGAACGACCTCACATGGGAGAAAGTGACAACCTACAACTGGGGTGTCGATTTGACATTTTTGCAGAAGCTAAGCCTTACCGGCGACTATTACATACGCAACACTACGGGCATGATGGTAAACGGTGCGTCGCTGCCGGCGGTGTACGGAGCGTCCGTGCCAAAGGAGAATGCGGCGGACATGCGTACCAACGGCTGGGAGATAGGGCTGTCGTGGCACGACTCTTTCAAACTGCTTGGCAAGAAGTTCAACTACACGCTGAGAGCCAATATCGGCGATTACAAGACCAAGGTGACACGTTTCGACAACGAGACAGGCAAAATCGGAGACCACTATGTGGGCGAAACCCTCGGAGAACTGTGGGGCTGGAGCACCGACGGACTGTTCCGCACGAATGAGGAAGCCACCGCTTACGCATCGGAGATCGATCTCACTTACCTGCAGAAATATATCGTTGATGCGAAGAGCCCCTACACCGGCTGGATGGCAGGAGACCTGAAATATCTTGACATTGACGGCGACAAGAAACTCTCGACCGGCGATGGCACGATCAATAACCCCGGCGACCTGAAGGTGATAGGCAATGTGCTGCCGCGCTATTCCTACTCTTTCGGCGGCGACTTCAACTGGAATGGGGTGGACTTCTCTGTGCTCTTCCAGGGCATAGGCAAACGTGACTGGTATCCGGGAGCCGGACAGTCGAACCTCTTCTGGGGCTCTTACTGCCGTCCGCACAACACTTTCCTCTCACAACAGATGATAGACAATATGTGGTCAGAGGACAATCCGAACGGCTATTATCCCCGTCCGCGAGGCTATGTGGCCTACTCCGGCAATTACAGCCACAACGCTGAACTCACCGCCATCAACGACCGCTACATACAGAACGTGGCTTACCTTCGACTGAAGAACCTGACATTAGGCTACACGTTCTCCTCACTGGGCAAGTGGATTGACCAAGTGCGCATCTACTTCACTGGCGAGAACCTCTTCTACTGGTCGCCTCTGAAAAAGCACAACAAATATATCGATCCCGAACAGGCGGTGTCTGATGTGGCGAAAGCCGCCGATTCAAAAAATCAGAGCATCGGCTCCGGCGAGGTCTATTCGTTCAGCAAGTCGTTCTCTTTCGGTATTGACGTAACCTTTTAACAATTGAATCCTTATGAGACTGAGAAATATAATTTTACTGAGTATGGCGACTGTGGGGATTGTTTCCTGCGATCTGAACGAGTATCCCCAGGATTCGGTGTCGCCGGAGACGTTCTTCAAGACTGAGAAAGAACTGAAACTGTACAGCAACCAGTTCTATACCATGCTGCCGGACGCCGAAGACATGTTCAAGGAAGTTTCCGACTACGTTGTCCACGGGCTGTCTTACAACGATGTGATACGCGGTTATGCACACATAGTGCCGAGCACCGGCGGCGGCTGGAGTTTCACCTCACTGCGCCACATCAACTATTTCCTCCAGAACATCTACCGTTGTGAAGACGAGGAAGTGCGGAAGAAGTATGAGGGACTGGCACTGTTCTGGCGTGCATATTTCTATTTTGACAAGCTGCAAAAGTTCGGCGACACCCCTTGGTACGACCAGGTGCTGGCCAATGACGACGACGAACTGCTCTGCAAAGCGCGTGACAGCCGCGAGACAATCATCAATCACATAATGGAAGATTTGGACAAGGCGGCTGCGCAACTGCCCGAGACTTCCGACAACAAGTACATAGTGAACCGCTATGCGGCACTGGCTCTCAAGTCGAGAGCGTGCCTCTATGAGGGCACCTTCCGCAAATATCACGCCGGAGATGTGTTCAACCCCGACAACCTTGCATACGCTGACCTGCTCCGGAAGAGTGCAAACGCTGCCAAGGAGATAATGGAAAGCGGCAAGTACCAGTTGTACACGGAAGGCAGCAAACCCTATTATGACTTGTTCGTGGGCAGTGCCACCAACGAGAAAGAGATAATCCTCTCACGCTCCTACGGCGTTGCCACCCACGAAGCGTCCGCCTTCGCCCTCGTGGCATCAAAGGGCGCGGCAGGCTTTACAAGGGCTTTCGCCTTGACATACCTTATGAAGGACGGCACAAGGTTTACCGACAAGGATGGCTATGCTACGCTTCCGTTCGACAAAGAAACCGAAAACCGCGACCCGCGCATGGGGCAAACCATACTGACCAAGGGCTTTACCTACAAGGATGGGGAGAAAGCAGTCTTCAGAAAGAACCTTTCAATAACAGGCTATCCTGTGTTGAAGTATGTGGAAGGGCCGTCTGCCACTTCCGGTTCTCATGTCGATATCTCCATATTCCGCCTCGCAGAGGTCTATCTCAACTATGCTGAGGCTCTCGCCGAACTCGGTACGATAACGCAGGACGACCTCGACAAGTCAATCAACCAATTGCGTTCACGCGCCGGAATGCCGTCACTGTCACTTGCCGACACCAATGCCAATCCCGACCCGCTACTCTTGGGCGAGGAGTATGGCTACCGCAACGTGGACAAAGGCGCCGATTGCGGAGTGATACTGGAGATACGTCGCGAGCGTGGAATAGAGCTTGTGATGGAAGGTTTCCGCTATCAGGACTTGGTAAGGTGGCGCGAACTGCTGCGCTTTGACAACCAGACGGCTGACGGGACAAGCAACGGGCACGAATTTTTCGGCCCTTATGTGCCGGGCAAAGGACGCTATGACATGGACGGCGACGGCGATATCGACTTCGTGGTCAATCCCGAGACAGGCCGTGGGTATTCCGCTCCGACAGGCGTGACCGCAGTAACCATCAACAAGGACATCTTCTTGTCGGAGGGTGACAAGGGATTTATAATCGCCCTGCAGGATATGGTTCGACGCCATGACGAGAACCGCGACTATCTTTATCCGTTGCCCCTGACCGAGCTGACCCTATCCAAAGGCGCGCTTACACAGAATCCCAACTGGGATGACATAGACCGTAAATAACCAAAAGAAAAGGAAAAAGAACAATGAAAAAGCCATTTGCATATATTCTCTTCGCGGTTTTCGCCGTGTTGAGTCTGACAGTCACCGGTTGCAGTGATGATGACGACCTGCCCAAGCCGACATTTACAGAGATAACGGTCACGCCTTCCCAAACGACCTACCATGTGGGCGACAAGGTGCAGTTGAGTGTAAAGATGACGGGTGACCTGCCTGCCAGCATCAAGGCAGCCAAGTACTGGTTCTACTATGACTACGACACGAAAGCCATGTTCGTCACTCCTACAGCGGATACAGGAGAGTTCATCTCGCCTGAGATCACTCTCACCAAGGCAGGAAACACCGAACTGAGCTTCTGGGCGCAGTTCGACTATCCGCATTATAAATATGACGGAGTGACCAAACGTGTGGTTCTCCATGTAGAGGAATAGTATAACAACAACTTCCGCCCGGACGGGAATACGGTATGAACGACAGGAGAACATTTATAAGGACATTGTTGTCGGCAACCATGATATGTGTTGTCGGCAACGTTGTCGCCCAAGTTTTGCCCTCAGCACCGGCAAATGCCAACCCCATTGTGTTGGGTAACAAGCGTATAACGCTCATTACCCCGACGCTGTTCAGGTTGGAATATGCCGAGGAACAGGCGTTTCTCGACGAGCCGACGCTCCTTGCCCGCCGCCGTGACAACTTCATGAAGGACGGCTTTACTGTCGTTCCTTTGTCGGGAGGCAAGCAGTATGAGATCAATACCGGAAAGGTGCGCATTGTCATTGACAACGACAATCTGCCGTTCGGACAGATTAACACATGGGTGCACTTCTCCCTCAACGGTAAGGGAAAGACCATTACGGGGCGCAATCTGCACTCAAAGACAAAGAACTACAACCTCGGCGGCAGTGTCACAACGCTCGACAAGGTGAGCAAGGAGATACCTACCGACGAGGGTCTGCTCTCTTCCGACGGCTGGTACTACCTCATCGACACCGGCAACGACATTCTGAAGGACGGCTGGTTGGCTGTCCGTGACAAGCGTCATGTGCAGGATCAGTACTGCTTTGTCTATGGTGACGACTACCACACGGCATTTTCCGACCTCGGAGCACTGTCTGGGCATGTGCCTATGACACGCAAATACATGCACGGTATATGGTATTCGAGATGGTATCCGTATGACACCAAGTACATCACCGACCTCATCAACGGCTACAACGACAACGGTTTCCCGCTCGACATCCTGTCCATGGACATGGACTGGCATACGCAAGACGCCACCGTGGGCATAGGACACAACATGACAAAGGGGTGGACTGGCTTCACATGGAACAGGAAACTGATAGAAGACCCCAAGTCTCTCATTGCCAGTCTCCTTGCCGACAGCATATATGTTACCGTCAATGAGCACCCCCATGACGGTGTGCAGACCAATCAGGACTGCTATCCTGACTTCATGAGGGCTATGGGCAGAGACCCCCAAAATAAGGAAACGCTGCTCTTTGACGCATCCGACAGCGTCTATATGCGCAACTATTTCGAATATACGCGCCGTGAAAACCGTGACTACGGAGTGGCGTTCTGGTGGATTGACTGGCAGCAGGACTATCTCTATCCCTACATAAGGGGCACTCACACCAAGACATTGAGTTGGATAAACAAGCTCTTTTATGAGGACACGGAGAAAGGTGGCATGCGCGGAGCTAACTACAGCCGCTGGGGAGGATGGGGCGACCACCGTCATCCGTTGTACTTTTCCGGCGATGCCCGCGGCAACTGGGAGGTGCTCACCTTTGAGGTTAAACTGTCACAAACCTCGGGAAACCAAGGTTGCTATTACTGGATTCACGACACTGGGGGCTTCCATGGAGGCACTGTTCCCGAACTGTTGGCACGCTGGTCGCAGTTCAGTGCGATGAGCGCCGCACTCCGCGTACACGCTGCAAGAGGGGCTGACCTTGACCGGCGGCCGTGGTTGTGGGGCGACGAGGCGACCAGTTCGTTGCGCACTGCCTACCGTTTCAGGGCGGAGATTTTACCTTATATATACAGTAGTGTGCGCCAGACACACGAGACGATGCTGCCTCTCACACGGTGTATGTTTGTGGATTATCCCAAGGATACGCTTGCATACAATCGCTATGGACAATATCTGCTGGGCGACATAGTGCTCTCTGCCCCCATCACAACGCCTGGCGACAGTACACGGCACTATTCCGCATCCAAGGAAGTATGGTTTCCAGGTGATGCCGACTGGTACGACTACTTCACCGACGAGTGTCATAAGGGAGGCAGTGTGGACACCGTGACGAAGGATTTAAGCACGTTCCCTGTGTTCGTGAAAGGCGGAAACATCCTGCCAATGCAACCCTACAACCGTCGTCCTGCCAGTGCTGACCTGAAGAAAATGGTGCTCCGCGTCTATCCGGGGCGTGAAGGCGACGACAATACTTTTACCCTTTACGAGGATGATGGCGTGACCAACCGGTATGAGAAGGGGGCTTACGCCAAGACAAGGCTCAACTACCGTCAGTCTGACGGCAAAGCCTGTATCACCATAAGTGCTGCTGAGGGCAGTTATGAAGGGCAGTTGCAGAGTCGCAGTTACGAACTGCAACTGTGCGGATTTGCCGGAGAACGCGTCACTGTGGACATCCCCGAGACCTCCATACGCAATGAAATAAAAGTGGAGTTTCCGCTCGAACGCCCTGTCGGAACTACCATCAGCGTGTTCCACGGCTTGGGAGGCCTGACGCGTGAGAACCTCATCGACGCACACAAAAAAGGGGTGGAGTGCATCGAAATATCCCTTTCCGGATTGGTCAACGGAGAGAAAGCCTTGGACTGGACAGAATTGAAAGAACGTTTTGCGGAGGTGAAGAAAGCTGCTGACGAGGCTGGCGTGCGCATCTGGTCCATCCACATGCCCTACGAGAAGGAGTGTGACCCGTCGCATCCCGACAGTAAGACACTGCGCAAAGGGATGGAAAAGTACCGCCGTTGCATTGATGCCGTGAGCGTGCTGCGCCCTCACATACTGCTCTATCACCCCAGTTTCTACCAGTTGGAGCACGGTGACCGTGACAAACGCATGGAAACGTTGGGCAAGAGCATGAGGACTCTCAGCAAGTGGGGGAAGCAGATAGGTGCCGAAACGGTGATAGAGAACATGCTCGGGCCTACGGTTGAGCGCACCGACGGATATGCCCGCGCCATCGGGCGCAACCTCGACGAGATGCAAAAAATCATGAATCTCGTTCCCAAAGAGGTGGCTGTGGCAATCGACACCAACCATGCCACCGACCCTGTGGAACTCATACGCCACTTCGGCAGCAGGGTTCACACACTCCATGTGTGCGACGGCAACGGACAGAAAGACCGTCATGCCATGCCAGGAGGCGGCTCCGTAGATTGGAACGGAGTGCTGTCGGCACTCAACGATGTGGACTACCGTGGACCGTTCCTCTATGAGGTGAAGTCAAAAGAGGTCAGTGACATTGCCGAACTCAAGGCTTGTTACGGCCGGCTTTACGCCAACTGGCTGAAAGAAAACGTGAAAATCATTATCAACCAATAAAACCATTTGAACTATGAAAATCAAAAGTTTACTCCTGACAGCGGCTATCGCCGCTTCTGCCAACGCTTTTTCGGCAGAGTATTATGTTGTCCCCGGCAATGCCACAACAGGCAATGACGGTTCTTCATGGGACAAAGCCATAACCATTTGGGACATCTATGACAATGAGGCGACTGCCAAAAAGGTGGAGGCAAACTCCAAGTACAAGAACGGTGATGTGTTCTTCTTCGCAGGAGGAACATACTATCCCACCCTCGAGGCAGGCGGTGTGCCGCAGCGTATATACCGCGGCTACATCTTTGTGGGCGGTTGCGATCCGGCAAAAGGCGCGGTGACGGAATGGCCTGCTTATCCGTCAGCCACCCCGACAGTGTTCTCCGGCGACCTCAACGGCGACGGTGTAGCCTCTCCTGGCGATGCCCAGTGCCTGGTGTATATGCGTCTTGGCTCGAACGGTATCAATACTGCGGAAGACCGTTACACCGTTACGGATGAGGCTCTCAAGCCCCTTACTTTCCACGGATTCGAGTTTACTTGCGCCTATAACGAGAATGAATGGCCGGAAAGTGAGAGTGCGGACAATCTGGCTGGGTGGGGTGCCATCTGTGTAGCCCAAGGCTGGTGCGAACTCTACAACTGCGAAGTGCACGACAACTATGCCGCCAAGGCAGCCGGTTTCAATGTTTACGGTTCGCTTTACAACGTAAGGGACTGCAAGTTCTACAACAACATGGCAAACCAGACAGGTGCTGCCCTGCGCGTAAACATCAACACCGACAAACGCTATTCGCGCGGAACAGTGGAACGTTGCGCCTTTTACAACAACACGCTCAACGACAAATACGGCGCTGCAATAGCCCTTACCGCCGGCGAGATGTATATCGTAAACACCACCGTTTCTGGCAACTCTGCCTATGCAGAGGGTGGTGGCGTGGTGGCAAACGGCGACAAGAACGCCACACGCAAACTGCACATCATCAACTCGACCATAGCTGGCAACTACTGCACCGCCGATCCTTCCGAACTCTATAAGAGCGACGAGGAGACAGGAGAGGTTTCCAATCCCGGCTCGTTGGTGGGTACCGACCTTCGCTTGCAGGCCGACGCAAACTTCGACATGTACAATTCCATCGTCGTGGGACGCTATGATGACGGCACGGTGGCATACGCTCCAATCGTCATGAAGGGTGCTGCCAATGGCGAGGCTGCACCTGTATTCGCTCCGAAATGTGACTTCACCAACTTCAACCTTACAGGTTCGTACATGCCCTTGCTTGAGGCTGACAGGTGGAGTTATATCACTACGGGCTCATACAACAACATGGATGCAGCCAACACTTACGCTGCCGTGTTCGGCGACCAGAACATTGCCGACAATGCGGACAAGGTAATCGCTCCGAAAGCCGACTATCTGAAGTCACTCGAGGCAAAGGATTTCTATCCTGCATATGTCAGTGACATCAACACATTCGCCGAAAGCCTGGCGACAGAACCTCTGTTTGCAACCACCGGCTATGCCGTTCCCGACCTCACGGTTGACCAGACCGGCATGAAGCGCAACACAGGCGACGATCAGGATTACTGTGTCGGCGCATTCGACATCTACTCAAATACGACAGGAATTGCCGATGTGACAAAAGTTGAAAAGAGCGTTTCCAACCGCCTCTACAACCTGCAAGGCCAGCGTGTAGGCAGCAGCTACAAAGGCATTGTCATAAAGAACGGCAAGAAAGTTGTCGTGAAATAAATCCCTTAAATACACAACTCAATGAATAGGATTAAAGTTTTTGCTTGGGTGTTGTCACTGCTTTGCCAGTTGTCGGCAGCGGTGGCAGTGGCACAGACCACGGTAAATGTCGGCACATACAACATCCGTTGCCCGAACAGCGGGGACACCGGCGAGCGCGACTGGAACATAAGGAAACCGGCGGTGGTGCAGACCATCACGGACAATGCCTACGACATAATCGGCCTGAACGAGTGTCATGGCGGTGCGATACTAAGTTATCTTGAGGAGCAACTGACCGACTACACCTTCGTGAAGTACAGTGACCTCAAGACACCGGGCACAACAGGCGAGAACTTTAACCCTATTCTTTTCCTCAAAGCCAAGTTCGACCTTCTCGACTCTGGCGTGTATTTCCTCGCCACAGACCTGACCAAGCCGACCATCAGTTGGGACAACAACAATAACAATTACCGCTTCACCGTTTGGGCGAAGCTGAAAGTGAAAGCGACAGGCGAGATACTCTACTTCTTCGAGACCCATCTGGACCACCAGGGTGACGATGCGCGCAACGAACAGGCACGCATCAACATGGAGCAGATAAGGAAGATGACCGGCGCATATCCTACCATCATTGCCGGAGACCACAACTCTTCCAAGGTCCGCATACCGTTCTACAACCTCATGGGCAGTTATATGCAGGACGCGCGTGCAGCCGCCAAGACGACCGTAGGCATAGAAAACGGTGACGGCACTCTGTCGAAACACACGGTGAACAGCAAGGAATTCTGGGATCCTGACTACCATAGCAGTTCACGTTTAGACTGGATATGGGTCAAAGGGGCGACGGTCGATATCTACAAGAACATCAATGCCACCTACGGAAGAACCCAGACCCCGAGCGACCACTTTGCCATCCAGGCCACTATAACCCTCAATGAATACAACCCGACAAAGACATTCAAGCTCCCCGTTTCGGGCAATATCAACGACATTATAGCCCAAGCCGGCGTTGGCGACACCATTCTTGTGGAGGCAGGAAAACTGTCCGTGCCAGGCTCGGGCAAGACTGCCACGGTGAAAGTGAACAAGTCGCTGACAATCATCGGCGGCTACAACAGTGACTTCACCAAGGTCGTCGGACTGACGGAACTGTCGGGAGACACCAATGATGACGATGTCTATGACAATTTCTCGATAAGCAACACTTCCGACAACGTGAGCCATCTTATCACCGTCACACAGGGCTGCGCCCTCGAACTCGCCAATTTCGACCTTCACGGAGGCAATGCCCCGCAAGGTGGGGCGACGGCGCAAGGCGGCGCAATCTACTGCCAGGGCAACATCGTGCACCTCGACAACTGCACCGTCCACGACAATGTGGCTTACAGCAACGGTGCCGGTGTGTACTGCACGGGGCAGATCAACGCCGTCAATTGCCGCTTCTACAACAACGTGTCACTCTATGGTTCGGGCGGGGCAATCTATTCCCCCACCAATACAAGCGAGCTGTTCTGGCGTTATTCCATAAAGAACAGTGTCTTCTACGGCAACAAAGCCGCCATGGGTTCAGCCTGCTTCACGGGTTCTTTCTCGCAGCTGCATGTCAGCGGATGCACTTTCCATGACAACTACGCCACCAATGCCGGCACCTGTTATGCCTCCCGCACCAACTACACCGGTAAGGTTTGTTTCGCAAACAACACCTTTACCGGCAACGTGATGAACGGAACGGTGGTGGCAGGATTGCCCGGCATTGAGACAAGAGGAGGCTCTGCAATCCTCCTGGCCTTGAGTGGCGAGGCTTCGACAGTGGCTCTTGTGAGCAACACCATTGTGGGCAACTCCGCTTCATGCCTCTCTGGCGGAAGCGTTCCCGACAACTTCTGCGGTGCGGCAGTGCAGGTCACGACCGCCGCAACGGTCAGGCTGTACAACAACATCATTGCCGGCAACGGGTCGAATGCCTCCACCGGCGGCGACGTTTACCTGACCGACCTCGTCCATGTCGATACCCAGAGAAACATCTACTCCTCTGCTGCCAACTGCCATCTCAATTTTTCCGACAACGATTACCACATGTCAGACTATGCAAACGCAGTTAAGGCTCTGGCAACAATGCTCAACGGCGAGGTCAAGGACGGCAAGTTCGTCGCCGCACTGACCGACGAGGGCAACACGCCGGTGGTCGCCGTGAAGTCACTGGCATTCGGCACGAAGTACATAAACGATGTTCCTGCCGACAATTACAGCGAGTCCCGCTTCTATGGAGACGCCGACGACGATGCCGACACGGTCTCTGTGCTCACCGTGGACCAGAGAGGTTGCAAGCGCAACATGAACGGTCTGTCGGTGCGCGGAGCCTATGAATACGGTGTGACAAGCGGTATCGCAGTGCCTGATGCCGACATACGCACGGCAGGAAGTGACGACACCTTTTATAACATATACGGCGTGCGTGTAAGCGCTGCCTACAAGGGCATCGTCATACGCAACGGCAAGAAATATCTCAACCAATAAAAGACAACCATAACTCTAACAATTCCTATTATGAAAGAAAAACATTCCTTCGCAAGACTGCTTACTTTCTGTGCGGTCTTTGTGCTGAGCAGTCTCCTCGGAGCGGCGCACGCTGCTGAACCGTGGGACGGGACGACGCTCACAGAGCCTTCCCTCAACGGCGACGGAGCGTATGTTGTGACCAACGGAGCGGAACTGGCATGGATTGCCAACGCTTCCAATCAGGGCACAGCCTACACCCATGACTTCGTGCTGGCCAATGACATCGACCTCGGAAACCATCCTTGGAAACCGATAGGCCACAATGCCAACACCTCCACGAAGAACTATTTCGCAGGCAACATCGACGGTGGCGGATTTACCGTCAAGGGTCTCTACATTGTCACCGATGCGTCTGATGTCAATACCGGCTTCATCGGCGGTTGCGGAGGCGATGCTTCTGCCACGGCGGTAATCAAGAACCTGACACTCGAAGGCGAGCTTGTCGTGGAGCAATGCGGCAATGCCGACATCGGCACACTCATCGGTTTCGCCAACGATCTGGCATCCATCGAGAACTGCCACTCCAATGTCAACATCACCTATTCCGCATCTTCTGCCACCAGCACCGGCGGCAACTATATGGGAGGACTTGTCGGCAGGATGAAGGCAACGGACATGAAGAATTGCAGTTACACAGGCAAGATGACCATAGCCGAGGGAGCTACAATGGCAAACGGCTGGGGCGGTCTGCTCGGTTCTTTCAATTCGACTACAAAGAACATCGAGGCTACCGTGGAGAAATGCACCTTTGGCGGTACAATAGTTTCGTCCACCACAGCTACACTCAAGTATGGTGCGGCACTTGTTGGATATTCCAACCTGTCGAAAGGTACGGTCACTATCACCGGCAACATTGCAAGGGGAAGCATGTCTGTGGCTGAAAAACCGACAAACTACGGCATCTGGACAGGCAAGACCGGCGGTACCGTAAACGCCACGGAGAACTACACCGACCACTTCACTCTCGACGGAGAGGAGCAGACGACCCTTCCCGGCGGGACAACCGACCCGGATCCGGAGCCTTCTCCCGACGGAATAACCCGTGTGCTCTGCATCGGCAACTCATTTACGGTTGATGCAGTGGAGGATTACCTCTCGCCGATATGCCGCTCGGTAGGCAAGAAAGTCATCATCGGCTATCCGTACAAGGGCGGTACCACGCTTGAACAGCACGTTGGCTACATCACAACAAACGAAGCCATCTACAACTACCGCAAGATTAACGAGGAGGGCGTGGCGTCTTCCCAGTCGAACACTATTTTCGATGTGGGTCTCAAAGACGAGAAATGGGACTATGTAGTCATCCAGACCGACCACAATTACAGCGGTGTCTATGACCACTACTTCCCGTGGTTGACCGACATAATGGACTATGTGAAAGCCAACGGGCAGAACCCCAATCCCAAGTTTTTCCTCTATATGACATGGGCTTACGACGCTTCTTCCACCTACAAGCACTTCCCTCTCTATAACAATGACCAGCTGACGATGTACAATGCAATCCTCGAGTGCGCCTACAAGGCTGCCGCTGAGGCTGGCATTTCCACCGTAGTGCCTGCCGGAACAGCAGTGCAGAACTGCCGTACCACATACATCGGCCAGAACATGAACCGTGACGGATACCACATGAACTACGAATATGGCCGCTACACCGTGGGCTTGGCATACGCCGCAACAGTGCTCGGCATCGATCCGCAGACCGTGACCTATCATCCTGCATCCATCAGCGACAACCTCGCACAACTGTGCAAGGACGCTGTGAGCGCCGCTCTCGCCAACCCGAAGGAGATAACGTCTCTCTCTGAAAAATGGGGCGTCAATCCCGATGTGGTCAACCAGCCCCTGGCAAGAAAGATAAGCCTCAGCCTCGAAAGTGACAAGGCTGACGAACTGACAGGCACTCAGTGGAACATACTCAACGCTACCGACATCACCGCTTCGGTGGAGAACATGATCGACAACGCCTTTGTGCCCACGGCAGTAAAGGTGAGTGTCAACAAGGCTTTCACCGCCGAGACACCGGGTTCTCTGCTTCTCACCGGTCTCTATCACGGCCAGACCTACGACATCACGCTGTCCTATCTTCTCGACGGACAGCCTGCCACTATCGTACAGCACGCTATCGTTCCCGATGTCAATGGACGTATCTACATAGACGCCGAGACTGCCAGTGAGGCAGGCGACGGCATTGACGGCCTCTACGCCGTCGTGATAGACCCGAGCCTGACATATACCGATGCCGACGGTGCCGCTGCCACCATCGAC
Organism: bacterium; assembly: GCA_963599085.1. GTDB lineage: Bacteria > Bacteroidota > Bacteroidia > Bacteroidales > Bacteroidaceae > Prevotella. The sequence goes on along the minus strand of CAVBVK010000018.1, from coordinate 12,525 downwards.
CCGACGGCCGGCATCCCCGAGCGCATCGCTGCCGGAACGCCATGGGACGGCACCACGAAGTCGGAACCGGCTCTCGGGGCAGGCAACTGCTATGTCATCAACGCCGGAGCCGAACTGGCATGGGTGGCAGACCTCTCTAACGAGGCTGAAACTTCTGCCAGCCTGTACATCAACGAGGACATTGACCTCGGCGGATACAAGTGGACTCCGATAGGAAAAGCCAAGAACTACAACGGCAGTATTCTCGGCAACGGACACACAATCAAGGGTCTTAACCTCGAGCCTGCCGCTTCCGACCTCAACTGCGGACTGGTAGGACAGACCAACAGCACCGCTACGATAAAGGACCTGACCTTGGAAGGCACGATGACAATATCGAAGTTGCCTACCGGCAAGAACGCCGACTACGGCTCGTTCGTCGGTCTTGCCAACGCGCTTGACGCCCTCATCAACTGCCATTCGCGCGTTGACATCAACGGCGAGGGCGGCTGCGGCATCTATCAGGGCGGACTTATAGGGCGCATGAAGGCAGTGAATGTTGACCGTTGCTCCTACGAAGGCACGATGACAATTGCCGCTTCCGACAGCAAGACCAAGGGTTACGGCGGCCTGGTGGGCACTGCCAATTCCGCCGTGGAGAATGCCAAGGCGAGCATAACCAACTCTTACATGACAGGCAACATCAGCAACACATCTTCTTCCGCTGCCAAATACGGTGCCGGAATCATCGGTTATGCCAACCTGACGAAAGGTTGCATCACCCTTGACAACAACTATATCGGCGGTAAAGTGGAGTGCACAGGTACAGAGCCGGAGGCTTACGGTGCGCTGGCAGGTTCTGCCACAGGCGAGGAAACCAACACCGTGTTCCTCAAGAACTATGTCGTGAACACAGGCTCCCTCAAGGCTGACCACGGCGCAACCGACATCACTGAGGACGAGATGCACGGCGGAGCACTGTGCTATATGCTCAATGCCGACCGCAGCGAGACAGTCTTCGGTCAGGACCTGTCCGTCGCCGACGGTCATCCGGTGCTCTTTGCAGAAGGACAGGAAGTGTACAAGACGCAGTATATGATCGGTACCGAGACTTACGCCACCTCTTACAACAATGCGAAACTGAACTTCCCTACCGCCCCGGAAAAGGAAGGCATGGCATTCGACGGTTGGTTTGACGCTGCGGAAGAAGGCAACCAGTACACCGCCGACACCGCTGTCGATGGCGACATCACGCTCTATGCGCACTTCTCTGTGCTCAGCGGAATCGGCACCATCGACGCTGCCGCTGCCACAAGGAAGTTCTACTCCACTTCCGGCATACAGGTGGGAAGCAACGCGAAGGGCATTGTCATCAGCCAAGGCAAGAAATTCCTAAAGAAATAAGCGCAACCAACGATGAAGAAACGTAAAATAGGACTGTTCCCGAAAGTGGTGTGTGCCATTGTCATCGGTTCGTTGCTCGGACTTGTGGCACCGGAATTTCTTGTGCGGATATTCAAGACTTTCAACGGCATATTCGCCCAACTGCTCAAGTTTATCGTCCCTCTGCTCGTGTTGGGGCTTGTGACTCCTTCGGTCATACGCCTTGGCAGGGGAGCCGGAAAGATTCTCATAACCGTTCTCGCACTGTCGTATCTTTCAACGGTGGGTGCCGGTTTTTTCGCCTACGGCTGTGCCGGAAGCCTGCTTCCCCACTATCTCTCCGTGGGTGAAATTTCCGATTCGGCTGCCAAGGCGGCGGAAGTAGTGCCCTATGTGAGCCTGTCCATACCTCCCGTTTGTGACATCCTCACCGCCCTGTGCCTCTCTTTTATGATTGGCGTTGGCGGCATCTTCACCGAGGCAAAGGCGATGTGCCGTGCCTTCGACGAGTTCGGCGAGATAGTGAAGCTCACCATTGAGCGCGTGATAATACCGCTCTTGCCGTGGTATATCTTCACCATGATGTGCGAGATGAGTTTCAAGGGACAACTCGAGATTGTGCTCGGGTCGGGCGTGAAGGTCATCGCCACTGGCGTGGCACTGTCCGTCACCTACCTCATCCTGCAGTACTGCGTGGCATGCGCCATAGCACGGAAGAACCCGTTGCGTTGTCTTTGGAACATCATTCCCGCCTATCTCACCGGCTTTTCCATCTGTTCCAGTTCGGCAGTCATCCCCGTCACGCTGGAATGTACGCGGAAAATGGGTGTGAGCAAGGAGATTTCCGACTTCACGATACCCCTTTGCGGCACAGTGCACATGTGCGGTTCCACGATAAAGCTTATGACAACGTCGGTTGCAGTGATGTTCATGTCGGACATGAACATCGGTTTCCCGCTCATCGTAAACTTCATCCTGCTTCAGGCAATAGCCGCCGTGGCAGCGCCGGGAGTTATGGGCGGCGTGCTCATGGCATCGGTCGGACTGCTTGAAAGCGTGCTGGGCTTCAGTCCCGGGCAGACTGCCCTCATGATGACAATCTACCTTGCGCTTGACGGCTACGGCCCTGCCTGCAACGTGTCGGGCGACGCCGCCATAACGCTTGTTGTCGATAAGTTGTTCGGGAAACGTCCCCAGACAACATGATGTTCTCAGGATCCGCAACCTGAAAGCATGCTGTTCTCCTGACCCTTTCCGTTGCCCGGAGCTGTATCCGCAGCCAACCGGGGCGGCGGAAAGGGTCTTTTTCAGCTGTTGCTGTCCGTTTTTTTGATCATAAAAATTTTAGCGGGCAGCAATATTCTTTTATAGAAGATTGTTTGTACCTTTGCCCCGGCAACAGAAAAAACATTCACATGAAAAGTCAATTGCTGCTTGCGGCGGCATTAATCCTCACACCTGCCCTACGGGCACAGACCCCTTCCTATCCCAAGGCCGAATGGAATCCGGCCAAGGCAATCCTGATGCACACTCCCGGCGAGGAGCTGTTCGACGGGGTGATACACCCTGCGGCAGGACTCTTTGAGCACTATTTCGACGTGGAAAGTGCCGCGAGAGAGCATCAGGGATACATTTCAAGGCTCGAACGCAACGGCATCAAGGTTTACCGCGTGGCCGACATCCTGGAGCATCTCGAAACCGACACCCTGCGCAGCCTTGCCTCGCAGACGCTCGTTTACGACATCAGCCAAGTGAACTCCTCCGACACTGCATCGTGCGGAGAGGCTTACCGCCAACAGACGCTTCACCAGATGACACGCGCCGACCTCATACGCTGCATCCTGCTGCAACCCACCGTCCGGCTCAGGAGCGTGGACAACAACACCAACGTGGAGGCCGACTACCTGCACCACTCCCTGATGAACCTGTATTTCACGCGCGACCAGAGCATCACCACCCCACGGGGGCACATCATCTGCAGGATGAACTCTTCACAACGCATGCCCGAGACACGCATCATCAAGAGTTGCTACAACTACCTCGGACTGAAACCCGTCATGGAGATTGCGGGCGACGGGCGACTGGAAGGGGGCGACTACATCCCTGCGGGCAGCGTGGCATTCATCGGACGAGGCATGCGCACCAACGCCGAGGCCATCAGGCAGATCATGGAAGCCGACGCTTTCGGGCACGACACGGTAGCGGTGGTGGTCGATCACAAGCTCTGGCAAATGCAGATGCACCTCGACACCTACTTCAACATCATCGACCGCAACCTGTGCACAATGGTGGCAAGCCGTCTCAACGCGAAGCCCGGGCAGCCCGAACATGTCACCGTCGATATCTACGCACGGAAGCCCGGCACCAAGGAATACCGCCTCTACAAGCACGACATGCCCTTTGTGAGTTACCTGCGCAAACGGGGCTTTACCATTATCCCCATCAACCAGGCTGACGAGTTGCACTATGCCAACAACTATCTCACCATAGCCCCGCGGCACATAATGATGGTGGCAGGGCAGTCGGCAGAACTGGCTGCCGGACTGGAGAAGCACGGTGTCAAGGTGGAATGGGTGCCGTTGGAGAGCCTCATCGACGGCTACGGTGCAGCCCACTGCATGACACAGGTGCTGCAACGGGAGGCAGAATAAGCATATCGCACAAAAACCCTCCACATACATCCACAAGGCTTTCCGTTAAAAAAAAGGACTTGCCGGCAGGAGGTCGGGCGTCCCCGCCCGACAACAACACCCAAACAAATGCAGGAAGGGAATGCCACAGGCTCCCGCGATGTTGTCGGGCGGGGACGCCCGACCTCCTGAAAGACCGTTTCCGTCATCTTCCTGTCAGGAAACAACCGCCAAAATTCTCACATACGCGATTTTTTCAGTAACTTTGCAAACAAAACGAGATGACCGAGATTGCCAGTTACTTTCCTATAACCGACCCCACACTCATCTTCTTTGTAGTGCTGCTGATTATCCTCTTCGCGCCGATAATCATGGGCAAGCTGCGCATTCCGCACATCATAGGCATGGTGCTCGCCGGTGTGGCAGTGGGAAAGTACGGGCTCAACATCCTTGCGCGCGACGACTCTTTCGAACTTTTCGGCAAGGTGGGACTATACTATATCATGTTTCTCGCGTCGCTCGAGATGGACATGGAGGGAGTGAAACGCAACAGCGGACGCTTCCTTGTCTTCGGATTTCTCAGCAATGTCCTGCCGCTTCTGCTCACCTTTGCGGCGAGCATCCTTCTGCTCCGCTATTCGGTGCTCGCCTCACTGCTGCTCGGATGCATCATGGCCTCCAACACGCTCATTGCCTACCCCATCGTGGGACGCTACGGACTGCAACGCAAACCGAGCGTCACGCTGAGTGTGGGGTCGTCGATGATATCGCTGCTCATGGCTCTTGTCACGCTCGCCGCGATTGTGGCGTCGCAGGACAGCAACACGGGCTGGACATTCTGGGTGTGGTTCGCGGCGAAGTTCGCGCTCTACTGCGGGGCGATGACGGTGCTTGTGCCGCGCCTCACGCGCTGGTTCCTGCGCCGTTACAGCGATGCCGTGATGCAGTTCATCTTCGTCATGTCGATGCTTTTCATGAGTGCCGCGCTCAGCGAGGCCGTAGGCCTTGAAGGCATCTTCGGCGCATTCCTCTCCGGACTCATCCTCAACCGTTACATACCGCATGTCTCGCCGCTGATGAACCGCATCGAGTTCATCGGCAACGCCATCTTCATCCCCTACTTCCTCATAGGCGTCGGCATGCTCATCAACGTGCGCCTGCTCTTCGGTGACGGCGACATCCTCATGGTGGTGTTCGTCGTGGCGTTCTTCGGCACGGCAGGCAAGGCCGCCGCCGCCTACCTCTCGGCACGCCTGTTCCGCCTGCCCGTCTCGTCGGGCAACATGATGTTCGGCCTCATCTCGGCACACGCCGCCGGCGCGATAGCCATGATCATGGTGGGCATGAAGATAGAGGTGGCGCCCGGGCAGGCCCTCGTGAACGATGACATGCTCAACAGCGTGGTGATAATGATACTCGTTACCTGCATCATCTCCACCATAACCACGGAGCGGGCGGCGCAGCAGATAACCCTGCGCGACCAGGAACTGCCGCACGACGAGACCGGCACCGACGAGGAGAAGATGCTCATCCCGATGAAATATCCCGAATATGCCATACGCCTCGTGAACCTCGCCATGATGATGCGCAACCCGAAAAGCAAGTCGGCGCTGGTGGGACTCAACGTGGTGTATGACGACGCCGACATGCGGCGCAACCAGGAGAGCGGGCAGCAACTGCTCGAACGCGTGGCGCAATACGCCGCAGCCACCGACATACAGATGCAGACGCAGGTGCGCGTGGCGGCAAACATAGCCAACGGCATACGCCATGCGTTCAAGGAGTTCGGCGCGACGGAAATCATCATAGGCATGCACATGCACAAGGAAGTGTCGGCAAAGTTCTGGGGCGACTTCCACCAGAGCCTCTTCAACGGGCTCAACAACCAGATAATAATGGCACTCCTCACACAGCCTCTCGCCACGATAAGGCGCATACAGGTGGTGGTGCCGTCGAGGGCGCAGTTCGAGCCCGGCTTCTACCGGTGGCTCGAACGCGTGGCACGCCTTGCCTCCAACCTCGAGTGCAGGACCGTCTTCCACGGGCGCGAGGATGTGCTGCCGCTCATCGAAGCCTTCTTCAGGACACGGCACGAAAGTGTGCGCCCCGACTTCAACGTGATGACACACTGGGTGGAGATGCCGCAGATAGCGCACACCATCGCCGACGACCACCTCTTCATAGTGGTCACGGCACGCAAAGGCACGGTGAGCTACAAGAACGCGCTCGAGTTCCTGCCCGAAGAGATAATGAGCCACTTCTCGGGAAAGAACATAATGATAATATTCCCCGACCAGCACGGCGACGCAATGGACGAGATGACATTCGCACAACCGCAGCACACCGAGGACAGCAGCGCATACAAGGCCATCGGCAAACTGCTGAAACGAATCGGCGGCAAAGGCAAGAAGGAACAATAAAAAACCAACGGCAATATGATCGACATAAAAGGAATAACCAAGAGCTTCGGCTCACTGCAGGTGCTCAAAGGCATCGACCTGCACATAGACAAGGGCGAAGTGGTGAGCATCGTGGGCCCCAGCGGGGCGGGAAAGACAACGCTGTTGCAGATAATGGGGACGCTCGACAGGCCCGACAGCGGCTCCATCACCATCGACGGCACCGACATACGCAGCCTGAACGGAAAGGAAATAAGCCGCTTCCGCAACTCGCGCATAGGCTTCGTGTTCCAGTTCCACCAGCTGCTGCCGGAGTTCACTGCCCTCGAGAACATCATGATACCGGCATTCATAGGCGGCAAGACAAAGGGCGAGGCAAAAGAAAGGGGCATGGAACTGCTGCGCTTCATGGGACTCGAAGGGCGTGCCTCGCACAAGCCCGCCGAACTCTCGGGCGGCGAGAAGCAACGCGTGGCGGTGGCAAGGGCACTTGTGAACAACCCCGCCGTAATCTTTGCCGACGAACCGAGCGGCAGCCTCGACTCGAAAAACAAGGCCGAGCTGCACCGGCTCTTCTTCAGCCTGCGCGACCGTTTCGGACAGACTTTCGTCATAGTGACACACGACGAACAGCTGGCGCAGACCACCGACCGCACCATTGAGATGAAGGACGGCCTGCTGTGCACGCAGCACGGCGACGAAACCCCGACAGAAGGAAAGGAGACAGAAGCGATATGATAAGATTAGGCGACTACAACGAACTCACGATAGTGAAGGAAGTGGATTTCGGGATGTACCTCGACGGAGGCGACGAGGGCGAAATACTCCTGCCCAAACGCTATGTGCCCGAAGGCGCACGGCCGGGCGACAAAATCACGGTTTTCATATATCTCGACATCGACGAACGGCCCGTTGCCACCACTGAGAAGCCCCTCGCCAAGGTGGGCGACTTCGCCTGCCTCGAAGTGGCATGGGTGAACGAGTACGGGGCATTCCTCAAATGGGGACTCATGAAGGACATCTTCTGCCCCTTCCGCGAACAGAAGAAGCGCATGGAGATAGGCGAAAGCTACATCGTGCACATACACATCGACGAGGAAAGCTACCGCATCGTGGCGTCGGCAAAGGTGGAGCGTTACTTCAACGGGCGTCCGCCGTTCTACAGGCACGGGCAGGAGGTGGACCTCCTGGTGTGGCACAAGACGGAAATGGGGTTCAAGGTGATCATCGACAACTGCTACCCCGGACTCGTGTATGAGGACCAGGTGTTCAAAGACATACACACCGGCGACCGCACGAAAGGCTACATCGGCACCGTGCGCCCCGACGGGAAGATAGATGTCACGCTCCAGCCCACCGGCCGCCGGCAGACTCTCGGGTTCGCGGCGGAACTCCTGCAGTACATGAAGGACAACGGGGGCACGTGCGACCTCGGCGACAAGAGCGACGCAGAGGACATAAAACGCCGCTTCCAGGTGAGCAAAAAGGTGTTCAAGCGCGCCATCGGCGACCTCTACAAGCAACGCCTTGTCACAATCACGGACAGCGGACTACGCCTGAACAACACGTCCGAAAAGGCATGAAGGACAGGAAAACTTGGCAAGAAACAAAAAGATGTGACAACAAGGGCACATTTGGCCAAGTTTTCCTGTCCTTTGTTTATTGTATGGAATTAAATTATTAATTTTGCAACAAATTATAAAGGCATTTTTATGAAACTTGATTTGCTGACCGCCATATCGCCCATCGACGGCCGTTACAGAAGCAAAACCGAACCGTTGGCAAACTATTTCTCCGAATACGCGCTCATAAAATACAGGGTGCGCGTGGAAATAGAGTATTTCATCACCTTGTGCGAACTGCCGTTGCCGCAGTTGGCATCGTTCAACCACAATCTCTTCGACACACTGCGCGGCATCTACCGCAACTTCAACGAGGCTGACGCACAGCGCGTGAAGGACATAGAGCAGGTGACCAACCACGACGTGAAGGCCGTGGAATACTTCATAAAGGAGGAGTTCGACAAGATTGGCGGACTCGGACAATACAAGGAATTCATACACTTCGGGCTCACCTCGCAGGACATCAACAACACGAGCGTGCCGCTCTCCGTCAAGGACGCGCTCGCAGAGGTGTACTGTCCGCTCGTGGAAGAGCTCACGGCACAGCTGCAACAGTATGCCGACGAATGGAAGGATGTGCCCATGCTCGCCAAGACACACGGGCAGCCCGCATCGCCCACACGCCTCGGCAAGGAAGTGATGGTGTTCGTGTATCGCCTCACCGAACAGCTCAACCAGCTCAAGGCCTGCAGGATAACTGCCAAGTTCGGCGGTGCGACGGGCAACTACAACGCACATCATGTGGCATACTCCGAATACGACTGGAAGGCCTTCGGCAACCGCTTCGTAAGCGAAAAGCTCGGACTTGAGCGCGAGCAGTACACCACACAGATAAGCAACTACGACTGCCTGGGGGGCGTCTTCGATGCCATCCGCCGCATAAACACCGTCATCATCGACCTCGACCGTGACTTCTGGATGTACATCTCGATGGAATACTTCAAGCAGAAGATAAAGGCAGGAGAGGTGGGGTCAAGCGCAATGCCGCACAAGGTGAACCCCATCGACTTCGAGAACAGCGAGGGCAACCTCGGCATAGCCAACGCCGTGTTGCAGTTCCTCGCGCAGAAACTGCCCGTAAGCCGCCTGCAACGCGACCTCACCGACTCGACAGTGCTGCGCGACATCGGCGTGCCCCTCGGCCACGGCATGATTGCAATGCAAAGCACGCTCAAAGGGTTGCGCAAGCTTATACTCAACGAAGAAAAGCTGGCAGCCGACCTCGACAACACATGGGCGGTGGTGGCGGAAGCCATACAGACCATACTGCGCCGCGAAGCCTACCCGCACCCGTATGAGGCCCTCAAGGCTCTCACACGCACCAACAAGCCCATAACGGAGGAAACTATACACGACTTCATACAGACACTCGATGTCAGCGACAGCGTCAAGGCTGAACTCATGGCCATAACGCCGCACAACTACACCGGCATCTGACGCCCGGCAAGAAGCAGGACTGCGGCAGAAAGGCACAATACGAAGCATAAAAGGACAGGATACCACACAAGCAAGGAAGAAGCCCGCAAGCAAAAAGGCACTCAATCATATTTACAATTACAGGAATTATTAACCAAGCCGTGAGGCTACAACTATCAAAAAAATGGATTTAGAATTGGAAAGCAAAAATCAGGAGCAGTCATCAGCGGATCAAACTACAGGCAAAAGCGAGGGCTATGCCCGTTCCGCAGAGAGTTATCAGAGAGAATACCGCAGCGTGACAGGGCGACCGCAGCGTCCGCGCATCCACGCACAGCGCACTTTTAATGCCGGCCACGCCAACACAAACAACAACGACGGGGGCTTCCGCCCCGAGGGCTTCGGTGCAGCACTGCATTCCAACGGCAACGGAGGCTACCAGCCGCGCCAGCAGCAGGGCTACCGCCCGCGTTACAACAACGACGGACAGCAGAACAGGTTCCAGCCGCGCCAGCAGCAAGGCTACCGCCCGCGCTACAACAACGACGGGCAGCAGGGGGGCTACCAGCCGCGCCAGCAGCAAGGCTTCCGCCCGCGTTACAACAACGACGGACAGCAGGAGGGCTACCAGCCGCGCCAGCAAGGCTACCGCCCGCGTTACAGCAACGACGGGCAGCAGGAGGGCTACCAGCCCCGCCAGCAGCAGGGCTACCGCCCGCATTACAGCAACGACGGGCAGCAGGGGGGCTACCAGCCGCACCAGCAGGGCTTCAACCGCGGCGGCTACCAGCGCCAGGGAGGCTACAACAGCCACGGCGGCTACCGTCAGGGCTACCAGCGCAACCACTCCGCCGACTATGACCCGAATGCGAAATACAGCCTGAAGAAACGCATAGAATACAAAGAGGAGAACTTCGACCCGAACGAACCCATCCGTCTCAACAAGTTCCTCGCCAACACCGGCGTATGCAGCCGCCGCGAAGCCGACGAGTTCATACAGGCTGGCGTGGTGACGGTGAACGGGGAAGTGGTCAAGGAGCTCGGGACAAAGGTGATGCGCACCGACGAGATAAAGTTCCACGACCAGCCCGTAAGCCTTGAGAAAAAGGTGTATGTCCTGCTCAACAAGCCGAAGGACTGCGTCACCACAAGCGACGACCCGCAGCAGCGCAAGACCGTGATGGACCTCGTGAAGAACGTGTGCCCCGAGCGCATCTACCCCGTAGGCCGTCTCGACCGCAACACCACCGGCGTGCTTCTCCTCACCAACGACGGCAACCTCGCCTCGAAGCTCACACATCCCAAGTTCCTCAAGAAGAAGGTTTACCATGTCTTCCTCGACAAAAACGTGACAGCACACGACCTGCAGCAGATTGCCGACGGCATAGAGCTTGAGGACGGCGAAGTGCATGCCGACGCCGTCGAGTACGCCAGCGACACCGACAAGAGTCAGGTGGGCATCGAGATACACAGCGGAAAGAACCGCATCGTGCGCCGCATCTTCGAGCACCTCGGCTACCGTGTGGTGAAACTCGACCGCGTACAGTTCGCCGGACTCACCAAGAAGAACCTCCGCCGCGGCGACTGGCGTTTCCTCACGGAGAAGGAAGTGGACATGCTGCGCATGGGAGCCTTCGAATGACGCCACCGCACATCGAACATAAATCACTGACACAATGGATACAATCAAGAGAACAAAAGTTGTGGATGCGTTGAAGTGCACCTGTTTCGGAAGCACCGTAAACGTGAAGGGGTGGGTGCGTACCCACCGCAGCAGCAAGGCCGTCGATTTCATAGCACTCAACGACGGCTCTACAATCAACAACATACAGGTTGTCGTCGATCCTTCGAAGTTCGACGACAACCTGCTCAAACAGATCACCACCGGCGCCTGCATCAGCGCGACCGGCACTCTGGTGGAAAGCCAGGGCAAGGGACAGGCATCGGAGATACAGTGCACTGCCCTCGAGGTTTACGGACTCTGCGGAAGCGATTACCCGATGCAGAAGAAGGGACAGACATTCGAGTACATGCGCCAGTATGCCCACCTGCGCCTGCGCACCAACACCTTCGGGGCGGTGATGCGCATCCGGCACAACATGGCAATGGCCATCCACACCTACTTCCACGAGCACGGCTTCTTCTACTTCCACACTCCGCTGATCACCGCAAGCGACTGCGAAGGGGCGGGACAGATGTTCCAGGTGACGACAAAGAACCTCTACGACCTGAAGAAGGACGGGGACGGGAAGATAGATTACAGCGACGACTTCTTCGGAAAGCAGACATCGCTCACCGTGAGCGGCCAGCTTGAAGGCGAGCTCGGAGCCACCGCCCTCGGCGCAATCTACACCTTCGGGCCCACCTTCCGCGCCGAGAACTCAAACACTCCGCGCCACCTTGCAGAGTTCTGGATGATTGAGCCCGAAGTGGCTTTCATGAACCTTCCCGAACTGATGGATCTCGAGGAGGACTTCATCAAGTACTGCATACGCTGGGCTTTGGAGCATTGCAAGGACGACCTCGACTTCCTCAACACACGCATCGACAAGGGACTGCTCGACCGCCTGAACGGCGTGCTCGGCTCGGAGTTCGTGCGCCTGCCCTACACCGAAGGCATACGCATCCTCCAGGAGGCCGTCAGGAACGGCAGGAAGTTCGAGTTCCCGTGCGAATGGGGCGACGACCTCGCCTCCGAACACGAGCGTTTCCTCGTGGAGGAACACTTCAAAAAGCCGGTGATTATGACCAACTACCCGAAGGACATCAAGGCGTTCTACATGAAGATCGACGACGAGCCATCCGGATTTGGAGGCAAGAGCGGACAGACCGTGCAGGGCACCGACGTGCTCTTCCCGCAGATTGGCGAGATCATCGGCGGCTCCGTGCGCGAGGAGGACTACGGCAAGCTCATCAACGAGATCGAGGAACGCCACATACCCATGAAGGACATGACATGGTATCTTGACACGCGCAAGTACGGGTCGTGCCCCCACGCCGGTTTCGGTCTCGGCTTCGAGCGTCTCATCCTCTTCATCACAGGCATGCAGAACATCCGCGACGTCATCCCCTTCCCACGCACACCGAAGACGGCCG
>CAVBVK010000017.1:2335-33096 GCA_963599085.1 bacterium | reverse complement strand
AGTCGCATTGCGCCGGTACGTCCATGGTCAGCGTGCCGTTTTTGATTTCATACTGTTCCGGCTCGTTGAACCATTGCATCTTTTCTAATTTCTGTGCATTCATTGCTGTGGTGGCCATTAGGAGGCCGACGGTTAATAGTGGCTTGTACATAATTGTTTATTTTGTTTGGTTTATCTTTCTGTTGACGAGTTTCGACAATACGACGATGAACATCCCGAAGGCTGATGCCAGACCGATACTGACGCGCAGATTGCTGGCTTCGGAGACAAGGCCGATGACGGGCGGACCTATGAGGAAACCGACGAAACTAACGGTAGAGACGAGTGTGATGGCCGTCGATACCTTCATGCGCGTGTGCTTCCCCGCGACACTGTAGCAGATGGGCACGATGCTCGATATGCCCACGCCGACAAGGAGAAAACCAATGGTAGCCGGGATTAGCCGTGGGAATCCGACTGCCGTGAGCAATCCGCCGACGATGAGCAACCCGCTTGCGCCGAGCACGCGCGATGCTCCATAGCGTGTGACGAAACGGTCGGCCACAAAACGCCCACAGGTCATTGCTGCCATGCCGGCAATATAGCCCGCGCGGATGAAGGCATCATCGGGAATGCGGCTCGCCCAACTTGCGAAGGTGAGTCCCATGGCGAAATAGAATGTGCCCACTGCCATGCGCTTGCGCCTTAAATCGTGTTTCGTTTCCGTTGTCATTATCTGTTTTTAACTTCTTTTTGGTTTTCCTCCTCTTTCGGGGCGTTGCTTGTTTCTTTGTGGATTTGCAAGATTGACTATCCTTTTCGCGTTTGTTGAGATGATGTTTGCAAAACATTGCAGAACCTTGCAATTAATCGTTGTTTTATGCTCAAATGTATGTTGTTTTGCTTGTTTGTGCAAGTAAATTTAGGTTGTTTAACATGTAAAGTTTGCATAATTTGCTTGTGACTTTGCAGATTTTGCGTACTTTTGCAATATCATAAAAAACAAAATGCAATGAACAAGGCAGAACGACAACAGCTCATACTCAACCGATTGGCCATAGACCACCATGTATATATAGGTAAGCTGTGCGAGGAACTTGGCACGAGCTACGACTCTGTGCGGCGTGACATTACCGAGCTTGACGAGGCAGGAAAACTGAAGCGTGTGCATGGCGGTGCCGTCTCGCGCATGGGCATCCCGGCAGAATATACCCGACGCAGCGACCTGGAAAGTACGGCAAAGCGGTCAATGGCGGTAAAGGCGGCGCGGCTGATTGCTGACGGGGATACACTGCTTGTGGACGGTGGAACATCGAACATGGAACTGATGCGGCAACTGTCCGACGGCCTTCGGCTCACGGTATATACCAACTCGCTGCCGTTGGCCAATGAGTTCTGCGACCGCAAAAACCTCACTATTCATCTCCTTGGCGGCGAAGTCCTTGCCACGTCGCGCGTAACTATCGGCGTGCCTGTTGTCGAGGCGTTGCAAGTAATCCGGCCCGACTGGTTGTCACTTGGTGTTTGTGCCATCGACCCGGTGGTGGGCATCAGCAACATAAACTATGATGAGAATCTTGTGAAGCGAGCCATGATAGCCCGTGCCCGCAAGACACTCGTCATGGCCGATGACACCAAACTGAAAACAGCAGAGCCTTATGTCGCTGCCTCGCTCACGGACATCGACTACCTGATTGTCGAAGACGACACGGTGGAGAAATTAAGAAGAGATTGGAAAGGAACAGGTTGCCAAATTATATAACGAGGAGGGCGTGTCAAAAGAGGGTAAACCCTCCCCGACTTGCAAAAATATCCATTGGCAATGAAGAAAGGCCTTCCTTTATTTCCGAAAGAACGATTTTTTCAGTAACTTTGCACTGTTTTTCAGAACATAAACAACAATAACAGATAAGGAAAAATGATCAATTCACAAGACATCAAGATGGGAACATGCATCCGTATGGACGGCAAGCTGTTCTTCGTCATCGACTTTCTTCATGTAAAGCCGGGCAAGGGTAACACTTTCATGCGTGTAAAGCTGAAGAATGTCGTGGACGGCCGTGTGCTGGAGCGCCGTTTCGACATAGGCGAGAAGCTTGAGGATGTGCGCGTGGAGCGCCGCCCCTACCAGTACCTTTACAAGGAGGGAGAGGACTATATTTTTATGAATCAGGAGACATACGACCAGATACCCATCGCCCACGACCTCATCACCGGCGTCGATTTTATGAAAGAAAGCGATGTCATCGAGGTGGTGTCCGACGCTTCCACCGAGACAGTGCTCTTCGGTGAAATGCCTGTGAAGACCAACTTGCGCGTGACTCACTCGGAGCCGGGCATTAAGGGCGACACTGCCACAAACACGCTGAAGCCCGCAACACTCGAGACAGGCGTGGAAATACGTGTCCCGCTCTTCGTCAATGAGGGCGACCTCGTGCAGGTGGACACACGCGACGGGAGCTACTTGCAGCGCATGAAGGAGTGACACTACTACAATAAGGCAAAAGCGGAAAGGCAAAAAAGTAAAAAGCATTGGGGATGACATCTTGTGTGTGTCCGCAACCTTGCTTTCTGCTTTTTTGCCCTTTTCTTTTTCCCCCGTTACGCTTTTTCCCCGCCGCTTGCTGCCATCCTGCCCGTTTTCCCTTTAACCTTCAAGCAATGAAATACAGCTTTATAATCCCCGTCTATAACCGTCCCGACGAAGTGGACGAACTCCTTGACAGCCTTACCAGCCAGACACTCAATGACTTTGAGGTGATAGTGGTGGAGGACGGCTCGGCAGTGCCGTGCCGGGAAGTGTGCAGCAAGTATGCCGGGCGGCTCGACATTCACTATTACGGCAAGCCCAACAGCGGCCCGGGCGAGAGCCGCAACTACGGCGTGGAGCGCGCGCAGGGCGAATATGTCATCATCCTCGACAGCGACGTGGTGCTGCCCGGAGGCTATCTGCAAGCCGTGGATGACGGGCTGCGCCGCTCTCCCGCCGACGCTTTCGGCGGCCCCGACAGCGCACACCCGTCGTTCTCCCCCACGCAGAAGGCCATTTCTTATTCCATGACATCGTTCTTCACCACGGGGGGGATACGCGGCGGCAGGAAGAAACTTGACAAGTTCTATCCTCGCTCGTTCAACATGGGCGTGCGCCGCGATGTTTATCAGCGTCTCGGCGGCTTTTCGCGAATGCGTTTCGGCGAGGACATCGACTTCAGCATACGCATATTCAAGGCCGGTTGCCGCTGCTGCCTGTTACCCGAGGCATGGGTGTGGCACAAGCGGCGCACCGACTTCCGCAAGTTCTTCCGTCAGGTCTATAACAGCGGCATTGCGCGCATCAATCTCTACAAGAAGTACCCCGAGTCGCTGAAACCTGTGCATCTGTTGCCCATGGCGTTCACCGTTGGCGTGCTTTCCCTGCTTGTTCTCGCCATCGCGCTGATCCTTGTGCGCCCCTTTTGCGCATGGCTCCCGCTCGTTCCGCTGCTGCTTTACGCCCTTGTTGTCCTTGCCGACTCGTCCTGCCGTAACCGCAGCGTGCGCATAGGAGTGCTCAGCATAGCCGCCGCCTACACGCAACTCATGGGCTACGGACTCGGGTTCATCAGTGCATGGTGGAAGCGTTGCGTGTGCGGCAGGGAGGAATTCTCGGCATTTGAAAGGACTTTCTACAAATGAGCAACATCACAATAGCCCACTGGGCGGAGGAAGACCGCCCGCGCGAGAAACTTATTCATGGCGGCGCACGGGCACTGAGCGACTCCGAACTGCTTGCCATCCTCATAGGGTCGGGCTCTACACGGGAGAGCGCCGTGTCGCTCATGCAGCGCATTCTCGCCGATTGCGGCAACAGCCTGAACACGCTCGGCAAGATGTCGCTTCACGAACTCATGCGCTACAACGGCATAGGCGAGGCGAAGGCGGTGACGATACTCGCAGCCTGCGAGCTCGGTAAAAGGCGTCAGGCCACTCCGGTGGCAGCGCGTCCCGACCTCAGTTCGGCTTCTGCCGCCTACGCCTACATGCTGCCCAAGATGCAGGACCTTGATGTGGAGGAGGCGTGGGTGCTGCTTATGAACCAGCATTTCCGCCTTATCAAGGCAGTAAGGCTGTCGCATGGCGGACTCTCGGAGACTGCCGTCGATGTGCGCATCGTCATGCGCGAGGCCATTCTGGCAGGTGCCACGGTGCTGATGCTGTGCCACAACCACCCGAGCGGCATCTGCCGCCCGAGCAAGGATGACGACAGTCTGACGCAAAAGATAAAGAAAGCATGCGAGACCATGCGCATCTACATGGCCGACCACCTCATAGTCACCGACGGTTGCCATTACAG
This sequence comes from bacterium, assembly GCA_963599085.1. Lineage (GTDB taxonomy): Bacteria > Bacteroidota > Bacteroidia > Bacteroidales > Bacteroidaceae > Prevotella. The sequence goes on along the minus strand of CAVBVK010000017.1, from coordinate 28,784 downwards.
CTACGCCGAAGAGGGAAGGCTGTGACGGCGGAAGCCACGTATCCCTAAAACCTGACAATGATGAATGCAAAAAGCAAAAACATGTTTTCCGCCTGCCTGCGGAGGCTTCGCAGACAGTCAATGGCGTTTCTGCTGCTCGCCGGTGTACCCCTCATGGCACACGCGGCGGCACCGTGGCGCGACAATGCCCGGTGGGTGAACCCGATGATAGGCACTTCCATCAGCGACGCGCCCACACTTTGGGGCAACTATGGCGGCACTTATCCCGGCGCCGTTTCGCCTTGGGGCATGGTGCAGCTGTCTCCCGAAACGAGTGTGCGCCCGTCGGAACGGGGCTATTATTATGCCGACAAGGCCATCCTGAAGTTCACATGCTTGGGGCACAACAGCGGCTATCCCAACGGCTCGGCGGGCACTCTTGACATAATCTTCATGCGCGGCGCGCACAGCACGGTGCCTTCCCCGTATGGCGGGAGGACGTTCAGCCACTCGGCGGAAGAGGCGCAACCGGGATATTACCGCGTGTGTTTTGACGACGGTGACGAGGTGGCGGTGACGGCGGCTACCCATGCCGGGATTATGAGATACACCACGGCGGGCGACACAACTACGGTGGTGGTATGCCAAGGCGGTGCCCTCAGCGTTGTCGCGCCGACTGAAGTGCATTGCGAAAAGAGCCACGCCGTGTTCACTTTCTCGCAATCCATGGCCTCGCACACGCTTCGCGGTGACACCCTCTATGCAATCTTCGCCACACGCCAGCCGCTTGATGTCAGGCTCTCGGTGTCATCGTCGGGCTTCATCCAGAGCCGTGCGAACGGCAAGGCGCAGTTGGCTGGCGGCGATTTCACGGCTGTACGCCGTGCTGCTTACGCCGCATGGCAGCGCGAACTGCAATGCGTCGATATTGAAGGGGCTGACGAAAGCCTGATGCGAAAATTCTACACCGCCCTCTATCATTCCATGCTCATGCCTTGCAATGTCGCCGATGTGGGGTGCAAGCCGCGTTATTCGGGCTTCTCCCCGTGGGACACTTTCCGCACGCTGCACCCCCTTCTGTCATTGTTGAAGCCCGTGGTGCAGGCTGACATAGTGGATTCCATGATGGAAGAATACGCCCGTAACGGCGCATTGCCGCGGGGGCCGATGACGGGCTACCATGCCATCCCCATACTTCTCGACTCATATATTAAAGGGGCGTCGCGCCATTCTGCCGATGACATATATGCCGCCTGCCGCCGCTCGTGCGACAAAGTGCTGCGCGGCGAGGCCGTGCGGCAATACAGGCAGCAGGGCTATGTGGGCGCAAGCGAGGAACAGTCGGTGAGCGTCACGGCGGAACTCGCCTACGACGACTGGGCCATGATGCGCTTGAGCCGCCTCTGCGGCGACACTGCCTCTGCGGCGGTTTATGCCCGCCAGGCCCGTAACTATTCCCGCTTGTGGGATGCCGCGACGCTGTTCATGCTTCCCCGCGACGGCGACCGTCGCCTGCGACGGTCGGGAGAACTGGGCTATCAGGAGAGCAACAGGTGGACAGCGTCGCTCTTTGCGCCCCACAATGTGCAGCATCTCATAAACCTCAGCGGCGGGGCAGGGAACTTCTCCGGCCGTCTGCAATACGCCTTTGCGTCGGGGGATGTCGTGTTCGACAACGAACCGGTGCTCCATTATCCGTGGCTTTATGTGTGGAGCCGACGCCCGGAACTTGCCGTCCGGCACACGCGGGCAATCGTTGCCGACTGCTACGGCGATACGCCCGGTGGCATCCCGGGCAACGACGATCTTGGCTCCATGTCGAGTTGGCTCGTCTTTTCCGTCATGGGACTGATGCCGGTGTGTCCCGGCACTGACGAATATGTGATTGCCCCACCCTTGGCGGAAACGGTGACGCTGCACTTTCCAGGCGGCAGGACAATGCGCATCACGGGTGGGGGAGCGCACATGCTGCCGCTGATGCCGCAGCCGTCGCTGAACGGGCACCCGATCGCCCGGTGCCACATCACGCACGGCGAACTCACCGCCGGAGGCACATTGAACTATGACTGGCTTGCTGATCTCGATGCCTCCACCATGCAGTTGCCTTACTCTTTGGACACAGGCGAGCCGCAGTTCAGCGTGACGGCAGAAGTGAATGGCACCTTGCGTGTGCGTCCCGATGAGGAAATAGCCCTGCCCTTCAGCGTGTCCAATAGCGGTGCCGAGGGCGTGTGCATCGTCGCCCTGACCTGCGGCACCGACACTGTGGCGTACAGGAATGTGCTTGTGGGCGCGGGCGGAAGTGTTGCCGACACGCTTGTCTGCCGCCTTTATGCCGAGGGTCGGCACATGCTGCGGATGGCAGGGCACGACATAGCCGTGCGTGTCATACCACAGAAGAAGGGTACGCCGCACCTGCGCTGTACTGCTGTTGGTGTAGATCCGGTGATAAGGAAGGGCGATTCGCTCAGTGTCAGGGTGACGCTGAAGAACGTGGGCGGCAAGTATTATGAAAAGGACGTGCCTGTGAGCATCGACGGCAGTGCTGTCGCCACCATACACACGGCTCTCCGCCCGGGCGAAGAGCACAGCTGTTCCGTTGTGCTGCCCGCTGTCGATGCCGTGGGAATGCACACGGTGGGCGTGCTCGGCGCGGCGGAAAAGGTGAAGGTATATGCCGACCCACTGTCGGCGACGGTGCTCGATATGGAGTTTGCCGACGGCACTGCCACCGACATTTCCGGCTTCGGCAACGACGGGAGCTGCTTCGGGGCGTTGGCTTGGAGCGGCGGCGCGCTCACCACGGCGGTGCAGGCGTATGTGGAATTCCCCGCCTCGGCGAGCCTGATGCACCCTTACCAGGAGTTCACCATGCTCACGTGGGTGCGCCCCTCCCGCACTGACGGGGGCGGATACATCGACTTTTTCACCAAGGGCGACTACAACGTGCTGAAGATTCAGGGCGGCGGCCGCCTCGGTTTCTTTGCCGGAGGATGGGGAAGGGGCGAATGTGAGGCTGTCCTCCCTGCCGACTGGTACGGCCGTTGGCACCTCGTGGCAGGCGTGTGCAGCCCCGGAAGCATAAAAATCTACATTGACGGCCGCCTGGAACAGACTGTCCCCGTGCAGGGAACGGTGGCTGCAAGCGAGATGCAGTGGAATCTCGGACGCAACGCCGAAATGCCCTATTCGCGCTTCGGCAGCATGAGCTTCTGCGCGACACGCATCTATGCCGCCGCCCTCTCCGCCGAGGCGATAATGCAGCTATACCGCCGCCCGCCTTTGCTTTCTTGCTTTCAGGAACAGTAAAAGTGCCGCCTTTTCCGCGCCGCATTCAATATTTTTCCTTAAATTTGCAGTTGGTGGCATTGTACATGCACACACATTATTGCAAGGATTTATGACACAGGAAGAAAAGACACAGATAGAAGAGCGCATCGTCGATGTTCTCAAAACCGTATATGACCCCGAGATACCCGTGAACATCTACGACCTCGGGCTCATTTACAAGATTGATGTGCAGGACGACGGCAACGTGGACATCGACATGACATTCACCGCACCCTCATGCCCTGCTGCCGATTTCATCATCGAGGATGTGCGGCAGAAGGTGGATTCGCTTGACAAAGTGCGTTCCGCCAACGTGAACCTTGTGTTCGAGCCCGCATGGGATCAGAGCATGATGACCGAGGAGGCGCGTGTCGAATTAGGTTTCGAGTAAATCCCGACAACCGCCCTTACGTCCTGTTGCCATTCCGCAGCCATCCATCATTCCACACTCAACACTCAGCATCTGTTATGAAGAATGTTTATTTCCTAAGCGACGCCCACCTCGGTTCGTGGGCGATAGACCACAACCGCACGCAGGAACGGCGGCTGGTAAGGTTCCTTGACTCAATAAAGACAAAGGCGCGCGCCATATATCTGCTTGGCGACATGTTCGATTTCTGGTACGAGTACCGTTATGTGGTGCCCAAAGGCTACACGCGTTTCCTCGGGAAAATCTCCGAACTCACAGACATGGGCGTGGAAGTGCACTTCTTCACGGGCAACCACGACATTTGGACCTACGGCTATCTGCACGACGAATGCGGCATGACGGTGCACACGAAGCCCGAGACGGTGGAGATATACGACAAGGTGTTCTACCTTGCGCACGGCGACGGACTGGGCGATCCTGACGCGCACTTCAAGTTCCTGCGCCGCATATTCCACAGCCGCACATGCCAGATGCTGTTCAGTGCGCTGCACCCGCGGTGGGCGTTGTGGCTCGGGATGACATGGGCAAAGCACAGTCGCATGAAGCATACCGAGGCGGGCGAACCCGTATATATGGGCGAGCACAAGGAGTTTCTCGTGCAATATGCGAAGGAGTACATGAAAAGCCATCCCAACATCGACTTCTTCCTCTACGGTCACCGCCACATAGAACTCGACCTTTACCTCTCCAAAAAGACACGCCTGATGATACTCGGCGACTGGATCACACAGTTCACCTACGCTGTCTTCGACGGCGAGCACATGTTCCTTGAGGAGTATGTGGAAGGCGAAAGCCAGCCGTAGGCGGCATGGCTTCAGCACCATATTAGTAAGTCGGGCGTTCCGCCCGACAACACCGAAAGGGAATATTGTATTCTTGCTTGATGTTGTCGGGCGGGACGCCCGACCTCTTGTTATGGTAATTATAAATCTTTCTCTGTCAAACGGCAAAGCCGGGCATACAATGGCATGCCTTTATTCGTGCTTGTCGGCAATGGCCTGCTTGATGAGGGCTTCGAGTTCCTCGCAGAGCTCGGGATTGTCTCTGAGCAGCAGTTTGGTGGCGTCGCGTCCCTGAGCGAGTTTGCTTCCGCTGTACGAATACCACGAGCCGCTCTTCTGTATGATGCCGTATTCCACGCCGAGATCAACGATCTCGCCTATCTTCGACACTCCCTCGCCGAACGTTATCTCGAATTCCGCCTTGCGGAACGGCGGTGCCACCTTGTTCTTCACCACCTTCACGCGCACCTGGTTGCCTATCACCTGATCGCCGTCCTTTATGCTTGTTATGCGGCGTATGTCGAGACGCACGCTGGCATAGAACTTCAGCGCGTTGCCGCCCGTCGTTGTCTCGGGGTTGCCGAACATCACTCCGATTTTCTCGCGCAGCTGGTTGATGAAGATACACGTTGTGTTTGTCTTCGAAATTGTGCTTGTGAGCTTGCGCAGGGCCTGCGACATGAGCCGCGCCTGCAATCCCACTTTGTTGTCGCCCATGTCGCCTTCAATCTCGGCCTTGGGCGTGAGGGCTGCCACGGAGTCGATGACGATGATGTCAATGGCCGACGAACGGATGAGCTGGTCGGCAATCTCGAGAGCCTGCTCGCCGTTGTCGGGCTGCGAAATCCACAGGTTGTCAACATCGACGCCGAGCTTAGCGGCATAGAAACGGTCGAAGGCATGCTCGGCATCGATGAATGCCGCAATACCTCCCTGCTTCTGTGCCTCGGCAATGGCGTGTATGGCGAGGGTTGTCTTGCCCGACGATTCGGGTCCGTAAATCTCTATTATGCGTCCTTTGGGGTAGCCTCCCACGCCGAGGGCGGCGTCAAGGGCTATGCTTCCCGTGGGGATAACCTCGACATTTTCTATCTTCTCATCGCCGAGCTTCATGATGGAGCCTTTGCCGAAGTCCTTTTCTATTTTCGACATCGCTGCCTGAAGGGCTTTGAGCTTGCCCTCCTGTGCAAGCGGCATTTCTTCTGATTTTGCCATAATATGAGTTTTGAATTTTGAGTTTCTGATATTGAATTTTGGATTGCGCTTCGCGGATTTTGAATTTCCGGGATTACAATTCCAAATCCACATTGAACTGCTCGTGCCACGGCAATCCCTGTTTGTTGAGCTCTTCCATGAACGGATCGGGGTCGAACTCCTCCACGTTCCACACGCCGGGCTTGCGCCACAGTCCCTTGAAGAACATCATTGCACCTATCATTGCCGGTACGCCCGTGGTGTAGCTCACGCCCTGCATGCCTGTCTCCTTGTAGGCGGCTTCGTGCGAGCAGTTGTTATACACGTAGTAGGTAAGCTCCTTACCGTCCTTGAGTCCGCGTATGCGGCAGCCTATGGAAGTCTGTCCGTCGTAGTTCTCGCCAAGGTCCTGCGGGTTGGGCAGCACGGCCTTGAGGAACTGCAACGGCACTATTTTCACGTTCACCTTCTTTGTCGGGTCATCGGCGAGCGGTGCCTCGTAGGTGATTTCGTCGATGCGCGACATGCCGAGGTTCTGTATGCAGTCAAGGTAGGTGAGGTATTGTTGGCCGAAAGTCATCCAGAAGCGCGCGCGCTTTATTGAAGGATAGTTCTTCACGAGGCTCTCTATTTCCTCGTGGTGCAGCAGGTAGCTCTCCTTTGCGCCTATCTCCGGGTAGTTGAGTGGGCGGTGTATTTCGAGCGGAGCCGTCTCCACCCACTTGCCGTCTTCCCAGTAAAGTCCTTTCTGTGTGATTTCGCGGATGTTGATTTCCGGGTTGAAGTTGGTGGCGAAAGCCTTGTGGTGGTTGCCGGCGTTGCAATCGACGATGTCGAGATACTGTATCTCGTCGAAGTGATGTTTTGCTGCGTAGGCGGTGAAGATGCTCGTCACGCCCGGGTCGAAGCCGCAGCCGAGGATGGCGGTAAGGCCCGCTTCCTCGAAACGCTGCTTGTAAGCCCACTGCCATGAGTACTCGAAGTGAGCCTCGTCCTTGGGTTCATAGTTGGCAGTGTCGAGGTAACTGCATCCGCAGGCGAGGCAAGCCTCCATTATGGTAAGGTCCTGATAGGGCAGGGCGAGGTTGATGACCAGCTCTGGCTTGTAGTCGTTGAAGAGTGCCTTTAGCTGCTCCACATCGTCGGCATCCACCTGCGCTGTCTTGATGTCGGGGTTGCCTATGGCCTTGACAATGCGGTCACATTTCGACTTCGTGCGGCTTGCTATCATAAAGTCGGTGAAAACATCTGCGTTCCGGGCTATCTTGAACGCTGCAACGGTAGCGACGCCACCGGCGCCAATCATTAATACTTTTCCCATTGTTTGCTTTATTTTGTTTTTGGAGCAGCGTATTTCTTCGCTTCATCAATCGGCATCAATTTGCGAATGACGGCGTACTGCTCTTTGTTTGCTCCAGGTGTGTTGTCTGGGTTCTTTGGCGAGAGTTGTACCAACTCCCAACCACGAACACTAAGGAAATTGAGCGCATGGAGAATGTTATTAAACGAAACCTTTTCCCCATTTTCCGTTATGTCCTCATCTGCTCCTTTGTCGTTGAGTTGAATTTTTGCCACATACTTTGTTACAGCAGGTGCCCAGTGGAGTTGTGTATAGACATAGCAACTATCTTGTGCCTTTACGGCTGATGCTGCAATAAGAAGCAGCAGTGTAATCATGTACTTTTTCATCGTTTTCCCATTGTTTGCTTTATTTTGTTTTTGTTTGTTTTTTCGGTTGTCTTCCCGGTGTGGGATAGGAGGAGCCAAGGCTTGCGCGGGAGTGCGCCAAAGCCCTGTTGTCAGAGTTCTTCGCCCTTTATCCCCAACGCGTTCATAAGCGAATAGCCGAGAATTTCCTGCCGGAAGTTGCCGCCGGGCATGGGTTGCATGGCGAAGACGGTGATACGTTTCCTGTTGTCCGTGTCGCGGAGTGTGTGCCGCAGGGCGTCGTAGAGTCCGGGTCGCCCGGCGTCCGGGATTATCATCACGCGGCGCACGTCCTTGTGGTTGCACACGGTGGCGACGATGTCGAGGAAGAAGTCGTCGTGCTGCACCACATCCTCCACGGGGTAGGAGCTTATGACGAACTCGCCGAGATGGTCGCTGAACGCTTTTGCGTTGAGTTCCTGCGCGTAGTTGCCGGGCGTGAAGTTGTCGAGAGCAGCCTTGCCTTTGGAGTGGACGAGTATCACCTGCGTCTCGTTTGCGTCCTTGGCGTCAGGGTTTTCCGGCGTGCGCAGTCCGCCGTCGAGGGCTATGCAGTCTATCCATCGTGCCGTGTCGGCCTTGGGGATGCGCCGCCCGAGCATCCGTTCGAAGTTCACTGTGAGGTCGAACGCCACGGAGTCTATGTAGTCACCGTCGGCAACTATCACGTTTGCGCTCCATTCCGCGCTGTTGAAGTCTTCGGTGTTCATGGATGCAAAGATATGAAAAATTATTCAAGAAGCCTACGGAATTGCTGAAATTTGAATGTTTGCCCCGGGCGTGTGCCGCCTTGGTTGTGCTGTGGTTTGCATGCGGTTTTTGTGGTGCGGTTTCTTTTTCCTGAAAATCTTTGCCTGTGGCCTTATTTTTTGCTACATTTGCACAGTCCGCAAAGGGCAGTGCGTGCCGTCGGCATGGCATTGCGGCAGTCGGGCGTTCAAGTGGGTTTTACAAATAAGGATGAAACGGATTTTATATGTATTGATGGTTTTCGTGGCGATAATGGGTGTCGGCACGCTGACGAATGGATACAGCATTCTGCCTCCAACCGAAGACGGCGACACCGTGGCGGCATGCGAGTTCGAGCCTGAGGATACGGCTGCCAAGGCTGTGCGTGCGGCGCAGGCGAAGCAGATTGCGGTGAAGGACAGCGTGGGCATATATTATATAGGTGACGGTTCCACACGTACGCATCTGCAACTGGTGTCATATCCGTCGCGGCGTGACACGATGGTGTATGGCAAAACGCTTCATGTGCGGGTGAAAGGCAGTGCCGCTTTCGGCAGCATCGTGCGTGTACAGTTCTATCTGCTCAACGGCAAGGATTCGCTTGTGCGTGCCGTCGAGGAACTGACACTTTGACATTATGGCAGTGGAAAGACATATAAAAACTGAGGCGGGACATTTTCTTTATCCCGCCTCAGTTTTATTTGAGGAAAACCTTGAATTGCCTGTGAATGACAGCCTCCTGTTTGCGGAAGGCTGTGCCGCCGGTAACTTAGTCCTTGTTGTTTCCGAAGATACGGAGCAGATAGAGGAAGAGGTTCACGAAGTCGAGATAGAGGGTCAAGGCTCCGAGAAGTGCCAGTTTCTGCATGTGTTCACCGGCATCGGGCGCGAGCTGGAGCATGTGTTTTATCTTCTGCGTGTCGAAAGCGGTGAGACCCACGAAGACAAGCACGCCGATGTAGCTGAGGATGAGGTCGAACCCGGCACTCTTCATAAACATGTTCACCACGGAGGCAATGATGAGACCGATGAGGGCCATGAAGAGCAACTTGCCCATTGAGGTGAGGTCGGTCTTCGTGGTGTAGCCCACGAAAGCCATTACTGCGAACGTTCCGGCGGTGATGAAGAATACCTTGCTTATAGTGGCCATGCTGAACACCAAGAAGATGCTTGCCAGCGTGGCACCGTTCAGCACCGAATAGAGCACGAACAGCAGCGTGGCTGTCGATAGCGAAAGGCGATTGACGGCTCCGCTGATGGCAAACACGAGCACGAGTTCGGCAATGATGAGGCCGAAGAATGTTGCCTTGCTCGCGAAGATAAGTCCGAGCAGGGCCGGTGACGTGGCCACACCGTAGGCTGTTATGCCGGTGATGGCGAGGGCAAGTGTCATCCATACATACACTTTGCGCATGAGTGCAGGGAATGCTGCCGACATGGAGAGGCCGCTGCGGGTGAGCTCTTCCATCTCAAATGAATTGTTGTTATTCATAAATTCTCTGTTTTTTTAATTTGTTCTACTTGTTTTTCTCTATTTGTCATAGTGCAAAATGTGTGCCGAAGTCAGGATGTGCCGGCCTTACATCAAGTGCAGGAAGCGCAGCACGTCGTTGAGGTTGGCGACTATCATCAGCAGCATGAGCAGGCCTATGCCCACATACTCGGCGCGTATCATGAAGCTCTCGCTCGGTTTGCGGCGCGTGATTATCTCGTAGAGCAGGAAGAGCACGTGTCCGCCGTCGAGTACAGGGATGGGCAGTATGTTCATGAATGCGAGGATGATGCTTAGGAATGCCGTCAGAAGCCAGAACGAGTGCCAGTCCCATACGGGCGGGAAGAGGCTGCCTATGGCGCCGAAACCGCCGAGTGACTTGGCCCCGTCGGCGGAGAAGAGGTACTTCATGTCGCCCACATATCCTGACAGGACACCCCAGCCGTAGCTTATTCCTGCCGGTATGCTCCCGAAGAACGAGTATGACTTGTGTACCGGCGTGTAGTATTTTATGAGCGTGGGAACATAAAATCCGAACTCAAGCCTGTCGCCGAGAGTGGCGTAGCGCGTGTAATTGTACTCCTTGCCGTTGTCCTTGCGCATGAATGTCACTGTGGTGCTAAGTGCTGCCACGCTGTCGGCGTGGGTCTTGGCTTCGTCGAGCATGTCGCGCATCCGTCCCACTTCGTAAGTGAACTCGTTGTATGAATCCACCGACACATTGTTGATACGCCTTATTCTGTCGCCTTTGCGCATGCCCATCTCCTCGGCAATGGAGCCCGGCATGACGCTGTCGATGACTGCCGGCAGCAGCGGGTGGGCGAACTGTGGCTGTTTCTTGAGCATGTCGAGCAGGTTGAGGTTGCCCGGCAATGCCACCGTAAGTCGCTTGCCCTCCCGCATGACGATGGCCTGGCGGGCTTCGGCAAGGTCGCGGAACATGTCTGCTCCAAACTCCTTGAACTCGCCGTTCTCAGTGCCTACGAGTATGTCGCCGTCCTTGAATCCGAGGTTCTTGGCATCGTTGTTGAACTTCATTCCCATGTACATCTGCTTTGTGGGGATGTAGTCCTCACCCCAAGTGAAGAGGCACATTGAGTAAATCACGAACGCAAGGACGAAGTTCACGAGCACGCCACCGACCATTACGAGCAGCCGTTGCCATGCGGGCTTGGAGCGGAATTCCCACGGTTCGGCGGGTTTCTGCATCTGTTCCGTGTCGAACGACTCGTCGATCATGCCCGCTATCTTGCAGTATCCGCCCAAAGGCAGCCAGCCCAGGCCGTATGTCGTGTCGCTGTTCTTGGGCTTGAACTCGAAGATGTGGAACCAGGGATTGAAGAAAAGGTAGAATTTTTCGACTCTTATCTTGAAGAGTTTTGCGAAAAAGAAGTGTCCCCCTTCATGGAGAAGGACAAGCAACGAGATTGCAAGCATGAATTGCAGCAACCTTATGAGAAATACTTCCATTGTCTGTTTTTTAACTTATGTTTTGAAATTAATTTGCAAGGAATTCCGTTGCTATGCGGCGCGCTTCGGCGTCAGTGCCCACATAGTCGTCGTAGGAGGGCGAGGCGATGAACTGTGCTTTCTGCATCGTGCGCCCGATGATGTCCGCCATGTCGGGAAATCCGCAGCGGCCGTGCCGGAAAGCCTCGTTCACCACCTCGTTGGCGGCATTGACTATGCACGGCATGTTGCCGCCTTTCCTTATCGCCTCGAATGCGAGTGCCAGGCAGCGGAACTTCTCCATGTCGGGCTCGAAGAACTCGAGCGGCTGATTGAAGAGGTCGAGCCGCGCACCGTCGAGCGGCAAACGCTCGGGGAAGGAGAAGGCATACTGTATTGGCAGGCGCATGTCGGGTACGCCGAGCTGCGCCTTCACTGCACCGTCGGCAAACTGTACGGCACTGTGGACAATCGACTGTGGGTGAACGAGCACCTGTATCTTGTCGGCTTCGACACCGAAAAGCCATTTCGCCTCTATCACCTCAAAGCCCTTGTTCATCATCGATGCCGAGTCGATGGTGATCTTTGCACCCATGTCCCAAGTGGGATGCTTGAGCGCGTCGGCAGCCTTTACACCGCGCATCTGGTCGGGGGTGAAGTTCCGGAAAGGCCCGCCCGAGGCAGTGAGGAGTATCTTCTCTATCCTGTTGTCGCCTTCGCCCACGATGCACTGGAATATGGCCGAGTGCTCGCTGTCCACGGGGATGATGTCCACGCGGTGCTCGGCGGCGAGACGGCAGATGAGGTCGCCTGCCACGACAAGGGTCTCTTTGTTGGCGAGGCAGATGGTCTTGCGCGCCTTTATGGCGTGGATTGTGGGCGAGAGGCCTGCAAATCCCACCATGGCGGTGAGCACCATGTCGATGGGCTGCGCCTCCACTATCTCGTCAAGAGCCTTGTGTCCGGCATATACCTTGATGTCGGGCATGTCGGAAAGCAGTTCCTTCAGTGCCTCATAGTGCTGTCCGTTGGCTATGACCACGGCTGCCGGGCGATACTTGCGTGCCTGCTCGGCAAGCATTTCATAGCGGTTGTTCGCCGTGAGGCAGTAGGCTTCGTAGCGGTCGGGGTGCTGGCTTATCACATCGAGAGCCTGCGTGCCGATGCTGCCGGTGGAGCCAAGGATACATATCTGTTTCTTCATAAATGCTGAATGTCCAATAGTCCGTCGGGCAACTGCATCGTGACGGTGCGCCCTTCGGTGTCGATTGCGGTGATGAGCTCGCCACGTGCAGGGACGAGAATGTCGTCTCCGCCGGGTGTGCGGAGGCAGAACAGTGTGTTGATGGTGCTGTCGTCCACTCCCGTTATCTCACCCACAGTTGTGCCGCTTGTGCTGTCGATGACATGGAAACCCACTGCCGCCGCCAGCGAAAGGGGGGCTGTGTCGTCCCCGGAATGTCCGCGCGGGAAATACACGTCGCACCCCGTGAGGCTGCGTGCACGCTCCTGCGAGTCTATGTCGGTGAAGCGTATTAGGGCGGTGCCGCCGCTCTTGAAGCGGTATTCGTCCATGAAGAACGGCACGAGTATGCCGTCGATGTCGAGGATGAGGAAGTCGGCATCGGTGCGGTCGAACACATCGTCGTCGAAATGGAACGACACTTCGCCGTCGATACCGTGCGGTTTTCCGATGCAACCTATTTTATATACGCTTTCCCTTTTAATCATTTTGTCTCTCTTTGGTGTGCCGTTTCCGGCTGGCCCTTTCAGTTTCCCACCCTTTTTATGTGCGCCCCGAGGTTGTTGAGGCGTTGCTCAATGTCTTCATAGCCGCGGTCAATCTGTGCTATGTTCTCTATGCGGCTTGTGCCTTTGGCACTGAGTGCGGCTATGAGCAGTGCGATGCCTGCCCTTATGTCGGGGCTGGTCATGCGTCCGGCATGCAGCTGTTTCGTGCGGTCGTGGCCTACGATGACGGCGCGGTGCGGGTCGCAGAGTATGATCTGCGCCCCCATGTCAATGAGTTTATCGACGAAGAACAGGCGGCTCTCAAACATTTTCTGGTGCACGAGCACCGAGCCGCGTGCCTGCGTCGCCACCACGATGAGCACCGAAAGCAGGTCGGGGGTGAGTCCCGGCCACGGCGCGTCGGCAAGGGTCATTATCGTTCCGTCGATGAAAGAATCGACGGTGTAGTGCGGCTGGTGCGGGATGACGATGTCGTCGCCCTCCGTTTTCATTTTCACGCCGAGACGGCGGAAAGCGTCGGGGATGATGCCGAGCTGTCGCAGGTGCACGTCCTTGATGCGTATGCCGTCGCCCGCCATTGCCGCCATGCCTATGAACGAACCCACTTCAATCATGTCGGGCAGCACGCGGTGTCCTGCCCCGTGCAACGTTTTTGTGCCGACAATGGTTATCAGATTGCTGGCTATGCCCGAAATGCTGGCTCCCATGGCGTTGAGCAGGTGGCAGAGCTGTTGTATGTAGGGCTCGCAGGCAGCGTTGTAGATGGTGGTGGTGCCTTCGGCGAGCACAGCTGCCATTATGACATTGGCCGTTCCCGTCACCGAAGCCTCGTCAAGGAGCATGTATGTGCCTTTGAGGTGCCGTGCCTCTATGGAATAAACCTTGCGCCTCCCCTCATTGACGAACTTTGCGCCGAGTTTCCTGAAACCGAGGAAATGTGTGTCGAGCCGCCGTCTTCCTATCTTGTCGCCACCGGGTTCGGCCACCGTCGCCTTGCCGAAGCGTCCGAGCAGAGGCCCCATGAGGAGTACGCTGCCGCGCAGTGCGGAGCATTTTGCCACGTATTCGTCGCTGTTGAGGTAGTCAAGGTCGAGCGTGTCGGCTTGGAATGTGTAGTCGTTACGTGAGTGGCGTGTCACTTTCACGCCCATGTCGCGCAGGAGCTGTATGAGGTTGTTCACATCAAGGATGTCGGGCACGTTGCTTATCCTCACCGGTTCGGCGGTGAGCAGGGTGGCGCAGATTACTTCAAGGGCCTCGTTTTTCGCTCCTTGTGGCGTGATTGTGCCGCTGAGCGGATGCCCGCCTTCGATGATGAACGATTCCATAGGCGTTACTTTCTTTTGCGTTTGCGTTCGGGCTCGCGTGCTTCGGGGCGTGCGATGGTGCACTTGCCAAGGTCGAGCTGTATTTTCCCCTCTGTGTATGCCGCTATGTCCGACACCACTTTCTCGTCGTCCGACGAGCCGTGCCCCCAATGGAAGAGGTCGCGTTTCATCTGGTTGGCGGCAAGGCGCGAGAGCTCGTCGCGCTCGGCTCCTGCCGGCATTGACTTGAGAATGTCGAAGATTTCGAACATCATGTTGCCGTAGTGCCTCACAGGAATACGCTTCATGGGGTAGGGCATGGGCTCAGGCCGTGCCATCATCTTCTTCGCTTCCGATATGTCGTAGGGGTAGTCAATGTCGAGCTTGAATCCGCTCATCAGTGCCAGGTGGTCCCATAGCTTGTGCTTATGGTCGGGAGTGTTCTGCGCCTGCGGCATCATCCGCTCCATTATGGCTATGATGGCGTGGGCGCAGCGTTTGCGTTCAGCGCGGTCAGGCAGTGCGACAGCATGGTCGATCATGTTCTGCACCTCGCGCCCGTATTCGGGCAGTATGAGTCTTTCACGCTGGGTGTTGTAGTCCAGTCCTTTTATTTCCATAGATGTTTACAATAACTTCTTCGATTGCTTTGCCACAAAGTCCTTCAGATAGAACGGCACGAAATATGCCACATCCTCGAACTCCCCGTTGAGATAGCGGCGTTCGGCGATGGGGAACATCCATTTTGCCAGTGGCTCCACGCCTTTTATGAGGCGCGCGTTGGGATGGTTGATGACGGGCATGCACTTCTCGGCTCCGTTACCGAAGAAACAGACAGGCCCACGGTCAAGGTATTCGCGGTAGGTGTCGCTGTCCACGACATTGGCTTCAATGCCACGGACGGTGTGTAGCGAGCGGTCGTAGATGGCCGAATATACCTCCATGCGGCGCGCGTCAAGCATGGGGCAGAGCAGGGTTCCCTCTTCCGCCTCTTCGCGCAGCAGCACGGGCACTGCCATCAGTTCGAGCGTGGGCACGGAGAGCAGTTTCAGATCCTGCCCGAAACAGATGCCCTTGGCCATCGACGCCCCTATGCGCAGACCCGTGTATGAGCCCGGTCCCTGGCTCACGGCGACGGCATCGAGCGGTATGGCGTGGCTGTCGGCAAACGACATGGCCTCGTCTATATATACGCCGAGCTTGACAGCATGGTTGGGTCCGTCGTGGTCTTCCTTGCTGAAAATGCATGCGCCGTCCTGGCTTACGGCTACCGAGCACACCTCAGTGCTCGTCTCAATACTTAAAATACATGACATGCCAAATGTGTTTTATGCGCCAGTGATGCGTTCCGGGCTTCTCCCCTGCGGGGGTGAGCCTGCATACGGCGCATTCTACATTGTTCTTGGAATGCAAAAATACAATTTTTCTGCCGAATTGCGGGTGCTTTTATTGATTTATTAACTAAATGGACTGTCGCAGCGGCGCAATATCACGGCAAAGATTAGCGTATGTCGGGAATAAGTGTTATTTTTGTATCCGCATCGCGCAACGGTGCAGGAAAACGGAAGGCAAATTTATTTACAAATTTATGATACAGTCAATGACGGGTTACGGCAAGTCGGTCGTGACCTACAACGGAAAGAAAATCAATGTCGAGATAAAGTCGCTCAACAGCAAGACGCTCGACATTTCCACACGCATCGCCCCGCTCTATCGCGAGAAGGAGATGGAGGTGAGGCAGGCAATCACGGCGCAGGTGGTGCGCGGCAAGGTGGATTTCGCCATCTGGATAGAGAAGGACGCCGCTGCCGACGCCGCCCCCATCAATGCTGCCCTTACCGACAACTATTACCGCCAGATAAAGGCGATAGCCCTCGGCAGCGGCATTCCCGAGCCGCATGACTGGTTCGCGACGCTTCTGCGCCTGCCCGATGTGCTTACACGCACCGAGACGGAGGTGCTCGACGACGGGGAATGGCACGCCGTGCGGCACGCCGTGGACGAGGCCATCGCCCGGCTCGTGGATTTCCGTACACAGGAGGGGGCAGCCCTCGAAAGGAAATTCCGCGAGAAAGTGGATAACATCGCGGCACTGCTTGCCGAATTGGAGCCGTATGAAAAGTCGCGTGTCGAGAAAATCCGTGCGCGCATCGTCGAGGGCTTGAAGGCCATACCCGATGTGGAGTACGACAAGAACCGCCTCGAACAGGAACTCATCTACTACATCGAGAAGCTCGACATAAGCGAGGAAAAACAGCGTTTAAGCAACCATCTGAAGTATTTCCGCGAGACTATGGACGAAGCGGCGGGGCAGGGCAAGAAGCTCGGCTTCATCGCCCAGGAAATGGGACGCGAGATAAACACCACGGGCTCGAAAAGCAACAACGCCGAAATGCAGAACATTGTGGTGAAGATGAAGGACGAACTGGAACAGATAAAGGAACAGGTGCTCAACGCGTTGTAGGCGCGTTGGGAATGTAGGGCGTTTCCAAAACTCAAAATCCAAAATTCACTATGGGCAAACTCATTATCTTCTCCGCGCCGAGCGGCAGCGGAAAGAGCACAATAATAGGCCGCCTCATGCAGTGCCCCGAACTGCGCCTGGCCTTTTCCATATCATGCACGAGCCGCGCGCCGCGCGGAACCGAGCGCGACGGCGTGGAGTATTTCTTCATTACGCCCGAGGAATTCCGCAGCCGCATCAGCCGGGGCGAGTTCCTCGAATACGAGGAAGTGTATGCCGACCGTTTCTACGGAACGCTGAAGCAGCAGGTGGAGACACAGGCCGCACGCGGCGAGAACGTGGTGTTCGACGTCGACGTGAAGGGCGGCTGCAACATCAAGGAGTATTACGGCGCACGCGCACTCAGCATCTTCATCCAGCCGCCGTCAATCGACGAGCTGCGCCACAGGCTCGAAAGCCGCGCCACCGACGCGCCCGAGGTGATAGAGGCACGCCTGGCACGCGCCGAGTTTGAACTGTCGCAAGCCCCGAAATTCGACCGCGTTGTGGTGAACGACGACCTCGACCGCGCCGTGGCCGAGACCTATGCCATCGTGAAGCAGTTTCTTGACGAATGAAGCGCATAGGCATCTACGGCGGATCGTTCAACCCCATACACAACGGGCATGTGGCCATAGCACGCGCCATGCTGCACCTCGCCGCGCTCGACGAGGTGTGGCTCGTGGTGTCGCCGCACAACCCGCTGAAGCCGTCGGGCACGCTGCTCGACGACGACAAGCGGCTGCTCATGGCGCGCACCGCCGTCGAGGGCATCGGCGGCATAAGGGTTTCCGATTGCGAGTTCCACCTTCCGCGCCCGTCATACATGTGGAACACGCTGCAACACCTGTCGCACACGCACGCCGACTGCGAGTTCACCCTGCTCATTGGTGCCGACAACTGGGCGGTGTTCAACCGCTGGCATCGCGCCGGCGACATCGTTGCCAACTACCGCATAGCCATATATCCGCGCTCAGGGTCGCCCGTTGACACATCCTCTCTGCCGCCCGGCGTACAGCTCTACGACACCGGGCTCCACGACATCAGCAGCACACAGGTGAGGGAAATGATAGCCCGTGGCGATGACATTACAGGGCTCCTGCCCGACAGTGTCGTCCCGCTTGCCACACAGTTCTATTCGGAGTGAGTGTTTCTCGCTCCTTTTTATGCCCGTATTTTCGGACAACGCCTGTTCTGTAAAAATGCAAGAGGGTGTGCCAAAACCGGCACACCCTCTTGCGTTTGTTTGCTTATGCAACCTCGGTTACAGGTTGGGGTTCATCTTTGTCCAGTCCTCAACTGCGGGAACGATGCCGAGCTCTACAATCTCGTCGCGCATCTTGCAGAGGTGCTCGTAGCTCTTGTTCAATGCAGCCATTTCCTCTTCCGTACCCGTCGGGGCTGTGAAGTGAACGCCGGTCTTGTCGATAGTGGAAGGCATTGCCATCATAACGTTTTTGTAACCGCACTTGCTGCAGTTTACATAGCAGCCGGCGGGCAAGGTGAACTTCTCGCCGCCCATTGCAGCCTCAATCATCTTCACGGCGTTGTATGCCGGGCTCTGGAACGAGCTGCGGCCGCGTAGCTTGATGATGTTCGAGCCGCCCTGTACTGTATGGTGCTTGATTTCTTCCCAACGCTCGTCGGAAAGACCCATCTCTGCCAATGGCTTGCCGTCAATCTTCACCTGCGATGCGAACACTGCCATCTGCTCGCCGTGGCCGCCGTAGGTGTGGGCGCCGGTCACCTTGTCCTGCTGCACGCCGAACTCCAGTGCGAGAGCCTGCTGCAGACGCGTGGAATCGAGAGCGGCCAAAGATGTGAGCTGGTTGGGCTTCAGGCCAGAGTGGATGAGAGCTGTGAGAGCCGTAACGTCGGCCGGGTTGAAGATAACCACAACGTGCTCAACGTCGGGGCAGTATTTCTTGATGTTGTCGCCGAACTCGGCTGCAATCTGGCAGTTGCCTTTCAGCAGGTCCTCGCGTGTCATTCCGTCCTTGCGGGGAGCGCCGCCTGAGGAGATGATGTACTTCGCGCCTGTGAAAGCCTCCTCGGGATTTACGGTGTAAGTGACGTTCACACCGGGGAAAGCGCACTGCTGTATCTCGTCGAACACGCCGTGAACGCCCGGCTCATAGATGTCGTAAAGACAGATGTTGGGGGTCAGCCCGAGCATCAACGCGCTCTGTACCATGTTGGAACCGATCATGCCGCCGGCACCGACGATCAAAAGTTTCTCGTTAGTTAAAAATGCCATATCAAATAAGTTTTATAAATTTTGTTTGTAATGCTTGCATTGAAGTTTTGCAAAGTTACATATTTTTTGAAACAAACGGATGTTTCTTGTACTTATTTTATATGTTGTTTACTCTTAAAAGCATACTCTAACACTCTGGTATGCTGCAACGATAAACTGCTTTACACGACAAGGGGCTGCACTTGTTTGGCACAGCCCCTTTTGTGTAAGGTAGTTTAGTTTTTGGATGGTTTGGCATCGGCAGCGAGGCCGGTGCCGGGTGTCGGGCAGAGCCCATGTGCCTGTCTTCCGACGGGCTTAATAGTTCTGTACCCAGAGCTCGAAGTAGCTTTGCGGATGCTTGCAGGTGGGGCATACCTTGGGTGCTTCCTTGCCTACGGCGATGTGTCCGCAGTTGCGGCATTTCCAGATGCGGTCGCCGTCGCGTGAGAACACTATGCCCTCCTCGATGTTTTGCAACAGGCGCAGGTAACGCTCCTCGTGGTGCTTCTCCACTTCTCCCACCTTGCGCATTGTTTCTGCTATCTCGTGGAAGCCCTCCTCGTCGGCCTCGTCGGCCATGCGCGCATACATGTCGGTCCACTCGTAGTTCTCGCCCTCGGCTGCCGCCTTCAGGTTGGACATGGTGTCCTTTATCGCCCCGCCTTCGAGCAGTTTGAACCACAGCTCCGCGTGTTCCTTCTCGTTCTGGGCTGTCTCTTCAAAGAGTGCGGCTATCTGTTCGTAGCCTTCCTTGCGTGCCTTTGATGCGAAGTACGTGTATTTGTTGCGTGCCTGAGATTCTCCTGCAAACGCGTCCATGAGGTTGCGTTCGGTCTTTGTACCTTTGAGTTCCTTCATAATGTTGTTGTTTTTTTGTTCTTGTTTGTACTTTATTGTTTTCGAAAGCAAAGTTAATGTAATTGTTACAAACTGCCAAACGAATATTTGTAAAGTTTACAGATTTAATGCTTCTTAACATTCGCGGTGTTGTTTCCAGTCTTTCCGCACAACGCAAACGGCATCGCCGCGCCTGCCAGCGTGCGATGCCGTTGTGCCGGTTGCGGCGTTGCCGCGTTTAGGGTGTCAGTGCTTTTCAAACTCGCCGCGTATCTTCTCCGCTATTTCGCGGAACTCCTCGTCGGTGAGTTTCAGTTTTGGGTTGGAGAAGATCATGTCCTTCTCGCTCTGCATGGGAATGAGGTGTATGTGCGCGTGCGGCACTTCGAGCCCGAGCACTGCCTCGCCCACCTTCTTGCAGGGGAACGCCTTTTTCAGTGCTACTGCCACTTTCTTTGCGAACACTTGGAACTCGGCGAGCTCGTCGTCGTCCATGTCGAAGATGTAGTCCACCTCACGGCGCGGTATCACGAGCGTGTGTCCCTTTGCGATGGGGTTGATGTCGAGGAAGGCGTAGAACTTTTCGCTTTCCGCGCACTTGTAGCTGGGTATTTCGCCTGCGGCGATTTTTGAGAATATGTCCATAGCTTTGTATTTTAAGGAGTCGTGTCCTGCGGTTGTCAGTCGATGCTGATGTTGTCGATGCGCAGGCGTATTGTGCCGCGCGGGATCTTTATCTCCACCTCGTCGCCCACTTTGTGGTTGAGCAGACCCTGTGCTATCGGCGTGGTGATGGATATCTTCCCCTCGCGCAGGTTGGCTTCGCTTTCGCTGACGATGGTGTATGTCATCTTGGCCTTGGTTGCCAGGTTGGTCATTTCCACTTTCGAGAGTATCTGCACTGCGTCGTTGCTGAGGCGCGATGTGTCCACTATCTTCGCTTCGGCGATGGACAGTTTCATACGGTTTATCTTTTCTTCAAGGTGAGCTTGCGCTTCCTTGGCGGCATCATATTCTGCATTTTCGCTGAGGTCGCCTTTGTCGCGTGCCTCCGCAATAGCGGCCGATGCCTTGGGACGCTCTACTGATTCGAGCTGTTGAAGTTCGGCGACGAGCTTGTCGTAGCCTTCTTGTGACATGTAAGCCATAATGTTTTCCTTTTGTTTTGTCGTTTTTTCTTGAGGCAATAAAATAAAGAATTCCGACATTGGTCTTGTTGTCGGAATTCTCGCTTCTGTTTCCTTTTCTTCAAATACTGTTGCAAAGATAGGAAATTTATTCTATATGAACAAAGTTTTTACTCACAAAAAACATTCAAGTTTCAAGAAACTATTTGTTGCTGTCCGCTAAAACTTTTAGGAATCCAAAACTGTCTTAATAAAATGGAAATGTCTTGCCGTGCCGCCATCTTTTCGCTACTTTTGCCGGAGAGGGAAAGTCCGCGGTCGCGCGGCGCAGAACGTTTTATGGCGAGACATATCATATCCGTATTGCTATGCTTGGCGGTTTCGTTGCCGCTGTGGCCGCAGCAGCCTGCCGTTGTTGCCGACATGGAGTCGCGCCTGCCCCTGCCGGGGGCGAGCGTCATTACCGACCGCAATGAGCGGCTTGTGGCCGACGGCTGCGGCCGTGTGCATCTCCCGCAGCAGTTGCGCAGTGCCACGCTCTCGTGCCGGGGCTACCTGCAACGCCGCATGACGGCTGCCGAGATGCAGTGCGACACGCTCTTCCTCATTCCTCTGACGGTGACCCTCGGCGATGTCGTCATCACGGCTCCGCGCCGCTCGTTCGATGCCGCCGCAGCCGTGAGGAGCGCCACCAAGGATGCCGCCCTCATGCGTCCGCCTGTGGGGTTCAATCCCCTCGGCCTGCTGCTCACGCTTCTGCCGCGGCGGCACTTCATGTCGCACAACGAGAAGCTCAAGAAGGTGCTCGACAAATACTGACGCTTCTGCGGATGCCGGTAGAAACGGACAGTTCCCATTAACCGCAAATTATAAAGCATGACAATAACAAACGCTTCCCCGCACCACGCCCCTGCCATTGCCGCACTCATCATGCAGGCGATGAGCGACGACTGCTGCCGCTTCCTTGCCGGACCCTGCCACACCCTCGCCGATTTCCACGACATGATGCTCGCCCTTGTGGCGATGGACGACTCGCAGTACAGCTACCGCAACGCCCTTGTCGCCCTTGACGGTGAGGCTTCCGGCGGCGACCTCGCCACCGCTCCCGTGGCAGGCGTGGCTGTGGGCTATGACGGGGCCGACCTTCACCGCCTGCGCCGCCGCTTCCAGGAGGAGGCACTGTGCCGCCTCGGCATGGACTATTCGCATATTGACGACGAGACACAGGCGGGTGAGTTCTACCTCGATTCGCTTGCCGTCTTCCCCCAATACCGCCGCCGCGGCATTGCCAGACTCCTGCTCCGTGCCGTCTGTGAGCGTGCCGCCGCACTCGGTCTGCCCGCCGCCCTGCTCGTGGACAAGGGCAACCCCACCGCCGAACGCCTCTACACCTCCGTCGGTTTCCGTTATGCCGGAGACAGCAAGTGGGGCGGGCATGAGATGAAGCACCTCGTGCATCACCAATAATAATGATGCAAATATCCGACAAACCGGCTCCATTTCGGTAAAAACTTTTGACATCTTCGACTCCCGTTCTGTGCATCCGGAAGTCTGTGAAAACAGCATTTCAGGACGGAAAAATCACAAAAAGGGGGCAGTCGGGAGGTTCCCTGACCGCCGGTAAGGCTTACTTGCAACACGAACAAGGCTTCCTTGCACTGCAAACTTGCGTTGTCTGTACGGCAAAGAAGCCTTGTTTGCATGTCGAAGAAGCCTTGTTTCATGTATGGCGGCATTATGCCTGATTTGCCGTATGTATGCAAATGTCTGTCGCTCAACGGATTGTCGCTAAACCTCCAATTTCGTTGAAAATCCTCCCGAAGCCCCGCTCGCGCCTTCCGTTGCCCTCCACGGCAATTAGGGTACGCCTGTTTTATGCAAATATCATCCCGGTTCGGGATGACGGCATGCTTGATGACAACACTGCATAGACACTACATTCGCGCCATAGGAGGCGTTTTTGTGGCCATATTTGCAATTTCCGGTATGTGAAGATGTGCGGGGTCAACAACCTTTTACACACCCCAATGTTCGCTATTGCCATGCGTAAAAGTCGGGTATGTAACGACTATAAACGATAAAAATTTGTCAATAGTGGGTATAATCAGCGGTTTGGTGAAATAATATCATTATTTTTGTGGCAGGAATGAAGAACAGTATCATTGGGATTGCTTGACGAAAAGGCTGAAATCCTCTCTGTCAGTATGAAAAGACCTCATGGTGGATAAATAAAATCGTATGGCTATGGCAAAAGAAGCAAAATCAGCGTTCTGCGAGGACAGCAGGGTAAAGTTCCCCACGCTCATGCACCTCATGGGCATGGGGTTCAAGTACGTTTCCTTGAAAGGACTGAAAACTAAATATGTGGAAGCTCCCAAAACGGAGTTTGACCCACTGACGAATATCTTGACGGATTATTTTACAGATGCTTACTGCACCCTCAATCCTAATGCAGAGGAAGGGGATGCCGGGAAAATGCTTGTCAAAATACAAAAGTCATTGCAGAATGACGATTTGGGAAGACAGTTCTACAATGAAATACTTTTGAACACTGGAGAAAGGATAATCGACTTGTCCTCACCTGTCAATTTCTACAAGAACAACACTTTCCAAGTTGCCACGGAAATGACCTGTGGCAGCAAGGACAGCGACAACTACCGTCCCGACATAACGATTTTTGTAAACGGTTTGCCATTGGCTTTCATTGAGGTTAAGAAAGAAAACAACCATAAAAGCATACAAGCGGAGACCGACCGCATGAAGCAACGCTTTGTAAATCCGCAATATCGCCGTTTCTTGAACATCACACAAATTATGGTGTTCAGCAACGACATGGAATATGACAACAACGAGGTCACTCCAACTGTCGGTGCTTTCTATGCCACTATCGGAAAGAAGAATACAAAATACAACTGTTTCCGTGAGGATGGACAGGACAGTTTCCCTACTGCACGGCATATTCACCAAGTAACGCCCGAAGAGGAAGAAGTCCTTTTGCGTGACAACAACGTTCCGCAATACAAGAACAGCAGTGAATACAAAACAAACTGTTTGGCAAACACACCGACCAAGCGCATTTGCGACAGCTTGTTTTCTTTCAACCGTTTCCATTTCCTGTTGAAATATGGAATTGCCTATGTCGATTATGCCAACGGACTGCAAAAACACATCATGCGCTATCCCCAGCTGTTCGCTACAAAAGCCATTGAGCGACACTTGGAGGCAGGCAAAAACAAAGGCATCATTTGGCACACACAAGGCAGCGGGAAAACTGCCTTATCTTTCTATAATGTGAAATACCTGACGGATTATTATTCTGCCAAAGGTGTAGTTCCCCAGTTCTTCTTCATTGTTGACCGCCTGGACTTGATGATACAGGCACAAAGGGAGTTTTCGTATCGTGGTCTGAAAGTGAATTCCGTACAAACCAAAGACGATTTCGCCCGGATTATCAGCAATGGTTTAACCACTCAGAACAGAGAAGGCAAGCCAGAAATCACCGTTGTGAACATACAAAAGTTCTCCAACGATTCAAAGGCTTTGGCAAAGAATGCCTACAATGTGCCAGTGCAGCGCATCTATTTTATAGACGAGGCGCACCGTAATTATAGCCCGGACGGAAGTTTCCTGAAAAATCTCATTTCGAGTGATACAAGTGCCGTCAAAATAGCATTGACTGGTACGCCAATCATCAGCAAGGAGTACAACACCAAGGATATTTTCGGAGACTACATCCATACCTATTTTTACAACGCTTCCATTGCTGACGGATATACACGCCGACTGATACGCGAAGATATAGGCTCCAACTATAAAATCAAGTTGAAGGAGGCTCTCAACAGCATCCGTGTGAAAGTTCATAGCGTCAAGGAAAGCGATGTGTATGCCCACCATGTATATGTGCAGCCGCTTCTTGATTACATCATAGAGGACTTGCGCCTATTCCGTCAAAAGAATGAAGATGACACATTGGGTGGCATG
The DNA here is from genome assembly GCA_963599085.1 of bacterium. Lineage (GTDB taxonomy): Bacteria > Bacteroidota > Bacteroidia > Bacteroidales > Bacteroidaceae > Prevotella. Next base: position 3,946 of record CAVBVK010000017.1, on the reverse strand, counting down.
GTGGTGTGTAACAGCAAGGAACAGGCACAACTCATGTATCGTCTGTTCCTTGAAAAGTATGCTGACGAAAACGAGCTTGACAATGAAACGGACGAAGACGGCTCCATCGTGTACAAAAGCATCAGCGCCGGTGAAATGGAAGTCAAGAAGAAGCCATGCAAGAAAGGCTGCTACCGGGCGGCACTCATCACCTACGACAGTTTCGACAAAGAGACTCGTGCCAAGTGGATAGAGCTGTTCAAGGACGGCAAGATCGATTTGCTCATTGTGTTCCAGATGCTCCAGACGGGCTTTGATGCACCACGTTTGAAGAAGTTGTATCTGCACCGTATAGTCAAAGAACACAATTTGCTCCAGACTTTGACACGTGTCAACCGCCCTTACAAGGACATGAAGTATGGCTATGTGGTGGACTTCGCCAACATAGAGGAAGAATACAGCAAGACCAACAAGGAATATCAGGAAGAACTTGAAAACGAGGTCGGCAAGGACAATATCCAAAACACCGACCGCTTGTTGGTGTCAATGGAGGAGGCAAAGAAAAGGGTTGATGAAGCCAAGAAGGTTCTTGCCGATTACGAATTGGGCAATCCCGAAATCTTTTCTCGCCAACTCAATTTGGAAGATGACAGAAGCGTTGTCCGCACTGTTCTCAACTCCCTTGAAGACATGCGGAGTTTGCAGAACATGCTTGTTTCGCAAGGTTCCAATGCTGACGAGATTGTGGAAATCAGCGATATTCACAACTTGATAAAAGCTGCAAAAAACCGTCTTGATTTGCTGGGCTTCATTGACAATTCTGATGAGAATGCCAATGCGAAGCAGTTGCTCAACGTGGCACTGGAAAACATAGAGTTCTCTTTTGAAAAGCGTGGCGAGGGCGAACTGGAGATACAGGAACAGTACAAGCAGAGCATAGAACACGCCAGACAGCAACTGAAAGCGTGCGTTGATACCGAAGACCCTGAATATCGCTCCATCCTGGAGGAGTTCTTGCGCCTGTTCCGTAAAAAGGAAATGGAGTCACAGGAAGAGTTCAATATGCACGACAAGGTACAGAACGTGAACGACATACTGCGCCGTATCAAGAAATTGAATGAACGTGATGCCTTGGAAGCCATCAAATACAACGGTGACACCAAGTTCGTGCGTGTGGAGAAACGCCTAAAGGAAAAGAACGCGGTAGAAGCCGGGCGAAAGGTTACACCTCGCAACTACGCATGGACTGAGGACAAGGAGAAAATGACCGTCATTCTGCTTGCCATCAAGGAAGACGTGGACGACGTGTATTTCCATAACCAGTCCATCTTGGAAGTGCCGGAGTACTTCAAAAAGAACATCCTTACTTATGTAACGCGCCACTTCAAGGAAGAAGCCGTAAAGACAGACCGTGAAGTGCGCAAGTATGTAAGCGAGATTATAAACAGAGAATATCAAATGGCAAGATGACAGGCGAATGAAAAATATAGAAGAAATAAAAAATCAGACCTATGCGCTGATTGACGACTTGAAGAAGACCACGACAGAGAACGGACTCGCTGGTAGTGGCAATGAGTATGTGGTTATTGTGGAGATTTTCCTCTACAAGTTCCTCAACGACAAGTTTATCTA
>CAVBVK010000017.1:0-2325 GCA_963599085.1 bacterium | reverse complement strand
GGAGTACTTCAAAAAGAATATCCTTACTTATGTAACGCGCCACTTCAAGGAAGAAGCAGTAAAGACCGACCGTGAGGTGCGAAAATATGTAAGTGAAGTAATCAATCGTGAATATCAAATAGCAAGATAAAACAATGAAAGATATAGAGACTATCAAGAGCCAGACTTATCTGCTTATCGATGACCTGAAAAAGACCACGACAGAGAATGGTCTTGCAGGTAGTGGCAATGAATATGTGGTAATTGTGGAGATTTTCCTCTACAAGTTCCTCAACGACAAGTTTATCTACGAGGCTAAAAAGGAAAGACCCGATTTGGCGGAAGCCGACGATTTCTTTGCGGCGTTGGATGCCATGTCGGAAGACGACTATGAGGAGATGTGCGACTCCATGCTTGACACCATCATCTTGAAAAAGGAGCATCTTGTTCCGTTCCTTGCCAAACGGCAGAATGAGGATAAGTTTGCGGAACTGTTCGACTCTACATTGGAAAGCATAGCAAGCGAAAACTCCGACATCTTCTACATCCTCAATGAGGACGAAACCAGAGTTTCCATTATGAAGCCTATCTCTGATGTGGTTTCTGGCGGAACAAACAAGAAGAATGCCTTTTGCCGTTCTCTGATTGGCGATGTGGCAAGTTTCTCGTTTGAGGATGCTTTTGAAGCTGGTTATGACTTCTTCTCCACCATATTTGAATACCTTATCAAGGATTACAATGCCAATGGTGGCGGCAACTATGCCGAATACTACACGCCTCACGCCATTGCTGCTATCATGGCTCAACTGCTTGTTGATCCGTCGGAAGATGTAAAGAGCGTGACTTGCTACGACCCGTCGGCTGGTACAGGAACACTTGTCATCGCCTTGGCTCATGCCATCGGCGAACAGAATTGCACGGTCTATACGCAGGACATCAGCGACAAGTCGTCAACCATGATGATGCTGAACCTTATCCTCAACAGCATGAGCCATTCTTTGACCCATGTCATACAGGGTAACACGCTAAAGCATCCCTTCCATAAGAATGAGGATGGTTCGCTTCGCAAGTTCGACTACATAGTCAGCAATCCACCTTTCAAGTTGGATTTCTCCGACTATCACAGCGACTTGAAGACCGACAGTTACAAAGGTCGTTTCTTTGCTGGCATACCCAACATTCCGTCCAAGAACAAGAAGGGCATGGAGATTTACCTCTGCTTCTTCCAGCACTTGCTTTACAGCCTGAAAGAAGACGGTAAGGCGGCTATCGTTGTACCCACGGGCTTCATCACTGCTAAAAGTGGCATCGCTTTCAAAATACGCAAGCATTTGGTTGACGGGGAAAAATCCATTCTGCGTGGTGTCGTGAGTATGCCAAGCAACATCTTTGCCAATACCGGCACCAATGTAAGTGTGGTGTTCATAGACAAATCGGGCGTGGACAAGCCTATACTCATTGACGCAAGCAAACTTGGCGAGACTGTCAAAGAGAATGGCAACCAAAAGACAAAGTTGCGCGAGGAAGAAATTCAACAGATAGTCAACACATTCCGCAACAAGGAAGTGGTTGAAGACTTTTCTGTCACCCCAACACTTGAGGAAATAAAGGAGAAGGGCTACAGTTTCTCTGCCGGTCAGTACTTCGACATCAAGATTGACTATGTGGATATTACCGAAGAGGAGTTCAACCGTCGTATGGATAATTTCAAGACCACACTAAGACAACAATTCAGCGAGAGCCACCGTTTAGAAGAAGAGATTCTGAAACAATTGGATTGCATCGGTTTCAATGCTAATGTAGGAAAGGAATAGCAATATGAACGAAATGACAAAAGAAAGCAATTCTGTATTGCCAGTCGGCTACTCTCAATGGCGAAAAGACATTGAGACGCTGATAGATACAGCAAAGCTGAAAACGGCTCTTAGCGTAAATGTTGGCACTCTCACTTTATATTGGAACATAGGCAAGCAAATTCTGGAGAAGCAGGAAAAGGAGGGATGGGGTAAAAAGGTTGTCGAGCAGTTATCCAAGGACTTGACATCCAAATATCCAGACGACAGAGGATATTCCGTCCGTAATCTGAAGTATATGCGCCAGTTTGCTGATGCTTACCCACACTTCCCATTTGTGCAAGTGCCGCTTGCACAAATGAAGAAGTATGCGGTTCTGCCGTCTTCATTGCAGGATGACAAGGAGTTTGTGCAAGTGCCACTTGCACAAATATCATGGTATCACCATATCTCGCTGCTGCCCAAAGTGAAAGACGTTGCTGAACGTGCCTACTATATCACGGAAACAGCACAGAATGGGTGGAGCCGTGATGTGATGCTCCTTCAGATAGAC
>CAVBVK010000016.1:0-33552 GCA_963599085.1 bacterium | reverse complement strand
TTCATGCGCTGCGAACTCACTCCCGTTGTCAGTTGTAATGGTCTTCAAGTTGTCTAAACATTCAAGATAGAAGTGCAATGTTTACAATTTGACTCCATGATTTTGGCTTTTTCATATTTGAAGAATGGCAGTTCTCGGCAGGAATTTATGATTGGATGGTTTTTCTGATAAAATGGGCGATTAGACGCAACATCTTGAATACTAATGGTTTTGGTGTTTATATCCGTATGTTGTGTAGGCAAAATAGCTCTGAAAGCACTGCAAAGAAGCCTTACTTGCTAAGTTTTCATGCGTTGTTTACTCTCAAAACAAGCCTATTTCGTGTTGCAAAGAAGGCTTCTTTGGAAAGTAAACAGGCCTTCTTCGCCTGAAAACGACATTTTCGTTGCGTTAAAACCCTGTTTTTACTGCTCAGATTTCTCTAGTTTGCAAGTTCGTAATGTCAAAATTTTTTACCGTAAAAGCGGAGCACTTGTACGATATTTGCATTTAAAACACATTCCTCCTTTAGTGTTTTCGGTCGAGACGCCCGACCTCCTATTGTTTGCCCGCTCTTTTTGCGTGCTTCACGAAGCCCTCTTCGATAAAAAAGGCATATCCTTGCCCAAAGAGGGGCTTGTGATATGCCTTTTTGATGTGTTCTTGACTGCGAAGAGTCAAGCTTATATCTCTTAGTTTTCCATGAATTTCTTTGCTGCGCGCAACTGGTGGCGCATGTTGCTAAGCAGCTGCTGGCTCTCTTGCAAGATGTTGAGATAGACGAGCGACACCTGCAAATTGTTGTTGTCTTTGCTTTCCTGAATGCGGTCGATGTGCCGTTTGCGTACCACGGAGAGCTCGTCCTTGCATCGGTCGGCCTGTGCAAGTACTTCACGGTAGTTCTCGAACTGGTTTGTCGAAATCATTGACTCTGTCTGTTTCATCAAGTCGTTGATGGCGCTCCGTATCGGCTCGAACTCATCGATGTAGATCTTCGGCAGCGGATTGAAGTTGTTATCGACATGCTCCTTGATCGGTTCAAGCATACGGTTCAGACAGTAAATGTATTGTCCCGATGCGTTTATTCCGAGATGGAACCATGTATTGCGTTCGATGGCTATTGTCATCGGCACGCGTTTCAGTGCAAGCAGTTCCTGGCGTCTGTATTTTTTCAGCAGTTCCTTCTCGTTTTTCAGTTCGCTTTTTGTCCGCCGCAATGTCTTGGTGTTTTCGTTTTCAAGACCGTCGATGATATTGTTGAACTGTGTAATGGCGAAGTTCGTCATAAAGCTCTGTGTCCGGGCGACATGCTTTTGCAGCAAGTCCCACACTATTTCCGCATCGCGGGTGCGCATCATAAGGCGGAACACATTGTTCTTGTCCGTTTCCTTCTCTTTCTTGGCATACTTGAGGTTGCTGTGGATGAGCAGATATATGACTATGCCAAAGAACGCGAGCTTGGCGATAATTCCTCCGTAGAACATTATCAGGCACACGACGGCACTTGCTCCAAAGGCTACGCCAGCCGTGATGAACCATCCGCCGATGACGCTTATTACACCCGTCACACGGAACACGGCACTCTCCCTGCTCCAAGCCCTGTCGGCAAGGCTCGAACCCATCGCCACCATGAATGTGACGTATGTGGTTGAAAGCGGCATCTTGTAGTTTGTCCCGATGGTGATGAGCATTGAGGCCAGCACAAGGTTTACTGCTGCGCGCACGATGTCGAATGAAGCCCCGTCGGCAAGTTCTGCCTCGCGCTTGTTGAAGCGTTTGTCTATCCATGCGGCAATTCCCCGTGGCGTGTGTTGCGTTACAGTGTTGTTCAGCTCCTGTGTGAACCTTACTATGCTGCGGGCGGCACGGCTTGTGCCGAACATCTCATCGCCTTCGTCCTGCCGGGACAGATCGACACTTGTCTTTATCACATTATGGGCCTTCTTCGATGTCGCCATGGCTATGATCATTATGACGCCGGCAGTGAGAAGATAGAGCGGCGGGGTCTTTGCGCTTTCTGCGAGGGAGGTCATCATGAACGTGAAAGGCGTTGCGCCGTTGGCGTTGCTGATGTAGTCGTTGTATGTGTCGAGTCCTGCCAGCGGCACACCGATGAAGTTTACAAGGTCGTTGCCTGCAAATGCCATTGCGAGCCCGAATGTTCCCATGAGAACCACAAACTTGAAGATGTTTGCGCCAAACAGGTGCATTATTTCCATTATTACCGTTGAAATGATGAATGTGACAACAAGTAGAAATTGCGTGTTGCCGCTGATCCAGTTGCGCACAGACTCGTCAAGGTATGGCGATTTTCCCACGCCTTCTATAAATATGAAGTAGGCCAGGGCTGTAAAGGCTATTCCGCCGAATATCGCTATGGAGTAGCGTGAATGTTTTTTATAGTTGAAAGTGAAAACCGTGCGCGTGATCCATTGCACCACAGTTCCGAAGATAAATGCCACGGCGACACTGACGAATATCGCAATAATCACGCTGAGAGCCTTGTCGGTGTTGAGCAGGTCGCCATAGGTAAGGCCGCTGTCCCCAGCCATCTTGATGGTGGCAAGGATGAAAGTTCCGCCCAGAAGTTCGAACACGAGCGACACCGTTGTCGATGTGGGCATTCCAAGTGTGTTGAACATGTCGAGAATGATGACATCTGTCACCATCACTGCAAGGAATATCGTCATCACTTCGTGGAAAGAATACTGCGACGGCTGCATAATGCCGTGCCGCGCCACATCCATCATGCCTGACGACATGACTGCACCCAATGCCACGCCCACGGAAGCAATGATGAGCACTGTGCGGAACTTTGCCACCTTGGCTCCGATGGCACTGTTGAGAAAGTTTACGGCATCATTGCTTACGCCTACGAACAGGTCGAATACGGCAAGGCATAGCAAGAAGATAACGATGCATAGATAAATTGTTTCCATTTTCTATATTTAAAAGGTTACTTTTATTCTGTATTTCGCTGCAAAATTATTGCTGCGTTGTTACACGCATTTTAAACACCTGTTACAATTGTGTTACAGTGATTATTTGCCGAAGACATTAATGCTATGTCGGAAGAATTGTGTACTTTTGCCATTCGAAAACTAATAAGTAAGGAATAAAATGAGATTAAAGACATCAAAATGGTTTGAAACAGTTGTGCGCTACGAGCGTCAGACTGGCGATTCTGCCCAGGCGGCAGTGACGGAAACATATATTGTGGAGTGTGTGACCTTTGGAGACGCGGAGGAAACCATAACAAAGGAAATGCAGCCACTTGTCAGCGGTGAGTTTGATGTGAAGAATGTTACTCCCGCTGCATTTGACGAAATATTCTTCAGTGATGATGCAGAGGAAGGAAACTGGTATAAGGCAAAGATTGCCTATATCACAAAAGATGAGAAAACGGCCAAGGAAAAGAAGACAAGCAGGAACTATCTTGTACAGGCAGGCAATTTAAATGCTGCCCTTAAAAACATTGAGGCTGCCATGAAAGGTGAAACGATGGATTATCAGATAGTGAACATCACCGAGACAAAAATTATGGATGTGTTTGAGCGCGGTGCTGTATATAAGAACGAACAGACTGGCGACAAACCCGAATTTGAAGCTCAGGAATAAGACAAATAAGGAAAATCATGGAATTTGATGTTGTTGACAATTTGCAGAAAGTGAGGGGCTCTCTTCCCGAAGACGTCACTCTTGTCGCCATCAGCAAGTTTCATCCTGCCGAATACATCACGGCTGCCTACAATGCGGGGCAGCGCGTGTTCGGCGAAAGCCGTGAACAAGAGCTGGCAGCCAAGGTGGCAGTGTTGCCGAAGGATATAGAGTGGCACTTCATAGGGCATCTGCAAACAAACAAGGTGAAGTATATCGCGCCTTACATCTCAATGATTGAAGCAGTGGATTCGTTGAAACTGCTTTGTGAAATCAACCGTCAGGCAGCTTTGAACAGCCGCACTATTGATGTACTGCTGGAACTTCACATAGCCGAAGAGGATTCGAAATACGGACTTTCGCTTGAAGAATGCCGTGAACTGCTCGCCGCTGGCGACTGGCGCTTGCTTGCTAATGTGAGGATCTGTGGCTTGATGATGATGGCTTCCAATGTGGACGATGAAAATCAGATACGCCATGAATTTACGGTGGCTGCGCAGTTTTTTGATGAAGTGAAGGCGGCATATTTCGCTGACAGCGATGCTTTCTGCAAGCGCAGCTGGGGCATGAGCCACGATTACAGGATAGCCGTGGAATGCCGTTCGACAATGGTTCGTATTGGAACTTCCATCTTCGGGCCACGGGTATATTGACCCAAAATTCCGTGACCCCGTACTTCTGAAACGTAAGTATTGGTCTTAATAGGTAAATGTGCTTATGGAAAGCTTGCTTAAACATCTTGTCACCTTGCCTTTTGTACTGTCTTCAATGGGTGTGTATGCCCAACTCGGCACATGGAGCGGACAGGTCGATGTGCAGGGTTTGAAGTTGCCGTTGGTGTTTCATTTTGACAACGGTTCGTGTGCGATGGATTCCCCATCGCAAGGGGTAAAAGGCATTAAGGCTGAAAAGGAAAGTGTGGAAGGCCGGGTGAAAGTGCTTGTGCCGCAGATAGGTGCAAAGTTTGAGGGGACTCTTGTCGGCGACAGTATAAAAGGGACATTCAGGCAGAGCGGGATGTCGCTTCCCTTGACCCTTGTCAAAGGCATATATAAGGTGCCCCGCCCGCAGACTCCGACATCCCCTTTCCCATATTCGACGGAGGATGTGACTTTCTCCAATGACGGTTTTACCTTTAACGGTACGCTCACAATTCCTGCCGCTTGCACCTCGCAGACTCCTGTCGTGCTTATGATAACCGGTAGCGGACAGCAAAACCGTGATGAAGAAATCTTTGAACATAAGCCGTTTGCTGTTATAGCCGACTTTTTGGCACGGCGAGGTGTCGCCTCATTAAGGTATGACGACCGTGGCTATGGCGACAGTTCTGTCGCATTTGACAGTTTCACTGCCGACGATTTCAAGCGTGACGCCGTGGCGGCACTCGCTTTGTTGAGAAATCGTTTCGGCAATGTCGGCATACTCGGTCACAGCGAGGGCGGCACAATCGCCTTGATGCTGGCGGCAGAGGGGGAAACCGATTTCATTGTGTCGATGGCAGGAATGGCGGTTTCCGGCGAGGAAACCATTATCGACCAAAATCGCCGTGCGTTGTCGTTGATAGGATTTGTGCCGGACATGGTGGATTCTTATTGTAATGCTGTAAAGATAGCCCTCGGGCAAATTGCTGCGGGGAAACCTGTTGCTGAGATAGGGTCGGAAGGAGTCCCAGCTTCGTTGTTGCCACTGTGGAAGAAAGCATTAGGACAGGCCGCTTCCCCGTATATGCGTTATTTCATTACCCTTGACCCCCGCCCGCTGCTTGCCTCCATACATTGCCCGGTTTTGGCATTGAACGGGAAGAAAGATACGCAGGTGGATTGCACCGCAAATCTTGGGGCTCTTGAAAAAGGACTGACTGCCTGTCCTGCAACGATAAAGTCTTTTGACGGACTAAATCATCTGTTTCAGACATGCGCAACAGGCAGTGTGGTGGAATACTCTCAGATAGCAGAGACTGTTTCGCCGGATGTGCTTGCCGTCATTTTGGAATGGATCGTCTCCGTGAACAGCAATACTTTTTAATAAAACCATTACCATTATTTTGCATCGCAAAGATTTTATAGTTATGTATGATACATATATTTTTGATTTGGACGGAACGTTGCTTGACACACTGGCGGATTTGGCTTCAAGCTGCAATTATGCTTTGCGGGAGAACTGTATGCCAGAGCGAAGCATGGATGAAGTGAGGCAATTTGTGGGTAATGGCGTGAAAAAACTTATGGAACGTGCTATATCCGGCGGACTCGCAAATCCAAAATTTGAGGAGGCATACGCTTTGTTTCGGCAACACTATCTGGAACACAATCTTGATAACACGCGACCATATCCAGGGATTATGAATCTGCTTTCAGAGCTGAAACGAAAAGGAAAGAATGTTGCAGTAGTGAGCAACAAGTTTTATGCCGCGACGCAGGAGTTGTGCCAGCATTTCTTCGGTAACGAGCTTGTGCCGGTTGCGATAGGGGAGCGTGAAGATATCCGTAAAAAACCGGCACCGGACACCGTGATGGAAGCGTTGCGACAGCTTGGCGTAAGTAGGGACAATGCTGTATATATTGGTGACAGTGATGTGGATGTAATGACTGCGCAAAATGTAGGCATACCCTGTATAAGTGTTCTTTGGGGCTTCCGTGACAAAGGTTTCCTTATGGCGCACGGGGCAAAGACTTTCGTTGAGACGCCGGAAGAGATTTTGTCTTTATGAACCGTTAATCGGGAGAATACAAATAAAGCATGCCATCGCTATGGATGAGCATGCTTTATTTCGTTTGTTATTTGTCTGCTTTATTTCTTTATGCTGAACTTGTAGGCGACATGACTGTAATACTTCTCGCCGGGCTTCAAATACGGAGACGGGAAATTCTTCTTGTTCGGTGAATCCGGATACTTCTGCGTCTCGAGGCATACCGATGCCTGACGGGGATAAACAATGCCTTTCTTGCACTTAATTCCATTGCCGAGGAAGTTGCCGGTGTAAACTTGTATTCCCGGTTCGTTTGTATATACTTCCATTAAAATGCCGCTGACGGGTGAGTAAAGTGATGCAGCAACGGTCGTGTCGTCGCCCTTACCGTCTTTGTAAGTGTTGAGACACCAGTTGTGGTCATAGCCGCGTGCGTTCTTTATCTGGTCGTACGAGTAGTCGTCAATGGTCTTGTCAAGTACGCGCGGTTGTGTGAAATCCATAGGAGTGCCTTTCACATCCTTGAGTTCTCCCGTTGTCATGTAGGTGGTATCGGCAGGCGTGAACTTGTCGGCATTGACATACAGCTCTTGGTCTGTTCCCGGTTTTGACGGGTCGCCTGACAGGTTCCAGTATGAATGGTTGGTCATGTTGATGACGGTTTCCTTGTCTGTGGTAGCCTCAAACTTCATGTCAAGCGTGTTGTCGCTTGTCAGTGTGTAGGTGACGGTTGCCGTCACGTTTCCAGGGAAATTGTTGTCGCCGTCGGGCGAGTGCATGATGAGTTCGACGGTAGAGTCGTTGAGCTGTTTGCCGTCATACACCTGGTATTGCCAACCAGAGGGACCTCCGTGCAGACAGTGCCCGTAGTTGTTTTTAGGAAGCTGTATCTTTTTTCCCTCAACCTCGATAATTCCCTGGTTGATGCGGTTGGCATATCGGCCAATGGCTGCTCCGAAGTCACTCGGACTGTTCACGGAATCCGCATATTGGGCAATGTTGTCATAGCCAAGAACGACATCGGTAAGTTCACCGTTCTTGTTTGGCAGAGTTACTGACACGACGCGTCCGCCGAAGTTGGTGATGCACACTTCCATTTCGTTCGCGTTCTTTAAAACATATAACTGAACCGGCTTGTTGTTGATGGTGGTGTCAAAATGTGCCACATCAAGCCCTGATTCTGTAAGTTTTGCTACATTGCCACTTGTGCATGAAGCCATTGCAGCAGCTATGCCTGCGCAAAGAAAAATGCTTTTTATAGTTTTCATTTATAATTTGTTTAATTAAGGTGCTATGGATTTTATATGAATTCTTCTTGAAAAGGAGTTACTTCCAGATATTCTTTATGTACGTTTTGGCGTGCATTGTGAACACCGGAAGTAACAGTTTCCTTTGCTTTATGCTAACCGTGAGTTAGCAAACCTTGCGTGAGCCATCGCTGATGACCACATCGATAACCTTTGGCTCTTTGCCATACTTTGCAAGATACTTCGCTTTTGCATCTGCAATGAATTTGTCGTAGAGTTCCTCTTTCACCAGGTTGATGGTGCAACCGCCAAAGCCACCGCCCATGATGCGGCTGCCGGTAACTCCATTTTCCTTTGCAATGTCATTGAGGTAGTCCAGCTCTTCGCAGGAAACTTCATATTCCTTGCTCAGGCCTTCGTGTGTCTCGTACATCTTACGGCCCACTGTCTCATAGTCGCCGGCATTGAGTGCCTCGCAGACTGCAAGGACACGGTCTTTCTCGCCGAGGACGAAATGCGCACGCTTGTAGTCCTCTTCCCCGACCTCTGCTTTCACTTCCTCAAGTTGTTCCCAAGTGCAGTCGCGCAAAGTCTCATACTTTCCTTCCGGATGCCTTGCTGCGATGTGCTTAACGACATTCTCGCAGCTGTTGCGGCGATCGTTGTAAGGAGAGCCTGCAAGTTCATGCTTTACACATGAATTGAGGAGCACCAACTTGTAGCCGACGGGCTTGAAGGGGAAGTATTCGAACTCACGGCTACGGCAGTCGAGACGCATCAGGCAACCTTCTTTTCCGAATACGCTTGCAAACTGGTCCATGATGCCGCAGTTCACACCGCAATAGTTGTGCTCTGTGGCCTGACCGACAAGAGCCATGTCCCACTTGCTAACCTCGTTGTTGCCGAAGAGATCGTTCAGGGCGTATGCGAAGCAGCTTTCGAGTGCAGCCGACGATGACATTCCTGCACCGAGGGGCACATCGCCTGCAAATGCCGTGTTGAAGCCTTTTACTTCAACACCCAGTTTGCGCATTTCCTGTACTACACCGTAGATGTAGCGTGCCCAGCTTGCGCGCGGTCCATTGGGGTCGTCCACCTTGAATTCCACGCGGTCTTTCAAGTCGATGGAGTAGCACATGACTGTATTGGTGCCGTTCGGGCGAACTTCTGCCATGATGCCTTTATCCACTGCGCCGGGAAACACAAATCCGCCATTGTAGTCAGTATGTTCGCCAATGAGGTTGATACGGCCGGGTGATGCGTAAATATTTCCTGTTTTTCCGTCAAAATGCTTGATGAAACGGCTTCTTACAAATTCGATATCCATAATAATTGCGTTTTTGGTTAATATTGAGGTTTTATTATCGGCTTGCTGCCATTATGTCATTTCTGACAACGGCAGCAAGCCGATACGGTTTTTCTCCTTTATTCCACGGGGATGTCCGTGTTCACGTTCTTTGAGCCCCAAACTGCGAAGTAGAAGATGTAGGCAGCACTGAGCAATACAACGATGAAGCTTGTTATGTAGTTGTGTGTCAAATCAACGACCCATGCCTGAATGCCGAGCATAACTGCAAAACCGGCAACCATCATCATAAATGCACCGGAAGCCTTTGCCGTGTATTTGCCAAGGCCTTCTGTCGCGAGGTTGAAGATACCGCCCCACATTACCGATGCGCAGAACCCGACAAGAAGGAAAGCGAAGATTCCAACGGGAATTTCACCCCATACGAAACTCATTGTCGTGTAGTCGATGCCCGGGCAGCTTATTGTCTGTGTTGTCGGCAACATCATACCAGCTGCAACAAGGATAATTGCCACAAGGCTTACCGATGAAATCATGGCCTTCGGGGAAATCTTTCCACCGACAACGCCACCGATGAAACGGCCGATGAGCATGAAGATGAAATAGACAGCCCCCAGTGTGCCGCAGTAACCGGCATCCATTCCAAGACCAGGGTTCACTGCATCCTTGGCGGATGTAAGATAACCGAGGATATAAGTGGGAGGCCCTACTTCCACAGCGCCATAAACGGCAATGGCAAGCATTCCGAGTTTGAAATGGCGGAAAGAATAGCAGCTGTATTTGCCGTTGGTGGCAACACCGTTACCTGCACCGTTCTGCGGCTCTTGAATCTTGGTGAAGAAGATCACGACAAGAGCAAAGACGAAAATGGCAAGGGCAATGAACAATGCAGGAGCAGCATCGGACACTTGCGCCTTGGCTGCGTCACCGATAAGGCTGCCCATGAGCATGTAAACGCAGACTGCCGCTGCGGAGTTGAACACGCCGCCAATCTGAACCAGCTGGTTGCCTGTCTTTCCGCCGCCGCCGAGGAGGTTAAGCATAGGGTTTACAACAGTGTTGAGCATACACATGCAGAGTCCCGAGATGAATGCGCCAATGAGGTAAACGACGAAGCCCATTGAACCACTGAGCCACTGGATAAGCAAGCCGACGATTCCAACGACCAAGGCGGCAAGAGCTGTCTTCTTGTAGCCGAACTTGTCGATGAGCAGACCTGCCGGCACTCCCATGAGGAGATAGGCACCAAAGTTGCCGTAGTTGCCTACCTGTGCCAGCGTTTCAGGTACTTTGAATGCGTTTTTCAGGATGACCGCCATTGGTGAGCAGAGGTTGGTCACAAAGGCAATCATGGCAAAGAGGAAGACCATTGCCAGAATGGCAACGATGTTACCCTGTTTTTTTGTGGAATTTCCCATGTTTTTTATTGTTTTAGTTATGTTAAATGATAAATTTCTCTTTCTGTGACGAGGTTAAGGTGAAATAGGGCGTGTTTTTTGGGTATTGTTGGTGACATTCAAGACAAAGAATTGGAATATAGGCAATGACGGCATATTTCCCAATTCTTTGTTGTCTTGTCCTTGTGTCGATGCAGATACTACGATGTCATTTCTCCACCCCAAACTTGTAAACGGTCCTCTGCGTGTATTGCCCACCAGGCTTGAGAACAACAGAGGGGAAGTACGGACGGTTGGGGGAGTCGGGGAAGTGCTGTGCCTCGAAGCAGATGGCACTGCGGCGTGGGAATGTGGCTCCGTTCTGTCCTTTGTAACCGTCAGCCCAATTGTCCGTATATACCTGTACTCCGGGTTCTGTGGTGTAAACCTCCATCGTACGCCCGCTCACAGGCTCTGTTATACGTGCGGCATAGCTTAGTTCCCCCTCTTCTTTCTTGTTGAGGACGAAGCAGTGGTCGTAGCCGGCACCGTTTCTTATTTGCTCGTCATCGGCATCGATGTCCCGGCCTACCGCTTTGGGCGAACGGAAATCGAAAGGAGTTCCTTTTACAAAACGTATTTCTCCGGTAGGAATGGAAGTGTCGTCAATAGGGATGTAGAAATCAGCGTTGATTTCGCAAATGAGGTCGTCTATTGTGGGTGTCGGGTTGGCAATGCCTGCGAGAGAGAAAAATCCATGGCTTGTGAGGTTTACGATGGTCTTCTTGTTGGTCGTGGCCATGTATTCAATGGAGAGTTCGTTGTCGTCGGAAAAGGAATACACAACTGTAATTTTCATTTCGCCGGAGAAACCTTCTTCTCCATACGGACTCACATATTTAAGGACAAGTGTGTGTTCGTTCATTTGCAGCGCATCCCATACTTTTGCGTTGAAGCCGCTTTTTCCACCGTGCAGCGAGTTCGGGCCGTTGTTGATGGGAAGCTGGTATTCCTTTCCTTTAAGCTGGAAACGCCCCTTGCAGATCCTGTTGCCGTATCGGCCGATTAGTGTGGAAAGGTACGGCTCGGGAGAGTTGATGACATCCTGTATGTTGTCGTGGCCTTGGATGACATTGGCAAGGTTGCCGTTTTTGTCGGGCACCATAATTGCCACCAACGCTCCTCCATAATTTGTTATTGCAACTACATTTCCTGCATTATTGGTGAGGAAATACAGATCTGTGCTTTTGTCTTTGACAGTGGTCTGAAAATTCTCTCTTTTGAGACCACAGATATGTTCTGCTTCTGTTGTTTTCATCATGGGATTTAAGTTACTTGTTTTTCTTCGTGGTTTGAGATTGGTTGCATCCGGCTATATGAAAGTGGGCTTTGCATAGCCTCCGTTTGCATCATCTATGTTGCAAAGTAACGAAATAAAAATGAATATGACAAGCGAAACCATATAATTTTAATATTTCTTTGCCGTTAAAAACAATTAAAACGCGGGTCACATCCAAGCCCTTCTTTTTACAAGTCTGTCCCGTCCCTCCATGCTTCGGATGCTTTGTGTAAAACGGGGAATTTCCTTCTTCCGGAAATTTGTGTATTGGTGCGTTTTTCAAGCAAGATTTCCTGCTTGTGTTTATTTGCTCGATGTTGCCAGGCGGTGACGCCGACAACATCGGATTTTCGGACGATGCCCACTCTCCAGTCTTTATGAAAAATGAGGGAATGCGTTAAGTTTGAAGTACCCTCTTCTTTTGAAAAGGAAGGAACAGTAACTTTATAAAAGCTTCAATAAATTCTTGAAATAAGCTGATGTACAGCGCATAATTATAATCTAACTATTGACTTCACGCCCTTTATAGTCCTTAACTTTTTAAGCAATGCCTCCAGCCGTGACGTGTCATCAAGCGTGACAGTGAGATTGCCTTTGAACAGGCCGTCGTGGCTGTCTATGTTGATTGAACGCATGGCGATTTTTTCTTCTTTTGAAATGATGTTCGTAATGTTGTTCACAATTCCGATGTCGTCGTTACCAATAATCCTGAGGGTGATGGAGTATTGCGAACTGCCTTTACCGCTCCATCTGGCTTTTACAATGCGGTAGCCAAAGCGTCGGCGCAGCTCGGGCGCATTGGGACAGTTTACCTGATGGATTTTTATTCCGCCGTTGATGGTGACAAACCCGAATATGTCGTCTCCATAAATAGGGTGGCAACACTGGGCAAGCGAGTAGTCAATCCCTTTTAGATTGTGGTCGATGACAAGGACATCGTCGTTGCCTTTTGTTATATCTTCATTCAGATTTTCGAAGCTGAAACCTTCCGCCGACTTGACCGTACTGTTTTGTTTTGCTGTCATGTCGCGGTCGCGTTCTTCGATGTATTTTTCGATCAAATCGTTTACATCCAGCTTTTCGTCTACAATCTGTTTGTAGAAGTCGGACATCTCTTTGAAACCCAACCGTTTCAGTAAATGGTAAAGTATGCTGTCGTCGATATCGATTTTCTTGTTGCGGAACTTCCTTTCAAGGATCTCCTTTGCATATTGCCCCTCTTTCACTTGCGTCTCTTTGAGAGCCAGTTTTATTTTGGCGCGTGCCTTGCCTGTCATGACAAACTTTAGCCAGTCGCGCTTCGGGGTCTGGTTGCTTTGGGTGAGGATTTCTATTTCGTCCCCCGAATTCAAGACCTCCTTTATTGGCACATTCTTGCCGTTGATGCGTCCTCCAACGCATTTGTTGCCGATGTTGGAATGGATGTGGTAGGCAAAGTCAAGCACGGTAGAACCCTTTGGAAACTTGAGCAGGTCGCCTTTGGGGGTGAACACAAACACTTCGTCTTCATAGAGATCCATCTTGAACTGGTCCATGAGTTGCAAGTCGTCACCGCTTTCGAGTGCAGCCCTTATGTTACCAAGCCATTCGTCAAGACCACTTTCTCCCTTTATTCCTTTGTAACGCCAGTGGGCGGCCAAGCCTTTTTCAGCGATTTCATCCATCCTCTCCGTGCGTATCTGTACCTCGACCCATTTGTTCTCGGGGCCGAGAACGGTGATATGCAGGCTTTCGTAGCCGTTTGACTTAGGCACTGAAAGCCAGTCGCGCAAGCGTTTCGGGTTGGGTTGGTACATGTCGGTAATGACGGAATATGTTTGCCAACAGAGCATTTTCTCCTTGTCGTAAGGCGAGTTTATGATAATTCTGATTGCGAACAGGTCGTATATTCCTTCAAAGCCGCACTGCTGCTTCTTCATCTTCTGCCAGATGGAATGGATACTTTTGGTTCTTCCCTTTATGTGGCAGTCGAGAGCCATTTCTTCGAGTTTCTGCCTGATAGGCCCGATAAATCTCTCGATGTATGCGTCACGCGATTTCTTTGTCGCGTTCAGCTTTTCCTTTATCATGTAGTAGGCATCGTGTTCGAGATATTTCAGGCTCAGATCTTCAAGCTCGCTTTTGAGCTTGTAAAGTCCGAGCTTGTGGGCGAGTGGGGCATACAGATAGTTCGCTTCCTCTGCTACTTTGCGTCTCGCCTCATCGTTTTTGGCGTCGCGTATGTTCCTCATCAGATTTACCCGGTCGGCAATCATTATGAGTATTACCCTCATGTCTTCGGCGAATGATAGCAGCAGGTTGCGGTAGTTCTCGCTCTCAATTACAGGGTTTTTGGTGTAAAGTTCATGTATGCGCACCAGCCCATTGATAATTCGCTCCACCCCTTCGCCGAACATTTCCTTCGCTTCTTTTGGGGAAAGCCTTCCTCCTGTCACGCTGTTGTATAGCAGTATGGCGAGCACACAGTCGCGCTTCATGCCAATCTCTTCAACTTCCAATTCTGCTGTCTGAAAGCTGGAAAGGATTGGATTTAGTCCGAAAACATCTCTTTTTATATGTTCGCCGAGAATTTCTGATTTCAGGAAAGACATCACTTTGCTCTCGTCGCCGGGCAGTAGCGAGTCGCAGACTGATTCTTTCAGGCGTGCGGCCACTTTTTTCAATTCGTCTTTTTCCTGTGTTGTAAAAACCAGCTTTTCTTCCATGATTATTTGCACGTTTTGCATTAATTGTTGTCGCAAAGTTACTAAATATTATGAATAATGTTTCCCGTTTCAATAAAAAGTCCATACTTTTGTAAAGAAATAACGTTAAGCAAAAATAAATACCGTTTTCACTATGTTATCCAAACAAGATTTAGACCAGATTTCTTCGCGAGGAATTTCTGAAGAAACCGTACTTCATCAGTTAGAACAAATAAAGACCGGATTTCCGTTTTTAAAGATAGCTTCCGCCGCCGCCATCGGTCACGGTATCGTGTCGCCTGCTGACAGTGAACGGGATGACTATGTCGCCGAATGGAGAAAGTATGTTGAAGAGGGTCATCGTGTGGTGAAATTCGTTCCTGCCAGCGGTGCCGCCAGTCGTATGTTCAAGGATCTGTTCGCTTTCATCGATGCTTCATACAGTGTCCCGACAACCGATTTTGAGAAGGAATTTTTCGGCAATCTCCGCAAGTTTGCATTCAGGAAATCCCTTTGTGCGAAGTGCAAGGAAAACGACAACATGAGTGCTTGCAAGCTGAAGGAAGCTGGGCGATATAAAGAAGTGGCAGAGAACCTTCTTGGAGCCAAAGGACTTAATTACGGGCAACTGCCCAAGGGACTGTTGCTTTTCCACGATTATCCGGCAGGACCGCGCACTCCGATGGAAGAACATCTTGTTGAGGGCGCAATGTATGCTGCATCCCATGGAGTTGCAAACATACATTTTACCGTTTCGCATGACCATATGGAACTCTTCAAGGATAAGGTCGCCGAGAAGCTGGAGCAGTATGAAAAGATTTTCGGCATACGTTTCAATGTATCGTTCTCCGAGCAGAAGCCCAACACCGACACGATAGCCGCCAATACGGACAACACGCCGTTCAGGAACCCTGACGGTTCGTTGCTGTTCCGTCCCGGAGGTCATGGAGCCCTTATTGAGAACTTGAATGACATTGATGCCGACATCGTCTTTATAAAGAATATCGACAATGTCGTGCCTGACAGGATAAAAGATTCAACCGTACTTTACAAACAACTCCTTGCCGGAATGTTGGTGTCTTTACAGAAAAAGGTGTTCGCATACTTGGCTCTGCTTGATGCCGGCGGCTGCTCGCACGGACAGCTTGTGGAGATGTCCCGTTTCTTGCAGAACGGATTGTGCTGTGAAAACCATGATGTTGATTCTCTTTCAGACGGGCAACTCGCTTCGTATCTGTACAAGAAGTTCAATCGCCCGATTAGGGTTTGCGGGGTGGTGAAGAATGTTGGCGAACCTGGTGGCGGCCCGTTCCTCTGCTATAATCATGACGGAACTGTAAGCTTGCAGATACTTGAATCAAGCCAAATTGACAAGAACAATGCTGAATATGTGAAAATGTTTAAGGAGGGAACGCATTTCAATCCGGTTGATCTCGTTTGTGCCACCAAGGATTATAAGGGCAATAGCTTCAATCTGCCCGACTTTGTTGATGCTGCTACCGGATTTGTCAGTTCAAAGAGCAAGAACGGCCGTGAACTGAAAGCTCTGGAATTGCCTGGGTTGTGGAACGGTGCAATGAGCGACTGGAACACGGTGTTTGTTGAAGTTCCGATCGAGACTTTCAATCCTGTAAAGACGGTCAACGACTTGCTCCGCGAACAACATCAGGGAACGTTGGAATAATTTGGTGTCGCATAATTTCTGCCACTTGTCTGCTTGCCGCCTTTTTGCTTTAAACGGCAAGTTGCAGGAATGTGTATCTTGAACAGATAATTATTGAAAAAAACAATGGACACAAAGAAGTTAATGTCACTGAGCATTGCACTTTGGGGGGCGAATGCGGTTGCTTGCGCAAAGGCAACCGCCGATCGCCCTAACATATTGTTTGTGTTGTGTGATGACATGGGGTATGGTGACTTGGCGTGTTATGGCCAGCCTTTCATCAACACTCCAAATATTGACCGTATGGCAAGTGAGGGAATGCGCTTCACGCAGGCCTATGCCGGTGCGCCCGTCAGTGCCCCCTCGCGGGCAACCATAATGACGGGGCAGCATACGGGGCATACGCACGTGAGGGGGAATAAGGAATATTGGCCTGATGCCGAGACTGTTTTTTACGGAGAGAACAAGGACTTTGCGGTGGTCGGGCAAGAGCCTTACGACCCGAATCATGTAATTCTGCCGGAAATAATGAAAGACAACGGCTATACGACAGGCGTGTTCGGCAAGTGGGCCGGTGGTTATGAAGGCTCATGTTCCACTCCTGACAAGCGTGGCGTTGATGAATTCTACGGGTATATCTGCCAGTTTCAGGCACATCTGTATTATCCGAACTTCCTTAACAGGTACAGCCGCAGTTGCGGTGACACAGCCGTCGTGCGTGAAGTGATGAGTCAGAACATCCAATATCCGATGTTCGGGCGTGAGTATAGAAAGCGCAAACAGTATTCTGCCGAGATCATCCACCGGAAAGCACTTGAATGGATTGGCAGTCAGGACGGGCAAAAACCGTTTATAGGCTTCCTTACATATACCCTTCCGCATGCCGAACTTGTGCAGCCGGACGATTCAATAGTGAACTCATACGAAAAGGCCTTTTTTGTAGATAAGACATGGGGAGGGCAGGAAGGCTCGCGGTATAACCCCGTTGAACATACCCATGCTCAGTTTGCTGCCATGATTACGCGCCTTGACAAATATGTGGGTGAAATCTTTGCAAAGCTGAAAGAGAAAGGGTTGGATAAGAATACTGTCGTTATATTCACCAGCGACAACGGCCCTCATGAGGAAGGCGGAGCCGATCCGGAGTTCTTCGGGCGTGACGGTAAGCTGAAAGGATTGAAGCGTCAATGTTATGAAGGAGGCATAAGAATACCGTTTATAGCATGGTGGCCTGGGCATATAAAGGGTAACTCTGTAAACGGTTTGCCTTTTGCCTTTTACGATTTGATGCCCACTTTCTGCGAGATGGCAGGAGTGAAGGATTACGAAAAACGCTATCGCAACAAAAAAACGGACGACTATTTTGATGGAATATCAATACTTCCTACGCTTTTGGGTAATGATGCGAAGCAAAGAAAGCACAGTTATCTATATTGGGAATTCCATGAGACAGATCAGATTGGAGTGCGAAAAGGCGACTGGAAGTTGGTTGTAATAAAGGGGAAGCCACACCTTTACAACCTTTCCACGGACATTCATGAAGACAATGATGTGAGTGGGGAGCACCCGGAAATCCTTGATGAATTGATACGTGCCATAAAGGAAGAACATATAGACAGCCCCGATTTCAAGGTGACATTGCCTTATTAGGCATTGTTATGGCATTACTGAAGCATCCGTTGTTTCAGCATTGCAGCAGCTTGGCGTACAAAGTCTCGTACGACTGTGCCACCTTTATGTAGTCATGGTGCTTTTTTATGTACTCCACGCTTTGCTGTTTGAGCGTTGCAATGTTGTCGGTGTGGGTCACCAACTGTTGCAGCGCGCCATACACGCTGTCGTAGGTGGGGCGTACGTTGATGATGGGGCGCAATGTCGTTTCGCCGATTATTGTGTAGTTTTCCTCTTCGCCACCACCTATGTTTATTATGCCTCGGCTCATTGCCTGCAATGCATTCATGGCTGGCGTGTAACTGTAAAGCTGGTCGAGTATGGCATCGGAGCCTTCCATCATCTTGCAATAGGTGCCGAATGGCACGGATTGCGCCACTATTAGCTGTACCCTGTCACCGTACTTCTTCTTTATGTCCTGTGCGGCGCGCAGCATTATGTCGGTACCTTTGTACTCGCTTCGTGTGCGGTTGATACCTATGAAGATCTTTATGCGGTCGTCAGTGTCCCTGTTGTGTATGGGCGCTTCGCTGCATTTTATGGGGAATGGAATGAAATGGGTCTTGCCGGGGAAATGCGGCTCGTAGCACCGCCAGTATTCGTAAAGCCCTGCCACTATGGCGTCGCAGTTGTGGGCTATGTATCTGTTTATCCTTTCCTTTGCCGTCGAGAGCCAGTCGGCACGCTCTTTCATGGCATCGTCATTGGTGCGGAGACTGCTGCCGATGTTGAAGTCGCTGTAACGGAATGTCTTTGCATCGCAGCAGGTGCTCACCCAGTAGTAATCCATACCGAAGGCACACATCACCATGCGTTTGTTGTGACGCCGCAGGAATTTGTAAACAGGCTTTATCAATTGTGCTTTCAGTTCTATGAACAACGGATTGACAATCTGCACGATGTCGTAGCCCCTCAACTGCGGCATGATGCGGAGCAGACGGGTCATGTAAGCCAGCCCGCCAAGGCGTGTCGGCTTGCGTGTCAAGTCGATGTCGCGCGGATAGTCCTTCCAGAAATCGCCGTTGGACACCACTGTCACCTCATGGCCGAGGGCTCTCAACCCCTCGGCAAGGGTCCAGTGCACATTGCTGTATTCGCCGAAGAGTAGTATTTTCATCTTTTTATTGCCATGAATAGGAGCTGACGCGTGTACTTGTTGTTCATCATCTTCCTGAAGTATTTGTATTTCGCCGTGTAGTCTTTGTCGGGTAAAGGATAGAGCCCTTTGCCGCGCAGACGGTTGATTGTCTCGTTGAGTATGCGCTTGCTGCGTGTCAGTTTGATTACATTATACAGATAGTCCATGGTGAGCTGGGCTATGCGGCGGTTGATGGCAGGCATGTCGCTTTCAGGGACGACGATGTGTTGCAGGCGGTAGAGTATCTCCTCCATGTCGTCAAGCCGCTTCCTCGTGTGCTCATTGTCCGTGGCATTCATTATGGAACCCTTGCGCCGACGGTAGAAGTATGCCTCGGCATCGGTGGAGTAGAGGCGTTCGGAGCGCAGGAAGAGTTGCGGCGTGAACTCCTCGTCCTCGTGCAGCAAGCCCGGTGTGAACCTTAATTGCCCTGCTGTAATCTTCTCGAAGAGGTAGCCGCAGGCCGAGGCCCGCAGGTTGTTCTCACGCATATAGCTGCTGCCGGACATGGGACCGTCGTAGGTGAATGGCGTCTCTGCCGACGGAGAGACGGTTTCCCGGAACAGCACTATGTCAGGATTGTGGTAGCGTGCAATGTCAAGGCAATGTTCGTAAGGAGCCCGTATGAGTTTGTCGTCGCCATCGACAAACTGTATGTATTTGCCAGATGCCATTGTCATGCCCGTATTGCGGGCTGCGGACAGTCCCCGGTTGCGCTGCCGTATGTAGATGATTTCGTCGGCTATGCTGCCTATTGCAGTTATTGCCGGTGTCTGCGAGCCGTCATCAACGACTATAATCTCGCGCCCGTGTGCGCTTAACGACAAATCGAGGATGCTCTTGATGCACTCTGTGAGCAGTTCGGCAGGGATGTTGTATGCTGTGATGATGAAGCTTATCAGTGGCTGTTTCTCCATAGTCTGTGAAGTGTTTTGTTGAATTGGCAAAGTGCTTTCATGCCGATGAGGTGCAAAACCATGAGCTTTGGGGTGTTCCAATAAGGCAGGACGGGCAGGACGATGCTTTCGTTGCCGCATCTTTCACTTACATCAATCTGTATGTTCACGACATGGGCGTAGTATGCCCCGAATGCCTTGCGGTCGATGCCTGTGGGGCGTTGCCAACGGAGAGCATCGCGTAAAACCTGTATGTGGCCTTCAAGTAAGTCGGAAAGCCCTATCCCCGCAGTGGCGGTGATGCCGTTGCTGTTGTCGTAATAATAGTAAAGCCCCTTGTTGGTGGTGGCAAATTGTGAGCAGGCATCAAGGATATGGGGTAGGGTGTGGAGATCCTCAAACTTCTTCCCTTCACGGAAGTGTATTCCGCTGAACACCCTTGCACGGAAAATCTTGTTGCAGGCGTAGGAGTGTTGGTAGGCGTTGGCATTGAACCAGTAGTCCCATTTGTCGGTGAATGTCTGCGGAGTGAAAGAGAGCAGGCTTTGCCGCAGGTTGTTGCCGTAATACCGGAAGATGGGGAACTCTACAAAGTCGTACTCCTTATGTCGCTCCATGATTTCGGAAAGTTGCATGAGTGTGTCGGGATGCAAGGCATCGTCAGAGTCAAGAAACATCAGGCATTCGCCTCCCGCTGCATCGATACCGCTGTTGCGTGCGGCACCGAGCCCCTTGTTCGGACAATGTATGACGCTTATGCGGCTGTCGGCGGCAGCATAGGCGTCGCATATTCGGGGGGAACTGTCGTCGGAACCGTCATCGACAAGGATCATTTCCCAATCGGAACATGTCTGTCGCAGAACGCTATCGACACACCTTTTTATGGTGCGTTCGACACGAAAGACGGGTATGATGACAGAGATTTTCATGTTACAAAAGTAGTAAAAAGATTTTTGTAAGTGGTGATTTTAGCATGAAAATTTTAGCATGAAAAAGCCGACAGCACGAAAAAAACGGGAAATTATTTTGCCGTTAAAAATAATATTGCTACCTTTGCGTCCCGAAAAAGAGGAAGATTGGCAGAGTGATCGAATGCGCTGGACTCGAAATCCGGTATACCCTTTTCCGGGTATCGGGGGTTTGAATCCCTCATCTTCCGCAGGAGAGAACTTGCAGGCATGACAACGGTTGTTGTCGGTGGATGCAAGTTCTTTTTTTTATATTTGTATGAAAACCGGAAGCCTTTTGTTCCTGTATCTTCAATATATGCGCACATCGGCAATGACGCACGAGCCAACTTCGGCATTTAGCCGCTTTACCAGTTGCGTGCGCATCATTGAAAGATCCTGCCGCAATGCCGGATTGAGGATCTTGACATGGAGAGTCTGGTTTCTTATATCTTTGTCTCCGGTGTAGCTTGCCACGGTCTTGCCCACGACCTTCTCCCAAGAGTCGATGAGGCGTTTTTGCAACAAGGGAACTTCCAGTCCCTCCTGCCTCAGATAAGAATCAAGCAATTCCGAGATGGATTTTACTTCGCGTCTAAACATGTTCTTTTTCTTTTATTTCGCCGTTGGAGACATTGAACAGCTTGTAGTTGAAAGACACATTTCTCAGTATCTGGTCAAGATGGTCGCGGTTAGTGTCGGTGATGAATATTTGTCCGAAATCGGAACCGGAGACGAGCTCTACGATTTGCTCCACACGGTGAGCGTCGAGCTTGTCGAAAATGTCGTCAAGCAGCAGCAAGGGCGTGGTGTTGGAGGCCGTGCGTTTTAGGAAGTCGAACTGTGCAAGTTTCAGTGCAAGGACGAAAGTCTTGTTTTGCCCTTGGCTTCCTTCGCGCTTCATTTGATAGCCGTCAAGCAACATTTCGAGGTCGTCGCGGTGCACGCCGTGTAGCGAATAGCCTACGGCACGGTCGCGGAGACGGTCGCGTTGGATTATGTCGAGCAGGTCGCCGCGCTGGGCATGCGACACATAACTTAACGACACACTCTCGTGATTGTCGGAAATGTGGGTGTATATGTCTTGGAAGACCGGGATTAGCCGGTTTACAAACGAATTGCGCGCGTTGTAGATTGTAGTTCCATGACGCGCCATCTCTTTTTCCCAAATGTCAAGAAGCATGGCATCGGGCTCGCTCTCCATCTTCAGAAGCGAATTGCGCTGTTGCAATGCCTTGTTGTAGTTGGCGAGGGCTTCGAGATAATTGTGATCGTATTGGGAAATGACCACATCCATGAGCCTGCGTCGCTCCTCGCTGCCGCCGATGATGAGTGCAGTGTCGTAAGGTGAGACAAAAATGAGTGGGATGAGGCCGATATGCTGTGCCAGACGCTTGTACTCTTTCTTGTCGCGCTTGAAATGCTTTTTTGTGCCACGCTTCATGCCGCAGTAAATGTCTGTGGTGTCGCCGTTTTCATTGTCGTAAATGCCGTCAATCACAAAGAAGTCCTTGTCGTGGGTTATCACTTGTGAGTCGATGGGGTTGAACGAACTGTGGCAGAAGGAGAGATAATACACGGCATCAAGAAAGTTGGTCTTGCCTTCCCCGTTATGACCTATAAAGCAATTCATTTTGGGCGAAAGTTCCAAAGTCGCTTCTTTGATGTTCTTGAAATTGATTATTGAGATTTTATTTAAGATCATAACTAAATGCTTTCAACATATTATCAGAGGCTGCACCCAAAGTGTTTCGGTTGTACAAAGTTAAAAGTTTTATCGTTTTAAAACAAAAAAAGTGGGAATATATTTCAATATGTGAGAGAAAATACGTAATTTTGCGCTGCATTTGCTTATGCCTTTCCAATAAGGGGAAACAGCGTAATGCAGCAGAATTCGGAAAATTAAAAAGAAACAAAATAATGGAAAACAGAAAAGGAATGGGCGCTCGTAACGTTGTTAATGAGCTCCAAAATGGGAATGAAGCATTCTTCGACAAATTCAAGAAACAGATTCTTATCGTTGTGGCTGCCGTCATCATCATTGTAGCAGGTCTGTTCGCTTACAGGGAGTATGTGGCAGATCCGCGTGAAGACAAGGCAAGCACTGCTTTGGCAAAAGGACAGGAGTATTTCAATTCGGAAGCGTTCGACAAGGCCCTTAATGGCGACGGCGCAGGATTTGTAGGCTTTGCAAAGATAGCAAGCGATTATAGCGGCACTGATGCTGCCAACCTTGCCAATCTGTATGCAGGTCTTTGCTATGTAAATCTCGGCAAATGGAATGAGGCTGTCGCCTCGCTTGAGAAATACTCCACGCAAAGCGACGCTTTAGTAAGTCCTGCCGCAACCGCTGCTTTGGGTAACGCCTATGCAGAAACAGGAAAAGTGGACAAGGCTATCAGTACATTGAAGAAAGCCGCTAAAATGGCCGACGACAAGGGTGTTGATGGCGTAAACAACAGCATTGCCCCTACGTTCCTCTTGCAGGCTGGCGAGCTGTTGGAAAGTCAGGGAAAGAAAGCTGAGGCTCTCAACATTTATCAGGACATAAAGAAAAAATACCAGAACTCACAGCTTGTGCAGAGTTCTGAAATTGACAAGTACATAGAGCGCGTTTCGGAATAAGAAAATGGCAACAGAACTTCATAACCTTTCTTGCTATGATGCAGGCAATGTACCTGACGCGAGTAACATGTGTTTCGGTATTGTCGTCGCAGAATGGAATCAGGAAATAACGGAAGCTTTGCTTGACGGGGCGGTAAGCACCTTGGAGAAACATGGTGCATTGCCCGAAAACATCCATGTAAAAACAGTCCCTGGAAGTTTCGAATTGATTTACGGAGCACACCAGATGGTGCTGCATGGAGGTTATGACGCAGTGATTATCCTTGGAAGTGTGATAAAAGGGGAGACTCCGCACTTCGACTATATCTGCCAAGGGGTGACCTCGGGCATCGCACGTCTCAACACGACAAGTGAGATACCCATCATATATGGCTTGCTTACAACAAACGATTTGCAACAGGCAAAGGACAGAAGTGGCGGCCGTTATGGCAATAAAGGCGATGAATGTGCCATTGATGCAATAAAGATGGCGAAGTTCTGAAACACGAAATATATCATAAAAATCTCTGTAAACTGTTTGATGTTTACGGAGATTTTTTGTTTTCCGTGCAACTTTATGCCTATTCATTTCGTCATAAAGGTATCAAATAAATTTAAAGGTAAACTTATGAAACATTTGTCAAAACTCATGGCATGTCTGTTCATGCTGCTCTTGCTCTCCTCTTGCTCTTATGTAGGCAATATGGTCGGGAAAAGGCATTCTGCTGACATTGTACAAAAGAAACTCACACTGGGAACTTTCAATTCCGTATGCAACCATTCCGAATGGGATGTTTCTTTCGTTCAGGCGGATTCCACATATATATTGTTGCGTGGCGATGCAGACATTGTTGATGATATAACGGTGGAACTTGACGGAACAACTCTTAATATTACAAGGAAAAACAAGTTTGGCTTTTCTGAAAATGACGGAGATGTGCAAATCATTGTGTCGTCGCCGGACTTGCAGTTCGTGGGTGTTTCGGGAACGGGTGATTTCGTTTGTGGCGGAGTGGTATATGCAGAAAAGTTGGATGTGGATTTGTCGGGGACGGGTGATGCTGATTTTTCAGATATAGAGTGCAACGCAATGACAGTGAATTTGTCAGGCACAGGTGATTTTGACGCTAAACGGATCAAGACATTGTCGTTTGATGTACGGTTGGGCGGAACCGGGGACATCGCTGCTGCATTGCAGGAAACGGATAACTCATCTTTCCAATCTTTCGGCACAGGAGATATGGAAATAAACTTTAAAGACTGCGGTAAGGTTTCATGCGATTTGTCAGGAACCGGGGATGTTAAGTTGAGCGGAAATGTCAGCCAACTGCTCAAATCGGTGTCAGGGACAGGAAAGGTTGAAACAAAAAATCTGGAAGTCAGATAATTCGTTTATATGGTGGATGCTTTTGACTCTATATGAAAAATTTAATGGACTATTGTTATGAAAAACAACAGTTGAAACGGTACGGTATGTGTTTTGTTTTCGCTAATTTTGCAGTATGAAATTGCATGTTTTTAATCCTGAACATGATATCGCTCTGGCGATAAATAATGACTGCTTTACTGCTCCACACGCTGCGCGGCATTTGCGTTCCGATTTGGGTTTCATCCCAGCCTTGTGGGCAGGGAATGGCGATTTGGTATTTGTCGATGATGTGGAGGCAGCGGAAGAGTCCGCCAGGCATTTGCCGAAATATGTGAAGAAGGCAGCTTTCGTTTCAGCGGCAGGCTTGTCGAATATGAACATTGCGTCGTTGCCTGATTTTGAAGTGGAGCCGTGGGGATGGGATTCGTCAATTTGCCGCCAATTTCTCGATGCCAATCCGGCACTTCGGTCTTATCTTCCCGATACTGTACGGTTAAGTGCAATACGCAATATGAGCAGTAGGAATTATGCGGCTGAAAACCTTTTGCCGCAGCTTGTCGGTATGGATGAAAGGCTAGTCGGAAAGAGTCGTTGGTGTGAGGATTTACAATCTGTCGTGCAGACGATTGCTGAAAACGGCAAATCTGTGCTTAAATCGCCATGGAGCAGCAGTGGGAGAGGGGTGCGTTATGTGGAGGATACGGCTTTGAGTGTCCATCAGCAGGGCTGGATAAGCAATGTCATCGACAGACAGGGAGGCATCATGGTCGAACCCCTTTACAAGAAAGTGGTGGATTTCGGTATGGAGTTCATGGCTCGTAGGGACGGCAGGATAGACTACTGCGGACTGTCAATGTTCGACACCGTGAATGGCGCATACACCGGAAGCGTCCTTGCAACGGAGGAGGACAAGCGCGAAATGTTGTCAAAGTATTGCGATATGGCATTGCTTGACAAGGTGCGTGAGAGTATAGAAGGCATATTGTCCACGTTGTTCCTTGGCAAATATCATGGCGCGTTCGGTATAGACATGATGGTTGTTGCAACCGACAATGCCTGTGCTTTTATGGTGCATCCGTGCGTAGAGTTGAATTTACGGCGCACTATGGGGCATGCAGCGTTGGCTGTTTCGCCTTCAAGTTTGGAGCCGCAGGGTGTGATGAATATTTCTTTCTCCGGGAAGTATCATTTGCGTATCATCAAAACAAATGCCAACACGTTGAAGCAAGGGATGGTATAAGGATGCGTGCAAATTTATGTGCAGTGTTTGTTTCCAGGTTTCGAAACACCAGGGCTTCCTCTATGAAAACAAGACATAAAATAGCCATGCCAATACTCTCTGTGGAGCGTTGGCATGGCTATTATCAGTAATTGTTATCCTCGTCGCTTATGTCTTCCGCCTCGAGGTTAAGGTCTTCGGGGTCAGTGTCGAACGTGGTGCGGTAGCTCTCTTCCGTGAGTTTCTCTTCGTCGAAATCCTCGTCGTTGTCGTCTTCCTCATCGTTGTTTCCGAAGTCTTCCGGCAAGTCTTCGTCGTTCTCCCCGTTATCATCACCGTACAGTTTGAAGTCATTGCTGTCGCCAACCTTGGTTGTCGGTTTGTCCATTTCGGGCTTTGCCTTGGCAAAAATGGCCTCAATCCAGTTGCCTTTCACTATTTCCAACACTTCAAACCCATCCTTCACCTTCTTGTCGTACATGCCGCCCGAATTGTGAATCCGGTCTTTCGGCAGTGTGGTGGTGCTTATTTCGAAGGCACTTTCTATTATGTCCTGAATGCTTTGTGAGAGCGACTCCCATCCGCCTCCGAAGTTGCGGTCGAGCACTTCAATGAGTTTTGCCGCCGAGATGTGGCGTATGTTCTCGTAGGTGAGGTCGGTGACTCTTGTGATGGGGCGTTTCATTATTGCCCATTTTTTCTTGTCGCCGTCATCGGTGCGCAGCTTTCCGACCTTAAATCCGCGTGCTTCGTATTTGCTTATGACAGCAGGCTTGTCTATCTTTATCTCTTCTATCTCGAAGGCACTGTGTATGACATCAATGTAATGGCTGAGATTGCCTTTCAGATCAGCATCTTTTTCGGCTGCTTCCCATATTCTGAAGATGTCGTTCTCCTGAAGTTCCCATACGTTACTTTTTGTCAGTGTCTTGAGCGTTAAAGTTTTTTGATTTTTCATATTTAAGAATCTGTATTTTTCTCAATGTGTCATTATTTCCTTTTGTGCAGTCCCGCCTTGCCGCAGCTCTCCTGACAGCTTCGTGGCAAGGCGCTGCAAAAGTAAAGACTTTACTCTTAATCCACAAGTTTTTCAGATGGAAATTTTGTGCGTCTCGCATATATTTCATAATTTTGCAAGGTATATGAGCGAGCCCTTGGCAGAAAGGATGAGGCCCCGCACGCTGAACGACTATGTCGGTCAGAAACATTTGGTGGGCGAGGGTGCTGTCTTGCGCAACATGATTGATGCAGGACGCATCTCGTCGTTTATCCTTTGGGGACCTCCCGGTGTGGGTAAGACTACTCTGGCGCAGATTATCGCAAACCATCTTGAAACGCCGTTCTACACCCTGAGTGCAGTCACCAGTGGTGTGAAGGATGTGCGTGAAGTCATAGAGCGGGCGAAAAAGGGCCGCTTCTTCAACAGTGCCTCACCCATTCTTTTCATCGATGAAATACACCGTTTCAGCAAGTCGCAGCAGGATTCGTTGCTTGGAGCGGTGGAACGGGGCGTTGTCACGCTGATAGGCGCAACGACAGAAAACCCCTCTTTTGAAGTGATACGGCCGTTGTTGTCGCGCTGTCAGGTGTATGTACTCAATCCACTCGACAAGGACGACCTCCTCGAGTTGCTTCATCGGGCGGTGACGGAAGATATGGAACTGAAAAAGCGTGACATCGTACTTAAGGAGACTGATGCTTTGTTGCGTTACAGCGGGGGTGATGCACGCAAGTTGCTCAATATCCTTGAACTTGTAGCAGGGGCTGGTGGAGACAGTGTCGAAATCACCGACAGCATGGTGAAGGAACGGTTGCAGCAGAACCCTTTGGCTTATGACAAGGGCGGCGAGATGCACTATGACATCATTTCGGCGTTCATAAAAAGCATTCGTGGCAGCGATCCCGATGCGGCACTTTATTGGATGGCACGCATGATAGAAGGTGGCGAGGATCCGCAGTTCATAGCCCGGCGGCTTGTCATAAGTGCAGCCGAGGATATAGGGCTTGCAAATCCCAACGCCCTGCTGCTTGCCAATGCCGCTTTCGATGCCGTGATGAAGATAGGATGGCCAGAAGGGCGCATTCCGTTGGCTGAGGCTGTGGTCTATCTTGCGACGAGCCCGAAGAGCAATTCTGCTTATTTGGGCATTGATGCGGCTTTGGCTCTCGTACGGCAGACCGGCAACCAGCCGGTGCCGTTGCACCTCCGCAATGCACCCACGGCTCTCATGGCGCAGCTCGGTTACCACGATGGCTACAAATATTCCCATGACTACCCTGGGCATTTTGCTGCACAGCAGTATATGCCCGACGGCATGGAGGGGCGACGCATTTGGCATGCGCAGCATTCGCCGGTGGAGGAAAAGCAGTATCAGCAGATGTTGCGCTGTTGGGGCGACAGGTTTAAGGACTAAAAAGAAATATCAGCATAACTACTCAATCTTTGTTGCTTGGTCGGTTCTGTTTACAATGTTATGGCGCAGGCATGCAAACTTTGGATAAAAACAATTCTGAAACAATGAAAATAGCAGTAATGGACGGTCACGGAGTGAACCCCGGCGACATGTCATGGGAATCATTTGAAGAAATAGGACAGATAAAGGTATATCCGCGCACCACTCCCGAAGAAGTGGTTGCGCATGTGGGTGACGCAGACATAGTGCTGACGAACAAGACCGTTTTCAGTGCGGAGATCATTTCGCAACTTCCGAATGTAAAATATATAGGCGTGCTTGCCAC
Organism: bacterium; assembly: GCA_963599085.1. Lineage (GTDB taxonomy): Bacteria > Bacteroidota > Bacteroidia > Bacteroidales > Bacteroidaceae > Prevotella. The sequence goes on along the minus strand of CAVBVK010000016.1, from coordinate 5,029 downwards.
GGGTTACAATGTCGTTGATACGGAAGCGGCACACAAGCACGGTATCGTCGTGACCAATATCCCGGCTTACAGTACAGACAGCGTGGCGCAGATGACTTTTGCGCATATACTCAACATTACCAACAAGGTGGGTTATTATGCTGCCCAAAACAGTGCAGGCGCATGGAGCCGTTGCCCTGACTTTTGTTATTGGGACACGCCGCTCACCGACCTTTCGGGCAAGACCATGGGTATTGTAGGATTGGGAAGCATCGGAAGCAAGGTGGCACAACTGGCGCAAGATTTCGGTATGGATGTATTTGCTTATACAAGCAAGAATGCCGCCGACCTTCCTCCAAGTATCAGCAAGACCACATTCGACGGACTCCTTGGTGTCAGCGACATAATAACGTTGCACTGTCCGCTCACGCCTTCTACGCGTGAACTCATCAACAGGGAGAGTATCCGGAAGATGCGTCGTGGCGCAATACTCATAAATACAGGGCGTGGGCCGCTTGTCAATGAGACGGATGTGGCAGAAGCCTTGCAGGACGGACAGTTGGGCGCGTATGGCGCAGATGTGATGTGCAGTGAGCCGCCGGCTGCCGACAACCCCCTCTTTGCGCAGCCTAACGCCTATATCACTCCCCATATAGCTTGGGCGACGATGGAGGCACGCAATCGGCTGATGACAATAGCGGTGGACAATTTGAAGGCGTTTGTGTCGGGTAATCCTATAAATGTTGTAGGCAAGGTATGATACAACAACATGAACTTTACGGGTCTCTGCTTAACGTAATTGAGTTTTTGGGTACTTTCGCTTTTGCCATATCCGGCATCAGGCATGCGGCAGCAAAGCATTTCGACTGGTTGGGCGGCTTCGTGTGCGGCATTGCGGTGGCGATAGGAGGCGGAACCATACGCGATGTGATGCTCGGCGTGACGCCTTTTTGGATGACCTCTTCCATATATATAATATGTACGGTGATGGCACAGGCGTTTGTTATCGTCTTTGCAAAATCGTTGAGACGGCTTGACAACACATGGTTTCTGTTCGACACGTTCGGACTGGCACTGTTCACGATAGTCGGCTTGCAGAAAACCCTTGACTGTGGATATGCCTATTGGGTGGCGATAATCATGGGCTGTATCACAGGCTCTGCCGGCGGCGTGATACGCGACATTCTCCTTAACAATGTGCCCATCATCTTCAAAAAGGAGATCTATGCCATGGCAAGTATCTTTGGAGGTCTGGTGTATTGGGCGCTTATGAGGCTTGGAATGGATATGAACATCACCGTTGTGGTGACATTTGTCGTCGTTTGCGTGATAAGGCTTTTGGCAGTGAAATATCATATTTCACTGCCGGTATTGAAAGGTGAGGAATAAGAATTTTAGGGTCAATATTGGGACGAAATCGTAAAAATCGTAAAAACAAAGGATTTTAAATAAAAAAAGAACAATAAAATTTGGAGGTTATAAGAAAAAGCACTACCTTTGCACTCGCAATTCGGAAATGATGACAGAACATCATGACGGAAGCGTTGGAATTGGCTCCGTAGCTCAACTGAATAGAGCATCTGACTACGGATCAGAAGGTTGCAGGTTTGAATCCTGCCGGAGTCACGAAAAGAGAATGTGTCAGTTTGCACATTCTCTTTTTTATTTTTATATTAGCTTCAATGTGAGCTGTTCGTTCTATGCAGCCATTTTTCTACTGAGTCTCTGTTACCTCATATTTAATGCTATGAGCAGTAAGAAGATAGTACATCTTTTGCTTGCTTGATATGTTGAGCATCGTTGTCTTTATCTTGTTGATTAAATGTTCAGACGACGGGCTTTGTGGAAATTCAAGAACTTTTCTGTTTCATAATAAAAGTGCTTGTCTTAGTCTAGCCCAGCCACCTTTATGAGCCATGTGTGCGGAATAAACTTGGCGAGCAATCGGTAGCATTTGTAGAATATGCCTGTGGTATATACGGCGTGGCCATGGCTTGCTGCTCGCAGCGACTTGACGGCGGCCATGGCAGGGTCTATCTGCGGAAGTCTTTTTTGCCCGTCTGTCAGTTGGGCAGTGCCATCTCCTTTTATCATCTCCGTCAGCATCAGTCCTGGGCACACAGCGCAGACATTTATCCTTCTGTGCTTCAGCTCTTCACGCAACCCTAAGCACAGGGCAGACAGGTAAGACTTGGAGGCACAATATACTATCTGGTTCGTGTTTGGCACAAAGGCTGAGGTGGACGACACTTCAAGTATAGTTCCTCCGTCCACTATGTATGGAAGGCACACCTTGGTGATGGCTGTCGCTCCCTTGCAGTTGAGGTCGATTATCCGCAGCATCTGCTCCAATTCCATTTCCTCTAATGGTGCACTGCCCATCACTCCCGCGTCGTTGATAAACACTTGTATGTGTGGTCTTTCCATGCGCAGTCTTTTTTCGAGTGAAGTATAGCAGTCCATGTCGGCCATATCCATTGGGATGACCACGCACCGCTTGTCGGGATGCTGTGCAGCCACCTCCCTCAGCCGCTCCTCGCGCCTTGCAATCAGCCACAGCCCATCTATCTCAGGAAACAGTTTGGTAACAGCATCTACATAGCATGTGCCAAGGCCAGACGATGCTCCTGTGATAATGGCAATATTGGGGAGCTGTTGCTTCATGGTTTTCATCGTCTTCCGTTGGCGAAAGTAAGTTCATCCACTTCTTCGTCGTTCGTCCAACCCTTCATGGTGCTACCACCTTGTAATGCCGTATAGACATAGCGGCTGATAGCATCCCATGCCTCGGAGCAGAATTTTCCGTTGAGCATGTGAAAGAAGTCGTTGCCCTCCAACAGGAAGGTGTCGCCGGGCTCGAAACAAGGGCACGGACCGCTCTTCGGATTGCCCGGATATTTCTCCTGGTAGTCGTTGAAACACTTACATTCACGGACTGTGATTTTACATTTGTGTTCTATTGCCATGACTTGTTGGGGTTATTTGTTGATGTACTCCAATATCTGCTCTGCATGAATCTTGGTCTTGATTTCCTTGGGCGTGAAGATTTTCTCAATCACGCCCTCCTCGTTTACGAGATAGGTGGTGCGAAGGATACCGATGGTCTTGCGACCGCAAGCCACCTTCTCACCCCAACAGCCAAGTTCCTGCAAGAGCGTGGTCTCGGTGTCGGCAATGAGAGGGAACTCCAGCCCCTTGGCTTCGGCAAACTTCTTTTGTTGGGCCTGTTTGTCCTTGCTGATGCCGATAATCTCGTAACCGGCTGCGGCCAGTTCTTCCTTATGAGCCTGCAAGGAACAAGCCTCGGCGGTGCATCCGCCGGTGTTCGCCTTGGGATAGCTGTAAAGCACAATCTTGCGGCCGCGATAGTCGTTCGTCTTGATTTCACGTCCGTCTTGGTCGATGCCAAGAACCTCTGGTATTCTGTCTCCGATAGTCATAGTTGTATTGTATTTCTGTATGTTGTTGTTAATTCGTCAACAAAGATAACACTATTACGTTAAAGTGCAATTGTACTCTGGCATTTATTATAATTAATTAAAGGTCGCTTATGCGGATTGACATTTTAAATATTTTCTTGATTATCCGTTGGCAATTTGGCATTATTTGCTTAAATTTGCAAAATGTTGGAATTGGAAATACATATTCTCAGACTGTTGTTGGATAACGACTGTGTCATTGTCCCAAATTTTGGCGGGTTCGTAGCCCATCATGTGCACGCCTATTATTATGGTGAAGAAAAAGCCTATTTCCCTCCAACCCGTAGCATTGGCTTTAATCCTCAGTTGACAATGAACGACTCCCTTCTGGCACAGTCGTATGTCGATTCTTACGACATAAGTTATCCCGAGGCATTAAAACGTATCGGCGAAAATGTGGAAGCGATAAAGCAGATTATTGAGACTGAAGGAGAATATTATATCAACGGTATTGGTGCAATCATAAAATCCCCCGACTCAAAAATCGACTTCCAACCATGCCAAATCCCCGTTCTCACGCCTTGTTATTATGGGCTCTCTCCGATCCGTATTGACGCTTTGGAACAGACGGCAAACACCGTTGTTCCGCAAATTCCCTACAAAGAGCAAGAGAATGAAATGACGGAGGGAGAACCAACAGATGGTGTTTCAGGCGGCGAAAGCGTGTCCATACATATTCCCGTCAGCATAATACACAAACTCGCTGCGGTCGTTATCGCATTGATAGTGTTTGCCATGTTCCCCTCTCCCGTTGGCGATTCAAGCAAATCGGCACAAGTGAAGAGTGCCATTGACACGAACCTGCTTTACCGCATAATGCCAAAAGAGGTGACAAAAGGCAAGCCCGGGAAGTTGTCAAGGGAGGCTCTACCCGAAGAAAACAAGGCGGCTATACAGCAAGGCGGCCAAAGGCCGATGCCTGTTGTCACAAAGAAATACTATTCGATAGTACTGGCAAGCAGAGTGACAAAAGCCAATGCCGAAGCATTTGTCTGTCAACTGCACAAGAAAGGCATGAAAGAAGCGGAAGTGTATTCACACGGAAAAGGCACAAAAGTGATTTACAAGCACTTCCTTACCAAAGACGACGCAACCAAGGCACTCAACAAGCTCACTGACGACATAGAGTTTTCAGACTGTTGGGTATCGAAGATTGAAGTCCAGGAAAGCCAACTTCCATAAGTATCAACACGCCGCCCCTTTGGCAAATGCGTCTTCTTTCCCCTTTGCCGAAAAAGCGAAAAGGACTAAAACCAAAATCAAAATGAAAAGAGTGAGATGCCCCAAGTGCGACAACTACATAACATTCGACGAGAAGAAATACACGGAAGGACAGGCATTGGTGTTTGAATGCCCGCAATGTGGCAAGCAGTTTGGAATAAGGATAGGCACAACCAGACTCAAAAACACTCAGAAAGAAGATAAGCCGGAAGAGAATGCCGCCGACAGTAAATTCGGATATCTCGTTGTCATTGAGAATGTCTTTCACTACAAGCAGGTGATACCTTTGCAGATGGGAGTCAATGTCTTGGGCAGATACATGAAAGGAAGCGGCGTAAACTGTCCTATCG
>CAVBVK010000015.1:0-35200 GCA_963599085.1 bacterium | reverse complement strand
AGCAAATCCACGATTGCGGCAAAACTATGACTTGCGTACGTCACCGACCGACAACAGTCAGCGTATGCTGAACGCCTTGCTGCCAGGAACAGTTGTTCCTATCCATAGGCATCCCAACAGCACAGAAACAGTTATCTGTCTATGCGGAAAGTTGGACGAAGTGATTTATGAGGAAGTCGTTTCGTATGAGAAACCTTCTTCGGAAAATTTTCAACAGAGCATGGATGCACAAGACATCACTCGCAAGATTGAGTATCGTGAAGTGCAGCGCATCCATCTCTGCCCTGCCCAAGCAAAATATGGTTGCCAGATACCGAAAGGTGCATGGCATACGGTGGAAGTGAACGAGCCGAGTGTGATATTTGAGGCGAAGGACGGTAAATATGGAGAAGATGGTAGTGAAACTTTAGATACGCTCAATGCCAAGAATGAACAAGTTACGCCTTCTTCAACATTCTCAAACAGTTTTGGCGACCTCAAAAAGAATATTGAGTACCTAATTGGCATGGAACGTCAGTCTGGTAGTATGAATGTCATCACACCAATCTATGTGTCTCGGATGCTGAATGTTCCGTTGGAAGAGGTGGAAAAGGTAATGAGGAATATGAATGTTTGAAATTTCTGTACAGCAGGTAAAACATGTGCGGTTAAAACGCCAACGTTGCGAAAAACCTTGCAGTTAAGTTGCTCAATTCCAGAAAATATTAGTAACTTTGCAACCCAAATGTGTAGTTCAGAGAAGCTGAAGATAGACTTGAAGGAGTTGGAGGAGGGGCTTACCGCCTTTGAGTTCAACCTCGGCGACGTCTGGTTTCAAAGCCTTGAGGGGGCGGAAATCAAGCGTGGCGACATTTGCGTGACTGCCAATGTGCACCGCACGGAAAACCGTTTCGACATCAGCTTCCACATTGAGGGCAAGGCAACGGTGCCTTGCGATGTCTGCCTCGACGACATGGAGCAGCCCGTCTGCTGTGACAGTCGCCTTGTGGCAAAGTTTGGAGAGGAATATTCAGAGGATGACGACCTCGTCACCGTGGCCGAGAGCGACGGCGTTCTCGACCTGACCTGGTTCATCTATGAGTTTATAGCACTCGACATCCCCATTAAGCATGTGCATGCACCTGGAAAATGCAACCCTGCGATGATTAAGACTCTTGAAGAGTATTCAGCTACCCGAAGTAGTGGTGAGGATGAAGAGACGACGGATCCCCGTTGGAGTGGATTGGAAAAATTAAAAACAATAATTAAAGATTAAAGAAAAATGGCACATCCTAAAAGAAGACAGTCGAAGACTCGTACACTTAAAAGAAGAACTCATGATAAGGCAGTAGCCCCCACATTGGCAGTATGCCCCAACTGTGGTGCTTACTACGTTTACCACACAGTATGCGCAAGCTGCGGATACTATCGTGGCAAGGTGGCTATTGTGAAGGAAGTTGCTGAATAATGACGCATGGGTAAGATAAACGCAGTAATCACCGGCGTTGGCGGCTATGTGCCCGACTATGTCCTCAACAACGAGGAGTTGGCGCGTATGGTAGATACCAGCGATGAGTGGATTATGACGCGCGTGGGCATCAAGGAACGCCACATCCTCACCGAGGAAGGCCTCGGCACAAGCTACATGGCACGGAAAGCCGCCAAGCAACTGCTGAGAAAGACCGGATGCGACCCCGACACCATCGACGCGCTTATCGTCTCCACCACCACCCCCGACTACAAATTCCCCTCCACTGCATCAATCGTTCTCGGCAAGCTTGGCTTGAAAAACGCCTTTGCCTTCGACTTCGAGGCAGCATGCTGCGGATTCCTTTATTCGCTTGATGTCGCCGCTTCGATGATTCAGAGCGGACGCTACAAGAAGATCATCGTCATAGGCGCCGACAAGATGTCGTCGCTCATCGACTATCAGGACCGGGCCACCTGCGTGCTCTTCGGCGATGGAGCCGGTGCCGCGCTCGTGGAAGCAACGGAAGAGGAGAATGTAGGCGTGCAGAATTCGTATCTGCGTACCGACGGCATCGGCTTGCCGTTCCTTCACATGAAGGCCGGCGGCTCTGTCTGCCCTGCTTCCCATTTCACCGTCGATCACCGCCTGCACTACCTTTACCAGGAGGGTCGCACGGTGTTCCGCTATGCCGTGACCAATATGGGCGATGATGTGGCTGAGATAATGAAGCGCAACAATCTCACCACCGACGATGTGGATTGGGTGATACCCCACGAGGCGAACCTCCGCATCATCGAGGCTGTTGCGAAGCGCATCAACCTGCCGCTCGAAAAGGTTGTCGTGAACATACAGCGTTACGGCAACACAAGTGCCGCAACGATTCCTTTGGCAATGTGGGATCACGAGAAGCATTTGAAGAAGGGCGACAACATCGTCTTCACCGCTTTCGGGGCAGGTTTCGTCCATGGAGCCTCATTCTACAAGTGGGCTTACGACGGTGCTTCCGTGGCAGATAAAGTGTAATTGATACAAGCAACGCATAAAAATCCCGGCAGGTTGGAACCGCTCCAGTCTGCCGGGATTTTTTATGCGGCATTACCATAGATTGTGCACCGCTTTTACGGTAAAAATCTTTGACACGACGAACTTGCGGAATAGAGAGGGAAACACGGCGAAAAGCGGGTTGTAATGTAACGGAAAACGCCGTTTCCAGGCGAAGAAGCCTTGTTCACTCCACGAAGAAGCCTTCTTTGCACTCCGAACAAGGCTTGTTTTTACTGCCAACAACGCATAAAAACACCACAAACAAGGCTTCTTTATCATGTTGTCAGAACCGCTTTTCTTACACAATATATGGGTGTAACGGCGGAAATCGCTGACAGTCAAAAATTTATGCCCAATCATCCATTTTGCCGACACAACCACCCAAATAAGAATTCCTGCCGGACACTGCCACTCTCAGCGATTGGAAACCCGAATTTCGATGCAAATATTGTACAGAGAACCCGAGTTCCCAAAGGCAGCAAGCCCCTTCTTTTTTAATGGCACTTACTGCAGTAGGCGGTGCCTATCAGCGTGCGGACGGTGTATATGTAGCACCCATCAATTCACTAAGGCCATAATAAACGGCAAAGGCGTATGCGCAAGATGAAGAGTCTTGCGCATACGCCTTTGCCGTTCTCCGGCCCGATTGTCCCTTTACAAAATATTCCTTCCCGTTTATTGATTTTTTGCTTGCCGGGGTGTGCCACACCTTGTTACCTTGTTCAGCGCAGCATCCAGTTGCCTTGGTGCTCCACCATAGGCACGACCACCTCTTCCTTGGTGCCGTCGCCGAAGTGCATTATCAGGAAAGCGTGCCCCGTGTGGCGTGCGGTGTCGGCTTCGGCCCTGGCAAGGCTGACGCTTTTCAGTCCCTTGTGCTGGCTGTCCATCACGCCGACGAACATCTTTGCATTGGTGATGAGCTGTTCGCGGTAGCTGCCGGGGATGCTGTCCGGCTGGTAGAAACCGTCCACGTAGGCATCGTACTTCCCCTCGGCGAGGTAGCCATAATATATCTTTGCGACATTGCCCATCAGTTCGTTGGGGTCAATGTGCTTTTTCCCACATGCCGCAAGCATCAGCAGCACTGCGGCGGACAATAGTGTTCTTCGTTTCATTGTGCTTGTGAAAAGACGGTGTTGCGGGAGGATGCCCTTGTGCTTTATCACTTCTGTCGGATGAAGATGTTTATCGGGCATCCGTTCAGATCCCAGTTGTCCCTTATCTTGTTTTCGAGGAAACGGCGGTAAGGTTCTTTCACGTACTGCGGCAGGTTGGCGTAGAACACGAATGACGGTATCTGCGTGTTGGGCAGCTGCGTGCAGTATTTTATCTTGATGTACTTTCCCTTTATCGATGGTGGCGGATAAGCCTCGATGAGCGGCAGCATCACCTCGTTGAGGTTGGATGTCCCTATGTGCGCCTTGCGGTTCTGATACACCTGCTTGGCTGTCTCGAGCACCTTGAAGATGCGCTGTTTCGTTATCGCCGAAGCGAAGATGACGGGGAAGTCCACGAACGGGGCCATGCGCTGGCGTATGGCGTTCTCGAAGGTCTTTATCACCGCCTGGTCCTTGTTCTCCACAAGGTCCCATTTGTTCACGACCACCACGAGCGACTTGTTGTTGCGCTGTATGAGCTGGAATATGTTCATGTCCTGCGCTTCAATGCCCCGTGTGGCGTCGATCATGAGTATGCACACGTCCGAGTTCTCTATCGCCCGGATGGAGCGCATCACCGAATAGAACTCCAGGTCTTCCGACACTTTGTTCTTGCGGCGTATCCCCGCGGTATCGACGAGGTAGAAGTCGAAGCCGAACTTGTTGAAGCGTGTGTAGATGGAGTCGCGTGTCGTGCCTGCAATCTCGGTCACGATGTTGCGCTCTTCGCCTATGAACGCGTTGATGATGCTGCTCTTTCCGGCGTTAGGCCGCCCCACGACGGCGAAGCGCGGGATGCCGTCCTCCAGGATTTCGCCCTTGTCGGAGGGCAGTTTTGATGTCACGAGGTCGAGCAGGTCGCCCGTTCCGCTTCCCGTTGCCGACGAGATGCACTGCGGGTCGCCGAGCCCGAGCGAGTAGAACTCCGCGGCGTCGTATATCTGGTCGTTGTTGTCGGTCTTGTTGGCAACAAGGATTACGGGCAGTCTCGTGCGCCGCAATATCTGCGCCACATCCTCATCCCAGTCGGTGAGGCCTGTCTGTACATCGACGAGGAAGAGCACGAGGTCGGCCTCTTCCGTTGCCACAATCACCTGCCTGCGTATGGCGTCCTCGAAGATGTCGTCGGATTTCACCACCCATCCTCCGGTGTCCACCACCGAGAACTCGCGTCCGTTCCACTCGCACTTGCCGTACTGGCGGTCGCGTGTCGTGCCTGCCGTGTCGCTGACAATGGCCTGCCGTGTCTTGGTCAGGCGGTTGAAAAGTGTGGATTTGCCCACGTTCGGGCGTCCCACTATTGCTACTAAGTTTGGCATATTCTGATTTTTGCTTTTAAGGTTTGCGTCTCCGGCTATTCAGGGTTGTAGCCGAAGTTGTCGAGTTCGCGCTTGTTGCTCCGCCAGTCCTTGTCCACTTTCACGAAGGTTTCGAGGAAGATGCTCTTGCCAAAGAACCTTTCGAGCGACTTGCGGGCTTCCGTTGCCATCTTCTTCAGTGCCACGCCCTGATGCCCTATGATGATGCCTTTCTGCGTGTTGCGCTCCACATATATCACGGCGTGTATGCGTATGCGCCTTTCTTCCTCCTTGAATTCATCCACTTTCACCTCCACCGAGTATGGTATTTCCTTGTCGTAGTAGAGCAAAATCTTCTCCCTTATTATTTCAGAGACGAAGAACCGCGCAGGCTTGTCGGTGAGCTGGTCCTTGTCGAAGAACGGGGGCGAGTCGGGCAGGAGATCCTTTATACGCTTCATCAGGATTTCCGTACCGAACTTGTTGCGTGCCGAAACGGGCAGGATTTCGGCGCCGGGGAGCAGCGAGTGCCACTTCTCCACGATGTCGCCGAGCCGTTGCTGGTCCGTCAGGTCTATCTTGTTGATGAGCAGTAGCACGGGGATTGTCATCTTGCGCACCTTTTCCAGGAAGTCCATGTTCTTCTCGGGGGTCTCTATCACATCGGTGACATAGAGCAGGATGTCGGCATCCTGCAATGCGGAGACGGAGAAGGCGAGCATAGACTCCTGCAGCTTGTAGTTGGGCTTGAGCACTCCCGGCGTGTCGGAGAACACTATCTGGGCGTCGTCGCTATTGACGATGCCCATGATTCTGTGGCGTGTCGTCTGTGCCTTGAAGGTGGCGATGCTTATGCGTTCGCCCACGAGTTGGTTCATGAGTGTCGATTTTCCCACATTGGGATTACCCACGATGTTTACGAATCCTGCTTTGTGCATGTGAGTTGGAAATGATGGTCTTGGGGTGCAAAGTTAGTGATTTTTTGCCAATTAAGTTTGCGGAAGACGCGTGTAATGCTTATTTCTCCTCTCCTTGGTGCTCCATTTCCACCTCTTTCACCTTACGGAAGAGGTCGGAGGCGAACACGAGGTCGTTGAGGTTCTTGTTCGTAGAGCCCATAACGTCGTCCTTGGTGCCCTGCCATTCCTTTCTGCCCTGATAGATGAAAAGGATGTTTTCGCCTATCCCCATGACCGAGTTCATGTCGTGCGTGTTGATGATGGTGGTTATGCCATACTCTTTCGTGATGCCGCTGAGCAGCTCGTCGATGACGAGCGAAGTGCGTGGGTCGAGCCCGGAGTTGGGCTCGTCGCAGAAGAGATATTTCGGGTTGAGCACGATGGCGCGCGCTATTGCCACGCGTTTCTGCATGCCTCCCGATATTTCGCCGGGAAACTTCTGCTGCGCATCGGTGAGGTTCACGCGGTCGAGGCATTCCTGTGCACGGCGCACACGCTCGCGGTAGTTCATCGTCGAGAACATGTCGAGCGGGAACATCACGTTCTCGAGCACCGAGAGGGAGTCGAAGAGCGCGGCACTCTGGAATATCATGCCCATCTCGCGGCGCATGTGCACCTTCTCCTTCTTGTCCATGGCCACGAAGTTGCGGCCGTCGTAGAGCACCTCGCCGCTTGTGGGCGTGAGCAGTCCCACGAGGTTTTTCATCAGGACGGTCTTGCCGCTTCCGCTTTGTCCGATGATGAGATTTGTCTTGCCGTCGTCGAACGTGGCGTTGATGTCCTTGAGGACTTCCTTGTCGTCGAACGACTTATACAGGTTTTTTACTTCTATCATGCGATGTATGGCGTTTTTAACCGGGACTTTTTATCTTTCCGCTGCCCTTGCGTTCCACTTAACTCAGCAACTGTGTGAGGAACACGTCGGAGAACAGGATGAGCACGCTTGACGACACTACGGCGTCGGTGCTCGCCTTGCCCACCTCCACCGAGCCGCCCTCCACGGTGTAGCCGAAGAAGCTCGACACGCTCGAAATGATGAAAGCGAAGAACAGGCTCTTTATGATGCTCATCCACACGAACCACGAATTGAACGAGTGCTGCAGCCCGAGCGTGAGGTCTTCGGGCGAGAGGATGTGCCCGATGTATGCCGTCCCGTATGCCCCGAGAATGCCGGTGGTGGACGAGAAGATGACGAGGAACGGCATTATCGTCACCAGCGCGAGCACCTTGGGCAGTATGAGGTAGCAGGCGGAGTTCACGCCCATTATGTCGAGGGCGTCAATCTGCTGTGTCACACGCATGGTGCCGAGCTCCGACGCAATGTTCGACCCCACCTTGCCCGCAAGGATGAGGCACATGATGCTGGACGAGAACTCGAGCAGCAGGATCTCGCGCGTGGTGTAGCCCGACACCCACCGCGGCATCCACGGGCTTTGGATGTTGAGCTTCATCTGGATGCATATCACCGCTCCTATGAAAAAGGAGATGAGCAGCACGATGCCGATGGAATCGACACCGAGCGACGACATCTCCTTTATGTATTGCTTCAAGAACATGCGCATCCTCTCCGGACGCGAAAACGAACGCCCCATCAGGATGAGGTATCGCCCCAGTGTGTTCAAGTATTTAAATATCAGCATATTCTGTTCCCGTTCACTTATTCCGTGCAAAAGTAACAATAAAAACATGAAAACAGGACAAAGGGCGTGAGATTTTATGTTTTATTTCATGTCGGAGCGGCGTGAAAAGTGCCAAAAACCGCATAAGACAGTTGTGCGTAAGGAGAAAAAAGCATAACTTTGCAACCGTTATGAGTGATACAAGGCACATTGACAGCCAGAGCGAAGGGCACAGCATGGTGCTGCGCACGGAGGGCTTGGTGAAACGGTACGGCAAGCGCACCGTCGTGAACGACGTGTCAATAGACGTGAAGCAGGGCGAAATAGTGGGGCTGCTCGGCCCCAACGGTGCCGGGAAGACCACATCCTTCTACATGACCACGGGGCTCATCGTGCCCAATGCCGGCAACATCTACCTCGACGACCGCGACATAACCGGCTATCCCGTCTATAAGCGGGCACGCGCCGGAATAGGATACTTGCCGCAGGAAGCGTGCGTGTTCCGCAAGATGAGCGTGGAGGACAACATCATGTCGGTGCTCGAGATGACCGACCTCACCCACCGGCAGCAACTCGACAAACTCGAGGAACTCATCGACGACTTCGGGCTGCACAAGTTCCGCAAGAACCTCGGCGACCAGCTCTCGGGCGGCGAACGCCGACGCACCGAGATAGCACGCTGCCTTGCCATCGACCCCAAGTTCATAATGCTTGACGAACCCTTTGCCGGTGTCGACCCCATCGCTGTGGAAGACATACAGCACATAGTGTGGCGGCTGAAATACCGCAACATAGGCATCCTCATAACCGACCACAACGTGCAGGAGACACTCACCATCACCGACCGTGCCTACCTGCTTTTCGAAGGGCGCATCCTGTTCCAGGGCAAGCCAGAAGAACTCGCGCAGAACCGCATCGTGCGCGAGAAATACCTCGGGAGCACGTTCGAGCTGCGCAAAAAAGACTTCCAGCTCATCGACGAGCAGAAGCGCCAGCGCGAGCAGGAGAGACGGATGCAGTAAGGGAGCACATTTATGAAATACCTCATCCTATCCGACATCCACGGCTGTCTGCCCGCACTCGAGCAGGCACTCCGTTTCTATGAAAGGCAGCATTGCGGCATGCTCTGCATCCTTGGCGACATACTCAACTACGGGCCGCGCAACCGCATACCCGACGGCATCGACCCGAAAGGCATCGCCGGACGCCTCAACGCCATGAGCGGCGACATCATTGCCGTGCGCGGCAACTGCGACGCCGAGGTGGACCAGATGCTCCTCCACTTCCCCATAATGTCCGACTATGCCCTACTTGTGGATGAGGGCGTGCGCCTTTTCCTCACGCACGGGCATATATACAATGAGGAAAACCTCCCCGTGGGGCATCACGACATATTCATATATGGGCACACCCACCTTTGGAAGCTCGAACCGTCGGCATGCGGCATCGTCTGCAACCTCGGTTCCGTCACATTCCCCAAGGGCGGCAACGAGCCCACCTTCGCTGTCTATGAACACCGCACCCTCACCGTTCACCGCCTTGACGGCACCGTGCTGAAGCAGCTTTCGCTGTGAGTGAGCGGTTGCGGGCATCGTGCGGGCATCGTGCAGATGGGCAGAAACAAATTTTTCGCATTATAATTGTGTATTTCGCTAATATTAAGTAATTTTGCACCTTTGTAAATCCGTAAAGAAAAATATCAACAAAAATAATAAAATCAGAGATGAACATTTCATTCGAAAATCCCGACAAGGTGAACGGTCTGCTGACTATCACTGTCGAAGAAGCAGATTTCAAGGACACTGTCGAGAAAACATTGAAGAGTTACCGCAAAAAGGCGAATATCGCCGGCTTCCGCCCGGGCATGGTTCCGATGGGTCTCATAAAGCGTCAGTTCGGCGCATCGGTACGTTATGAAGCCGTGAACAAGTTTGTGGGAGAGCAACTCTTCAAATATGTAAAGGACAACAACATCCAGATGCTCGGCGAGCCTCTGCCCTCAGGGAAACAGAACGAGGCGGTGGATCTGGAGAAGCCCGCTCCTTACACGTTCGTGTTCGATGTGGCTGTGGCTCCGGAATTCAAGATCGAGCTCAACGGCAAGAACAAGATAGACTACTACAACATCGCCGTTGATGACAAACTCATCGACGAGCAGGTGGAAATGTTCGCCAACCGCTTCGGCCAGCGCGTGAACGTGGAGAGCTACGAGGCTGAAAAGAACGACCTCCTGAAAGGCGACCTGCGCGAACTCGACGCCGAGGGCAACACCAAGGAAGGCGGCATCACCGTGGAAGGCGTGGTGCTCGGTCCGCAATACATTAAGGTGGAAGAGCAGAAAAGCCTCTTCAACGGCGCAAAGGTGGGCGACATTGTCACATTCAACCCGCGCAAGGCTTATCCCGAGAGTGACGCCGAGCTTGCCGCAATGCTCAAGCTCGACCGTGAAGTGGCAAAGGATGTCGAGTCGGATTTCAGCTACCAGATAACGGAAATCAACCGCTTCCAGAAGGCGGAAACGAACCAGGAACTCTTCGACCAGGTGTTCGGCAAGGACGAGGTGAAGAGCGTTGAGGACTTCCGCAGCAAGATAGCCGAGATGGTCAAGCCGCAGCTCGCCGTGAACAGCGACTACAAGTTTATGACCGACCTGCGCGAATACACCGAGAAAAAGGTGGGCAACCTCACATGGCCTGACGCAATTCTGAAGCGTGTGATGCTGCTCAACAACAAGGACAAGGGCGAAGAGTTTGTCGAGAAGAACTACGCCGAGAGCATCAAACAGCTCGAGTGGCACCTCATCAAGGAAAAGCTCGTGGCGCAGTTCGGCATAAAGGTGGAGGACGCCGACATAAAGGCAGTCGCCATTGAGACAGCACGCATGCAGTTTGCACAGTACGGCATGACAAACATCCCTGACGAATATATCGCCAACTATGCCGACGAGCTCCTCAAAAAGCGCGAGAGCGTAGATGGTTTCGTAGATCGTGCCGTCGAGAAAAAGCTCGCCGCCGCCGTGAAGGCCGTCGTGAACCTGAACGAGGTGGAAATCACTCTCGACAAGTTCAACGAGATGCTGAGCAAATAAAAAATTGAAAAAAAACCTCTTTTTGTAGGGGCTGCCGACTTTTTTTAGTATCTTTGTGTACAAAAAGAGTCGGCAGCCCCTCTCTTTTTTCATTACAGGACGGCGGCAGGAAGGTCTTTTACACATCATTCCGCCAGGCAGGATGAAGGACGAAAGACGCCCCTTTTGCCGCACAATGAAAGAAACAGCAACACGATATGAACGATTTCAGAAAATATGCCACACAGCATCTGGGCATCAACGGAATGGTGCTTGACGATGTGATCAAGGCACAGACGCATTATGTCAATCCCTACATCCTCGAGGAACGGCATCTCAATGTCACGCAGATGGATGTGTTCTCGCGCCTTATGATGGACCGCGTCATCTTCCTCGGCAGCCAGATTGACGACTACACTTCAAACACGTTGCAGGCCCAGCTGCTTTTCCTCGACTCGCAGGACAACGGCGACATATCCATTTACATCAATTCGCCCGGCGGAAGCGTCAGCGCAGGACTGGGAATCTACGACACCATGCAGTACATTTCAAGCGATGTCTCCACCCTCTGCACCGGTATGGCAGCCTCGATGGCCGCCGTCCTGCTCGTGTCGGGCACCGAAGGCAAACGCTCCGCGCTGCCCCATGCACGCGTGATGATACACCAGCCGCTCGGAGGAGTGCAGGGGCAGGCGTCGGACATCGAGATAGAGGCAAGGGAGATAATGAAATACAAGAAAGAACTCTACACCATCATTTCCGACCACTCGCACACGCCTTTCGACAAGGTATGGGCAGACAGCGACCGCAACTACTGGATGAACGCGCAGGAAGCCAAGGAATACGGCATGATAGACAACGTGCTTGTAAAAAAGAACAACATTGCCGATAACGCCGAATCGGACATCACGACAACAACTGATGACAAAGACCACGAACAAAAACAAGATGCCCAAGAAAGTATGTAGCTTCTGTGGAAGAAGCGAGGAGGAAGTGAACCTGCTCATCACAGGGCTTAACGGGTTTATCTGCGACAGCTGCGCCGAGCAGGCTTTCAACATCGTGCAGTCGGCAGGGCTGCTTGACGGGGAAGCAAAAGCCGTCACCGCACCCCCCGACATCAAGGATGTGCCCAAGCCGGCAGAGATAAAAGCCTACCTCGACCAGTACATCATAGGGCAGGACGAAGCCAAGAAATACCTTTCGGTGGCTGTCTATAACCACTACAAACGCCTGCAACAGCCCAAGGACGACGACGGCGTGGAGATAGAGAAGAGCAACATCATCATGGTGGGAAACACCGGGACGGGCAAGACCCTCCTCGCACGCACCATCGCAAAGCTGCTCGACGTGCCGTTCACCATCGTCGATGCCACTGTGTTTACAGAGGCAGGATATGTGGGAGAGGATGTGGAAAGCATCCTCAGCCGCCTGCTTCAGGTGGCCGAATATGATGTGCCTTCGGCAGAGCGCGGCATCGTCTTTATTGACGAGATAGACAAGATAGCGCGCAAGTCCGACAATCCCAGCATCACACGCGACGTGAGCGGCGAGGGAGTGCAGCAGGGACTGCTCAAGCTTCTTGAAGGAACTGTGGTGAACGTGCCGCCGAAGGGCGGGCGCAAGCACCCCGACCAGGAATACACACGTGTGGACACGCGCAACATCCTCTTCATCTGCGGAGGCGCGTTCGACGGCATAGAGCGCAAGATAGCACAACGCCTCAACACCCGTGTCGTGGGTTTCAACTCCGTACAGAACGTGCGCAACATCGACAAGGGCAACCTGATGAAGTACATCCTGCCGCAGGACTTGAAGTCGTTTGGGCTCATCCCCGAGATCATCGGCCGACTGCCCGTGCTCACATATCTCAATCCTCTTGACCGCAAGGCACTGCGCCGCATCCTCGTGGAGCCCAGGAACTCCATTGTGAAGCAGTACCAGAAACTCTTTGAGATGGACGGCACAAAGCTCGAATTCGGCGAAGGCGTGTTCGACTTCATCGTAGATAAGGCAGTGGAGTACAAGCTCGGCGCACGCGGACTGCGCTCCATCGTCGAGACGGTGGTGATGGACGCCATGTTCAATACACCCTCGGAGCATGTCGATAGCTTCACCGTCACGCTCGGATATGCCAAGGCGCAGCTCGACAAGTCGCACTTGCAGCAGAAGCAGGAAGCATGATTCCTGCGGCGTGCAGCGCTGTCCGCCTCGGCAGGCGACATTTTCCTGATGCCCGATCCTTACAATTCCATCAGATTACTATGACAGAGAAAGTAAATCTCAACGAACAACTGAAACACTATTTTGGCTTCGACTCGTTCAAGGGCGAGCAGGAAGCCATCATACGCAGTCTTTTGGCAGGCAACGACACCTTCGTGCTCATGCCCTCAGGCGGCGGCAAGAGCCTGTGCTATCAGTTGCCGTCGTTGCTTATGGACGGCACCGCCATTGTAGTGTCACCGCTGATTGCGCTCATGAAAAATCAGGTGGATGTAATCAATGGAATGAGTGAGACAAGCGGATTGGCGCATTACCTGAACTCGTCGCTCAACAAATCCGCGCTGCAACAAGTGTACGACGACGTGCACAGCGGGTGCACCAAACTGCTGTATGTGGCTCCCGAATCGCTCAACAAGGAGGACAACCTCAACTTTTTCCAGTCATTCAAGATTTCTTTCTATGCTGTCGATGAGGCCCATTGCATATCGGAATGGGGCCACGATTTCCGTCCCGACTACCGCAACATACGCCCCGCCATCAACCGTATAGGCAAGGCACCGGTGATAGCCCTCACGGCAACGGCCACCGACAAGGTGCGCTCGGACATCAGGAAGAGCCTCGGCATAGCCGACGCCAAGGAGTTCAAGACCTCCTTCAACCGCCCCAATCTCTATTACGAAGTGCGGCAGAAGGGCAAGGACATCGACAAGCAGATAATAAAATACATCAAGCAGAACGAGGGGAAGAGCGGCATAGTCTATTGCATCTCGCGCAAAAAGGTGGAGGAACTCGCCGCCGTGCTCAAGGCAAACGACATCAAGGCCGCACCGTACCACGCCGGACTCGACTCGGCGACACGCTCGCAGACGCAGGACGACTTCCTCATGGAGCGCATAGACGTGATTGTGGCAACCATCGCTTTCGGCATGGGCATTGACAAGCCCGACGTGCGTTTCGTCATGCACTACGACATACCCAAAAGCCTTGAAGGCTACTATCAGGAAACGGGGCGGGCCGGACGCGACGGGGGCGAGGGGCACTGCATAGCCTTTTTCAGCGAGAACGACTTGCAGAAGCTCGAGAAATTCATGGACAGCAAACCCTCCACCGAGCAGAGCATCGGGCGGCAACTGCTGAAGGAGACCGCCGCCTACGCCAAGTCGTCGCTGTGCCGCCGCAAGCTCCTGCTGCATTACTTCGGCGAGGACTATACCCCCGACAACTGCCACAAATGCGACAACTGCCTGCATCCGAAGGAAAGGCTCGACGGACGCGAGGCCTTGCTTGTCGTGCTGCGTGCTGTCACTGCGCTGAAAAACGCTTTCAGCCAGGAATACATCATCGACTTTGTGAAGGGACGGCCCACCGACGAGATAGGACAGCACGGGCACAAGCAGCTCGAAGAGTTCGGCTCCGGCGAGGATATCGACCCGAAGCTTTGGAATCCCGTCATACGGCAGGCTCTCATCGAGGGCTACCTGTCGAAGGACATCGACAACTACGGACTGCTGCGCATCACAGCCTCGGGCAGACGCTATGTCAAAAATCCCCAGCCGTTCATGGTTGCCGAGGACACCGTCTTCAACAACGACATTGAAGAAGAGGCTTCCTACGGCTCCGTTTCGGCACTCGACCCCACGCTCCTTTCCATGCTGAAGAGTCTGCGCAGGGATGTCGCCGAAAAGAACAACCTGCCGCCATACGTCATCTTCCAGGACATGTCGCTCGACCAGATGGCCACCACCTATCCCGTGACGGAGAAGGAACTGGGCAACATCCGTGGCGTGGGCGTGGGCAAGGCGAAACGTTACGGCAAGCCGTTCTACGAACTAATAAGGAAATACTGCGAGGAGAACGAGATAGAACGCCCCGACGAACTGATAGTGAAGACGGTGGTGAAGGACTCCATGAAGAAGCCGCAGATAATAAACCTCATCGACCGCAAGCGTTCGCTCGACGACATTGCGGCCACCGTCAGGCTCGATTTCGAGGAACTTCTCGACGAGATTGACACCATAGTATATAGCGGCACGCGCCTCAACATAGACTATTACATCAACGAAGAACTCGACGAAGAGGATGTGGAAGACATCTACGAGTATTTCCGCGAAAGCGACACCGACAGCATGGACGAGGCCATGGACGAGTTGGGCGACACCTACACGGAGAACCAGGTGCGGCTCGTGCGCATCAAGTTCATCTCCGAAATGGGCAACTGAAAACCGGGGAAAACTTTCCCATCCTATTTTTTTCAATAAAAGCAAGGCTTATGAATAAATTATCAACACTGCTTATGGCGGCACTGCTTGTCGCCGCAAGCGCAAGCGCACAGGTACTCTACCGCATTTCAGGCAACAGTCTGGAGAAACCGTCGTACATCATCGGCACATTTCACCTCGCCAACGCAAGCTGCGTGCAGCAGATAGGAGGCGTGAAACAGGCTCTCACCGACACGGAGCAGGTTTACGGCGAACTGAAATGGGACGACATGGCCAACCTCGACTCGCTGCAAATGATGCAGAAGAAGATGATGCTGCCCGAGGGGCAGACCCTCAAGACCGTGCTCACCAAGGAGCAGTTTGCCAAGCTCGACGCATTCGTCACCAAGGCAATGGGTGTGTCCCTCTCCAGTCCCATGGTGTTCGCACAGATGGGCCAGCTCGCCCCGGGCGCATTGGCCTACCAGTTGCAGATGCTCCTGTACATGTCGAACCACATGGGAGAGTTCGACCCCACCAACACCCTTGACCAATACTTCCAGGCACAGGCCAAGAACAACAACGAACCCATCGGAGGTCTCGAGACAATGGCGTTCCAAGCCGACCTGATCTTCACCACTGCCTCGCTCGAAAGGCAGGTGACACAGCTCATGTGCCTGCTCGACAACACCGAGCGCCACGCCGCGCTGCTCGACCGTATGGCGGAAGCCTACTACAACCAGGACATCAATGCTCTCGAACAGGCAATGAACGAGAAGTTCGGCACCGACTGTGACGCCACCGAAGAGGAAAAGACCGCACTCTTTGACAACCGCAACAAGGACTGGGCGGCAAGGATGCCGACGATAATGGCGGCGCGCCCCTCCCTGTTTGTCGTAGGGGCAGGACACCTCATCGGCGACAAAGGCGTGCTTGCGCTGCTGCGCAATGCCGGCTACACAGTGGAGGCAGTGAAGTAGGCAACGCCACACCCGTACTATGAACATCGTCTTCAACATAGCCTACTCCACCAAATTCGGTGAAGAGCTGACCTTGAACATCCCCGTTGCCGACGGCGACGGCGTGACGCGCACCGCCACATTCAAGATGGGCACCAACGACGGCGAGCACTGGAGTTACCGCCTTGACAACCTCTGCAAGCAGGACAACCCCGTGCTCGACTTCTTTTTCGCCGTGAACAACGGCACGCGCGAACTGCGGCGCGAATGGCTCACGGTGAAGCACAGGCTCGAACCGGCCACCATAGCCACGGAGAATGTCACCGTAAAGTGCCGCTGGATGGAGACGCCCTGCGACTCTTACCTCTACTCGTCTGCATTCACCGACTGCATAAACCGCCGCCGTCCCGGCAAGACGCACAACCGGCAGCTGCCCCGTGCGCTGCGCCTTGTGGTGAGGGCACCGCAACTCCCGAGCGGCGCAAGGCTGCTCCTCGTGGGCGACGACGACTGCCTCGGCCGCTGGGACACTGACAAAGGCATCGCCATGACCGAACACAACACCAACGAATGGGTGGGCGATGTGGATTTGACAGCGTTCAGCGGCGGAAGCACCGAGTTCAAGTTCATAGCCAAGACCGACATGGGCGAGACGATGTGGGAGACGGGTTACAACCGCCGCATAACCTTACCCGACCCCCACACCGACGGGACTCACATTGTGGAATGCGACCAGGCCTTCTTCGAGATATGCGACATGAAACTCGCAGGCACGCTCATCCCCGTGTTTTCACTGCGCAGCGAGGGCAGCTTCGGCGTGGGCGACTTTGGCGATTTGAAGCGTATGGTGGACTGGGTGGCGGAAACCGGGCAGCGGGTGTTGCAGGTGCTGCCCATCAACGACACCACAACCACGCACACATGGACCGACAGTTACCCTTATTCCTGCATAAGCATCTTCGCCCTTCACCCGCAGTATGCCGACCTGAGGCAGTTGCCGCAAATTGCCGATGAGACAGAGCGGCAGCGCATGGAAACGCTGCGCAAGGAGCTGAACGCTCTGCCACAGATTGACTACGAGCGTGTGAACCGCGCCAAGGACGAGTATCTGCACACAATATTCCGCCAGTGTGCCGAGCGCACCATGAGTTCGGCAGCATTCAAACGTTTCTTTGCCGACAACGCACACTGGCTCGTGCCCTACGCACAATACAGCTACCTGCGCGACGCCTACGGCACCGCCGACTTCACGACATGGCCCGACCACAGGGAATGGTGTGAAGCCGAGCGCGGGCAACTGGCCAACCCGCGTACGAAAGCCTACAAGAAACTGGCCTACCACTATTACATACAGTTCGTGCTGCACCAACAAATGCAGGCCGCGCACGAGTATGCCAAGGCGCGGGGAGTGATACTCAAGGGCGACATCCCGATAGGAGTGAACCGCTACGGATGCGACGTGTGGCACGAGCCTGCCTACTTCAATCTGAACGCGCAGGCAGGTGCGCCGCCCGACGCCTTCGCGCAGAACGGCCAGAACTGGGGCTTCCCCACCTACAACTGGGACGCCATGCTCGCCGACGGAGGGCAGTGGTGGATAAAACGCTTCCGCCACATGGCCAATTACTTCGATGCCTACCGCATCGACCATGTGCTCGGTTTCTTCCGTATATGGTCGATTCCCGGCGAATGCGTGCACGCTCTCACGGGACAGTTCGACCCGTCGATAGCCATGACACGCGACGAGATAGAATCGTACGGGTTCGCCTTCGACGAGGAACGCTATACCACACCTTACATAAACGACTGGATTCTGGAGCGCATCTTCGGTGCACAGGCCGACGATGTGAAGCAGACCTACCTCGAGGCACGCCCCGACGGGTTCTACTCCATGCGCCCCGAATATGCCACAGAGCGCATGATCGAGGCGGCTTTCGCACACCGCATGACAAAGGCGGACACAATGCTGCGCGACAACCTGTACAGGCTCACAAGCAACGTGCTGTTCGTGCGCGACACCTGCAACGCCAAGAAGTTCCATCCGCGCATCACAGCGCAGCTCGATTTCGCATTCCAGACACTCAGCGAGAAGGACAAGACACGCTTCAACCGCCTCTACGACGACTACTATTACCGCCGCAACAACAACTTCTGGTATCGTGAAGCGATGAAGAAGCTCCCCATGCTTGTGGAAGCGACAAGGATGCTCGTGTGTGCCGAAGACCTCGGCATGGTGCCCGAGTGTGTGGCATGGGTGATGGAGAAGTTGCGCATCCTGAGTCTGGAACTGCAACAGATGCCCAAAGCCTACGGCGTGCAGTTCGGCAACCTGGCACACAACCCTTACCGCAGCGTGTGCACAATATCCACACACGACATGCCAACCCTGCGCCAATGGTGGGACGAAGACCTGTCACGCACGCAGGACTACTACTCCACCGTGCTCTACCGCCACGGCGACGCGCCTCATCCGTTGCCGGGATGGCTCGCCCGTGAGATAATAGAACGCCACCTCGCCTGCCCGTCGATGCTGTGCATACTCGCCTTGCAGGACTGGCTTGCAACAGACGAGCGGCTGCGTCTGCCCGATGCCGATGCCGAACGCATAAACATCCCTGCCGACCCGCACCACTACTGGCGTTACCGCATGCACCTGAACATTGACGACCTGCTGGCCGACAAAGGCTACAACGACACAATAAAAGAGATGCTTGCAAGCGGCGGAAGAAAAGCCTGATCTTGCAAACACATACGAAAAGGGAATAAAAAAAGTTTGATTTCTCTCCGTCAGTCGCGTTCAATGAGCACGATGGCGTAGGCGGCGATGCCCTCTTCGCGCCCCGTGAAGCCGAGGCGCTCCGTTGTCGTGGCTTTGATGGAGATGTTGTCCTCGTCGGTGCCCATCACGTCAGCGAGGCATTTCTTCATCGCCGGAACATGAGGATTGATTTTAGGACGCTCGGCACACACCGTGGCATCGACATTGCCAAGGCGGTAGCCCTTGGCGGCGATGAGCTCCATTGTCTTGCGCAGGAGAATTTTGCTGTCCACATCAAGCGTTTCGGCTGCGGTGTCGGGGAAATGATAGCCTATGTCGCGCATATTGGCTGCGCCGAGAAGGGCATCGCAAATGGCATGGATAAGCACATCGGCATCGCTGTGACCGAGCAGCCCGAGCGTGTGCCCTATCTTTATTCCTCCAAGCCACAGGTCGCGTCCCTCGACAAGGCGGTGCACATCGTAGCCCAATCCTACACGTATTTTCATTCTTTTCCTGTTTTTGTTTGTCCGCAGAAAGAGCCTTGCCGCATTTACGGCAAGGTCAGCGACGCTTGAAAAGGTCCTTTATCCCGTCCATGTCGAAGCTCAACGTGAAGCGCAAGGTCTGGTCGAGCGGATTGCTCTTTGCCGTGGCTATGACATAGGCGGCATCAAGGGAAAAGACGCTCATCTTGAATCCTGCACCCACAGTGAAATACTTCCTGTTGCCTTTGTTCTCCGATTCATTGTGGTAACCGGCACGCACGGCGAACTGGTCGTGGTAGATATACTCGGCACCCACGCTCCACTGTATTTCCTGAAGTTCCTCCTTGAAACCGCCGGGAGCGTCGCTGAAGCTCTTGAATATGCCGCCTATCGACGACACATCGTAGTAGTCCTTCTGCACGCGCTGCTGGTAGTCCTCGGTGCTCTCGCCCTCGTTCTGCTTGGGATAGGTGGGCACGAGCAGCTTGTTGGCATCAGCCGTGACGGTGAAGCGGTTGTACTCGTCGATGGGCACCATGAGCGATGCGCCGAGACGGAGGTTTGTCGGGATGAACTCGGAGTTGTTGTCACCGCCGAACGAAATCTTTGAACCTATGTTTGAGATATTGAGTCCGAGTCCGAGCTGGCATTCGCGCGCCCCGATATTGAGGTAATTCTGGTAGTAGGCAGCCAAATCCACGCCGAAAGCACTGCCCGGCGACGTGTTCTGCGTGTAGTCGTAGGTGAGGTCGGAGTATATCCAGCGCACGGCGGCAGCTATCGAGAATTTCTCGCTGAGCATAAGCGAGTAGGCCACATCCATCGACATTTCGTAGGGGTTTATGGTCATGTTGCCGTCACCCGACTCACTGGTGCTGAGAAAAACCTCGCCAAGCGAGAAGTAGCGCAACGATGCCGACACAGCGGAATAGTCGCCGATGCGGTAGTAACCGGCAAGATAGGCGAGGTCCATGTCGCTCACGAGCTGGCGGAGCCACGGCGTATAGTTGAGCGCGACACCCGCCCTTGAAATGGTGAACGGGTACTTTGCGGGGTTCCAGTATTGCGACACCACATCGGGATCGGTGGCCACACCGGCATCGCCAAGACCTGCCGCACGCGCATCGGGGGCTATTGTCTGCGATGTCACAGATGTGTTCACAGGGTTGAACATGTCCTGTTTGTCCTCCGCCACAATTGGCAAGGCTGTAATTGCAGCCACGAAGATGGCCGCGATTCTTGTCATGTATTTCATTATTGTGCCTGTTTCTTTGTATGTTACTTTCTAAAAAAACGTTTTCCGGGCTCATTTATTGCCGACAACGATGAGTTTCTTTGCTTTCGATGTGCGTGTGGCACCCTCCGAAGTGAGCCTCACACGGTAGAGATAGACACCCGTCTGCAACTTCTGCCCGCTGTCGAGCGTCAGGTTCCAGTCCACAGTGTATGCACTTCCGGAACTTGTCCCTGTCTCGTCGTGACGCCAAAGGAGGCGTCCGCTCATGTCGAAGATGTCGATACCGACGGTGATTTCCATGCCGCTGCGGTCGTGCGTGATGATGAAGGTGGTGTTGTCGACAGCCGGATTTTGCGTGCATTCAATGTTGCACTGTGGCTTCATTCCCTTCACGACATTGAATGACAGTTCGGCGATGGAGACATTGTTGAGCACATCCCATGCGCGGAACACCAGCTTGTGCTTGCCTGCCGACAGTTCGGGGATGTTGTAGAAGGTGGTGCCGCTCGTGTATGAACCGAAGTCGAAGGTGAAGTTGTCGTTGAGCGAATAGGTGTAGGCCTGCTTGCCGTCGATGACGAGCTGCATGTCATGCCCTATGCCGTTGCCCGAGGCGTTGATGCCGTCCTTGTCCATAATCTGCGCCACGAAGTAGGGTGTGCTGTTCACATCGCCTCCGTTCTGGAATGAGGGCGAGTTGAGATAGCAATAGATTGACGGGCCGATGGAGTCGTTTTCGGCAATGTCGCTGCCTCCCACCGTGAAGCTTTCGTCATACCCGTTGGCGATGACGGTGTGCGAGGAGTTGATGGCATAGAGGTTCATCATGCCCGTGAGGTTGGAGTAATTTATGTCCTTCGGCACGGTGAAAGTCATCTCGAAGCGTCCGGCACGCACGCTGTCGCTGCCGTTGTAGAGCGTGTTGGGGCGGTCATAATAGGTGAAAGGTGTCTCCGCCGCGGTCTTGTCGTTAAGCCGGCAGGTCACAAGTTCGCGGTTGTCGCGCACGGTAAGGGTGACGATGCCGTTGAAATCGTCCATTCCCTCGATGTGTCCCTTCACTGTCGTGCGGCTTCCGGCTTTCAGCGTTATGTCGGCGCCGCTTCCTGTTTCCACGCCGTTTATCTCATCCACCACCGCCTTGGCATTGGGCAGATGGAGCGCAAGGGCAGGGTCGCCGAGAAGCGAATACTGCAAGGTGTTGCGCGCGAGCGACTCGCTTCCGCTGGCATTCTTGGCAAGACGCTGTGCCTCGCCTATGGTGCATGGCGTGCCGTCGGCATTGTAGCTGAGCACGTAGTGCATGAAATTCTTGTTGAGTATGGTGTTCTGCGATGCATAGACAGTGCGTGTCGTGCCGTAGAAGGCCACTGCCCCGCCCTTTGAATTGAGCATGGCCGTCTCGCCGATGGTGGCATCCACGCCGTCGAAAGGCATGATGTCGCACGACGCCGTCACCCAAAGCGGGAGGTTGGTGTTGGTGAAATTCCCGAAATCGGTGATGCGCAGCACCGTCTCATGCGACAGCTGTATCTCGCTTCCATGGCCTGCGTAGTCCATGACGAGTGCTCCGCCCTGCTGCTGTTGCTTTATCATGCGTGTCACGTCGGGATAGGTGTTGCCCGTCGAGGAAGTTTCGCGTGTGTAGGCGTCCCACATCACTTTCTTCACCACATAGCCGGGATAGTCGGCTATCACCTGTTCTGCCACGATGTCGGCATCGTCCATGTGCTGGTTGTTGTCTCCGTCGTCGCCCATGAAGAAGATGGTGTTCTGCCATGCCCCGCCGTTCTTGTTCTCGGCGTAGGAGATGGTCTTGTCCACCAGTATCTTCGCCTCCTGCTCGGTGGTGACGGGGAAACGCCCCACAGCCACATCGAGTTTGTCCACCCACAGAGGCTTCGCTCCCTCACCGTCGTCAAGCATTGCGTAGAAGCCGTCGTCTATATAGCAGCTGCGCTTGTCAAAGGATTCCTCGCTTTCAAAAGCGAGCAGGTAGTCGTCGGGGTCAAGACTACGGCACTGCGAAGTGAGCATGCGGTTGTCCCACACGCAGTCGCCGAAGAGGAGGAGATACTTCGGCATGTCGTTCTCGTCGGCAGCGCGGTCGTAAAGCATCTTCATATAGTGGCGGTAGGCACTTGCATCGGGCGTGCCGCTCGAGAATTCGTTGTACAGTTCGTCTGCCGGTACGATATTCACACGCAGCCCGTCGCGCTCTTCATGGAACGTTTTGAGCCGCTGTGCCTGCTTCAACAGTTTCTGGGAAGTGGGTATTATTATCACAAGGTCGGCCTGCGGGTCGGCGTGGCGGTCCTGGTTTGTTATGCCATATACATACTGCGGCGTGGGAAGCGACTCTGAATCGAGGTCGGGCATGGGCTTGGGGTTCTGCGAGACAAGCGTGATATAGTCGAGACGCATGGGATTGCCTTGCAGCACTGTCAGCTTGACCGTGTTCTCGGACTTAATGTTCCTGACGGTGAAACTGGCGGAATTGCGGCATCCGAAGATGTAACGTGAGTCGCCGAGACTCGTGCTCACTGTGCCTGCGACAGAGTCGTTCACCTCCACCTGCACCTTACAGCTCTTGCCGGAGGAGACACATACCACGAGCCTCTGCTCTCCTTCCACATTCGGCGCGGCAAGGGTTACAGTCTGTGAAGAGCCCACAGCCACACTGCTCGGGTCAAAGAGGTTGCGCCCTCCGTTGTACCACGAGTAGCCATCCACCTCATAATGGGAATGAAAGTCGTAGGGGTCGGGATAGGCACCGGCTGCCATCGTAGCCTCATCGACGGTGGCAGGAGCGTCATCCGACTCCGTGAGGAAATAATATCCATAGTCGGAATAGGGATTTCGTGTGCGCACCGTGGATGTGTTCGATGCCCATGACACCGGGCCGCGGGCATAGAACACGCGGCGGTTGCCCGACTTGTAGGTGGGAACCTCCTTCAGGTCGTCGCCGTTTATGAGCTCGTCGCCGTTGAGGACTTCGTTCTTGAGGTTGCCGCCATAGCCATACAGCTTCACCTTGTTTATATCGGAGAAACCCGCCTGACGTACGAGCGACTCGGTGATTTGGTGAAAGCCCGAAGCGGAGACCCTTATCTTGACCCACTTACCTGTTGCAAGTACGGAATGTGCGGCATAGCGTTCGGCAGGCGCGACATCGGCTTTCCGCTTTGGCGCGCCGTTCTTCGTGCTGCCTTTAAAAACCGCTTCCCGCTTGAGGAGGAAACTTACAAGGAGACGGTACTTCCCCGAACGATACACAACGGGGCAGAAAGAGGTGCTGATGAATGGCTGTTTCCTGTTGAAGACGATGTTCGTCTCCATTTCGGGCATGGCCGGAGGCAGTTCGCCGTTGTGCCGCCGGTAGTTGGCGACATCGGTCGGCGGCATGTCGATAAACTCGGGATAGGCGATGCTGACGGTATAGACAGAGTCGCGATAGTTGGCGGGCAGGGGTGCGGTGTGGCAGAAGTGCGGCACGATGGAGTCGGTCCTCACCTCGGCAGCCGTCAAGTTGAAGAATTGTTGCGCCTTTGCCTGCATGGCCATGAGCATGAAAAGGGCAATTGCCGCTATGTGTTTCGTTCTTTCTGTCACTGAGTGTTATTTGCAATTAAACGACAGAACTTTTCTGTCCTCCATGTATCCGTCGAGGTGGTCGTCAATCTTCACGGGGCCGACGCCAGCCGGAGTGCCGGTGTATAGTATGTCGCCTGTCTTCAAGGTGAAGTAGCGGCTGATGTAGGCGATGAGTTCGTCCACCTTGTAGAGCATGTCGCTTGTGCATCCTTCCTGCACTGTCGTACCGTTGATGTCAAGCCGGAAGCGTATGTCCTGTATGTCGCGGAAGTTGCCGGCATCCACCCATTCGCCCAGAGCCGCCGAACCGTCGAAGCCTTTGCAGATGTCCCACGGCTTGCCTTCGGAGCACAACTGCCGCTGCATCTCGCGTGCGGTGAAGTCGATGCCCACTGTCACGGCGTCGTAGTAGCGGTGTGCGAAACGCTGCGGGATACTCTTCCCGAGGCGGCAGATGCGTACGACAAGCTCCGTTTCATAGTCGATGCGCCCCATGAAGTCGGGGATGAAGAAGGGCTTGCCGTCCTTCAACAGTGCCGAGTCGGCCTTTGTGAAGATGACAGGCTGCTCCGGTTTATATAACGCTCCATGCAGCTCTTTATTGTGTGCAAGGTAGTTCATGCCTACGGCAAATATCTTCATTTTCTTTATTTTTAAGATTTCAGGGATGGCGGACAGGCTGTTTTGCCTGCGCCACGGCATTGTCCTGCCACGGTTTTTCGGAAAAGCAAAAAGGAGTCATAAAGAGTTTGCACCCTTCACGACTCCAATTTATGATTGTAATTGTTTTCTCTTGTTGTCAAGAAAGAGTTACTCGGCAGCAAGAGTGAAGCGTTTGTATGCTTCAATCTTCAACTCCTTGTCCTGCTTTTTCAGGTAGTCGGCAACAGTTTCCTTGTCGCCGTCGCCGAACTGGAACTCCTGAGCCACGAGACAGTTCTCCTTCAAGAACTTGCCCACACGGCCCTTTGCGATGTTCTGTATCATGTTCTCGTTCAGGCTGGCAGCTTTTTCTGCACTGACAGTCTCCTTGATTTCACGGAACTTCACGACATCGTCGGCAGTGATCCATCCCTTGCCCTGGTTGGACTCGATGTGGTCCTCAGAGTCGAAGTGGTTGGGGTTGAGCCCGGCTTTCTTCAAGGCGGCCTCAACAGCCTTTTCTATCTGCTCTTCCTTAGTCTTCTGGACGGCGATGTTGTACTCGTTGTCGATGACTTCCTGCGGCACTTGTGTCTCGTCAAGGGCGATTGGCTTCATGGCGGCCACCTGCATGGCGAGCTTGTGACCCACCTCGGCATTCTCCTTGTTGAGCTGTACCATTGTGCAGAGTGTGTGCTTGCCCATGTGGTCGTAAACCTCGATGTTGTCGCCCTCGAGCACGTTGTACCCGTCGAGTTCCATCTTCTCGCCCGTGATGCCGGAACGCTGTGTTACGGCAGCCTGCACATCCGACTCGCCGAAAGCGAGTGCCTTCACCTCGTCAAGGGTGTGAGCCTTTGCTGCGATGGCAGCATCGAGGATGTCGCTTGTGAGCTTGATGAAGTCGGCACCGTTAGCCACGAAGTCGGTCTCGCACTTCAATGCAATTGTTGCAGCGAAGCCGTTCACTTTCTTCACGAGCACGCATCCGTTGGAGGTCTCGCGGTCTGAACGCTTTGCAGCGATGGCCAGTCCACGCTCACGGAGCAGGTCCTTTGCCTTATCGAAATCGCCTTCTGCCTCTGTGAGAGCCTTCTTCACGTCAGCGAGTCCGGCTCCTGTCATGGCACGAAGTTTCTTTATGTCTTCAATTGAAACAGCCATAGTGTTAAATGTGGTTAGATATTTGTTAATGTTGTCTGTCTGATTACTCGGCAACGGGAGTTTCTGTCTCTGCCTGGGGAGCTTCCTCCTCTGCCTGGGGAGCGTCTGCTTCTGCCTGGGGAGCGTCTGCTTCTGTCTGGGGAGCGTCCTTGCGTGCCCTACGTGTGCGCTTCTTTCCTTCGGCAGCGGTCTCGGCCTGTTCTGCGGCAGCCTTCTCGTCGGCCTTCTCAACCTTGCGTTCTTCCAGACCTTCGGCGATGGCGGCGCAGCATGCGGAGAGGATTACATCAACAGAATCCTTTGCGTCATCGTTGGCAGGGATGAGATAGTCCACATTGCGCGGGTCGGAGTTTGTATCAACG
Organism: bacterium; assembly: GCA_963599085.1. Taxonomy (GTDB): domain Bacteria; phylum Bacteroidota; class Bacteroidia; order Bacteroidales; family Bacteroidaceae; genus Prevotella. The sequence goes on along the minus strand of CAVBVK010000015.1, from coordinate 8,978 downwards.
ATGGCGAACACCGGGATGCCGAGGCGGTTGGCCTCTTTCACTGCAATGTTTTCCTTCATCACATCGACAACGAACAATGCGCTCGGAAGGCGTGTCAAGTCGGCAATAGAACCGAGGTTCTTCTCTAACTTGGCGCGCTGGCGTGTCACCTGAAGAAGCTCACGCTTCGAGAGGTTGGAGAAAGTTCCGTCGCTCATCAGTTTGTCAATGTTCGTCATTTTCTTCACTGCCTTGCGTATTGTGGGGAAGTTGGTGAGCATACCGCCCGGCCAACGCTCGATAACGTAAGGCATGTTTACGCTCGCCGCCTTGTCGGCCACGATGTCCTTAGCTTGTTTTTTAGTAGCGACGAACAGGATTTTCTTTCCTGACTTTGCGATTTGCTTCAAAGCCTCGGCAGCCTCGTCAATCTTGGCTACGGTCTTGTGCAAATCGATTATGTGAATGCCGTTGCGCTCCATGAAGATGTAAGGAGCCATGGCGGGATTCCACTTGCGACGGAGGTGGCCAAAGTGGCAGCCTGCCTCGAGTAATTGGTCAAAATTTGTTCTTGACATTTGTTCTTTGTTTTAAAATTGTTTACTTTCCTTTGAGTTGTGAATGAACCAGCCCGCGAGTAACGGAATGACGGGTGCAGGGAATTCCGGTTTCTTGTCCCCGCCCATCCACGGTCTTGCAGGTTTGGATGCTAAACGTTGGAGACGGACAAGCCACATATATATAATAATGTGCCCGACCGTCCTCCGAATATTAACGCTTGCTGAACTGGAAGCGGCGGCGAGCCTTGGGCTGACCCGGCTTCTTGCGCTCAACGGCACGGGCATCGCGTGTGAGGAAGCCCTGATCCTTGAGTGCCTTCTTGTCTTCGGCGTTGATTTTTACGAGGGCGCGTGCGATAGCGAGACGCAGAGCCTGGCTCTGTCCTGTGAAACCGCCGCCGTCGAGGTTTGCCTTTATGTCGTATTTCTCTTCTACGCCAAGAAGCTGCAGAGGCTGCTTAACCACATACTGCAGTATTGCCGACGGGAAATATTTTGTGAGTTCCTCTTTGTTGATTGTGATCTTACCGGTGCCTTCTGTGAGGTAAACACGGGCTACGGCACTCTTGCGGCGACCAATTGCATTTATCATTTCCATCTTCTATGCTTTATTTATACTGGTTAATATCAATAGCCTTCGGCTGCTGTGCCTCGTGCTTGTGCTCTGTGCCCTCATAAACATAGAGGTTGTCGAGAAGCTTGCGGCCGAGAGGGCCTTTGGGGAGCATACCCTTCACGGCGTGACGGATGATCTTGTCGATTCCGTTCGGACGCTTGCGCAGATCCTCGGGAGTGTTGAAGCGCTGTCCGCCGGGATAGCCAGTATAACGTGTATAAACCTTGTCTGTCTCCTTCTTGCCGGTGAACACCACCTTGGCAGCGTTGATGATGATGACATTGTCCCCACAATCCACATGGGGGGTGAAGGTCGGTTTGTACTTTCCGCGGATCAGCTTGGCTACTTTTGAGCAGAGACGGCCTACTACTTGGTCGGTGGCGTCGATAACTACCCACTCTTTCTTAGCTGTTTCCTCGTTCACGGAAATAGTCTTGTAACTTAAAGTGTTCATTTTCTAAATTAAAATTTACTACTAAAAAACTATCATTCTTGCACAAGCGATTCACTAACCGTGCCGCCCGGCCAAAGGCGCGCACTATTAACACTCTCATGCAGAGGACTCTAAGTGTATCCTCAATAATCGGACTGCAAAATTACGACTTTTTTATTTAATATGAAATGTGGAGGCATTACACGGTTATTGATATTAGGAAAGTTTAACAATTTATAATATTTCACCGTCATCACGCCGCCGGTGCCTGTTCCCGGCACTGCCTGTCGAGCCGCCTAAGCACCCACCAATAGGCGGGGAAGAGGAACATGTCGGCCATGCACCACGCCACGGGATCGCCCAGACAGACGCCCGTCCACGCCAGGGCCGGGACGAGATAGAGGCTCACCCCGCTGCGGGCTATCATCTCCATGACACCGCTCAGCATGGAGAAATTGCTGAAACCGAGGCCCTGTATGGAGTAGCGCAGCACGGTGAGCATGCCCAAGGCAGGATAGAAATAGTTGGTGATGCGCATATACTGTGCCGCCTTTGCCGTCACCTCCGCCTGCCCTCCATCGACGAAAAGCGTCATCATGTCGTCGGCGAAGGGGTATATCACCGCCACGGTGAGGACGAAATAGACGGCTGTGACTTTCGTTGCCGCCCACACTCCCTGTCTGACACGGTCCATGCGGCGTGCCCCGAGGTTCTGGCCGCAATAGGTGGCCATGGCAACGCCGATGTTTTCGAACACGCAGGTGAACAGGTATTTTATGCGCATCGACGCCGTGAACGCCGCCACGCAGGTGGTGCCGAGGGCGTTGTTGGCACTTTGCAGCATGATGATGCCTATTCCCGTGATGGAGAACTGCAACCCCATGGGCACACCGTTGTTGAGCAGGATACTGGTGCGGCGGTTGTCGTAGCGGCGCTCGGCACCACGCGGGATGAGCACGCGCATACGCCGCCGGATGTACCAAAGGCACAGGCTCACCGACACTCCCTGCGACAGCCACGTGGCGATGCCTGCCCCTGCAACTCCCATCCCCAGCCAAAGCACGAGCACGACATCAAGCAGGACATTGACTACCGCCGACACAATGAGAAAATAAAAAGGCTGGCGCGAGTTGCCGAGGGCGCGTATCTGCCCCGAAAAGAGGTTGAAGCCGAACGTGAGGGGAATGGTGGCAAACTGCAACATGAGGAAGATATAGGCCTCGCGGAATATCTCGCCTGGCGTGTTCACGAGTTGCAGGATGCGGTGGCAGAGCATCAGCGACAGCAGCGTCACCGCAGCCGACATCACCGCAGCCACGCGCACCGCGTTGGCCACATAAACCCGCATCTTCGTGAAGTCCTTTGCGCCGAAAGCCTGCGCCACGGGTATGGCGAAACCGGCACATGCGCCGTTGCAGAAGCCCATGACCAGAAACATAACCGACGACGACGCACCCACCGCCGCCAGAGCCTCCACGCCTACCCATCGCCCCACTATCGCCGCATCTATAACCAGATACATCTGTTGCAGGATGTATCCCAAAATGAGCGGCAGGGCAAACCGTGTGATGCCGCGCATGGGCGAACCCACCGTCATGTCGTGCGCCGCCTGACCTGAAATGTCTTCCTTTTCCATAATGTTCTTCTCCGTTATCCTACATAAACCGGCTGCAAAGGTAGAAAAAAACGCAGGAACCCGCACCCGAATGCGCTTTTCTTTTCATTATTCCGACTATCTTTCGTAAATTTGCCCTGTACGACCCCGAAACTCAGCAAGTTCACAGAATTACCTGACCACACAAACATGACCGGCAGACCGACAACCGAGGCTCCCACATGGGAGCAACTCATAGAATCCATATCCAACGGCGCAAGGCATCCGGAGGAAACGAACTGGGCAATTTACCGCTATTTGCGCCAGAACCTCGACGCCACCGACCCGAAGACGGCGAGAATGCTGCTTGCCGCCTACATGAAACTGCGTGTGAAAGAGCCGTCGCTCATCAACTCGTGCATGCTTGCCGTTGCCGTAAAAGTGAGCGGGGAGCATGCCGGTTTCCACTTCCTGAAATTCCTCAAGGCCTGGGGCTACGACTCGTGCCTGCGCCACGAAGACCGTCTGCGGCAGACGGGAAAGGACGGGCGGCAGTATCCGGCACTCGCCGAGCGAACGGAGCGTGCATTGCAGGCATATCTGCTACGCCACCCCGAGGAAAGCCGTGAGGGCTGCCCAGCCATCGTCAGTGCGTATGCCGCCACGATGTTCGAGAAGGAACAGGACGGGCACAAACGGCATTTCGTGAAGCTTGTCGCCCCGAACGGCACGGCATTCATCGCCGACAGCCACCAGTTCCCGTGCCGCCCGTATGAGATATGCGGCCGCATGTTCGACATTCTCACCCGTGTGTCGAAGCAAGGCAACGGGCGTGCCGCCGACATCGTGCTGTCGAAGAAGGCGGTGCAGGATGTCTTCGCCACGAGTGTAGGCTACGTCGATGGCATCGACGAAAGCCGCGGGCACATCCATGTCTATGACTCCAGGTCGCGGCACTTCGTCGCCGAGAAAGCGCAATGCGCGGGAAGGGGAGTCGGGAAAGGCCGCTTCGTCAGGTTTTGCCCCATTATAGTGCAGGGCGACCACTTCAAGCGGGCTGCGATAACCGCCTCGCTCGACATCTACAAGGGGCGTGAGGCGTTCGGCATATACACGGCACGCGTCATGTACGCCAATGCCCGGGAACATTACATAAGATACTCCATCACATCGGGCAGCATGTCTGCCGAAGGAGGGACAATGGCCAAGGAAGGCTTCGCATCCACCGCCTATATGCCGGAGGAGGCAAGGCGGCAATTGGCAGTAGGGCAGACTGTGCGCCTGACGCTGTTCCTTAAACGCGGGAAAGACGGCATAAAGCGCAATCATGCGGCGGAAGTGTTCTGAACAAGGCAGGCATAACGCCATTGAAACGCAAACAAGCGATACGGGAACTTTTCCGTATCGCTTGTGTTTTTAGGGTTGTGAAAAGCATTTGAAGTGGAAATCCTCCACTTGTCAGCAACGGACATTTACAGACTGGGACGGATTTGCTCCACCCAAGCGTCGATGCGCCCGTCGGTCTTGTCGTCCTCGTTCACCTCGTCAAGGGCCAGACCGACGAATTTCCCGTCCACTACTGCCTCCGAAGCGTCGAAAGTGTAGCCGTCGGCAGGCACTGCACCGATGATGTCGGCACCGGCTTTTCTGGCGGCATTATAGAGTTCCGCCATGCCGCCGACGAACGTGTCGGGGTAAGACTCCGCATCGCCGCAGCCGAAGAGTGCCACGGTCTTGCCGCCGAGGCCTGCGGCGGCGATTGTCTTCACGCCGTCATACCAGTCGTCCTGCAACTCGCCCGCACCCCATGTCGATGTGCCGAGGATGAGATTGTCGTTGCCGTCAATGACACTTTCGTTGAAATCTGTCACGTTGATGATATTTTCCACGCCCAGTCTCGCTCCTATCCTGCCGGCCAGATCCTCGCATGTACCGGTGCTTGAACCAAAGATGATAACAGTTTTCTTCATATTCTTACTTTTTTTTGAATGTTGTTGAATTTGTTGTCCTTCGGTTACAAAGTTAGCCGGAATGCCGTTGCCGCGCAATACCTAAATACAATGATTTGACATGTTTGGCTTACTTGTACGCTTGGCCGGTTGTTTGCTTTATGTTGTCGGACAGGGATGCCCGACCTTCTACGGCTTGTCTGTCGCTTAGAAAGCCACGTTGAAACCTACATTCACGCTTGCGTTGGAGCTGAGCGGAATGAACTCCTTGCTGGTCTTGCCGAGCAGGTGGTCCATACCCAAGAACACGTTGAAGCCCTTGGGATGGGCATTGAGCACCCAACCGAAGCTTGCCGTGTAGCTGTTCACCGCGAAGTTGATGCCTCCGTCGAGCCATTTCAGCGGAGCCACATTGGCACTGAGGCGTCCCTCCGTCCAGGTGTATTTGCCGTTGATGCGGGTTGAACTGAGCAAGCCGAACTTAAGATTCCGGTAGAGCGGGAACGTGTATTCGCAACCTACATTCACCGTGGCGCCGATGCCGGTAGTGCGGCTTCCGTTGTCGCCATCAACCGAAAGGTTGGCAAAGTCGGCTATCTGGTCGCCGTACTTGTCAGCCTGTGCGCTTATGGAGTTGTCCTTACGGCTGCCATCCGCAGTCTCGTCCTTGACTGCGATGTCGTGGAAGCCGTCGAAGGTGAAGGTTGTCTGCTTGTTGGACGCAGTCATTGAGTTGCTCCAGCTGATGAAGCCCAAGTCCACGAGAGCTGCACTCACGGTCCAGTCGTCATTCACCTTGTATGTCGCGCCGAGGTCGAGAGCCAGTCCGAAACCGCCCAGCCCTGCACCGTCGATATCGACATCGTTCACGCAGTCATACTCGCCTTTGCTTTCGTCGTTGTATGCCTTGCGTTCCGTCTTGTACTTAAATCCTTTCATCGACACGTTGGCAATTGCCTGTCCGCTCATTATCCACTTGTCGTTGGCACTGAGGTCGGCACGCAGGTTGGTGAACTGTGCGTCGGCACGCGCTGCCCCGAGGAGCACCTTGAGCTTGGCACCGGCACGCAACTGCTTGGTGATCTGGCGCGAGTGGCCGAACGCCAGCTGCACGAACGACTGTGCCTGCACGTTGATGTCGTCCATCACATAGCTCTTGTTGCCCGTGTTCTTGGCAAATTCCAGCAGGTCATAGGGAAGTGCCAGCCCCACATTGGTGCGGGAGTCGATGGAGACGGTGTTGTAACCGCCAAATCCCTTGAAACCGGCAGAGAGCAAGGTGATGTCCACATCGGCCGTGATTTTGTTCATGCCCGTGGAGAAACCGCTGAGCGCATCGGCAGTGGATATGTACGGGTTCATAAACGTTGTCTTCTTGTTGTTGCTGTCGATTCCGTAGCGCGGGTTGTCCAGGAGGACATCGCCAAGGCCGAAGTTGCCCTGCATACGCACATTGACATTGCCGAGTGCAGGAATTGACACATAGTTCTGCTCGTTCCCGTAGGCCGGGTTCAGGGTGTGGCGGAACTTGTAGTCGTCGGTGAAATAGCCCGAGTTGAGTCCCTGAGCCATGGCATTGCACGCCAGTGTTGCAAGCGATGCAGCCAGTATATATCTGTTAATTCGTTTCATAGTGTTGCCTTGGTTTTATTTTTTATCGTCGTCAGAGTTCACAATGAGTCGTCCCACGAGCTTCACTTTTATGTTGTTTACTTTGAGTGTCTGGTTGTACGCGTTGATGGTCTTGCCCACAATGCTCTTGTTGTCGCCGTCGGCACCTGCCACAACGCGGAAGGCGAGGCCATCGACTTCCTTGAGAGAGCCTTTCTGTGTCTCGGAAAGGCGTATTGTCACCGGTGTGGCGGCAGCCGTAACGCCGTCCTCGGAAGCCGCAATCGTGTTGGACACTTCCACTTTTATCTTCTCGTCCGGCAAGATGTTGCCGTTCACATCCACTGCCCATGCCGACAGTGTGAGGAACGCCGGAACCTTGTTCTCTATGTCTGCTGTGAGCACTACCGCCGCACCGTCCGTGAGCTCGAAGTCGTTAATGTCGTCGTTCCAGCCGTCAAGGGTGTCGCTATACACTATGCGTGCGCCCTCGTCGAAGGCAAGCGGTGCCGAGATGGAGTATTCCGGGGTGATGGTGTAGCGTTTGCCCAGCTCCATTGTGCTCTCGCGCTGTGCGTCGGCACGTGCGGCAGCCTCGAAGCGCACGGTCTTCGGGATGCGCTCTATCACATCAGAGAGATTGGGGATTGCCACCACATGGTCGTAGAGCGAGGCATCAACGCCTTCGGCATACTTGCAGACAGCCACCCGGGTGAGACCGTCCGGGTTGATGCGGAATTCGGGAACGGTGACGCTGCCGGTGGTCGTCCCGTTCTCGTCCTCGGCATAAAGCGTGCCCGAGATGTAGCCTGCAATGTCAATGTCGCTGTTGATTTTTATGTCGATGAGCGGGTTGTAGAGGTTCACCTTCACATCGCCGTCGGTGAGGAAGTCGGGAACATCGTTTATATCCACCTTGCCGAGGTCGCTGATTTCGATGTCCGGGTCGAACTTACCCGTTGCCTCGTTCACGGTGATGGAACCCATCGTCATGGTGGAAGACACATAGAGGTCGGACAAGGAAGCGCAGCTTTCATCAATCTCATCGAATGTCACGCCCATGAGTGCCACGCCATTGAGTGTCACCGTGCCGTCCTTACCGCCCACACCGGGTGTGTGCACAAGGCTGTTTTCGGCCGTTGCCTTCTCCGTGAAGCTTATGGTTTCGAGCGTGGCATTAAGCTGTATCTTCGCCGAGCTGCTCACGTTGCTGAACACCACCTTGCCGGTGGCAGCGTCATAGGAAGGCTGTTTGGGCGAGCACTGCTTTATGGCGAGCTTCATGTACGAGGGAACTGTGAGCGTGATGGTCTTGAATACGGGCACCACGCGCTGGAGGTTGGAGCTCACATTCATGTTTATCGTGATGTCGGACGCTGTCTGTGCCTCCTTCAGCTCCTTTATGTCGCCGGAAGCGTCGCCCGTATAGTGGAACTCCACGGTCTTGCCCTCAGTCGAGATTTCGTCGATCTGACTGGTGCGGTGTTTTCCGCGGGGGGCAACGGGCGCAACGGTGGACAGCGATACATGCACCTTGAAGTCGTTGTTGATGGCTGCTTTCTGCACCACCACCTTATTGATTTTCGGGTGCGAGGGGTCGGCAGCATCGCCATCCTTGCGGAACATGTAGTCGCCGTTGTCGGCAATCGACACGAAGTCGCTGTTGTTCAGGTTAAGCACATCGTCGAGCATGATGTCCTCGGTGTCGCATACGGGCAATTCCAGTCCATCACTTCCCACGCCAATCGTGGTATCGACATTTGACAAGTCGTAGTCGCTGTCTGTGCATCCTGTTCCCACGGCAATGAAACCGAGTGCCAGCATGCACGCGATAAGTTTAGAATTGTTAATGTCTTTTTTCATAAAGAATTAAAGTTTTCGGATACTTATTTATGGTCTGTTTTATTCCATTCTTCAAAGAAGGCACAATCATATAGGAAAAGCTTTCTTTTTATAAGGCAACATTGTTTGTACACTTGCAAAGATAAGTGTTTTTTTGCTATTCCGCAAGAAAAATGTTAATTTTATTTTACATAAAGTATTTTTAAAAGGTTTTGTCTTGCACTACGCTTCGGAAAGCCAAACCAATGCGAAAAAAAAGAGCGGCGGGAGAAAATACAAGGACATAAAAACAAAAATCCCCGCAGTATCTCATACGAGAATACTACGAGGAAACACCCCTGTGGGCGCTGAGGGATTCGAACCCCCGACCCTCTGCTTGTAAGGCAGATGCTCT
>CAVBVK010000014.1:0-37343 GCA_963599085.1 bacterium | reverse complement strand
TACTTTTTGAAAAGGCAAGCCCGAAGTCCCATTTTACAAGGCTTCGGGCAGGATAATTATGCTCTTTTGAGTTTTAGCGGACAGCAATAATAAAAAACGAAGAAAAGTATATCGGCAAATAAAAAGGCATTGCTCCGCAGACAGGACAGAGGGCGTGTCAGTTTTGACGCTCTCTCTCCTTTCAACAAACTTGGCTTGGGCGAAGCCTTTACAAGTCGGAAGCGGCGATGAGTTCATCCCAGACAGCGCACAGGTCCTGCATACTTTGCAGCACGATGTCGGCTCTCTCGTCCGCCAAGGCAGCGTCGGGCAGAGGTCCGCTGTTTATTGCCACGGTGAAGATGCCTGCCGCGACACCCGCCCGTACACCGAGCGGTGCGTTCTCAACGACAATCCCCTGCCACGGTTTCAGACCGCCGACTTTCGCCAGTCCCATCAGATACGGGTCGGGATTGGGTTTTCCCCGCTCCACATCGTATGCCGTTACAATATGGTTTTCGGTCAGGAATTCGCCGAAATCGTCAAGCAGACGCTTTATGAGCGGACGCTGACCGCTGCCCGTAACCACTCCCACCGTCATGCCGTCAGCGGTTATTTTCCGCATCAACTCACGCACCCCGGGAAAGATTTCAGCCACGGGCATATTGTTAAACAAATCCGTCTTCACATCATACATGCGCTGTGCCTCCTCCGTGGAGATGTCCTTCCCCTGCTGTTCCCGCACGAAACGGCGTATGGTGTCAATGCCTCTGGCTCCCTCCGTAGCATAGGAATCGGCAGCGGTGAAGTGTATTCCAAAACGTTTCATGGATTCCTGCCACGCCACGGCATGGTTGGGCATGGAATTGTAAAGCACTCCGTCCATATCGAAGAGCACTGCCCTTGGAGCAAAACGGGCATAGCCGTGTGCCGACTTGTATTGTCGTATTGCCTCTCCTGTCATTTTACAACTTAAAAAACGGACTGCCAGATGAATGTCTCAAATAGCAGTCCGCATTGGGTTCCTAACTGTACTTGTCACTTTTCCTCAGCCAGACGCTTCTGCATGGCTGCGCTTTCAGCCTCGTATCCGGGCTTGTTGAGCAGGGCAAACATGTTCTTCTTGTAAGCCTCCACTCCCGGCTGGTTAAACGGATTGACGCCAAGCACATTGCCGCTGATGCCGCAACCGAGTTCAAAGAAGTAGATAAGCTGACCGATATAGTACTCGTTGAGCTGCGGAACGCTTATACGGATGTTGGGAACGCCGCCATCCACGTGCGCCATACGGGTGCCGAGTTCAGCCATCTTGTTCACTTCATCTACGCGTTTGCCTGCAAGGAAGTTCAAGCCGTCAAGGTTTTCGCTGTCATGCGGGAAGAGGACAGACTCATTGGGAGTCTCCACGCTCACCACAGTCTCGAAGATGGAACGCTCACCTTCCTGAATCCACTGCCCCATCGAGTGCAGGTCGGTGGTGAAATCGCATGATGCAGGGAAAATGCCTTTGCCTTCCTTGCCTTCCGACTCGCCGTAAAGCTGCTTCCACCACTCGCTCATGAAGTGGAGCTTCGGCTGATAATTCACCAATATCTCTATTTTCTTGCCTGCCTGTGCATAGAGAGCGTTGCGCACGGCAGCGTAGATTGCGGCAGGATTTTCACCGAACGGCACATCCCTGCCGGCAGCCTTTTCCATGTCGGCAGCACCGTTGATGAGCGACCTGATGTCGAAGCCGGCGACAGCGATGGGCAGCAAACCCACAGGAGTGAGCACGGAGAAGCGTCCGCCGACATTGTCGGGAATGACAAATGTCCTGTAGCCTTCCTTTGTCGCAGCCGCACGGGCTGCACCCTTATGCGCGTCCGTGATGGCAACGATGACATGCTTTGCCTCCTCTTTGCCCCACTGCTCCTCGCACTGCTTCTTCAACAGGCGGAAAGCGAGAGCCGTTTCCGTTGTCGTCCCCGACTTGGAAATATTGATGATGCCGAACTTCTTGCCTTTCAGGAAAGCCGTGAGTTCGGCGAGATAGTCCTCGCCAATGTTGTTTCCGGCAAACACGATTGCCGGGTTCTTCTTGTCGTTGATGAGCCATGAGAACGAGTTGCCGAGAGCTTCAATCACAGCACGCGCGCCAAGATAGCTGCCGCCGATACCTGCAACGACCACCACCTCACACTTTTCACGCAGTGTGTCGGCTACGCTTTGTATTTCGCCGAGGAACTCTGGCGTCAGCGATGACGGCAGGTGCAGCCATCCAAGGAAGTCGTTTCCAGGGCAAGTGCCGTTTTCCAGTGCTTCGTATGCAGCGGCGATTTGGGGTTCATAGGCTTTGACAGCTCCCTCACCAAGGAACTGGACAGCCTTTGCAATGTCTAAACTGATGTTTTTCATTTTTTTGAGTATTTATGTATTTTGAGTTTTGAAATCCTTAAACCAATCTTCCACCGTCACTGTCCGGGACCCGGAAAGAAACCTATCTGAAACTGTCGGTGAGCAGTTTTATCTCTATCTGCGGACTGATGCGTTCGTAGAGGATGTTGTATATGGCATCGAGTATGGGCATATTGACATGCAGGTGGCGGTTTTTCTCCTTCATGCATTTCGTGCCGAAGTACCCCTCCGCAATCATCTCCATCTCTATCTGCGCGCTCTTCACGCTGTATCCCTTGCCAATCATGGTGCCGAAGGTGCGGTTGCGTGAGAACTTGGAGTAACCCGTCACGAGCAGGTCGCCCAAATAAACGGAGTCATAGACACTGCGTTCAATGGGGTTGATGGCTGTAAGGAAGCGCGACATCTCCTGCAACGCGTTAGACATGAGGACAGCCTGGAAGTTGTCGCCATACTTCAGTCCGCTGCAAATGCCCGACGCTATGGCATAGACATTCTTGAGCACGGAGGAGTATTCAATTCCCATGACATCCGAACTCGTCTTTGTCTTGATGTATTCAGAATCGAGCACATCGCAGAATGCCTGCGCCTTCTCCTGGTCACAGCATCCCACAGTGAGATAGGACAGCCGTTCAAGAGCCACTTCCTCGGCATGCGAGGGGCCGCCGATACACGCGAGGTTCTCGTTCGGCACGTCATATACCTCATGGAAATACTCCGAACAGGCGAGGTTTTCGTCAGGCACGAGCCCTTTTATCGCCGTGACGATGAACTTGTCGCGCAGCCGTGTCTTGAGTTTCTTGAGGTGGTTTTTCAGATATGGCGACGGCACCACGAACACGAGCGTGTCGTAAGCCTCGACAATGCGGTTTATGTCGCTCGAGAAGAATATCTCGTCCTTGTTGAAATGGATGCTTGTGAGGTAATTGGGGTTATGGCCTATGCGCCTGAACTCCTCGATGCTGTCCTCGCGGCGCATATACCACCCGATGTGACGGGTGTGTCCTATCACAATCTTGGCTATTGCAGTCGCCCAACTGCCACCGCCGATTACCGCTATTTTGCCACAATTAAACAATGTGCTTATGTCCGTTGGTTAATGTTCAACGCCGCGTCAATCCAAGCCTGGATCTCATCTACTGAGGGCTTTTCGTAACCGAGCTTGTACTTCTTGTTCACATCGCCGATCTTCTGCTGCAAACCCTGGGCCTTTTCTCCGGCTATGTCGGAAATGAGGTTGAACCCTATCTTGCGGAGCACATACACCCACTCCTCGGGCACTCCTGTCTCCTCCGTCCATTCCTTTACGCTGCTCTGCGGTATCTTCTTTTCCGGCTTCATCTGCGGGAAGAAAAGCACTTCCTGAATGGTGGTCTGTCCGGTCATAAGCATCACCAGGCGGTCAATGCCGATGCCGATGCCCGATGTGGGAGGCATGCCGTATTGCAGTGCGCGCAGGAAGTCCTGATCGATAACCATGGCCTCGTCGTCGCCCTTGTCGGCAAGGCGCATCTGCTCCTTGAAACGCTCTTCCTGGTCGAGGGGGTCGTTAAGCTCCGAGTAGGCGTTTGCAAGTTCCTTGCCGTTCACCATGAGTTCAAAACGCTCGGTGAGTCCCGGCTTCGAGCGGTGCATCTTCGTAAGAGGCGACATCTCCACCGGATAGTCGGTAATGAACGTGGGTTGGATGAACGTGCCTTCGCAGAATTCTCCGAAGAGTTCGTCGATGAGCTTCCCCTTGCCCATCGTTTCGTCCACCTCCATGCCCTTTTCCAGACAGAACGCACGGATTTCCTCCTCACTCTTGCCGGTGCAGTCGAAGCCCGTCTTCTCCTTGATTGCGTCGAGGATAGGGAGACGGCGGTAGGGAGCCTTGAAGCTTATCATGTTGTCGCCCACCTTGCGTTCCGTCGTGCCGTTCACGGCGATGCAGACCGTTTCGAGCAGTCTCTCGGTGAAAGCCATCATCCAGTTGTAGTCCTTATACTGCACATAAAGCTCCATGCAGGTAAACTCCGGGTTGTGGTTGCGGTCCATTCCCTCGTTGCGGAAGTTCTTCCCTATCTCATACACGCCCTCGAAGCCGCCCACGATGAGACGTTTCAGATAAAGCTCGGTGGCGATGCGCATGTACATATCGACATTGAGCGCATTGAAGTGCGTGATGAACGGACGTGCCGAAGCTCCTCCGGCGATGCCCTGCAATGTGGGGGTCTCCACCTCGGTGTAGCCTGCCTCGTCGAGCACACGGCGTATTGTGCGCACCACCGTGGCGCGTTGCAGGAAAGTGTCCTTCACCCCGTCGTTCACGATGAGATCGACATAACGCTGGCGGAAACGCAGCTCGGGGTCGTCAAACTTGTCGTATGCCACGCCGTCCTTATACTTCACTATGGGCAGCGGCTTCAGACTCTTCGACAAGAGGGTGAGACTCTGTGCGTGAACCGATATTTCGCCGGTCTGCGTGCGGAACACAAAGCCCCTGATACCGATGAAGTCGCCTATGTCGAGCAGACGCTTGAACACCGTGTTGTAGAGAGCCTTGTCGTCGCCGGGGCAGATATCGTCGCGTGTGACATACACCTGAATGCGGCCCTTGGAGTCCTGAAGCTCCACGAAACTCGCCTTGCCCATGACACGGCGGCTCATCATGCGGCCGGCTATCACCACTTCGCGCGCCTCTTCCCCGTCCTTAAACTCCTTTTTTATGTCCTCCGAAAAGGCGTTGGTGGGGAATTCCGCTGCCGGGTATGGCTCTATGCCCATATCGCGTAATTCCTGAAGGCTCTGTCTCCTTACAATCTCCTGTTCACTAAGTTCTAATACGTTCATATATCGTTTCTCATTTTGTTTCTTCCTTGTGCGCCCCCAGAAATCCTCGTTTCACGCCGGAGGGTTTCTGCCGCAACCGTCGGCGCACCAACGCGGATGCGGCTTTTACAGAATGCAAAATTACTAAATATTTCTGAAAGCGTCTCTGTATTCCCACATTTAATAGCCAAAGTTCCGTCGTGGTGAAGTTAAAGATGTTGAAGACGCAGTTCTCCCGCGATGCGCCATACGCCCGACCTCCTGTTTCTGAGATTTATTGCTGTCCGCTAAAACGAGTACAGTCATAAAAAAATGGTGTTTTTATTACATGGCGCCGACAACGACAGTAATACCCATGAACACAACTGCAGCCATTTTGGCGGGCAGCGGCACGACAATTCTCACCATAGCCCGGAAATTTACCGGACTATGACTACCAATACGAAACGAGAGGATGTGTCAGCTTTGGCACATCCTCTCGTTTTTTATGTAGGCTGGGGTTCGTCCAAAAACCTGTATAAGGTCGGGCATCCCCGCCCGACAACAGCAACGAATGCAAGAAAGTAGGTCACAGGCTTCCTCAGTGTTGTCGGGCGGGGACGCCCGACCTCCTTGCTGTCAGTTGCTGCCGAAAGACTTACTTGGACGCCGCTTTCTTTGATTTTGCCGACTTTTTGGCTTCATTTGCAGGAACGACGGCGACCTTATCCGTTGCCGTCACCTCATTTGAGGCAGGTTTTTTGGCGGATGGGATGCCCGTGGCCTTGGCTTTGTCGAGTTTGGAGCGGAGCTTTGCCTCGGCGGCTTCAATCTTCTCGATCTTTGTTTGCAGGCGTGTTATCTCCTTCGACTTCCTTTCTATCTCCTCGTCCTGGTTCTTGATTGTAGTGAGGAGAGAGCTCAACTCGTCATTGTCCACATCCTCGGGATAAAGGGAATTGACACGGCTTATAAAGTCGCCAAGGATATTCATGTAGTTGGTGAAGGCGTCGAACGGACTGCTGTAAATGCCTCTGTCCACGCAGATGTTCGATGGTTTGGTGGTCATCTGCCGGAAGTTGTTGCTTGCCTGCAAGTAGTCCCAGTCCTGATTGATGCGCGGGTCATCGGCAATGCGCACGCGGTCGGCAACGCCGTAAAGCTTGTTGAAAGCCTCACGCTGCATCGGATTGCCGAGCCAGGAACTCACGTCGCGCTCCTCATCGTTCCAACTCAGTGTGTCGGGGACATCAAGGGAGCTTACGCTATTGTAGTTGTCGCACACCTCGGAGGGCGTGGAGAATGTCATTCCGCACTTTTTCGCGCAGGCAGGGAGAGCCTTCATGAAGTCGATGATGTGGCTTGACAAGGGCTGGGCGATGCCGATTGCAGAGAGTTCCATGAAGATGTTTATCACCTTCTCCTCTTCCGGGAAGTGCGCGATCTTGTCGATATACTTGTCGGCAAAGAGCGGATATCCCTCCCACTCGCGGTTGTTGAAGCGCAAGGAGATGTCGTCACTGAGCGAAACGTCACGCAAGAGGAGTTTCAAGTTGGGCGCAAGCGAGCAGTTGTAAACATAGTGCGGCGACTTCCAGCCAAGCACATGCCTCGCCCCTTCGGTGAGCATGCCCTTAAATCCCATCTGTGCCACCTGGTGGCCGATGTCATCGCTGTAAATAAGGGATGAGTTGCGCAGCACTTTCGGGGTTTGCCCGAAATACTCCTTCATCTTCTGGCACTGGCGGCGCACCTCCGACTCAAAACTCTGCTCATTGGCAAGCGATGCAAGTCCGTGCGAATAAGGCTCGGCAAGGAACTCCACACAACCTGTATCATTAAGTTCCTGAAGCTTCTCAAGCACTTGCGGGGCATTGGTTTCAAGCTGCTCCATGCCCACACCCGACAGCGAGAACGCCACCTTGAAGTATTTGCCGTTTTCCTTTATCATCTCGCCGATGGCATTGAGGGCCGGCATGTAGGAACGTTCCACGAGGTCGTTTATCAGGCGTTCGGTCTCGTAGCTGTCATAATAATAATGGTCTGTACCTATATCGAAGAAGCGGTAACGCTTCAACTGGACATTCTGGTGTATCTCAAAATACAAGCAAATTGTTTTCATTGTCTTTCCTTTGGTTTGATTTTTGTAAAGATGATTGTCCTTAAGAATATTTGCCACTGCTACAGTTCATGCGCAATGACACGCCCATACAGGCTCTTTATCCTTGCGCCCACTTTCTCCCATGTAATCTGATCGACCTCACGCTTGCCTTCATCCTGCAAGTAATGGAACAGGCTTTCGTTGTGGCAGATGGAATAGATGGCATCGGCAAGGGCATTGATGTCCCAATAATCCACCTTGATGCAGTTGTCAATGATCTCCCCGCAACCGCTCTGTTTGGAGATGATTGTCGGCGTCCCGCACTGCATCGCTTCAAGGGGCGAGATGCCGAACGGCTCGCTCACGGACGGCATGACATACACATCGGAGTCTTTCAGGCATTCATACACTTCCTTTCCACGCATAAACCCGGGGAAATGGAAACGGTCGGCAATGCCACGTTCGGCAGCGAGATAAATCATTGCATCCATCATGTCGCCGTTGCCTGCCATGCAGAAGCGCACATTGCGGGTGCGGTGAAGCACCATATTGGCAGCCTCCACGAAATACTCGGGGCCCTTCTGCATCGTGAGGCGGCCAAGGAATGTCACCACTTTCTCCTTTCCCGTGTGGTCGGGACGCGGGATGTCCTGCAGTTCCTTACGCAAGGGATACACCGCATTGTGCATGGCAAAGCACTTGCGCGGATCCTGATGATACTGGTTTATGACGGTCTGGCGTGTGAGTTCGCTCACACACATGATGCAGTCGGCATTGTCCATGCCGTCCTTCTCGATGGAATATACCGTGGGGTTTACCTTGCCGCGGCTGCGGTCGAAATCGGTGGCATGCACATGTATGCAGAGCGGCTTGCCGGAAACATTCTTGGCATGGATGCCGGCAGGGAATGTCAGCCAGTCATGGGCATGGATAATGTCGAACTCTTCGGTTCGTGCCACCACGCCGGCAATGACGGAATAGTTGTTTATTTCGTCATGAAGGTTCGACGGATAGCCTCCCGCGAACTCCATACAACCCAGATCATTGACATGCATGTAATTGAAATCGGCGTAAATATGGTCGCGGAGACGATAGTAATAGTCAGGCTCCATGACATTGCCCACACGGCTTTGCACATAGCCGTAATCCACATCACGCCAGGCAATGGGCACACAGTTCATGGCAACTATGTGTGCCGCGCTCCTGTCCTCATCGCCAAAAGGTTTCGGCAGGCACAGCGTTATATCGACATCACCTTGTGCATGAAGCCCCTGCGATATTCCAAAGTTTGCGGTCGCAAGCCCACCGTACACGTGAGGAGGATACTCCCATCCAAACATTAAGACTTTCATATCTGTCAATCCTCCCTATTCATTAATATTTATACTTTTCAAGCAGTTCAAGAGTACGCAGCACCCCTGCCACATTCACGGCGAAAGAGATGGCTCCACGCCCATTGAACGGAGGGTTGCCGTCAAACAGTTCGGGAATGGTTCCAAGACAATGGTTCACCATTTCATCCTCATATCCCACCATTTGGCGTTCGATGAAGCTGAGGCGCGTGCGCTTGAAGATTTTCAGGCAAGCCTCCATGTAGAAGCCGCCGAGCCATGGCCATGCCGTACCCTGATGGTAGGCGTAGTCGCGCTGGGTCTGCGGCCCGACATACATGGGGTTGTATCCGCCGCTCTTCGGCGACAGGGAGCGCAGGCCTTTTGGCGTAAGCAGCTCACGGGTACACACATCAAGCACGCTCTTCTGCTGTTGCTGACTAAGTGGGGAATAGTCGAGCGCGACAGCGAATATCATATTCGGCCGCACGCTCCAGTCCTGCCCTGATCCCTCTGCCACATAATCGAAGAGATAGCCAAACTCGTTTACGAAGACATCCACGAATGAGTTGCCGCACAATTCGGCACGCTCTTCAAGCTGTTTTGCCTCCCTGCCGTTGCCGAAATCGGCCGCCATTGAAGCGCAGAATTTAAGCGCATTGTACCACAAAGCATTGAATTCCACGATATATCCGGTGCGCGGAACCACCGGATGCCCGCCTGCTGTGGAGTTCATCCAAGTGACGGCTTTCTCACACCCCTCGCTATAAAGGAGCCCGTTATCACGCAGTTCGAGATTGGGATGAGCGTCGGAGAGTATGAACTTCACCATATCCCGCAACAGCTTTCCGTACTTGCGGTAGCACTTTTCACGGTCGGAATGCTTTGCATACTGCTGTATTGCCCATATTGCCCAAAGCATGACATCGGGCTGGTCGAGTTCGTATATCTTCACCGTCAAGGGCTTGCCTTCCATGAATTCATAAAGCCCCCGTGACGCCGTCTCCATAACAAGCTCAAAATAATCCTCCTCCTCAATGGAGAGGGTAAGCCCCGGCAGGGCAATGAAAGTGTCGCGTGCGCGGCATTTGAACCACGGGTATCCGGCAAGGATATAGCGTTCGTCCTCCTTAGTACGGTTGTGGAACTGGTGCGCGGCATTCACAAGGCAATGAAAGAAGTTGTCGCGCGGACTGCGTTCCTCCACTTCCTTCTCGAACAGACGCTTCAGTCCTCCGGTCTTGCATTCGGAAGTTGAAGCCGAGAAGACAATGCTTTCACCTTTCTTTATAGGCATTTCAAAATAGCCGGGGACATAGAGGTCCTCATTGGAAGCATATCCGCGCTCCTGCTCTTTCGGGTATTCCACGCCCCGATACCAGTCGGGCATGAACACGAATTCGTTGTTCTTGCTGAACTGCATGTACAAGTCGGGGTATCCGGCATACATACATGTCTTTATGCCGTTCTCCACTTGGTGATACTCGCGGGACGCGACCGAATTTTCATGCGTGAACTGCCGCACGCTTCGGAAGGCGAGGAACGGGCGGAAACGCAATATCGTCGCCGAATGGGCGTCCACCAATGTGTAACGGATGAGTATCCTGTCCTCATAATGTTGGAACACGACTTCCTTTTTAAGCACCACACCTCCGACACGATAGACGGTAGTCGGCACTTTGTCGCAATCAAACTCGCGTATATACTTGTGCCCTTTCGGGCTGAAATTATTGCCCTGATACTTGTGCAAGCCCAGGTTGAACTCTGCCCCGTGCTGTATGACTGTGGCGTCAAGCGAAGACAACAGCACATGGTTGTCATCGTCCATCCCGGGCACAGGCACCACCAAAAGTCCGTGATACTTGCGCGTATTGCAATCGACCACGGTTGAGCAGGAATATGCTCCCGAGCGATTGGTGCGCAGCAATTCACGCGGCAGAGACTCTTCCAAGTTGGTCATCAGAGCTTTTTCGAATCGCAAATAACTCATAGGTTTAAATTAAGGTCCGTTAATAGTATGTCTTATGTCAGTAACAGCGACCGTCATTTCCCGGCAGTCGTCTTACGCACTCAAAGGTAATAATTTTTACATTACATGCAAAACAAATATAATTATATTTTGCAAAATCCACGATTACATGCCCTTTTTCATGTTTATGTAACCGGTGTTGCAATGGGAAAGGAAGCAATATGCCGCAAAACGACAGCAACTTGCCGCCATACACGAACTGCATGACGGCAAGTTGCTGCACATATAAATATAAGGTTTGTACGGTCAATCCGGAATGAGGAAGTTTATAACTTCCTGCTCCACTGTCACCGTGAACGGGCCTACGGGTGTCTTCATAAGGCGTCCGTCTATGCCGACGAGGGCTTTCTTCGCCTCCAGAACGCTCACCTTGCGCGTACGGTAGGGATGTACGCTGCGATGGTTGAGGAACTTGCCGCGCAGAAACAGATATATGCCTTCGAAGAGTTGCGTCATCTCCGGGTGATAGACCACCGACACATCAAGCTGTCCGTTGTACGGCACGGCATTTGGAGTCTGCCCGTAACCGAGCGAGTTGCCTATGCAAACGGTCATCACATTGCGCCTTATCTCATCGGCATTGATTTTCAGATGCATCCTGTATTCGAGCCGTTGGAACACGAGCAGGATGAAAGAGAAGAGGAATGAAAGCGTGCGCGAGCCGAAAAAATGACGGGTCTGCCGCCGCAAGTTCATTATCGCAGCGATAAATCCGATATTCACGCAGTTGAGGAAATAGCGGTGGCACGCCTCACCGCATTTGTTTGTGTACCTGATACACCCGAGGTCTATCTTTCTCACACGCCGTTTCGTGAGCCAGGCAATGGTCTGTTCGACATTGCCCTCCTTAAATCCCCAGAAATGTGCAAAGTCGTTCATCATGCCGTTGGGTATCACTCCCAACGCCACTTCATTGCGCACTCTCGCATCTGTTTGCATCAGACAGTTCACGGCATCGTTGAGTGCGGAGTCGCCCCCGACAATGACAATGGTCTTGTATCCGTTGTTTATCATCATTTTCACGAGTCTGTCCACGCTTTGCGCGCTCTCGCTCTGCACGAAGTCGTATTCGATGCCGTTGTCCTTCAGGCACCGTTCTATCTTCTCCCAACGGCGGTTTGGGCGGAAAGGTTCATGCTTCGGGCAGTAGAGGATGCCCCATCGGCGTTCGTCTATCATTTTTGTATGCGTTATCGGGATTATACTTTCATTTCGTTCAATGCCATTATCCGTTCCAGCTTGGCTGCCATTGGCAGCGAGGCATCTATCCAATTGATGTGTATGCCCCGCCGCTCCATTCCGCGGAACCATGTCATCTGACGCTTTGCAAACTGGTGTATCGCTATTTCAAGCGACCTGAACATCTCGTCGTAAGACAGTTTCCCTGTCACATGTTCGGTGACATACTTGTATTCCAGTCCGTAGTATATGAGTGCCTCGGGGGCAATTCCGCTGTCGAGCAGACCCTTCACCTCATCAATCATGCCCTCCTGTAAACGCGCCCGAAGCCTGTCAGAGATACGGCGGCGGCGTGTCTCCCTGTCGATTTCCACGCCGATGACGAGCGAAGGTATGCCAGGCATACGGCGTTCAGGCACAGGATGATGCAGGTTGTATGTCTCTATCTCGATGGCCCGGATGGCTCTTTGCGCCGTATCGACATCACTGCGGTTGTGCATGCTGCTTCCCGTCTGCTCCTTCAAGCCCCTGAGCATGGCAGTAAGTTCGTCAAGCGACTTTGTGGAAAGGCTGTCGCGCAGCTCCCGGTTCTGCGGCACTGGGGAGAGAGCGTAGCCGTTGAGCACCGCCTCGATGTAGAGTCCCGTCCCGCCACAGAGCACGGGTGTCCTGCCCCGGGCGGTGATGTCGGCGTATGCCGTGTGGAAATCGCGCTGGTATTCAAACAGGTTATATTTGTAACCCGGCTCGGCTATATCTATAAGATGATACGGGATGTGCTTCCCGTCCACCGTGTAGTCAGCCAAATCCTTGCCCGTGCCGATGTCCATGCGGCGATACAGCTGACGCGAGTCGGCACTGATTATCTCGCCGGCAATGCGGATTGCAAGGGCGGCGGCAATTGAGGTCTTCCCGCTTGCTGTGGGTCCTAAAATGGTTATCATCCTGTGGCGTTCCATCGGCGTATACTTGAATTTACCTACAAATATACATAAAATCCGCAGCTTTCGCCGTCATTTTGGCGAAATTTCGCTAACATTCGCCGGGAAAACAGCCCGCACGGAAGCATTCCGGCCTTTTATACGGGGACCCCGACCTTATGTTTGACGATGCCTATCCCCACAAAAAAGAGGATGTGCCCAAACTGACACATCCTCTTTGCCTTTATTGCGTAACGGCGCAATAGATTAGCCGTTGTGCTTTTTCATAATCTTGATGAGTTCAACAACCTTGTGAGAGTAGCCGATCTCGTTGTCGTACCAAGACACAACCTTCACGAAATTGTCTGTGAGATACACACCTGCGTTGGCGTCGAAGATGGAAGTCAAAGCGCAACCGAGGAAGTCAGAAGAAACGACTGCATCCTCAGTGTAACCGAGAACACCCTTCAGCTCGCCTTCAGAAGCAGCCTTCATGGCAGCGCAGATAGCCTCCTTGGAAGCGGCTTTCTTCAGGTTCACGGTCAGGTCAACTACAGAAACGTCGAGAGTGGGGACGCGCATAGAGATACCTGTCAGCTTGCCGTTGAGTTCGGGAATAACCTTGCCCACAGCCTTTGCAGCACCAGTAGAAGAGGGAATGATGTTGCCGGCAGCAGCACGACCACCACGCCAGTCCTTCAAAGAAGGTCCGTCAACAGTCTTCTGTGTTGCGGTTGTAGAGTGAACGGTTGTCATAAGACCTGTCTCAATGCCGAAGTTGTCGTTGAGAACCTTGGCGATGGGAGCCAAGCAGTTAGTTGTGCAAGATGCGTTGGAAACGATCTTCTGTCCGTTGTACTTGTCGGTGTTTACACCGCAAACGAACATATCGGCCTGGTTGCCGTTGGCGTCAGCCTTTGAAGGAGCAGAGAGCACTACATACTTGGCACCTGCCTTGAGATGCTTCTCAGCCTTGTCGTAAGCGAGGAACAGGCCGGTGGACTCAACTACATACTCTGCACCAACCTCGTCCCACTTCAGGTTTTCGGGATCGCGCTCGGCTGTAACACGGATGTGGTTGCCGTTTACGATGAGTTCGTTCTTTTCCACATCAGCCTCAATAGTACCGTCGAACTGGCCGTGCATTGTATCATACTTGAGCATGTAAGCCATGTAATCTACCGGGCACAAGTCATTGATAGCTACTACCTGAACTTCCTTTGCGTTCTCAGCTTCCACTGTAGAACGGAAAACGAAACGACCGATACGGCCAAATCCGTTAATACCAATTTTAATCATTTTGCTTTATTTTAAATTAAAGGGTTAAATTACATTTTCCTAAAAACACTTTCTAACTTCGCAACCCCTTTCTTGCGGGACTGAAATGGCGAAATTCAATGTGCCTGAGCATTTTTTCTAAATTTCGCTGCAAAGATAATAATTATTTTCTAATTTTGCAGACAAATACAGTATTAAATTATTTAAAAAAATCATTGTGCAATATTTGGTGTAGAAAAGAGCGCAAATTGCTCAATGCACTTGGCAAAACGGCCATTTTAAATCTGTCCCCAAACGGCGTCGGACATATAGATACACAACATTTGCAACAGAGGAAACAACTGACCGGAATATTTAACACATTCAAAGATTATGAGCAAAATCATCAGCGAATTCAAGGCGTTTGCAGTAAAAGGCAATGCCGTGGACATGGCTGTCGGTGTAATCATCGGCGGCGCATTCGGGAAAATAGTGACATCAATCGTGAACGACATCATCATGCCCCCGATAGGATGGATTATCGGGGGAGTGAACTTCAGTGACCTGAAATTCTCCTTGCCGCAGGTGAGCATAGGCAAGGAGACAATGCAGGCTGCCACCATCAATTACGGAGCTTTCATACAGACCATCATCGACTTCACCATCATCGCATTCTGCGTGTTCATGCTTGTCAAAGGCATCAACAAGCTCGCAAGCATGAAGAAGAAGGAGGAAGAGGCGACGCCCGCACCTGAGCCGAAGCCCACAAAGGAGGAATTGCTGCTCACTGAAATACGCGACTTGCTGAAAGATAGGAAGCCGTAGAAAAAGGGCCGCTTCACTCGAACAGAACGACATGGCTCGTACCCTCATGGGGCGTGAACACCTTGATGCCGACCTTCATAAGATAGTCGCCGCTGTAAGTCTTGCCGTCGCTCTCAACCGATGGTTGCGCGCCCGGCATGAGGTTTATTTCACGTACGGTATAGGTGCGGTTGGGGTCGAGTCCCTTCAACTTCACATTCTGCTGTGGCTCCGAAAAACGCGGATGCAGGTCGTAGGCAAAGAGCACTGCACGGCTGCCATCCTTCTGCACATAGTTCAGGGCGCAGTGGTCGCTGTCATAAGGGGAGACGAGGCGGTACTGGTCGCCTTCAAGAATAACGGGTTTCAGTGCATTGTAATTGGCCACTGCCTGCTGCATAAACTTGTATTCATCGGCGGAAAGCGACTTGAGGTCGATATCAAAACCGAGCTTGCACATACTGCACACATCGGTGCGGAACTTCACACTCGCCCTGCGGTTCCAGTTGGTGACATGCGAACCCATTGTCTTGGCAGGGAAGAATTTTGAAAGGCTCCACTGTATGTAGATGCGTTCAAACGGGTCGGTATCGTCGGAACACCAGAACTCGGTAAAGTATTTCAGCATTGCATAGTCCATGCGCCCGCCGCCTCCGGAGCATAGCATCATCGGGAGCGTGGGATATTTGGCATGGATGCGGTCGAGCACCTTGAATGTCCCGCGGATATGATCGATGTAGAAGTTGCCCTGGTTTTGCTTGTGGTAGGGCGAGAAGATGTTGGTTATCACACTGTTGCAGTCCCACTTGAAATATGCCACATCAGGATTTTCGGTCATTATCCGATCGACAATGCCAAAGACATAATCCTGCACTTTCGGATTGGAAATGTCGAGCACAAGCTGATGGCGGTAGAAATAGGTGTCACGGTTGGGCTGCATAATCACCCAGTCGGGATGCTTCTCAAAGAGTTCGCTCTTGGGATTTACCATCTCCGGCTCTATCCAGATGCCGAACTTCACACCCGCCTTCTTCGCATCGCGCACCATTCCGGCGATGCCGTCAGGCAGTTTTGTCTTGGTGGCATCCCAATCGCCGAGTCCGGCACGGTCGTTGGCGCGGGGATACTTGTTGCCGAACCAGCCGTCATCGAGCAAGAACATATCCACGCCGAGATCCTTGGCGTCCTTCATCAGGGCGGCAAGTTTCTGTTGGTTGAAGTCGAACGATGTGTTCTCCCAGTTGTTGAGCAGGGTCATCCGGTCGCCACTTCCCATGTTTACCTGGTACCTCCTTGCCCAGTCGTGCAGGTTACGGCTTGCCTCCCCCACTCCGTTGTTGCTCATGGTGAACACGAATTCGGGTGTCGTGAACACCTCACCGGCTTTCAGGCGATAATCCGACGCATACGGATTTATGGCTGGGATGACACGCAGGGCACCCACATTATCCACCTCGAAGGTGAAGCGGAAGTTGCCGGGCCAGCCTATTGTGCCGAGCATGACACGCCCCTCGTCCTCACGAGCAGGTGCACCGAAGCCTAGCTCGAAAAACGGTTCCTCATGCATTGCGGCACGCGTTCCGAGCTTTGTGTCGATTATCTTCTTGCCTGCGGTGAGGCGTTCCGTCTCGGGCTGTCCCTCCTTTGCCCAGTCGCTGTGGTAAGAAGTGAGGTAATACTGCGACTCCTTGAAATAGAGCATCGTACTGCTGTAACGGGAAAGCGTGACCGGCGACTTCTCCCTGTGCTCTATCTCGCTCCACGCCTTGATCACGTTTTCTTTTGTGTAAGCCACATAATGCAGGTGCACGGTCACGGGATATGCCTTGTCCTGCAACGTTATCACCGTCTCGTTGCCGCCGTCCACGGCACGCGTCGCCATATCCTTATAATATAAATAGGTGGTCATGTTACCGTCGGCATGGGTTACGGAAAGTGCCGGCTCGAAGAAATCTTCCGCACCGGAAGTGGCGCACACCTCATGCCCGCGCTGGCACACGGCACCGTCGGAGGCCGCATAGACGCTCCATTCCAACTTGTCGTACTCGGCGGGGTCGGTCAGGCGGTCGCCGAGATACACCTGATAGAGCCGTCCGTTAGGCGCAACTTGCATCACGAGGTCGGTTTTAGCTGTTGAGACCGTAATTGTCTTCGTGGCTGCGAAGCCCAGAATTGATGTGGCATAAAGCAACATCAGCAAAAGATTTCTTCTCATTTTCGTTTGTATCAGTTTTTAGTTCATCAATATAAGCAAGCCAGATAAAACGGCCATAACGGCAGAAACAAAAAAGGCAGTACAACTCCTGCACCGGAACTGTATGTCATTTGTCCCTTGTTGTCAGAGCCAAGGAGCCAGCAGATGGGCAAACCAACCCACAAACTTCTTCCATGGAGTGCGGAATTCGTCCCATGTCTGCGACGTAAGCAGGAAGCACTGCTTCTTGTCGGCGTCGAACATATCGCTCAACTCCTTTGTCGTGCACTTGTCTATAATTACCGCATTCTCCTCATAGTCGAAGCGAAGGCTGCGCGCATTGAGGTTGGCGCTGCCCACAGTGCAGAACTTCCCGTCCACCATTATCACCTTGGTGTGGTGAAACCCTGGCTTGTAGATATACACATCAACGCCATGTTTCATCAGCCTATGTACATTATAGAAAACGCAATCGGGCGTCAGCGGGATGTCGCTGTGCGCCGACACCATCACTTCCACCTTCACACCACGCTTCACCGCATTGCGTAAGGCGCGCTTCAAAGCGGAGTTAAGAGTGAGATAGGGGTTTATTATCTTTATGCTGTCAGTGGCTTCGTTGATGGCAGTGGTGTAGAAGGTGCGGACAATACGGTTTGAAGTGAGCGGTTCGCGGTTGATAATGCCCACCATTTTGCGCCCCGCAGTGGCACAAGTGTCCGGCTTCAACCCCGTGATATAGTCGGCTCCGCGGAAGCCGCGGAAGTATTGCGCACCGTGTACATCCTGTTTTGTTGTCCTGTTCCAGATGCGCAGGAAGATCGCTTGCAGCGTGTTCACCTCGTCACCCTCAATCCGGCAGTGCATATCACGCCATTCTCCCACCTGTTTTGTGCCCTTAATGTAATAGTCGGCCACGTTCATTCCTCCCGTGTAGGCTATCTTTCCGTCAATGACGACAATCTTTCTGTGGTCGCGGTGGAACACATGGTTCACCCAAGGAAAGCGCAACCGGTCGAAAGCGTAGATTTCAACGCCGTGCCTGCGCAACTCTTCAAGATGCCGTTTCTTCAACGGGCGGTTGTTGGAGGCATTGCCGAAACCGTCGAACAAAGCCCTCACCTCGACGCCTTCACGCGCTTTCCGTACAAGAATTCCGAACAGACGGGAAGCGATGGAGTCGTTGCGGAAGTTGAAGTATTCCAAATGTACACTGCTTTTCGCCTGACTTATGGCGCGGAACATGTCGTCGAATTTCTCCTGACCGTTCATCAACAGCACCACACTGTTGTTGCAGGAGAACTTCACTCCGTCCTCTCGTAGTTTCCGGACAATAAGGGAATCACTTGATGCGGCATCCGTCGAGAAGGAGATGCAGCAGAGAATCAATATAAAAAGTTGTCTTAACCTCATGCCAACATGTCACACCATACAACTGTAATGATCTACCACGCCGAGCAGACGCTTGTCGGAATCGACGACAAGGACGGTGTGAATCTTGTATTTGTTCATTATCTTCTGGATTTCACTGATTTTCGTTGCAGTGCCGACAGTCTTCGGATTGCGTGTCACAATGTCATCGACGGTCTTGTCAAAGAACTTCTCCTGCCATTTTTCCATGGCTCTCCGGATGTCGCCGTCGGTGATAATGCCTGTCACCCTGCCGTCCTCCAGCGTCACGCCAAGCCCCAGTTTCCCCTTGCTCACAAGAATTATTGCCTCGCCAAGATGCATATCCTTGGGCAGGATGGGCATATCTTCGGTGCGCATCACGTCGGCTGCCGTGGTGAGGAGACGCTTGCCGAGCTCGCCACCGGGATGGAACTGCGCAAAATCGTTGGGCTTGAAATCGCGCACTTGCATCAGTGCCACGGCCAAGGCATCGCCCATTGCGAGTGTAGCGGTGGTGCTGCTTGTCGGCGCAAGATTGAGAGGGCACGCCTCTTTCTGCACCCTTACATTTATATGGGCTGTGGAATACTTGGCAAGCAACGACGCAGGATTGCCGCTCATGCCTATGATTGGGATGTTCATGTGGAGCACCATTGGAATGAAACGGAGCAGTTCGTCAGTCTGCCCGGAGTTGCTTATGGCGAGAACCACATCATCGTGCGTCATAACTCCGAGGTCGCCGTGAAAGACATCAAGCGGATTGATGAAGAACGAGGGCGTACCCGTGCTCGAAAGCGTTGCTGCCATCTTTGCGCCTATATGTCCGCTTTTGCCCACGCCTGTCACAATCACCTTGCCGCGACAGTTGTACATGAGTTCAACGGCCTTGTCAAAGTTGTCGTCCAAAAGTGGAATCATCCCCATCAAAGCCCCGGCTTCATCGCGGATGCACTGTGATGCGTATTCTCTCACATGCCCCAAGCGTTCCTTTGCTTTATCGTCCATATCCAAATTATTCGTTCAATGTATTAACAAGCTGTTCCAATTCGTCGAGCGGCAACATATTGGGTCCGTCACTCAGAGCCCTGTCAGGGTCGGGATGCACCTCGAAGAAGTAGCCCGTTGCACCGAAAGCCTTTGCCGCTTTTGCCATGGAAGGCACGAAACGGCGGTCACCCGAGGTCATGCCGCCACCTGCTCCGGGACGCTGCACACTGTGCGTGCAGTCCATGACAACAGTCGGAACGATGCCAAGCATATCGGGGATGTTGCGGAAATCCACCACAAGATTGTTGTAACCGTATATATTCCCGCGCTCGGTGAGCCACACATCGGCAGCCCCGGCATCGCGTGCTTTCTCAACGGGATAGACCATGTCGGCACCGCTCAGGAACTGCGCTTTCTTGATATTCACGGTCTTTCCTGTCCTTGCGGCAGCCACGAGCAAGTCGGTCTGACGGCAGAGGAAAGCGGGAATCTGTATCACATCCGCCACCTGCCCCACCGGTTCAGCCTGCCAACTCTCATGGATATCGGTCAGGACACGCAAGCCATGCTTCGCTTTCACGTCCTGCAACATCGCCAGTCCCTTCTCCAGTCCGGGACCGCGGAAAGACCTTATGGATGTGCGGTTGGCCTTGTCGAATGAAGCCTTGAAGATGATTTCCACCCCAAGCCTGCTGTTTATCTCCACAAGTCGTGCCGCAACGGTGTCAAGAAGTTGCTCCGACTCTATCACACATGGTCCTGCTATGAAAACTGGCTGCATAAATACGGTTGTTGTTTGCCTTCTCGTAGAAAAAAATCAAGGTGCATTGCCAATGCCATGACAATACACCTGCAAAGGTAATACATTTTAAATGAAAAGAAAAATGTTGCGGCTTTTTATTGCATTTTGCACCATTTTCCCCCGACTATATGTCCGCGACATCCACGTAACCGTGCATCACGGCATATATGGTAAGCGCCGACACGCTCTTCATCCCGAGTTTGTCCATCACGTTTTTGCGGTGTGTCACGACGGTGGGGATGCTTATGTTCAGCTTGTCGGCAACCTGCTTGTTCATATATCCCTTTGCAACGAGAGCCATAACCTCTATCTCCCGTTTCGTGAGGGTACTTGCGTGATTTTCGCATGAAGCGTTGAGCGGCGGCAGGTTGCGTCCCTTTGCATGGGCGTGCTGCTCCAAGGCGAGGATGGAACGCACGAGATGCTTCTCCGGCTGTGACACGCAAATGGAATGGAAGTCGTCCAACCCTGCCTCCCCGAAAGCCAGTTGGGTGAGCACAATGGTCTTTTGGCGGTTGGCGGCAAAGAATGCCATGTTGGCAAGTACCACCCGGGTGGCGGCGAAATAATGGTAATACCGTTCCGGATGATTGGCCGACAGCTCGGCAAAAGAGCCGTATGTGTCGGCCTGCATCACCGGCATTACCGTCTGCAATATATGTTTCAACCCTAACACTGCGAGAGTGTTAGGGTCGATTATCGCTATGCGTGGTGTCTTTTCCTTATGCTGCATGCTTCTATTTTTTCCAAAACCTTGGTGTGATATCAGTGAAATCGTCGCCCACAGCCCGCTTGTACAGACGCTGGTTTGTGGTGCGTTCCTTCAGACATCCGAGATGCTTGATGTAGGGGCCGAGCTTCACGTAGTCGAACACCGTTCTGTTTATGCCTGCCGGGATGCGTTGCCTGCCGCTATACCACGCCACCTTCATCCCCGGATGCTCACGGTGCATGTAGCTTGCGAGGCGTTCCACATAGTCGGGCTCGGCATCGCCGCCCATGAAGCACACGCAGGTTATCTCGCTTTTATACTCGTCCATGAACTTGTCGAGCACCATGGGAGTGAGCGGTTCGCCTATGTCCTGCCACAGATACTGGCTGTGGCAACTCGGACAGCGGCACGGGCAGTTGGTGATGTTTATGGAAAGCGTCACTTCATCGGGTATTTCCTGAAAGACGATTCCCGTATTGATATATTTCAGCATGATGTTCAGGCTTCTGCATATTTGTCCTTTTCGGCATAGTAACGGCGGCTTGCCTCTTGCTGGCGGGCTTTCGAGAAGTTGCTGACACGCTTCAGATAACCTATGATGCGCGTCATGTAATCCACGTTCTCACTGCCGCAATGCGGGCATTTCTTGAGGTAACGCTTGTCTATGTAACCGCAGTCATTGCATATTGTGTTAGGGATATTGAACGTGAAGTAGTTGCATCCCTCCTTGGCAGCCACGCGCAACAGCTGGCGATACTGTGCCTGCGAGAGGTGTTCCTCAAGGTTCATGTGCAGTGCCGAGCCTCCCGTGAGGTGCTCAATGTAGGGTGCTCCGTGCATCTTGAACTTGTCCATGATGTTGAGACTGTCGTCCTCCACTACATAGAAGTAGCTGTTGTAGCAGTCGCGCGGCACGAAGTAGCCGTCTTCCTTGTCCCACTTTGCGTGCTTCACACCCACATTCTCGGCAGGGATCATCTCACAGTTGAAGAGCACTTCCTTGGTGCGGTACTGCTTGTTGTATTTTTCCACGAGCCCGAGTATGGTCTGCACGAACGCCAGGTAGTCGGGGTTGTCGGTGATTTTCAGCCCCATGAACTCGGCGGCTTCAACGAGTCCGTTCACGCCGATGGTGAGATACTGGCGTCCCATGTTTATGTATCCCGCGTCGAACAGCGGCAACATGCCGTGTGCCTGCAACTCCTTGAGGTTTTCATTGTATGCGAGCTGCACCTTATGGCAAAGGTCTATTATCTCGCTGAGGTACTCCTTGTAGTCGAGCTTGTTGTTCACGGCATACTGCACGCAGCGGTTCAGGTTGATGGTGAGCACGCTCTTCGAGCCTGTCGATACGCCTCCCGCACCGAGAGTGTAACTGAACCCATTGTCTTGAATCTCGTTGCGCAGACGGCAGCAGGAGCTCAGCGAGTCGGCATTGTCGCTCATATATGTGAAGAAAGAGTGTCCCTCCGAGTACATTTCGGCAGTGAAATCGCCCCATTCCTCATCTATCACGTCGCCGTCCTTTGCAAGCAGTGCCATCGTTTCCACAGGGAATGTGAGCACCGCCTTGGTGCGTTCCTTGTTAAACCACTTCATAAAACGCTTCTGGAGCCATGACAGTCCGTCCCAGTCGGGGCGTGAGCCGTCCGGGAAGCGGAACTCCTCGAAGAGACTTTCAAAATACGGTTTGTCATAATAGGCTATGTTCCAGAAAACAGCCTGATAGTTGCGTGCGCCCGTGGGCTGGTTTATTGAATAGACAATCTGTTCGAAACAGTCGGTGATAACCTTGTCAATGGAACGCTGTTTGAGTGAAAGGTCCACCACCCTTTCGGCATCCTTCCAGTAGTCGGTGCCGTACTCTTTGCCGATGAAGTAGTTGAGATACATGAGGAACTCGGGTGTGGCACATGCGCCGCTGAGCATGCTCGACACCATGAACACCATATTGACGAAGCCTCCGCAGAACGACTTTAAGTTTGTCGGGGCGGTGGAGTTGCCGCCGATCGATGTCGTGCCGCCGATGAGCCACGGATACATCGTTATGGATGCGCAGTAGTTGGCAAGCGAGGTCTCGTCGTTCTTATATATAAAGTGGTGTGTGAGCTTGTCGATGTATTCGTCGGCGAGTTCCTTTCCGTACATCTTCTTTATACGGTCGGTAAGCAGACGGCGGTTCAGGCGGATGAAGCCCGATTTGGGAAGCTCGCCTATGAGAGTGGCGATGTTCTTGTGCTCCACGTTGGCATTGGCGTCATACTTCGACCCCGTAGCGGCATTTGCCGCATTGCAATAGTCGGTGAGGAACTTCAACTTTTCCATGGTCTCGCGGTCTTCGGTGTGACGCTGGCGATAGAGCATGAATGACTTGGCCACAGCGTAGAAGCCTTCGGCCATCAAAGCCTTCTCCACCTGGTTCTGAATGTCCTCCACGGTGATGCCTTCATGGATGTCCAGACGACTGATAATCCGTGATATTGCGGTGAGGTCGATCTGTTCATCAACCGACTGGAACGCCTTTATCACGGCATTCATTATCTTGTCTAACGAGAAGCGGTCCTGTGACCCGTCACGCTTGGTAATCTTGAAATTCTCCATTTCGATACGGTGTTTTTGTTAATTGTTTTTGGTTTATATTTCAATGTAAGTTCCTTACTGTTTTCGTCTCTGCTTTTCCGTTGGCAAAGTTAGCAAAAGTCCCCCGTTTTGGAAAACTTTTTCATTTCCATTTTTCAAAAAGTTTCCCGTTTCGGAAAACTTTTCTGAAAACCCGGTTGAGAAAAACTTCCAGATTAAGCATCAAGGGAACAGTTGCAAAGATAATAAAAATCGATTTCACAACAATACAAAAATTGAAATATTAACAAAAAATTTTATCGTTTCCACAACCCGAAAAAGTGCTGTCATTGCAGTAAAAATTTGAGCAAGTTTCACATTCCCCGCAATACCAACAGGTTAGCATCACAACTGGACAAAATCTGTTTTTCCCGCCACAAAAAGGCTGTCCGCATTAAAGAAATCATTTGGTCGAATCAAGAAGGAAAAGCCCCGGCGACGGGCATAAAGTGGCACAATAATTTCAGTATGTTACGGATATTCCGTAAATTTGCATCAAACAACCACATTATTTAATATATAGGAACTTATGAAAACATTAAAACTTTTCAGTCTGGGCTTTGCTTTGCTGCTCACACAGGGCACGCTGACGACAAGCGCGCAGTCCCTCTCACCATCGACCAAGTGGCACTGGGAGAAGGGGAAAATCACCATCGAGACACCCGTGCGCCTTGCCGGACAGAAGGATGTGCTCAACCTGCAGCTGCCCAAGATGAAGACGGTGCGTGTGGGCTTCGTCGGTCTGGGTATGCGCGGTCCGAGTGCCGTGGCCGACTTCTGTCTCATTCCCGGTGTACAGATTGTCGCATTCTGCGACTTTGAACGGGAACGCGCCGAGAAGCAGAACGAGCTGCTGCGCAAGAACGGGCTTGCTCCCGCCGCCGTTTATTACGGAGAGAAGGGCTACGAAGAACTATGCAGGCGCCCGGACATCGACCTCGTGTATATAGCCACCGATTGGGCACACCACGCAGTAGTTGCAAAATGTGCCATGGAGAACGGCAAGAACGTGGCTGATGAGGTGCCTTCGGCAATGAACCTTGAGGAGTGCTGGGAGCTTGTGAACCTCGCCGAGCAGAAACAGCTCAACTGCATGATTCTTGAGAACTGCTGTTACGACTGGTTCGAGATGCGTACCCTCAACATGGCACAGCACGGCGTGTTCGGCGAGATACTGCGCGCCCAGGGTGCATACATACACAACCTCGACGAATTCTGGGACTATTACTGGAAGAACCCCGACGGCTCCGACCCCGAACAGTTGGGCTGGCGACTGAAGTTCAACCGTGAGAACCGAGGCGACCTGTATGCCACACACGGCCTCGGCCCCGTAGCACAGGCTCTCGACATTCACCGTGGCGACCGCATGACAACGCTTGTGGCCATGGACACGAAGAGCGTCAATGGCAAGGCTCTTGTGGAAAAGCGCACAGGCAAGCCCTGCAACGACTTCCGCAACGGCGACCACACCACCACTCTCATACGTACCGCCAACAAGAAGGTGATAGAGCTGCAACACAACGTGATGACACCGCAGCCCTACAACCGCCTCTACCAGCTCACTGGCACAAAGGGCTTCGCCAACAAATACCCCGTTGAAGGCTACGCCATAGACGGCGCACAGCTCGCGACAACGGGCAACCGCCCACAGGTGGACAACCTCTCGTCACACAGTTTCATGCCCGAAGCACAGCGCAAGGCTCTCGAAGAAAAATACGAAAGCCCCATTTTAAGGAAGTTCGGAGAGCTCGCCAAGGAGGTGGGCGGACATGGCGGCATGGACTTTGTCATGGTGGCACGCCTCGTTTATTGCCTGCAAAACGGATTGCCACTCGACATGGATGTGTACGACCTGGCAGAATGGTGCTCCATCGGCGAGCTCAGTGCCTTGTCAATGGACAACGACTGCGCCCCGGTGACATTCCCCGACTTCACCCGCGGGCTATGGAACAAAACCAAAGGCTACAAGCACGCCTACGCGACAGCCGCAGAGGAGGCCGCCGCCGAAGCCGCCGCCGAAGCCTTCACCAAGGCCCTCAAGGATGCAACGGCAAAGTACAAACTCTGGAATCTGTACGACAACGTGAAGAAGGCAACCACTCCTGCCGCCAAGAAAAAGGCACAGGCCGCCCTTGACAAAGCCAAGGCGAAAGCCATGGCAATGGTTGCGAAAGCAACGAAATAAGAATTTACCGTTTTAAAAGGAGATGAGGATGTGTCAAAATGAACTGGCACATCCTCTTTTTTATGGAGGGCAGGCAGCATCCGGAAAGGAAAGCCGAGCCATTGCCGCCTACAGCTTTACCGAAGAAATATCAACAAGGTTGTTGACGATAGCATAGATTGTCAGTCCTGCCGGACTGTGAATCTGCAACTTCCGCGCTATGTTGCGGCGGTGTGTTATGACGGTGTTCACCGAGATGCAGAGGTGGTCGGCAATCTCCTTGTTGCTCATGCCCTGCACAAGGCTCACTATAACATCCTTCTCGCGCTGCCCGAGCGACTCCGCACTGTCTGCATTCTTGGAGATCATGTTCGATATTTTCACCGTCACATCGTTCTGCTTCATGCGTTCCTCAAGGCGGCGGATGGCAGGGATGAAGATGTTGTCCTCCACTTCCGCATGCAGAGAGAGCCATTCCTCGTTGTTGTAGATGTCGTAGAGTGTCGCCGAAAGCTGGTTGTTGTGGAGCCCGTCGCTGGGCAGATATTTTATGATGATGCTCTTCAGCTCGCGCAGCCTGGTGCTCTCCTGCCCGTGATGCTTTGAATATGTGTCGATGCTGTAGCCCTCAGTCTGCCGTTTTTCGAGCAACGCCTCAACGTAGGGGAACACCGTTTTTTCCTCATAGCGCATGTGCGACGTGATGGAACGCGCGTATTCGTCGTAGAGTTTCAGTATGAGCCTCGCCAGATTGTCCCTTTCGTCAAGGGCATCGACAAGTTCCTTACGTATGAAAGGCAGTTGGAAATCGAGGAAATAGTCGTGGCTCGCCTTCAGGTATTGCAGCAGCGTGGGCACCGACAACCGCCCCGCGTCATCGATGTCACGATGGCCGTTGATGGTGAAATTCACCACTGCCAGAAACGTGTAAGTATCCACATTCTGCTCTTCGCAGACCTGACTCACCGTCTTGTCGCCAAAACCGAGGCTTATCCCGAAACTTCCCAGACACTGCAACAGGTTGTAGTTGTCCCTTATCAGGAATATCATTTTGTCACCGGCTTCATACATTTTCTGATTCTTCATAGCCTTATTTCCCTATTGCCACCTTATTTATTGTTTGTTGCAAAATA
The DNA here is from genome assembly GCA_963599085.1 of bacterium. Lineage (GTDB taxonomy): Bacteria > Bacteroidota > Bacteroidia > Bacteroidales > Bacteroidaceae > Prevotella. Next base: position 10,556 of record CAVBVK010000014.1, on the reverse strand, counting down.
ACAAAAAATATGCGACATCCACAATCATTACAATTAGGTATTTTACACAACGCCATAACTACAAGTGGGCAAAACTACCTAAAAATAAGGATACGCCCATTTACCGACTTCTGGGTATTGCCGACAAAATACAACCGCAATACCTTTGCAGCCGGAAAATTTTATAAAAAAGCAATAAAAAAATGAAAAGAGCAACTATTGTTTCCATCGCGCTCGGTGCAGTGGCACTGGGTGTACCCGCTGAAAGCAAAGCTCAGGAAGTGGCTGCCGACAGCGTCATGCAGCACACAAGGGGCAACCGCCTGAGCGTGGGCGGATATGGCGAGGTGGCTTACAGCCGCAATTTTTACAGCGACAGCGGCAACCGTTACAGTTCGGCAAGCCTTCACAAGAACGACCCGAGCCACGGACGTTTCGACATCCCGCACGCCGTAATCTACTTAGGCTATGATTTCGGCAAAGGCTGGACACTCGGGACTGAGATTGAATTTGAGCACGGCGGAGCAGGTTCGGCAATAGAATACGAGGCAGAGGAGTCCATCGAATTCGAGCAGGAGCAGGAACGCGGCGGAGAAGTGGAACTGGAGCAGTTCTGGATCCAAAAGTCGTTCGGACGCTTCGCCAACATCCGCGCCGGGCACATCGTGGTGCCTGTGGGCCTCACCAACGCCTACCACGAGCCGCTTAACTTCTTCACCGTTTACCGTCCGGAAGGCGAACGCACCATTCTCCCTTGCACTTGGCACCAGACGGGCGTCTCATTCTGGGGGCGTTCGGGCGATTTCCGATATGAAGCGCAGATGGTGGCAGGGCTTGACGCCTGGCAATTCAGCCGTGACAACTGGATAGGCACAGGCACGACAAAGCCTTTCGAGTTCGAGGTTGCCAACAAGTACGGGTTTGCCGCACGCGTGGACAATTACACAGTGCCCGGGCTCCGTCTCGGCATCAGCGGCTACTACGGACAGTCCATGCACAATGCCGTGCCTCACGACATGGAGAAAGGTGACTACAAGAAGATAAAGGGCAACGTGTATCTCGGGGCATTCGATTTCACGTACAACGCCCACAATTGGGTGGCACGCGGCAACATAGACTACGGATATGTGAGCAATGCCAAGGAGATAAGCGCAATGCGCAAGCCCAATGTGCAGTACGTGAAGCCCTATCAGACCAACCAAATGTTCGGTTCGCACGCCATTGCGACAAGCGTCGAGGTGGGCTACGATATCTTCTCACAAATAGGACGCCTGCGGGCAGAGCGTCAAAAGCTGTATGTGTTCGGACACTTCGAGTATTACAATTCCTGCATCGGAGGCTCGAAGGAATACACCGGCAAGAAGATTTTCGCAGGAGGCATAAATTATTACCCCATACCACAGGTTTGTGTCAAGGCGGAATACAGCTACCGCAAGTTCAAATCGCAATACAACGACGAGCCGGCACTGAACATCGGAGTGGCTTATCAAGGCATGTTCCTTTGACGCTCCACAACAGGTAAAAAGAGAATTTTCAGGTTAAGACAAACATTATAACAAACAACCAAAATCAAAATGAAAAAAATCAGCAAGTTTACCATGGCACTTCTCATCGGTGCCGTTTCATTAGGTTTCACCTCCTGCGACAGCAACGACGACCCGGAAGACAACGGTACAGTGACTATCGCCAAGTCGGAGATAAAGGATGTGGCACAGGCATATATAGACAATGTGGTGTATCCCACCTACACTGAACTGGCAAAGGATTCGCGCACGCTCTACGCAGCGGCACAGGCTCTCTACCAGTCGGCCTCAAACGGCACCATGACCCAGGAGCAAATCGATGCCGCCTGTGAAGCCTTCAAGGCCGCACGATGCCAGTGGGAGCGCAGTGAGGCTTTCCTTTACGGTTCGGCTTCAAACAACGACCTCGACCCACACATTGACTCATGGCCTCTCGACCACAAGGAACTCGTGAGCGCGCTGAACAACCCCACACTCATTGCTGGTTTCAAAAGCTCCGACCCTGCGAAGTTCGTGTCGGAGAACAACACCGACTTCCAGTCTGTGCTCGGTTTCCACGGCATGGAATTCGTGCTCTTCCGCAACGGCAGCAACCGCACGGTTGAGGCTCTCAGCGGCAACGACACGGAAGAAGGCATGACTTCGGTGAAAGGCATTGACGAGCTGGCTTTCCTTCAGGCAGTGGCAGGCGATGTGCGCAACGTTACAGCTGTGCTCGAATACACATGGCTCGGCGACAAGGCAAGCAGCGAGACAAAGAGCCTCATCAGCGGCGAGGCAAGCTATGTCACAGCCAACCTCCGCTACAAAGGTATGGCCAACGAGAGCGGAATGTGCTACGGCGACTTCCTGCTTTCACCGTCGGCAACAACAGGTTACGGCTCATGGCTCGGCACAATCAACCAGATTTTCGTGGGCGGATGCTCAAACATCTGTGCAGAAGTGGCCGACCAGAAACTGGGACAGGCCTACCGCACGGCAACAAAGACCGGTTCGGAAGAGGACTCGCGCGACTACATCGAGTCGCCTTACAGCCACCGTTCGTTCATAGACTATCAGGACAACATCTACTCCATCAAGAACTCTCTCTACGGAACACGCGACATCACAGCCACAGCTCCTGCCGCCAACTCCATAATGAGCCTCTTGCAGAAGGCGGGATACACTGGTTACAGCGACCTCAACTCCGCCCTCAACGCTGCCTTGCAAGCTCTTGAAACAGCCAAGAACAGCGGCGTGTCGTTCGTGGAAGAACCGGGGGCGCAGCGTGTGGGCGACTGCATCGACGCCGTCTCCAAGCTCGACGATGAGCTGAACAAGGCCGGCACTTGGATAAACAAACAGAACGAGAAATAACATTCCGGCAGAGTTCCGCCGGTATTCCCCGCTGCGCAATGGAGGCAGGGAATACCGGCTGTCTGCCATAAACACGATTATCAACAACGCATTATGAACAAGTACAGTTTTATATTCTGTTCGCTTGCAACGGGTCTTGCCCTGTCAATGGCCTCATGCAACGACGACGGGACAATTGACGACGGGACAATCGAGTCGGACGGAAAGTATGTAGGCCAGGCAATGGGCAACTTCGACAAGTCGGAATGGTATCCCGGCGGCGAACTCGGGACTACCGAAAACGTGGCATCCGGCTGCTATGAAGACGAGACTCCTGCCGTAACCGCACAGGGACTCCTCGATGAATTCAATGCAGGAGAGAAGTTCTTTGAGCGTCAGTTCACGACTTCCTCTTCCGGATTTGGGGGTCTCGGCCCAGCATCAGTACGCCACTCCTGCCTTGACTGCCACCCCAACTACGGCCATGGCAAGCGCATGGACACTTACACTACAGCTTACGGAAACGGCAACGGCTATCTGCTTGCCATCTATCACCCCACAGACGGAGCCAACAGCAACGACGGCGGATACATATCGGAAGTGACGGCCATGCCACAGACACAAGCCTCAGAGCCTTTCAAAGCACCTGTTGACGAGAGCAAGATCAAGCTCCAGTGGCACACGGTGACGGCAATGGAGAGCGGTCTGCCCATGCAGTTTGCCGACGGCGAGAAGTATGAGCTGATTTATCCGGAGGTAACCATTCCGCGCGAGGCTTTCCGTACGAACCCAAACCCGTACGATACGGGCAACGGAGCAGTTGCAGTGCGCCTCGAATCCACCATCGGCGTAATCGGCGTGGGACTGCTTGACGCCATCACCGAGGACGACATCAAGGCACAGTATGCCTCCACCGCCAGCTATTACAGGGACATTGCAAAGGTGGCAGATGTCAAGGAATACGTAAACCCGAATTTCTGGAATGCCGATGCCGACGACTTTGCCGACGGCGCATGGTACACCGCAACAGCAGGCGCAGGCAAGACTGCCGACGGACAGGAAGGCAAGAAGATGATAAAGCGTTTCACCTACGCCCTTACCCGTGCCTCCCTGCAAGACGGCCCCGGTGCAAATGCCATCTGGAACATCACCAATGTGACACGCCCCGACCGTCCGAAGCTCTACACGACAAACGCCTGGGCCAAGGCCATGGCTGAGGATCAGGAGGTGATCGAGAAGATAAAGAAAGACCCGACATCCCCTTTCTGGGCCGACAGTGATGACAAAATCAGCGAAAAGGTGGAAGGTCTGCTCCAGCCCGGCACCAATCAGTTCGACAACGAATGGCATTCTTTCGAGCCGGAGATGAGTGCCGACCACTTCTATGAGTTCATGGTGTGGCACAGAGGACTTGCCATCCCGCGTGCACGCAACCTCAATGACGCTCGGGTGCAGCAAGGCAAGAAGGTGTTTAACGAGATAGGTTGTACCAACTGCCACCGTGCCAAGTGGGTGACAGGCAGCGACAACTACTGGACTCCAAATATGATTGCCGACAAGAAGTTGCCCCGTTATGCCAACCAGACCATCTATCCGTACTCCGACATGATGCAGCACAAGCTGTATATGATCAACGACATACACGGTTCATGGTGCCGCACGACTCCGCTTTGGGGTCGCGGACTTGCAAGTGTGAACGGCAGCGGCGTGGAAAGACTGCACGACTGCCGCGCACGCAACGAGGTGGAGGCCATCATGTGGCACGCCTATTCCAAGAGTTCCCATGCATACGACTCTGCACTGAAGTTCTACAAACTCTCCAAGGCAGACCGCGACGCTGTGGTGATGTTCCTCCGTTCCATCTAAAACGCAACGGCAAGAAGAGCGGGACTTATTGGAAACCTGGCATTTTCACGTGCTTCCAATAAGTCCCGCTCCTTCTTTTATCCCTTAATTCATTCCTGTTCCATACGGAACAATGCTGAAGCCCAGTCTTCATCTGTAACCACATCGTGAAGGACAAGGCCGTGTTTCTCCGCCGACCGGGTCAGCATTGCGACATCGCTCTCATAAAACCCGCTGAGGATGAGCACAGCGTCAGGCTTCATGCGGGCTGCAAAGGCACTCATGTCGGCAATGAGGATATTGCGGTTTATGTTGGCTGTCACCACATCGAAGCGTTCCTTCACGCCGTCAAGCACGCTTGCGTCGCCAAGCAAGACCTTCATGTTTACCACTCCATTCAGTGCCGCGTTATGCCGTGCATTGTCCGCGCTCCATTCGTCAATGTCGTAGCCCAGCACAGAACCGGCGCCCAGCAACGAGGCGGAAATACCGAGAATGCCTGTGCCGCAACCACAGTCGAGCACGCTCTTTCCATGCAAATCCATAGAGAGCAGACGGCGCAGGACCATGCGCGTGGTCTGGTGCGTGCCCGTCCCGAAGGCATTGCGGGCCTCGATGAAGACACGCATTACACCGTCGCTGCCTGCAAAGGCGTTCATGTCGGTATGCTTCGCGTCATAGACCATAAAGTCGTCCGACACGGCAATAGGCTCGAAACCCTCCTCTTCCCAGCCCGCATTCCAGTCCTGATCCGCCACTTCCGCCACTTCGTATGTCACGGTGACGCCGTCAAGCGGCAGTTCCTGCAAGGCAGTGTCAAGTGCAGCCTTGTCAAACAAAGGACGCTGCACATATCCGTCGATACCCGTTTCGGTATCCTCAAAAGCCTCGAAACCTGCCTCGCAAGCCGATGCCGAGAGCAGGTCGCGGGCAGTCTGAAGCAGCCCGGCCCCGCATTCTATCCTAAATTTTGCCACATAGTATTTCATACGGATAGTCTTTCCAAATAATATTAAACAAAAACGGGGATTACAAGGCAACCGGTTAGCAACGCCTCATAATCCCCCTTTAAACCATTGTCAAATCATTCCCACTCTATTGTCGAGGGCGGTTTTGAAGAGATGTCATAGCACACACGGTTCACGCCACGCACCTTGTTGATGATTTCGTTCGACACTTTTGCCAGGAAGTCGTAGGGCAGATGCGCCCAGTCGGCTGTCATGGCGTCGGTGGAAGTCACTGAACGCAGTGCGACAGGGTGCTCGTAGGTGCGCTCATCGCCCATGACGCCCACGGAACGGACAGTGGAAAGCAGCACAGCTCCGGCCTGCCACACCTGGTCGTAGAGCGAGACCTCTATCTCGCCATTCTGCATGTCGGCAGGCACGCCGGCTGCAAGCACACGGCGTGCATCCTCTCCGCTCAGCCTGACCTTATATTCACGCAAGCCCCGGATGAAGATATCGTCAGCATTCTGAAGTATGCTCACCTTCTCGGGAGTGATGTCTCCGAGAATACGCACGGCGAGTCCCGGCCCCGGGAACGGGTGGCGTGTGATGAGATGCTCGGGCATTCCCATGGAACGCCCCACCCTGCGCACTTCATCCTTGAACAGCCATTGCAGCGGTTCACACAGTTGCAGGTTCATCTCCTTGGGCAGTCCGCCCACATTGTGATGGCTCTTTATCACCTTGCCTGTGATGTTCAGCGACTCGATGCGGTCGGGATAGATGGTGCCCTGTGCCAGCCATTTGGCGCCGGTCTGCTTCTTTGCCTCGGCATTGAACACCTCGACAAAGTCGCGGCCTATTATCTTCCGCTTCTGCTCAGGGTCTGTCACTCCTGCAAGGTCGGCAAAGAACTTCTTGGAAGCATCCACGCCTATCACATTGAGACCGAGGCATTTGTAGTCCTCCATCACATCGTGAAACTCGTTCTTGCGCAACATTCCGTGATCGACAAAGATGCAAGTGAGGTTGCTGCCTATGGCCTTGTTGAGCAACACGGCCGCCACACTGGAATCGACACCGCCCGAGAGCCCGAGAATAACCTTGTCGTCGCCGAGCCGTGCCTTGAGCTCTGCCACGGTGGTCTCCACGAACGAGTCGGCACTCCAGTCCTGCCTGCTGCCGCATATATCCACCACAAAGTTCTTGAGGAGCTGTGTCCCCTGCAAGGTGTGGAACACTTCGGGATGGAACTGCACTGCCCATACAGGTTCTTTTGTCGATGCGTAGGCTGCAAACTTCACGTTGGCGGTGGAAGCTATGCACTTATAACCTTCGGGGATGGCGGTGATTGTGTCGCCATGGCTCATCCAAACCTGCGAGTTCTGCACAAATCCCTTGAACAAGGGGTTCCCTGCATCGAAGTGTTCAAGGTTGGCCCTGCCATACTCACGAGAGTCGGCAGCCTCCACCTTTCCGCCGTTGGAATGGCTGATGAACTGTGCGCCATAGCAGATTCCGAGCACCGGGATGCGCCCCACGAACTGGCTCAGACCCACCTTGAAAGCCTCCTTGTCGTGCACCGAGTAGGGGCTTCCGCTTAGGATGACACCGATAACCGATGGGTCGTCCTTCGGGAACTTGTTGTAGGGCATAATCTCGCAGAAGGTGTCAAGTTCGCGCACTCGGCGTCCGATGAGCTGCGTGGTCTGCGAACCGAAATCAAGAATTATTATCTTCTGTTGCATTATTTGATTTGTTTAATTATGTTTGTTCAATGTCTTGCTGTCGAATGGATTTCCACATTTGCCGATTCCATGCCAAAAGATCCCCGTCACAACTCCGAAAGGAATGCCTCGGCTTGGGCGAGAGCGTCGGGTTTGCCTATATCCAAGAGTTTCAGGCCGTCCTCCACATAGCCTTTTATTGTGCGCGTGGCGCAAGTTTTCAGATAGAAGTCGGTTATGCTGAACTTCTCGGGGAAGGCATCCATCAGCGGGAACAGCCCCGGCGAGATCACATGTATGCCGGCAAAGGCGTACATACGGCATTTCTGCGGGTCGATGTCAGGGTATGGACTCTTCACTTCGCCCGTCTCCACGTTCGTCCATCCCACAAGCCGCATTTCGCTGTCGAAGAGCAGATAGCGTTTGGTCTTGCGCCAACTCACGAGCAGCAGGGCATCCGCGGGAGCAGTGCCCGTTTCACTTCCTGCTGCGGCATTGTAGAACTTGCGCAGGTCTGTGTTGCTCAATATATCGACATTGTGTATCAGCACCGGCGAGGCGGCATCGAAAAGCGGCGCGGCATGCTTTATGCCTCCACCCGTTTCGAGCAGCTCTCCGCTCTCGTCGCTTATTGCGATGTCGAGCCCGAAGTTGCGGTTATCAGAAAGATACCGTGTGATTTGCGATGCAAAATGATGCACATTGACGACTACACGCCCTACGCCTGCATCGGCAAGCCGCTGCAAGACACGCCTTATCAGCGGCTCGCCCCCTACACTCACCAATGCCTTCGGCATAGTGTCGGTAAGCGGCTTCAGCCGAGTGCCGAGCCCTGCCGCAAAAATCATCGCCTGCATCATATATTAAAAAAGGTGTATGACGTTATACACTGCAAAGGTACGGAAAATCCTGATAAAAGCCAAGCCTGCCCTCACTTTTTACCTATATGCGTGCCATTTGTCATTTGCGTGCCGCCAGGGTCTGCTCTATGCCCTGCTCGCGGTGGCAGATGCGCACCTCTATGCCGAATTTACCGTGCAGGTGTTCGGCAAGATGCTGCGCCGAATAGACACTGCGGTGCTGTCCGCCCGTGCACCCGAACGAGAACATCAGGCTTGTGAAGCCCCGCTCTATGTAACGGCTCACATGGGCATCGGCAAGCTTATAGACGCTTTCGAGGAAGGCCGTTATCTCGCCGTCGTCCTCGAGGAAGCGTATGACGGGCTCGTCAAGGCCTGTGAGTTGCTTGTATGGTTCGTAGCGTCCGGGGTTGTGTGTGGAACGGCAGTCGAACACATAGCCGCCACCATTGCCCGAATCGTCGGCGGGAATGCCCTTGCGGTAGCTGAAGCTGAACACGCGGACGACGAGCGGCCCCTTGCCGTCGTACTTCGAGAATGTGGCAGGGCCGTCCTGCGGATGTGCCGCACAGACATTGGCGGAAGCCGTGCGATAGCTGTCGGCAAGGCGGCGCAACAAATCCATCATGTAGGGATACGGGAATTTGTCGGGATGCTTCAGCAACTCGCGCAGATTGTCCATGGCCGGGGGTATCGATTCGATAAAATGCCTCTTGCGCTCGAAGTAACCGCGGAACCCGTAGGCTCCGAGCACTTGCAGGGTGCGGAAGAGCACAAACAGGCTCAGGCGCTCGGCGAACTGCCGCACGGACGGCACCTCGGTATAGTTTTTCAGCGAATGGTAGTATTCGGCGATAAGGTCGCGGCGCAGTTTCGGCGGATATTTGGCAGATGCCTGCCACAGAAACGATGCCAGGTCGTAATAGAACGGGCCTTTCCTGCCGCCCTGAAAGTCGATGAACGAAGGGTTGCCCCCGGCATCGAGCATGATATTGCGTGCCTGAAAGTCGCGATAGAGGAACGAGTCGGTCTTCTCGGAGGTGAGGTCCTTGGCGAAAAGGCGGAAATTGGCCTCCAGTTTAAGTTCATGGAAGTCGAGTTCCGAGGGTTTGAGGAAGCAGTATTTGAAATAGTTGAGGTCGAAGAGCACGCTCTCCTCATTGAATTCGGGCTGCGGATAGCAATTGTTCCAGTCGAGCCCCCGTGCGCCGCGCATCTGTATGTTGGGCAACTGGCGTATGGTGGCAACAAGGAGACCCTTCTCCTTTTGTGTATAGCGGCCGCCTGCCTTGCGTCCGCCTTCAAGCGCGTCGAAGAGCGATGTGTCGCCGAGGTCGGTCTGAATGTAGCGCAACTCGTCGCCGCTTGCCGCAAGAACCCGCGGCACGGGAAGCTGCCGCAGCGTGAAATGGCGCGACAGATAGATGAAGGCATGGTTTTCGTCGCGGCTTGTGCCCACAACGCCCACCACCGTAGTGCCGTCGTCCGCCGTCAGACGGTAATACTCACGGTTGCTGCCCGCCCCTTTCAGGCGTGCCACGCTTGCCGGTCTCGAGCCGTGCCACGACTCATACAGTTCCACTAACTTTTCCATTTCCTTTATTCAGATGTCTGTGTTTCGTCAGAATCTTCCCTCTTGCCGAAATATTGCCTGTCCTTCCTGTCTGCCCATTCGCCCACCACCCTGTCGGCAACCGCCATGAGAATTGCGACACCGAGGGTGATGCTCCACGATGCAGTCAGCGCGTAAGTGCCCACGCAGATGACGACAAGCAGCAACAATATCTTAATGTTCAGAAATCGTTTCATGCTGCGAAATTATAAAAAAAAAACGAGGTTGTGGAGAAAAACCGCGAAAAATAGAAACGAAGCCATAACCCGTGTGTTTCATCGGCAATTAGGAGGTCGGGCGTCCGAAACAATACAGTAGCGCAGGAGGTCGGGCGTCCCGCCCGACAACACTAAGCAAGCCTGTAACATTTCTTGTCGGCATTTATTTGCTTGATGTCGTCGGGCGAGGACGCCCGACCTCCTGATTATATGCAAATTATTGCTGTCCGGTAAGGTAGAGTTGTTGTCGTCTTCTTGTGGCTAAGTTTGCAAAAGGTAGGAGGTCGGGCGTCCCGCCCGACAACACAGAGAAAGCCTGTAACATTTCTTGTCGGCGCGTATTCGCTTGATGTTGTCGGGCGGGGACGCCCGACCTCCTGATTATATGCAAATTATTGCTGTCCGGTAAGGTAGAGTTGTTGTCGTCTTCTTGTGGCTAAGTTTGCAAAAGGTAGGAGGTCGGGCGTCCCGCCCGACAACACAGAGAAAGCCTGTAACATTTCTTGTCGG
>CAVBVK010000013.1:0-38315 GCA_963599085.1 bacterium | reverse complement strand
TTTTGAGCGCGGAAGCTTCCTTGTCAGTCATTACACCTTTGGATGTGGATAAGATTGCTATACCCAATCCGTTGATAACTCTCGGCATTTCCTTGTAACCGGTGTATTTGCGGAGACCCGGTGTTGAAATGCGTTTCAACGCCTTGATTGCGTTGGTCTTTGTTACAGGGTCATACTTCAAGGCGACCTTGATTGTCCCCTGAGGTCCATCTTCCACGAACTTGTAGTTGAGAATATAACCCTTCTCGAAGAGAATCTTCGTGATTTCTTTCTTCAAGTTTGACGCGGGAACCTCAACGACACGGTGATGAGCCATGATTGCGTTTCTGAGTCTTGTCAGAAAATCTGCTATTGGATCTGTCATTTTATATAAAAGTTTAATTAATCGGGCCTACCCCGACAATATTAAAAAATAATTACCAGCTTGCTTTCTTTACACCTGGGATCAAGCCTGCCGAAGCCATCTCACGGAACTGGATACGGGACAAGCCGAACTGGCGGATGTAGCCTTTCGGACGTCCTGTAATCTTGCAACGGTTGTGCAAGCGGATGGGGTTGGCGTTCTTCGGGATTGACTGCAACTTGCGGGCTGCTTCGTAAGCTTCGGAAGGATCCTCGGTTGTAGCGATAATCTTCTTGAGAGCCGCACGCTTCTCAGCATAACGGGCTACGAGCTTGGCACGCTTCACCTCGCGGGCGATCATTGATTCTTTTGCCATATTGCTTAATCGTTTTTAGCGTTTTTAAAAGGAAGTCCGAATGCCTTGAGCAGAGCGAAACCTTCCTCGTCTGTCTGTGCAGTTGTAACAAATGTTATGTTCATACCCTGAATGCGGTCGATCTGGTCGATGTTGATTTCGGGGAAAATTATCTGCTCCTGAATTCCAAGAGTGTAGTTTCCGCGGCCGTCGAACTTTGTCTCGATGCCCTTGAAGTCACGGATACGCGGCAGAGCCACACGCACGAGCTTCTCGAGGAACTCGTACATACGCTCACGGCGCAGTGTCACCATGACCCCAATAGGCATTTTTTTGCGAAGCTTGAAGTTGGCGATGTCCTTCTTGGAATATGTAGCCACAGCCTTCTGACCGGCGATTGTAGAAATCTCGTTGATTGCGACATCAATGATTTTCTTGTCCTGCGTAGCATCGCCGAGTCCCTGGTTGATGACAATTTTCTTCAGGACGGGAACCTGCATTGCCGAAGAATAGTTGAACTGCTTTTTAAGTGCGGGAGCGATGCTCTCGTTGTAAACTTTCTTTAACTGTGCTGTATCCATTACTTGATTTCCTCCCCTGATTTTTTAGCGATGCGTACTTTCTTGCCGTCATCGGTCTTCTTGATTCCGATACGGGTAGCCTTGCCACTCTTCGGATCGATAAGGCTCAAATTGGAGATGTGGATTGAAGCTTCCTGCTTGATGATACCTCCTTGCGGGTTCTTTGCAGAAGGCTTGGTACTCTTTGACACCACATTTACACCTTCAACAATGGCGCGGTTCTTTTCCACCAGCACCTTGAGCACCTTGCCAGTCTTGCCCTTATCATCACCGGCAAGGACAACGACTGTATCATTTTTCTTGATATGTAACTTACTCATTACTTGTTTTCGTTTTAAACATTAAAGAACCTCAGGTGCCAAAGAAACGACCTTCATATTCACTGCGCGCAACTCACGTGCAACGGGACCGAAGATTCGGCTGCCGCGGAGCTCGCCTGCGTTGTTGAGCAGTACGCACGCATTGTCGTCGAAACGGATATACGAACCGTCAGCACGACGTATTTCCTTCTTCGTACGGACAATCAAAGCCTTAGATACCGCACCTTTCTTCAAATCACTTGATGAGATAACGTTCTTGACAGCTACGACAATAACGTCACCAACACTTGCATAACGGCGGCCGGTACCTCCGAGAACACGGATGCAAAGAGCCTCGCGCGCACCGCTGTTGTCACATACTGTAAGTCTTGATTCTGCTTGTATCATAATTACTTGGCTTTTTCAGTTATTTGAACTAATCTCCACCTCTTTGTCTTACTCAAAGGACGGGTTTCCATGATGAGCACTGTATCACCGATGTTTGCCTCGTTCTTCTCGTCGTGAACGTGGTATTTCTTTGTCTTCTGGACAAACTTACCGTAAATAGGGTGCATTTCCTTGAACTTAGCGGCGATAACAATGGTTTTATCCATCTTGTTGCTAATAACGACACCCTGTCTTGTTTTTCTTAAATTTCTTGTTTCCATCTGGACCATTGTTATTTGTTAAGTTCTCTCTGGCGGATTTCAGTATTCAGACGTGCGATGTCACGACGAACTGCCTTTATCTGTGATGGATTTTCAAGCGGGGTCACTGCGTGGCTGAGCTTCAGGTTGTTGAGCTTTTCCCGCAGGTTTTCCAATGTTTCTGCCAATGTCTTGGCATCCATTTCTCTTACTTCTTTACTCTTCATAGCTTAAGCATTTTTATCGTAATCACGTCTTACAACAAACTTCGTCTTCACGGGAAGCTTCTGCGCGGCGAGGCGAAGTGCCTCCTTTGCGATATCGAAACTTACTCCTTCCACCTCGAACAGAATGCGTCCAGGTGTAACGGGAGCCACCCATCCTGCGGGATCACCCTTTCCTTTACCCATACGCACGTCAGCAGGCTTGCGGGTAATTGGCTTGTCCGGGAAAATGCGGATCCAAACCTGTCCTTCACGCTGCATATAGCGGTTCACCGCCACACGGGCAGCCTCAATCTGACGGCTGTCTATCCATTTAGACTCAAGTGTCTTTATGCCGAAAGAACCGAATGCCAACTGTGTGCCACGGTATGCGTTGCCCTTGTTGCCACGTCCGTCCTGCGGTCTTCTATATTTTACTCTTTTTGGCTGTAACATGATAATCTTCTCTTTTAACGGTTATTGTTTCTCTTTCGATTACCACGGCTGCCACGTCCGCTGCCAGCCCCGCCGTTCTGCTTCTCCTGAGCGAAGTTGGGTGTCAAGTCGCGGTCTCCGTAAACCTCTCCACGGCAGATCCACACCTTGATGCCGAGAAGTCCGACCTTGGTGAGTGCCTCTGCCTGACAGTAATCGATGTCTGCGCGGAAAGTGTGCAACGGGGTACGCCCCTCTTTATACATTTCCTTACGCGCCATTTCTGCTCCGTTAAGACGGCCAGTAATCTGTATCTTCACGCCTTCGGCTCCTGCACGCATTGTATTCTGGATAGCCATCTTGATGGCGCGGCGATAGGCAATCTTGCCTTCCACCTGACGCGCGATGTTGTTGCCAACGATAGTAGCGTCAAGTTCGGGCTTCTTCACCTCGAATATGTTGATCTGGATATCCTTCTTGTAGAGTTTCTTGAGCTCTTCCTTCAGTTTATCTACATCCTGTCCACCTTTACCAATGACGACACCCGGACGTGCTGTGCAGATTGTGATTGTGACGAGTTTTAAAGTGCGCTCGATGACGATTCTCGAAACGCTGGCTTTCTCAAGGCGTTTGTTGAGGTAGGTGCGAATCTTGCGATCCTCCACGAGGTTGTCGCCGAAGCTCTTGCCACCGAACCAATTTGAGTCCCATCCGCGGATGATGCCGAGACGGTTGCTTATAGGATTAACTTTCTGTCCCATTCTACTTATTATTTTTCGTCATTAGTTTTGGAATCAACAAACAGAGTCACATGATTGCTGCGCTTGCGGATACGGTATCCGCGTCCCTGCGGTGCAGGGCGCATGCGCTTCATGGTCACGCCTTCATCAACGAACACCTTTGTGATGTAGAGTTCGCCGTCCTCAGCCTTGCGGTCGTTTTTAGCTTCCCAGTTTGCAATAGCTGAACGCAACAGTTTCTCAACGTCAGCAGCAGCTTGCTTCTTGGAGAATCTGAGTACTCCGAGTGCGCGGTTCACTTCCATACCACGAACCATATCTACGACATAGCGCATCTTGCGTGGTGAAGAAGGAACGCCCTTGAGCTTTGCGAAGTACAAATTCTTACGGGCTTCTTTTCTTTTTTCAGCCGATATATGTTTTCTTGCTCCCATTATTATTTCTTGATTTTAAATGGTTCCACCCGCTTACTTTCTGTTACCGGCATGGCCTCCGAAGCGACGGGTCGGCGCAAATTCGCCGAGCTTGTGCCCTACCATGTTCTCGGTTACGTAAACAGGGATAAATTTGTTTCCGTTATGAACTGCAACAGTGTGTCCCACGAAATCAGGTGAGATCATTGATGCTCTGGCCCATGTCTTTACAACAGTCTTTTTGCCACTTTCGTTCATGGCGAGAATTTTCTTCTCAAGCGACACGTTGATATATGGACCTTTTTTTAATGAACGACTCATAATTTACTCTTGTTTTATTATTTTTTAGCTCTTTCGATGATATACTTGTTGGAAAGCTTCTTTGGTGCGCGTGTCTTGAGACCCTTAGCATACAAGCCCTTGCGTGAACGCGGGTGACCTCCGGACTGGCGTCCTTCACCACCACCCATCGGGTGATCAACAGGGTTCATAACAACACCACGGTTGTGAGGACGACGTCCCAACCAGCGAGAGCGTCCGGCCTTACCGGATGATTCAAGAGCGTGGTCGGAGTTGCCTACACTACCTACAGTAGCCTTACAAGCACTCAGAATCTGACGTGTTTCGCCAGAGGGGAGCTTGATTACACAATAACTGCCTTCACGAGAAGTCAATTGAGCGAAATTACCAGCCGAACGAACGAGCAGAGCACCCTGTCCCGGACGCAATTCAATGTTGTGAATTACAGTACCAACGGGAATGTTTGCGAGCGGAAGGGCGTTTCCGATTTCAGGAGCAGCGTCTGCGCCCGACATCAGTGTTGCGCCCACTTCCAGTCCGTTAGGAGCAATAATGTAACGTTTTTCACCATCTGCATAGAACAGCAATGCGATACGTGCCGAACGGTTCGGGTCGTATTCGATTGTCTTCACCACAGCTGGAACACCATCTTTCTCTCGCTTAAAGTCGATGATACGATACTTTCTCTTGTGGCCGCCGCCCATATAGCGGACAGTCATCTTACCGGTGTTGTTTCGACCGCCGGTAGAGCGTTTACCGAAAACGAGAGACTTCTCTGGCACGGATGCAGTAATCTCCTCGAACGTGCCAATAACCTTGTGTCTTTGTCCCGGAGTGACCGGTTTAAATTTACGTACTGCCATTTTTTATTTTAGATATTGCTGTAAAAATCAATTGAATCGCCTTCCTTCAATGTGACGATTGCTTTCTTGAACGCGTTCCTCTGTCCTTTCACAAGCCCCTTGCGTGTGTAGCGGCTCTGACGCTTGCCGGCATAGTTGAGCGTGTTCACATCGATTACTGTAACGTTGTACAGGCTTTCAACTTCTTTCTTAATTTCGAGCTTGTTGGCTTCGGGCTTCACGATGAAGCCGTATCTTGCCTCGGCTTTCTTTGTGCGTGTCTCGCCCTTTACCTTATAGCTTTTTTCTACAGAAGACCTGTCTGTGATTTTGGTCATTTTCTCTGTGACCAATGGTTTTATGATAAATGCCATGTTGCGTGTCTCCTATTTATTTTGTTAAGATTGAGTCGATGGCCTTGAGCGAATTTTCGGTCACGACAAGAACTTCCGCATTCAACACTTTGTAAGCGTTGAGGGCAGAAGCAGTCATAACTTCGGTCTGCTGCAAGTTACGGGATGACAAAAATACATTTTTATTTACTTCCGGCAAAAGGAGGAGTATCTTTTTCCCTTCAACTTTCAGATTTTTAGTAATATTTACGAAATCTTTAGTCTTCGGGGCGTCCATGTTGAAGTCTTCCACTACAACAACGGCATTTTCCTGAGCCTTGTAAGAAAGCGCAGACTTGCGTGCGAGCTGCTTCACCTTCTTGTTGAGTTTGAAACCATAGTCGCGCGGCTTCGGACCGAAAACACGTCCACCGCCCACGAGTAGCGGCGAGTTGATGTCACCGCGGCGTGCACCGCCGCCGCCTTTCTGGCGTCCGAGCTTACGGGTAGAACCGCTTACCTCGCTTCTTTCCTTCGACTTGGCCGTACCCTGACGCTGGTTGGCGAGATACTGCTTTACATCGAGGTAGAGAACATGATCGTTAGGTTCGATTCCGAAGATGGCGTCGTTCAACGCAACCTTTCTTCCGGTCTCCTGACCGTTGATATTTAATACGCTAACTTCCATTATTTCTTGATTAATACGGTTGAACCATTGCATCCGGCCACTGAACCTTTCACAAGGAGGAGGTTGTGTTCCGGAATTACCTTTAACACTTTAAGATTCTGGGTTGTCACACGGTCGCCACCCATCTGGCCGCCCATGCGCATTCCCTTGAACACCTTTGCAGGGTAAGAACAAGCACCGATAGATCCCGGTTTGCGGGCGCGGTCGTCCTGACCGTGTGTGCTCTGACCTACGCCTCCGAATCCATGACGTTTCACAACTCCCTGGAAACCTTTTCCCTTAGAGGTGCCTACAATGTCAACGTATTCTGTATCAGCGAAGAGATCAACGGTGATAATGTCACCGAGGTTGTACTCCTCGTCAAACTTGAACTCGGCCAAGTGCTTCTTAGGTGTTGTACCGGCCTTCTTGAAGCATCCCATCATAGGCTTGGTGGTGTTCTTTTCCTTTGCCTCACCAAATCCTAACTGAACTGCTTTGTAACCGTCTGTTTCAACGGTCTTGACCTGCGTTACAACACAAGGACCTGCTTCGATAACAGTGCACGGCACATTCTTACCGTCGGCACTGAAAACGGATGTCATTCCGATTTTTCTTCCAATTAATCCTGGCATTTCAATTAATATAAAAAAAATTATTATACTTTAATTCCTACTTCCACACCGCTCGGCAATTCAAGCTTCATGAGTGCATCAACGGTTTTTGCCGTTGAGCTGTAGATGTCGATAAGGCGTTTGAAGTCGGAGAGCTGGAACTGCTCGCGTGCTTTCTTGTTTACGAACGTACTACGGTTCACGGTGTAGATGCGCTTGTGGGTTGGCAATGGTATCGGGCCACTCACGATTGCGCCGGTGGCCTTCACGGCCTTCACGATTTTCTCTGCTGACTTATCGACGAGCTTGTGGTCGTACGACTTCAGCTTAATTCTGATTTTCTGACTCATTTTTATTAAGTTGATTAAACGTATTGTTAAACGGGAGAGGGAATACGCCGCTTAAGAGTCATTCGCTAAGCGACGCCCCGTTTCCCCTATTTTCGCTTTTCAAGGCAGAAACGCACTTCCTGTTGTGCGGTTTCCGCCTCCTTTATGTGCCGCATTACACGAGGTCGGCGCGACCCTTCACTTCCTCAAGTACTGTCTTGGCAATAGAGCTTGACAGCGGAGAATGGTGGTCGTACTCCATGGAACTTGTCGCACGGCCTGAGGTGATGGTACGGAGAGCGGTAACATAACCGAACATCTCCGACAGCGGCACCATAGCCTTGACGATACGTGCACCAGAGCGTGCCTCTTCCATGCCTTCCACTTGTCCGCGGCGCTTGTTCAAGTCACCGATGACATCACCCATGTTCTCTTCGGGCGTAACCACCTCTATCTTCATGATAGGCTCCATGAGCACGGGGCCAGCCTTCGGGCAGGCGTTCTTGTAAGCGTTGAGGGCGGCAAGCTCGAACGAGAGCTGGTCGGAATCAACAGGGTGGAACGAGCCGTCGGTGAGCACCACCTTGAGGTCGGTCATCGGATAGCCGCCGAGCACACCGTTCTTCATCGCGTTCTCAAAGCCTTTCTGCACAGAAGGGATGAATTCCTTGGGAATGTTTCCGCCCTTTACCTCGTTCACGAACTGGAAGTCGCCTTCCTTGTAGTCGGCATCCTTCGGGCCTATTGTAACGATAATGTCGGCGAACTTACCGCGGCCACCGCTCTGCTTCTTGTAAACCTCACGGAGGGTGACGGGCTTGGTGATGGCCTCTTTGTAATTAACCTGGGGCTTGCCCTGGTTGCACTCAACCTTGAACTCGCGCTTCAGACGGTCGATGATGATGTCAAGGTGAAGCTCACCCATACCCGAGATAATGGTCTGGCCGCTCTGCTCGTCGGTACGTACGGTGAATGTCGGATCTTCCTCGGCGAGCTTGGCAAGACCATTGTCAAGTTTGGCGATGTCAGCCTGGCTCTTCGGCTCAACCGCAATTGAAATCACGGTGTCGGGGAAAGTCATCGACTCCAGCACGATGGGGTGTGCCTCATCGCAGAGAGTGTCGCCGGTACGGATATCCTTGAAGCCCACTCCTGCGCCGATGTCGCCAGCGTCGATTGTCTCCATCGGGATTTCCTTGTTGGAGTTCATCTGGAACAGACGGCTGATGCGCTCCTTTTTGCGTGAGCGTGTGTTGTAAACGTAAGAGCCTGCGGCAACCTTACCCGAGTAAACGCGGAAGAACACCAAACGGCCCATGAACGGGTCAGTAGCAATCTTGAACGCGAGAGCCGACGTAGGTTCGTCCTCCGACGGCTTGCGGTCTTCCTCTTCCTCGGTATCGGGGTTCGTACCCACGATGGCAGCGGTGTCGAGCGGTGAGGGAAGGAATGCGCAAACGTAGTCGAGCAGCGGCTGCACGCCCTTGTTCTTGTATGAAGAGCCAAGAGTCATAGGTGTCAGTTCCATTGCTATCGTACCCTTGCGGATGGCGGCGATGAGCTGTTCCTCGGAAATCTCCTGTCCCTCAAGATATTTCTCCATGAGGTCGTCGTCGAAGCTGGCGGCGCTTTCCACCATCTTCTCTCTCCATTCATTGGCCTCGTCAACGAGGTCGGCGGGGATGTCCTCTATGTCATATTCTGCGCCCATTGTCTCGTCATGCCAAAGGATAGCCTTCATCTTGATGAGATCGACAACGCCACGGAAGTTCTCTTCTGCGCCGATAGGTATCTGCACGGGGCAAGGGTTGGCGCCGAGGATGTCCTTCATCTGCTGTACAGTCTCGAAAAAGTCAGCGCCCGAACGGTCCATCTTGTTCACATAACCGATACGCGGCACGTTGTACTTGTCGGCCTGGCGCCATACTGTCTCCGACTGCGGCTGAACGCCGTCGGCAGCGGAATATGTTGCAACGGCTCCGTCAAGCACGCGCAGCGAACGCTCCACCTCGGCGGTGAAATCAACGTGCCCCGGGGTGTCGATAAGGTTTATCTTGTACGACTTGCCGAGATAGTTCCAGTTACATGTCGTGGCAGCCGACGTGATGGTGATACCACGCTCCTGCTCCTGTGCCATCCAGTCCATTGTTGCGGCGCCGTCATGCACCTCACCGATTTTGTGTGTCTTTCCTGTGTAGAAAAGGATACGCTCAGAAGTGGTGGTCTTACCGGCGTCAATGTGTGCCATGATACCGATATTGCGGGTCAAATGTAAATCGCGATTTGCCATTTTCCTTTTACCTTATTTAATATATTAGAATCTGAAGTGTGCGAAAGCACGGTTGGCCTCAGCCATGCGGTGCATGTCTTCCTTACGCTTGTATGCGCCACCCTGATTGTTGTAGGCGTCCATTATTTCTGCCGCGAGCTTGTCGGCCATTGTCTTGCCGCTGCGCTTGCGTGCGAAAGCGATGAGGTTCTTCATCGAGACGCTTTCCTTACGCTCGGGACGGATTTCCGTAGGCACCTGGAATGTGGCGCCACCGATACGGCGGCTCTTCACCTCCACCTGCGGAGTGATGTTGTCGAGAGCCTGTTTCCATATTTCGAGGGCCGACTTCTCTTCCTTTTCCATCTTCACCTTAACGGTGTCAAGAGCGTTGTAGAAAATTTCGTATGAGGTGTTTTTCTTGCCGTCATACATCAAGTGGTTCACAAACTTGGAGACCTTCTGGTCGTTGTACACGGGATCCGGAAGGATCACACGCTTCTTTGGTTTTGCTTTTCTCATTTTTTGAAAAAATTTGTCTGCCTGGGGCTGTCTTATTACTGTTCTTCAACGCCCTCTCTCGGGCATTTACTCAACCTGTCTTTTAACAATTCTCCAGCAAAACTGATAATAAAAATAATTGTCGTCCGAAAATCAGAAGTTATCGGTTACTTCTTTGCCTTAGGACGTTTTGCTCCATACTTTGAACGGCGCTGTGTGCGGTTGGCGACACCTGCGGTATCGAGTGTTCCGCGGACGATGTGGTAGCGTACGCCAGGGAGATCCTTAACACGACCGCCACGCACCAGCACGATGGAGTGCTCCTGCAGGTTGTGTCCCTCTCCGGGAATGTAGGAGTTCACTTCCTTTGAGTTTGTCAAACGAACACGGGCAACCTTACGCATTGCCGAGTTAGGCTTCTTGGGTGTGGTTGTATAGACACGGACGCATACTCCACGGCGCTGAGGACATGAGTCCAATGCCGGAGACTTGCTCTTATCTACAAGCACCTTTCTGCCTTTTCTTACCAATTGTGAAATAGTAGGCATAATTTTACTTTTTTAATTTATATATTTTATTTTTATTGTCAAGTTCACGGAAACAGCCATATTACAAAGCCATTTCGGGCTGCAAAGGTACAAACTTTTCCGCTAACTACCTAATATATAAAAAACAAGAATGCGCGTGCGTTGTAATTTTAAGCAATTACAGTATAGTTTAACGTTTGTTTGTATTTAAAATAGGGTCACAATACAAACAAGGCTTCTTTACATCATCACGAAGGCCTCCTTGCAATATAAACAAGGCTTGTTAAAAATATGAGGCAAACAGTAGAAAGCCGGGCGTTTCGCCCCGTCCGACAGCATCAGCCAAAGCATACAATCAAGGATGTCATGTGTTGTTTGGTGTTGTCGGACGGGGCGTCTTTTCTTAATGTTGCGGCGGAAAGGAACCCTGCCAGCCCAAGTTTCCGTTACGCTTCGCCGCCGTTGCCCTTCACGTTGAAAGGGGCAATGGTGCGCTCCTGTTGGTTGGGGATTTCTATCTTGCCGAAAGTCTGCTCGTACTTATATACATTTTCCTGCAACGCCTGCAAGAGACGTTTTGCGTGCTCGGGAGCCATGATGACACGGCTGCGCACCTGCGGCTGCCCCAACCCGGGGAGTATGCAGGCGAAATCAAGCACGAAGTCGGTGTTGGAGTGAGTTATGAGTGCGAGGTTGGAATAAACACCTACGCCTACTTCCGGGGTAAGCCCTATCTGGACTTGCGGGTTTTTCTGTTCTTCCATATTAATATGTCTTTTAAATTTATTCAAAAGCCGCGTCCCGGACTCCACGAAGCGTCCGCCCTTGGCACCCGGAAAGCTTGTCACTTGCAAAGGTAGCATTTAATGCCCACTCCTACAAGCAAACGCCGCAAAAAAGCTGCCGCATGTCCCAAGAGACAAGGTGACAGACAAGCCCGTGAGGCATGTGCTACGAATTCTTGCGGTAGCTCACCACTGCCCACACATTCATCACGACAGCTATGCCGCCAAGCGCAGCCGCCTGACGGGCGACACTTGCGAAGTCGCCTCCACGTACAAACACGGTGCGTATGGCATCGATGAAATAATGCATCGGATTGGCGTATGTGGTGAGGTACGCCCAGTGGGGCATCGAGCGCACGGGCGTAAACAGTCCGCTCAACAACAACAGGCACATAACGACAAACCACATAACGAAAACGGCCTGCTGCATCGTGGCGTTGTAGTTGGAAATCACCAACCCCATGCCGCTGACGACAAGCGCCAAGAGCATTGCCAACATACTGACCAGACCGAGACTGCCTGCCGAGGTGATACCATAGACAGCCCATGCCAGCACGAAGCACAACGCCAGCACCGCCAAGGCAATAAGCCAATAGGGTATGAGCTTGGCAACGATGAATTCCCATTTCCTCACCGGCGTCACATTGACGGCCTCGATAGTGCCGGTCTCCTTTTCGCCCACGATGTTGAGGGCAGGCAGGAAGCCACACACCATGAGTATTATTATTGCCATGAGTGCGGGTATGGTGAACAGCTCGTAGTTCAGGTGCTTGTTGTAAAGGTAAAGCACTGAGACGGGCGACGGCACATCTCCATTGATGTGACGGGTGACGACGCTGCCGATGTAGGCGTTCCCCATTATGCCCTTGTTGCCGTTCACGGCATTCGTCGCGACAAGCATCCGTGGCGTTTCTCCCCTTTTCATATCCCTCTCGAAGTGTCTTGGTATCACCACGACGACATCGGCGGCGGAGCGTTCCACATCCTTCAACGCCTCGGCATAGCTTGGCTTCTGCCCGCCGAAGATGAAATGGCTGCTCGCCGCGATGCTGTGCACCAGCTGTGAGGACATGGTGGAGCGGTCATTGTCCACCACTTCCACCACTATGTTCCTCACTTCCATGTCCATAACCCAAGGCATCACGCACATCATCATAACGGGGAACAGCACTATGAGGCGCGGGAGGAAGGCGTTGCGCCGTATCTGCAAGAACTCCTTGCGAAGCAAATATAATATTGTCATGCTCTCATTCCAGTCTTTTGTTGAACTTCATCAGTGCGGCGGAAAGCAGCAGCGCCGCCATTGCCGACAGCACGGCGGTTTCATACAGCACCTTGTCTATGCCCACGCCCATAACCATGAGCTTGCGCATTGCGGATATATAGTAACGCGGAGGGATGACGGCCGAGACGCATTGCAGCACCCGAGGCATGCTCTCCACAGGATAAATCATTCCGCTGAACATGATGCACGGCATCAGTATCACCATCGCCGACATTAGAAGAGCCACAAGCTGCGTCCGTGCCACCGTACTGATGAGCAGGCCGAGCGACAGCGCCAGCAGTATGTATATGCCCGACACGGCATATATCCAGAAGAGGTTTCCCGCCAAGGGCACCGCCAGTATGTATTTGGATATGAGCAGTATGGATGTGAGCATGACGAAAGCCAGCACAAAATACGGCATTGCCTTGGCCACGATTATCACCAACGGGCGGACAGGACTCACCAGAAGCACCTCCATTGTCCCCCGTTCCTTCTCCCGCACGATGCTTATGCTTGTCATCATCGCACAGACAAGCATAAGGATAATGCCCATAATTCCCGGCACGAAGTTGTAGCAACTCCGCATCTGCGGGTTGAAGAGCAGCATGGAGTGAAGGGTGAAGCGCGGGGCGTTTGCCTGCGCCCTGGAGAGCTGTCCGCTTGCCGCCGCGTCCATTGCGGCCTGCGTCAATATCTGAGTGGCATAATTGGCGTACATCTGCGCCATGCTTGGGTCTGCCCCGTCGGCAATCACCTGCATGCCCGTGTGCTTCGAGGCGAAGTCCGGGGCAAACACCACTGCGATGTCTGCCTTTTGGTCCCGTATCAGGGTCTCCGCTTCGGCCGTAGTTTTCACCTTATATAATATGTCGAAGTATTCGTTGGCTCCCAAGGCTTCCACCATCCTCTGCATCTTGCCGTCAATGGAGGCGAGCACCACCGCCGTCCTTACGTTCCGCACATCGGTGGAGATGGCGAAGCCGAAAAGGAGCATCTGCACGACGGGCATACCGAAAAGTATGAGCATGGTGCGCCTGTCGCGCAGTATGTGACGTGTCTCCTTTATGACAAACGAGAAGAAGAGCCCCGCGCGCCTGGCACTCCTTTCCGGGCAGAAAGCGGTGCGCTTGAAAAATGCAGGAAACCGGTTCAGCGGCATAAAAACTTTCATATTTTCATTGGATGAAGCCCGCAAGTGGCAGGCTTGCGGAAGTTAAGGTTATTGATTTCTTGTCGATTGTCGGGCTATAAAGGTGAACACATGGTTCATGTCGGGCTGGTGCAAAGTGCGTTTCAGTTCGTCAGGAGTGCCCATCGCCTTTATTTTACCGTCCACCATGATGGAGATGCGGTCACAGTATTCCGCCTCGTCCATATAGTGCGTGGTCACAAACACCGTGATTCCCCTGTCGGCAGCATCGTATATGAGTTGCCAGAACTGTCGGCGTGTCGCAGGATCCACGCCGCCTGTCGGTTCGTCGAGGAACACTATCTCCGGCTCATGGAAGATGCTCACCGAGAAAGCGAGCTTCTGCTTCCACCCCAACGGCAAGCCCGCCACGATGTCATCGCCATGCCCGGTGAAGTCGAGCCTGTCGAGGAGCTCCGCCGTCTTGCGCTTTATCTCTTTCGCGCCCATCCCGTAAATACCCGCAAAAAGGCGTATGTTCTCACGCACGGTCAGATCTTCATAGAGTGAAAACCTTTGGCTCATGTACCCGATGTGCTTCTTTATCTGCTCAAACTCCGTCACGATGTCGCACCCTGCCACCCGTCCGCTGCCGCTTGTGGGCTGGTTCAGACCAGTAAGGATGTGCATGGCTGTGGTCTTTCCCGCCCCGTTCGCGCCAAGGAAGCCGAATATCTCGCCCCGCTTCACGGAGAAGGAGATGTCATCCACGGCATGGAATGTGCCGAACACCTTTACCAAATGGGATATTTCTATCACATTCCCGCCGTCTCGCGCCTTAACTTCCACAGGCTTTTCATGTCTGATGCCTTCGGGATTGAACACATCACTGAACTCCGTGAGTATGTCTTCCGGCTTCCCTATGCCCCTGACCCGCCCCTCCTGCATAAATGCAATGCGGTGGCAGCGGCGCACTTCGTCGAGATATGGAGTCGATACCACGATAGTGACACCCCGTTCCTTCAACGTGCAGAGCATGTCCCAGAGTTCCTTGCGGCTCACGGGATCGACGCCGGTGGTAGGTTCGTCAAGCAAAAGGATTTCGGGGCTGTGCACCAAGGCACACGAGAGGGCGAGCTTCTGCTTCATCCCTCCCGACAAAGCACTCGCCTTACGTTTCTTGAAAGGTTCTATCTGCGAATAAATGGCCTTGATGTTGCCGTAGCCATTCTCGACAGTTGTGCCGAAAAGCGTGGCGAAGAACGTAAGGTTTTCCTCCACCGACAGATCCTGATAGAGCGAGAACCTGCCCGGCATATAGCCCACACGCCGCCGTATTCCGCTCATGCCGCGTACCACATCAAAACCTGCCACCGACGCCGTGCCCCTGTCGGCAAGGAGCAGTGTGGCGAGAATTCGGAAGAGAGTGGTCTTCCCTGCCCCGTCGGGACCGACGAGTCCGAACACCTCGCCCCTCTCCACCGAGAAGCTCACGTCATGCAAAGCCTCCACCTTGCCATAATGCTTGCCGATGTGTGCCACCTCTATCGCTTTCATAGCTTCACCTCTCCATACATGCCGATCTTTGCATAGCCGTCGTTCTCCACCGCTATTTTCACGGCATACACGAGGTCGGCGCGCTCGTCGTCGGTAAGGATAGTCTTAGGGGTGAATTCCGATTTCGACGATATCCACACCACCCTGCCCCGGTATTCATGCCTCTCGTTGTTGCCATAGTCGGCAAACACCTTTACAGTCTGCCCTGTCTTCACGTTTTTAAGTTGGGCGGAAGTGACATAAGCTCGTAGGAACATGCGGCGGGTGTCGGCTACTTTGAAGAGCGGCCGCCCTACCGTTGCATACTCGCCACGTTCCATATACTTCTCGAGCACAGTGCCTGTGACGGGCGAAACGACACGGCATTTCCTCAACTGGTCAGCCACCTGCAGCCGTTCTATGTCAGCAGTGCTCATCTGTGCATTGAGGCTGTTGGTGGAGTTTTCAAGCGACGACACCTGCGCCGCCAGCTGCCGCTCCAGCACCTGCACCTGACTCCTCGCATCATCAAGAGCCTTACGGTTGGCGGCACCATCCTTCACCAGACCCGCAAAGCGGTTGTATTCCTCGCGTGCCTTCGCCAGTTGCTCGCGGGTTGCCGCCGCCTGCTTGCCCATGTCGGGCCGCTGCGTGGCATAGACCAGCTTTGCCGCGCCTATCCGGCGGGCTTTCAGATAGAGTTGCACGGTGTCTATCAGTCCTACCTGCGTGCCCTCCGCGATGTTGTCGCCCTCGTTTACATCGAAATTCAGGAGCACACCGTTCTGCTCTGCCGACACCGTCACCTCGGTAGCCTCAAACGTTCCGGTGGCATCATAGCCTTTCGTCTTGTCGCCGCACGACATGACAGGCAACGCGGCAAGCAGCAAGAGCACTGTTTTGTCCATTTTCTTCATCATTGCATCATTTAATTGTTGTTCAAGTTCTTCTGTCTGTAAACCGCCTGCAGGAGTTGTATTTCGTGCAGTGCCCTTTGCTCCCGGGCAAGGCTTACGGCATTGATGTCGCGCACTAACCCGCTCACGCTCTCCGTCCCAAGCTCCACCTTGCGGCCGCTCTTGCTGCGTATGCTCTCGCGCAGGCGCACTATCTCGTCGTCCTGTGCCATCTGCTTACGCAGCGATGCCACATTGCCGTCCTCAAGCTCGTTCTGTAAACGGTTGTTGAAAAGGAATGTTTCGCGGCGGGTGTCATTCATCTGCCGTTGCAGTTCCAGTTTCCTGATGTCGCCCTTGCGGGTGTAGAGAGCCCCGATGTTCCATGAAAGCGAGACTCCGCCCACAAGCATCCCATTGTGCATAAGGCCGCTCGTCCTTGTATGCACGGTGCCTATGCCGAAAAGGCTCAGTGTGGGGCGAAGCTGGGCATCAAGCTGTTTGCGGCGGGCGTCGAGCAGGACATCCTGCAAGGCATAGCAGTACAGCTCGGGACGGTTTACGCTCCGCCCTGCACTTCCCGCCAAAACAGGCTTTTCAAGTTTTTCCCCTTCATCCATGTCCTTGCCTACAAACACACCGAGCATCCTGAGATAGGCCTTCCGCGAGGCCTCCAAGGCCTCTCTCTGCTGCCGCACTTTAAGCACTTCCACCTGTATTGCGTCGAGGTCGCCCTGGTTGGCAAGGCCTCCTTTCACCATACTTTGCACGGTATGCACGCTTACAAGGAGGTCGTTTCGCAACAGTTCGTTCTGCGTCAGCTGCTCGTCCAGCAAGAGTATGCCGAAGAAAAGCTGGTCGATGCGCTCGTTGACGGCATACAGCGACACATCGAGTTCGCCCGACTGTACGCCCGCCTGTGCCGAAGCCACACGCTTCTGCGCCGCAATCTGACCGCCGTCGTACAGCGGCTGACTCACGCTGACCGCCGCCGCAGCCATGAAGTTCTTTATATCCATCCCCATCTGCCGCATCTGCGGTGTGTCCTTGATGATGTCTGTCAGGGCGTATGCCCCTGCCGACACGTTCACCTTCGGCAGCCATCCCTTCGCCGCATTGTCGAGGGTGAAGCCGCGCGACTGTTCTATCATCCCGTATTGCCGTATGGCGGGATAGTTGTCGCGTGCCATACGGCGACAGTCCTCCAGCGACAGTCCCTGTGCAAAGGATGCGCACGCAAGGATACCTGTCGCCAATATCATCATTCCTCTTTTGTACATAACTGAATCAATGCTTTTTGTTTACTGCTGCAAAATTATCGGGCATCGTGCAAACCACCGTTATCCGAAACAATGCAATGATATCCTTTTCGTTCGGTTTTTCTTTAAAAAACACCCTAAAACGACATTAAACGTTATCTTTGTAGGCAAAAAGGAAATTCAAACGAACAAAAAGGACATGAAGCAACCTACAAAACTGACGATGCAACGGATGTTCGATGAGCTTGACCCGCAAAGCAGATGTCCCAAAAGGCTCTATTACAATAACGGACTTGCCATTGCAATTGAGCACTCCGGCATATTCAAGCCGTTCATCCTGTCCGGCCAGTCGCCGTTCTTGCTTGACGACTACCGCCTCGGAATAATAAACTGCGGGACAATGCGGATACGTATCAACCTGCAGGAGAAAACTTTCACTGCGGGGGCTGCCCTCTTCGTCACGCCCGGGACCATAGCCGAGCCGTTAGAAGTGAGCGACGACCTCCAAGTGACGGGGATCGGCATCTCCGCCGACCTGTTCCACATCATACATTCGGGCAAAATCCCCGACCTGTTCAATGCGAAGATGAAGGACGGCATGCACGTCATGCAAGGCGGCGAACCACATCTTGCGAAGCAACTGTTTGCCGCGCTTTGGACATTCGCCAACGCCCTGCCTGACAACCGGGAGGTGACATTCCGTCTCATAGAGTCGCTCACATCTTATTATAGCGCTGTCTTCTCCGACAAGCCGGAAAGCGGCGCACCCCGCAACAACGGGAAAGAGATGTTCGACCGTTTCCTGCGCCTCGTGAACAGTCATTGCCGCGAGCAACGCCAACTGGCATTCTATGCCGGCAAGATATGCGTGACGGAGCGGTATCTCGGCACGGTGATACGGCAGACAAGCGGAATCACTGCAAAGGAATGGATAGACAAGGCGGTGATTGTCCAGGCCAAGGTGATGCTGCGCCACAGCAACCGACAGATTGTGCAGATTTCCGGCGAACTGCATTTTCCTAACCCGAGTTTCTTCTGCAAATACTTCAAGCGGCTGGTGGGGTGCACGCCGCAGGAATACAGGGCTAACGGGTAAGTGTCTGCGCCGCACGGGTAAGTTCAGCCTTCGGGATGGCGTTTGCGGTAAGTCCAGATTTCAATGCTGTTGATGATGTTTTGCCAAAGGATGTAGCATCCGGGGCCTACGGAGGAGAGCGGCGTGAGGTAGGTGCTGGCTATCCAGATGGCGAAGGCGGTGTTCTTCTGCCCCATCGCCTGCCCGGCATTCTCCGTCTGCCCGAAGTGGCGGCCGATGTAACGCCCCGCGGCGAACTGCACGAAGCAGAGCATGAGCGAGGCAAAGGCTATGAGCAGCAGGAAGGGGAGTGCGCACGAGGCGTGAAAGATGTTCTTCATCGTCGTTCCCGACACGATGACAAGCGAGCCGCCCCAGAGATAATACGAGAGGTCCTTTACCCCGGTTATGCGGCGGCACAGGCCTGGTGTGGCGTGCTTCACGACATAGGCGAGGATCATGGGCATGACGAGCACGGTGAATACACGGTGCAGGATTGTGACGAATGCCGGAATGAATGTCATGCCGGAGGTTTTGTCTATCAGCGGGAAACAGACGGGCACGAG
Source organism: bacterium (assembly GCA_963599085.1). Lineage (GTDB taxonomy): Bacteria > Bacteroidota > Bacteroidia > Bacteroidales > Bacteroidaceae > Prevotella. The sequence continues at coordinate 19,405 of CAVBVK010000013.1, read as the reverse complement.
CAGTGCCGTGATGAAGTTGGAGAGAAAGGTGAAGGTGGTCATCTGTTCGAGGTCGCCGCCGATTTTCTGCGTCACCACCGGAGCTGCCGAGGCACACGGCGCGATGATGCAGGTGAGCACGGCTTCGGCAAGCACCAACGGGAGTCCGTCAAGATGCAGCCCGAGAATGAACGCCATGACAAGCGCGACGGTGAGCAGCTGGAACACGCTCACCCACAGATGCCACCACACGGGGCGCAGCTTGCGGAAATCCACCTTGCAGAACGTGACGAAGAGCACACAGAACATGAACAAGGGGAGGATGGCTTCGAAGAACGGTGCCATAGCCGTCCCCGCCGTATCGAGTTCGGGGACAAGCGCGAACACAAGGTAGGCGACGATGCCCGTGGAAATGCTCACGGGCAGAGTCCAGTCCTTTATGAATTTAAGTAGGCTTTCTTTCATGTCATTCCTGTCCTGCTGTCGTCTTGCGCCCCGGTCAGCCGCCCCATCGGGCGGAGTCTGCGGCAACGCTTCCTAACAGCAGTGCTGTTTCCGGAGCAAAGGTAGCGGTTTTTATTCAGAACAGCATGATTTTAGGGATTAATTTCAATGAACGGAAAAGCGGGTTTATAATAAGCAAAAAAGCTCCCCCGTTGCCGAGAGAGCTTTACGTTATTCCAATACATTCCGGAGATTACTTTTTGAGCACCTTCACTGCCTTACCGTTCATGCGAACGATGTTGATGCCCTTCTGCATTGCGTTCACCTTGGCGCCGGTTACGGTGTAGATGGCGGCGTTGCCGTTGGTGGCAGCGGCGTTGATGGTGCTGATGGCGGTTTCACTTGCACCGAAAGTGTAAACGGCATCACTGTCTTTTATCGGGAAGGTCAGTGTCATGTCGAGTTTTTCGTCCTTGCTGCTTCCTTCCAGTTTCACATCTACGGCGCCTCCCTCTGTGAATCCGAGTGCTGCGCTTGCAATCCAACTTACACCTGTTGTCGTGCCATTGCCTTCGAAAGCATAGCTGACGCTGCCGTCTTCTTCATTTTTCGTTCCAGGTACATTTTCAATGGTGAAGTCGCCAATCAGATTGTCGGCAATAGTAACCTGCTTTACAACAAAAGTATAGATGCCTTCTGCCGTTTCAGTGACATCCACCGTTGCTTCGTCAATGTTGGACACTGTCCCGTTGTATGAAGAAGAAGCCTTGTCTTTGTATTCTTTATTGACAGGAGTGAACCCCGGCTCCTCCGGCACTACAATTTCTTCACCGTAAATGAGAGTGCAATCAGACATGTACATGAACTGTCCCTCCATAAGAAGGTATATTTTATCGCCGTAGGCAACGCCGGTCACATTAAGGTTGGACCCTGAATATTCGTATTTTTTGGAGAAGGTGGTGTAACCGCTTGCGTTTGTCTTTGCGGCAACGCCGGGTATGGAAAGACCGCCGTCAACATTCGCCTTTCCCATTGTAGCCGTTTCAAGGGCGAGACCTGGGAAATTGAAATCGTAAGTTCCGTCGGCATTCTCCGTTACATTCAAGGCAACATCAGTTGTCTCGACAAAATTGCTGCCGAACATCCATCCGCCCTTGCAGTACATCGACTGCTTGTAGGGTGTCACATCGCCTTCGGCTTTTGCAGGATGTGAGGCATTAGCCATTGCTGCAATTGTCGCAACCATAAATGCGAGAAGTGTAAAAATCTTTTTCATACTTTTTCCTTTCTTTTTGTGAATAGATTGATTATTGACCTAAATAATAATTTCGTTTTCGTAGTATCCATGCAAAGATAGAAAAAATATAATTAACTCCAATTTTTTTGTCTGGAAAAAGAAGAAAGCATCTCCCTACCTCATTTCACCGTTAAGCATTCCTCTGTCACGCATAATAAGCAAGTACCCCGTATTACAAAAAGAGGGTGTGCCACGACCGGCACACCCTCTTTTCCCCTTATTTTTCCTTAGAGCCTCTTTTCCAGACGCTCGCGGATGGCAGTGATGAAGCCTGCCGAGGTCTTGGGCTGCGGCTCCACGCCTTCCATGAGTCCGGCAAGGTCCTTTGTCACGATGCCTTCGTTGAGGGTGTCGAAGCATGCTGCCTCAAGTTGGTTGGCGAAATTCACAAGCTCCGGAAGGGCATCGAGCTCGCCGCGCTTGCGCAATGCCCCGCTCCATGCGAAGATGGTGGCCATGGGGTTGGTGGATGTCTCCTCGCCCTTGAGGTACTTGTAATAGTGGCGTGTCACGGTGCCGTGGGCTGCCTCATACTCGTACTTGCCGTCGGGGCTGACGAGTACCGAGGTCATCATGGCAAGCGAGCCGAAGGCTGTGCTGACCATGTCGGACATCACATCACCGTCGTAGTTCTTGCAAGCCCAGATGAAGCCGCCCTTGGAACGTATCACGCGTGCCACGGCATCATCGATGAGGGTGTAGAAGAACTCGAGGCCACGCTTGTCGAACTCGTCCTTGTACTGTTCGAACACCTCGTAGAAGATGGTCTTGAACTGTGCGTCGTACTTCTTGGAGATGGTGTCCTTGGTGGAGAACCAGATGCTCTGGTTGGTGTCGAGGGCGAACTTGAAGCATGAGTGCGCGAACGAGCGTATTGACTTGTCGGTGTTGTGCATGGCCTGAAGCACGCCCTCACCCTTGAACGTGTGCACCACCACTTCCTCGTGGCGGCCGCTCTCGCCGTCGAAGACGAGCTTGGCCACGCCCGGCTCGTCGGCACGTATCTCCACGCTCTTATATACATCGCCGTAGGCATGGCGGGCGATGGTGATGGGCTTCTCCCAGTTCTTCACTGCGGGGCGTATGCTCGGGATGGTGATGGGCGTGCGGAACACCGTGCCGTCAAGGATGGAACGGATGGTGCCGTTGGGGCTCTTCCACATCTGGTGGAGCTTGTATTCGTCCATGCGCTGGTGGTTGGGGGTGATGGTGGCACACTTCACCGCCACGCCGAGACGCTTTGTCGCTTCGGCGGCGTCGCGCGTTATCTGGTCGGCGGTCTCGTCACGCTTCACGAGTCCGAGGTCGTAATACTCTGTCTTCAAGTCCACGAAAGGAAGAAGGAGCTCGTCCTTTATCATCTTCCACAATATCCGTGTCATTTCGTCACCGTCCATCTCCACGAGGGGAGTGGCCATTTTTATTTTCTGTCCCATAATTATTTGAGTTTTGAGTTTTGGATTTTTAAGTTAGTCGGGGCATGATGCCGCAGCGGCATAGTAGTTCATCAGACATCCGTCAGCGAGAATCTGGCGCTCGTCGGCCGTGAGGTTCTGGAAATAGAGGTGCAACGGCTTCACGCCGGCGGCGGTTATGGCCTGCGCGTCAATCTCCTCCTTGCCCGAGAGTATGGCCTCACGGATGCCGGGCACGAACACCTTGTCGCCGGGTTGCAGGTCGAACGGTGTCTCCTTGGCAATGGTGAAGGGCACTATACCCCAGTTGATGCAATTGGAGCGGTAGCGTTTTGTGGCGTATTCGTAGCAGATGTTGGCGTCGCCGCCGAGCACTTTCTGGCACGATGCAGCCTGCTCACGTGCCGAGCCGTCACCGGGACGGTTGGCGAAGACACACGAACCAAAGCTCGTTTCCTCTGCCTTGGCACCCACTTTGGCGAGAGCCTCAGCCACATTGCCGCTCACATTGCCTTCGCGGCGTGCGAGGTCCTGCTGCTGTATGGCCTTGCTCAGCCCCACATACTCGGGCACACGGCGCGAGAGGGCGAACTCCGACAGCTTTAAGGGGTTGGAGCGGTAAGAGCTGGTCTCGCCCGAAGGGATGAGTTCGTCGGTGGTGGTTACGGGGTCGTGGATTACCGCCGCGAGCTCAAGAAGCATGTTTTCCTGCATGGGATACATCTTGGGCCAGTCCTTGATGTTGGGGCCGTAGCGCAATTCCACATCATGGTTTGCACGGCCGTAACCGTTGTAAACGCGGCACTTGTAAATTTTGTCATCATAAGCGTAAGGCTTGTGCGTGTTGTCATATTCCACATCCGTGGCGGCAGTTATCACTCCGCCGTTGGCGGCAGTGGCAGCTATTGAGCGTGCGTCCATGAGTGCCACGAGCGAGAGCTGGCCCTGTCCGGGCTTCGAACCCTCACGGTTGGGGAAATTACGGGTGGTGTGGCGTATGCTGAGCCCGTTGTTTGCAGGCACGTCACCGGCGCCGAAGCACGGGCCGCAGAATGCCGGTTTCATCACGACGCCCGCCTCGATGAGGTCGGCAGTGATGCCCTCGCGGGTCACAGCCATTGACACCGGTGTGGATTGCGGATAGGCAGAGGCAGTGAAGTATCCGTTGCCTATGCTCTTGCCCCTAAGTATTGCGGCTGCCTCGGCGAGATTGTCGTAGGTTCCGCCGGAGCATCCTGCGATGATGCCCTGGTCGGCCTGCACCTTGCCGTCCACCACTTTATCGACAAGATGCACATCCACCTTGTCGCCAAAGCGGCGGCGTGCGTCCTCTTCTATGCGTGTGAGGATGCCCACAGGGTCGGCCTGCAACTCGTGGATCGTCACTGCATTCGAAGGATGGAACGGCAGGGCAATCATCGATTCCTGCGCGCTCAGGTCGATACGTATCATCATGTCGTAGTAAGCCACACTGCCGGGGCGCAGTTCGCGGTAGTCCTCCGGGCGTTCGTGTGTTTCGTAATGGCGGCGCACTTCGTCGTCGGTAATCCAGATGGAGCTGAGGCATGTGGTCTCTGTGGTCATTATGTCGATGCCGTTGCGGAAGTCGATGGGAAGCTCTTTTACGCCGGGACCGGCAAATTCAAGCACCTTGTTCTTCACGCACCCGCTCTCGAACGTGGCCTTTACCAGCGAGATGGCCACATCGTGTGGGCCGACCCCCTTCCTGGGCTTGCCCTCAAGCCATACCAGCACCACCTCGGGGGCGTTGATGTCCCATGTGTTGCGCAGGAGCTGCTTCACGAGTTCGCCGCCGCCTTCGCCCACGCCCATGTTGCCGAGCGAGCCGTAGCGGGTGTGGGAGTCGCTGCCGAGGATCATGTTTCCGCACTTCACCATCATCTCACGGGCATATTGGTGTATCACGGCCTGGTTTGCCGGCACGTAGATGCCGCCGTACTTCTTGGCTGCCGAGAGTCCGAACACATGGTCGTCCTCATTGATTGTGCCGCCGACAGCACACAGGGAGTTGTGGCAGTTGGTCATGGCATAGGGCAGGGGGAACTCCGTCAGACCGCTGGCGCGTGCCGTCTGTATGATGCCTACATATGTGATGTCGTGCGACATCATCGCATCGAAACGTATGCGCATCTTCTTTCCCTTGCCGCCCTCAACATCGTGCGAGCGGAGGATGCCGTATGTGATGGTGTTTTCGCGACCTTCATCGGGACTTACGCCTTGGTATTCGTCGCGGATCTCGTTTCCGTTAAGGAGATAGACTCCATGATTAATGAGTTCAATCATAATGTCAAAGTTTTGGAATTAAGTAGTAAAAGTTAGTATTTTATCATTGTTTTCTGTTTCCTTTTCTTTTCTCCCTTGCCGGGTTGCGGTGCAGCCAGCTGGCGGGGTGTGGTCCTGTCGGCACACGGAACGGATGAACAGCGTGAGCGAAAGCATGTCGGCACTGCCGCCGGGCGACAGGTTGCGCTCCACAAAACGGGCGTTCATGCCGTGCAGGGCTTCCTCCGAGAAGTCGGCAAGGAGAGTCTTTGCCTCATCCTTCACGGCCGCTGCCGCTGCCGTTCCGGCGCGGAAGATGATGTTGGTGTCGTCAAGGTCACACATTATTCGGAGCAGGGTGCGGTGCAGGGCGAACGGGTCGGCGGCGGAGAGTTGCGCCGAGCAGTAGGGAAGCCACGCTGCAAAGAGCTGCGGATAGCCTTCGCGCGCGTTGTCAAGCGCACCTTTCACCGTAGCCTTCGCGCCCTCTTCGGTCATCGCCCTGCGCTTGGCCGCGCTGCCATGCGTGCCGTCCGTGTCGGCAAAGCCTGCCGCGAGACGCATGATGCCAGCCTTAACGCCTTCCGTGCCGATACTGTCCGCACCATGCACGAAGGCTTCGTGGGCAGCCGATATCACTGCCAGTCCCATGGAGAATAGCGCGCCCTTGTGGGTGTTCACGCCTCCTGTGGCGGCGGACATGGCACGTTCGGCTTCCACTCCCACTGCTGTCAGACTTCCGTGCGAGGGCAGCATGGCGGCAAAACCCATCATTGCGAGACGCACGAAAAACGGGTGAAGCGCGCGTATGCTGCGGCACATGAGGGAATAGTCCATGTCGGCGTGTGCACCGTTGTCGTGCCGGTCCACGAGTCCGGGCTTAGGGGTGGTGTCGAGCTCGGTCTGCAATGCCTGCGTGGCAAGATGCGCCATGATGTAAGGCACACTTGTCGGCGGCACCGCCAGTGCCGTTTCCCACAGACGACAGCGTTCCATCGCCGCCCTGACGAGGCTCGCGCTGACAGCCACCGTTGTGCTGCCGCCTGCGCTGTGGGGTGTTGCCTGCGCCACGGAACGCTCCGTTTCCACCACGCGCGGCAACATCTGTTTCATCAATTCGTTATACCGCCGTGTGAGCGGGTCGGCGGGCTCGCTGCCCACGAAACGCACCGTCGCGCCGAGGGCGGGTTCTATGTGGCGGCGAAAGAGGTCAAGGTCGAGTGTCATCTGCGTGTCCGACGCATCGGAGAGGCGTTTCAGGAAATATGTGGGAAAGGTCGTCGCGCTCACGGCATAGTCGCTTCCTTCGCACACTGTCACATTATTTATATCGCTGACACCGCTCCGTATCATTGCCAGACGCTCGGCGTAGCCGAAGAGCGACGCCTCCTCCTTCACGGCGATGACATAGAGGCGTGCCACCTTCTGCGCCGCCTGTTCCACGAGATAGCGGTGACCGAGGGTGAAAGGGTTGGCATTCATCACTATCACGCCTGTTTCTCCGGCGGCGACTGCGTCGCCTGCCTGACTGCGGAGGCTGCCGAGATAGCGGCAGTAGGCATCTATCCCGCCCGCCCCCGTCTCCATGAGCACCGCTTCGGGAGCTTCCGCAAGCAGGCGGAACGACATGCTTTCGAACACCGGACGGTTGGCGGGTTTGGTGAAAAGCCGCACCACCTGATGCCCGGCGGCATTGGCCATACTCACCAGATGCGACACCATGCGGCACGAGAGAGCCTCGTCGCGGCAGTCGGCACGCACCGCCAGACATTTCACGACATTGCCTTTGAGTCCGCCTCCGGCAAGCATCTCGTCGCTGCCCAGCTGAAAAACGCCGGCATAATAGTCGCACGTGCCGTCAATGCGCAGGGCATTGTCATGCAGGAAAGCATCCACCATACGCCGCTGCCGCGGGATGGAAAGGTGTATCTGCCGTATCTCGTATTCGCTGTACATAAAGGTTGCTGGCGGTTAAGGTGCGGTTGCAGGCGTAGTGCCGCGGGTGTAGGCATCCACCATGACATTTATGCCCTGCCATATCTCGTCCTGCGTGTGCGAACGGTTGCGCATGCAGTAGCGGGCCTCGTTGCTGCACACAAGACAGCGGCGCGGACTGCCTCCCACAGCACTGCGCGGCACAGGCACACCGCTGCCGTCAATGACATCGATGTCGAAGAGACGGCCGAGCGGATGCGTGTCCTCTATGCTGCACGCCGTGCGTTTCACCGCCAGCGTGTCGCCGCGGACGGACAGGAAGGCCTCGTAGCCCGTGTCAAGGTCGCGCTCCATGAGCATCCCGTCGGCAGGGCGGAACGCACGGCGCAGAGCCTCCACTGCCGCCCGGGCGACGATGAGCGACTGCCGGTTGCGCTTCACGCTGCCCGGCATGACCACCGTGAGGCACACCAAGACAAGCCCCGGATGCTGCCCGATGAGCCGCATCTGCATGGCGTGGCGCGCGTCACGGCTTGCCAGAAGCCGTTGAAGCGTTACCGCACGAATGCCGCCTTGACGCACCTCTCCCATGTCGTTTTTGTCCGGTTCGGGTATTTATCCTTCAATGTTCTTTATCACATCCATCACGCTTCCGTCGCGGTTCATCACCACGCCCACCACCTTGTCACCGAAAGGCAGGGGGGCGGGAGTGCCGATAATGCCGAGAGCGCGGTCGCGGAGCGACTCGAGCGTGACGAGGTTCATGCCTGCCTCGCGCAAGCGTTCCGCTATCTCGGGGCGTGCGGGGTTCACTGCCACGCCGTATTCCGTCACCACCACATCGACAGTGCGCCCTGGGGTGATGAGCGTCGTCACCTCATCCACCACGCACGGTATGCGGCCGCGGAGCAGAGGACACACGATTATGGAGAGAGCGGAGTCGGCGGCGGTGTCGGGATGCCCGCCTATTGCGCCGCGGATGATGCCGTCGCTTCCCACGAGCACGTTCACGTTGAAATTCACATCCACTTCAAGAGCCGACAATATCACGATGTCAAGCCAGTGGGTGGCGGAGCCTTGCTCGTCGGCGGCGGCATATTCGTAGGCGGCCACCTCCTTGTGCATGGTGTCGTTCTTCAACGATTCGGCGGCGACCTTGTCAAACGACTGCACGTCGATGAGGCGTTCGATGAGTCCTTCCTCGTGCATCTTCACCATGTGCGCCGTGATTCCACCAAGGGCGAACGATGCCTTTATGCCTTGCTCCATCATGCTCCGGCGTATGTACTTCACTGCCGCGAGCGAAGCTCCGCCCGAACCTGTCTGTATGGAAAAACCGTCCTTGAAATAGCCGCTGTTGATTATCACCTTGGCGGCCTCCTGTGCAAGGAGGATGTCGCGCGGGTTCTTGGTGTCGCGGATTGCCCCCGAGGCTATTTTCGAGCTGTCGCCGACGGAGTCCACCACCACCACATAATCCACGTCATGCTCCGAGATGGAGTTGGGCGTGTTGGGATATGCCACGAGGTCGTCGGTAAGGATGACGGTATGGTCAGCATAGCGTGCGTCGGGCAGGGCATATCCCAGCGAGCCGCAGATACTCTTGGCGTTCTCCGAGCGTGAGTATCCGCACGCGTTCCCGAGTGGGTCGCTCGACGACGCGCCGAGGAAAGCCACGTCGATGTGCAGCTCACCGCTTGCGATGGCGGCACCTCTGCCGCCGTGCGAGCGGAACACCACGGGCTTCTCCATGAGTCCGTGGCTTATCTCCTTGGCCAGTCCGCCGCGCAGCCCTGATGTGGAAATCTCGCTGATGACACCGTTCTTTATGTGTTCTATGAGCGGTTCGTGCACATCCTGCAGACTAGATGCGGCGAGATGCAGGTTCCTGTAGCCCATCGAGGCGAGCTTGTCCACCACCATGTTCACCACCTTGTCGCCTCCGCGGAAGTGGTGGTGGAACGAAATTGTCATGCCGTCGCGCAGCCCGGTGCGGCGTATCGCCTCGTCGAGGGTCACCACCTTGGGGCTGTGCTGCTGCATCTGTATGCGCGGCTCGGCCTCCTTGTGCTCGCCGCCCTTGTATGCTTCCTTGCCCATTGCGCCTGCAATCTGCCGCACAAGAGCCTCACGTTGTTTCAAGTTACTCATTGCAAGTCCTCCTTTTTAATTACTCCCGAAGCCAAAGCAAGCTCTATCACGCGCTGTGCACGTATCACCACGGGACGATCGACCATCTTTCCGTTCACGGCTATCACTCCCGAACCTTTGCCCTCTGCCTCCTTTATGGCGGCGATGACGGTGAGAGCCTTGTCGATGGCTTTTTGCGTGGGGGTGAACACTTCGTTGATGATCTGTATCTGCCGCGGGTTGATGATTGACTTTCCGTCGAAACCGAGCTGGTGTATCAGCTCCACTTCCTTGCGGAATGTCTCCATGTCGTTGAGGTTTGAATAGACGGTGTCGAGCGCATCGATGCCCGCCGCGCGTGCCGCCACCACTATTGTCTGGCGCGCCAGGAGGAGTTCCATGCCTTCCGGCGAGCGTTGTGCCTTGAGGTTGGCACAGTAGTCCTCGGCACCGAGGGCTATACCCATCATGCGTTTCGACGCCTTGGCTATGGCGTAGGCGTTCACCACGCCGAGAGTGCTCTCTATCGCCGCCATTATCTGTGTGCGGCCGAGGCATCCTATTTCCTTTTCCACACGCTCAATCTCGCGCTCCACCTCCACCACTTCCTCGGCGGTTTCCGTCTTCGGCATGCGTATCACATCGACGCCTGCCTTGACCACAGCCTCGATGTCCTTCTTGCCGTAGGGCGTATTGAGCGGGTTTATGCGCACCACCATCTCTATATTGCCGTAGTCAATCGACTTCAGCGCGTTATAGACCAACAGTCGTGCCGCATCCTTTTCGGTCATTGTCACGGAGTCTTCAAGGTCGAGCATTATCGAGTCGGGACCATAGATGAAGGCATCCTGCATCATGCCCGGGTTGTTGCCGGGCACGAACATCATCGTTCTTCTAAGTCGTTGCATAAGATTGCTGTTTTTAGTAGTCGTTTTAAGGTAGTCAGTCCTGCCACACATCCTTGCCCGTAGCCCGCACGGCAGCAGCCGTCACGCGTGCACGGATGGTGCAGTCGAGCGCGCCCTTGTCGGTGGCTTTCACCTCGGCACGGGTGACGCCGAGCCCCTCGAGAGTCTCGGTTATCACTTTCTTTATCTGGTCGCCGAACTGGTAGGCGACGGAGCTTTGCAGCTCAATGCTCAGCCCTTCGCTGTCGGAAGGGGCAATCTGGACAAGAATGTCGCCGGACTCCATTGTCCCGGCAGTGGCTGTCTTCATTTCCATTGGCATTATACGTTTGATGGTTATATATAATAATGTGTAAATATGCTTTTTAAGGACACGCGGACAGATGCCTGCATCCGATGCAGCCGGGACAAAGGGAGAAGTGTGCTGGATTATGAAAAGACTCCGGCGTAAATAAGACAACACCCTCTTCCAACAACTGTCCGAAGAGCACCGCCGGCTTCCGCCGACGTTTTCCAGTACTTGCGGCACAGGGCGCACGCCCTGCCTGTACTGGCGTAATGTTCTCTATACTTACGCTCGCGCGAGTGGTATGGATGTATTCTAACGACATGGCGGCCAAGGGCTTCATGTCCGGCCTGACTGCCACGTTTTAAATCACGGTGTAAAGATACTGCTTTTATATGACTCTGCAAATATTTCGGCATTTTTTTTCATTGCATAACTTGAAAAAGAAGCCTTTTCCTACAATCGTTGTTTAGTGTTTTCAACAACATAAAGAAGGTGTGGCAAAATCCGCGGGATGTCGGGAGTTGCCACACCTTATTTGTTAGATGCCAGTACAAGGCAGTGCCGTTATTTAAGGATTTTCTTGGTCTGTGTGCCCTGCTTTACGATGAGGACGCCCTTGGCGGGTATGTCGTCCTCGTTGTAAAGGGATGCGGGCGCATAATAAACGAGACGGCCGGTGGTGTCATACACACGCACTGTGTCGTCGGCAGAAGTGCGGGTGTCGTCGGCGATGGCGACAGACCCGATGCCTGTCCAGTTGCCGTCATTGTCGGCCTTGAGAGTAACCTTGTCGCCGATGGTGAGGATGTAGCTGTTACGCACGGTCTCCTTGGCGCGTACGGGCTGGTAAGTGCTCTCGCCATCCACCTTTGACGCGAAGTAAATGCGGTACTTGCCCTGCGGAAGACTGCTTGCCGAGAACTGCGCCGTGCCGAGAGCGAGTGCCTGGCCGAACTTCTTTTTGCTTATACCGGAAACGACAGCACCGAGATTTGTCACGCTTCCCGTCTCGGTGTTGAGTGCCACGAGGCAGATAGAGCCTGTGAAAGGATCCACATCCAGCTGGTAGGCAGTGTTGCCCGTAATGCTGACAAGGCCGCTACTGCTGCTGTATGATGCCTCGATGGCACCTGCAAGCCCCCAGTTCGATGTATAGGGCTGTGTGAAGCTTGTGTCATCGGGAAGACGCACCTGCACGATGGTCTGTTGGGAAGAGAACCCGTTGAGCGAACCTATATCGAAATAGCCGTCCTGGGCACCGTTCCATCCCCAGTTCACCCTCACCAGACCCTGCGCGTTGTAACCGTCAAGCACGAAAGCGTGGCCTCCGCTTGTCGATTGTCCGCCATAAAGGATTGGGCAACCGTCGCTAAGCTCGCGATATACAATGTTCATCCACTCCTTTCTGGGGAAGTAGTCGCGGTTGAAGAACTTGATGTTGGGATTGTACGTGAAGTACTTGCGCAGGGCGTCAACGGCATCCGACGAGTAAGAGCCGCTGCCGTCCTTGGTGTAGGTCATCTTCACCGACACGCCGCAATGGAAGCTTATGAGAGCTGCCGCCTGCGCCTGGGCGTCGGTGTAGGTGCCGGTATAGTTGTCAAGCATGTTGTCCCAGTCGTAAGTCGCCTCACCGAAGTTTGCCGAAAGGGTCACGGCTGCCACGCCGCCGCCGGGGGCGAAGCGGTAAGAGCGCGAGCCCTCGCCATGGACGGGATACTTGTGGTAGAGCATGACCTGCGCCATGGCGGTGGCGACGCAACCTACGACATAGTGCTCGTCGCCGTTATCGCCGGGATACACAGGCGTGAGGCTGTTGTAAGGTGCGCCCTGCCCCCACGTGGAAGTGAGCATCTGCGGCACTTCCGTCTTGTAAGAAGCGTCGAGCTTCACCGGTTCGTTGCTCCCGCCATTGGCAAGAGTCTGTTCGAGGCTTGCATTCATCTCGTTCATCCACCAAAGGAATCCGGGAGCCACTTCGCCATTGCCCGGGTTTTCCGAATAGCCGAGCACGGGAGAAAAGTTGTCGTCGTTGGCAATCACGGCAAATCCGCCGCCCTGAGTGCCGAGTACAGTGAGCTGCGACTTCTGGTCGAGCACCTGCAATGCTTCGGCGTTGAGCGGTGCCGACTTCTTGCCCACAACGCTCTGTCCGATCACACCGAGTGCAGCCTGTTTCATCTCAGCCACGGTGCGTTCACGTGCGGACACCGACAGTGCCACGCCGAGGAGCAATGAAAGTGTGATGTAATTTCTTTTCATTGGTTTGACATTAATTATTAAAAGGACAAAAGCGGATTGACAGAGTCAGATAACCAAGCTCTGCCAACCCGCTAAGATATTTATTCAATTATAATTCCGACTGCGTGTCACGACAACATCAGTTCTTGCGAACCATCTTGATGTTTGTAATGATGTCGCCGGTATATGAACTTCCTGCGAGCTCGACAATCTGGAGAGCGGCGTTTTCGGGGAATTCGATTTCATCCGGAACGGAAAGGTCCTCTGTCGGTGCCCAGCTCACGCGGAGGACTGATGTCGTGGCCGTGCCTGAGGTGTAGTTACGCCACTGCCACTGTAATGTAACAAGATATCCGGCGAGGTCGTATCTGTAAATGTCGGTGTTGCACGGAATTTCGAGCGAGCCCTTTTGGGTGGTACTGTTATACTTGTAGCGGATCGGGAAACTGAGCGTCATGGTAAGAGGCAGCTTCGGGGTCTTGAAACCGCTGATGTAAGCCTGAAGGAAGGTCTCATAGTCATCGTTTTCAGGGTCGGAAGCGGCGCCGAGAGTCATGTCGCAAGTGAAGTCGTCGGTCTTCTCCACACCGTCCGTGACCGACTTGTAAGTTGCCGAGAACCTCCACTGTCCGCCGAAGATGGTGTAATAGGACTTGTCGTTGTCCACGATGGTGACATTGATGGTCTTGTTGGTGCCAAGTGTCGCGCCCTGGACATTCTCGATGGTGATGGAGAACGTGCGGTCAGCATTCTGCTTATAGTCATCAAAAGGCGTCACCTCAACATAAACAGTCGATTCTTCATCGCCCGTAGCATCAACATTGAAGTTCTTTGTCGTGATGGAGTAGTTCTCCTCTTCCTTTGCGGGAGTTTCGCCAGTCTCTGCTGTAACGACATTGAAAGTGACCTTGCCGTTGAGCACGCCCTTTACCTTCACGGGAATCTGCAGGATTCCACCGTTCTCGTTCAGCTCAACTGATGTATTGGCGAATTCCACCGTTGTGCCGGCATTGGTGTTGTTCTCCTCGTCGCTGCAAGAAGCGAAAAGAGAAGCCACTGCCATGAGCATGAATAGTTTTATATATTTCATGTTAAAAATTCGTTTATGGTTTCGATTTGTTCTTTTTCTAATCCCTGTGCCCCACCCTTCCGTCTGCCGTCAGACATTGTGAAAGGGTGCGGCGCAAAGACAAATGACGCATTATTTTGTGTAGCCCTTGTTCTGGACGATCTGCTTGTTCACGTTCATCTCATGCTTCGGGATAGGCCATGTGAGGCGCGGGTCGTCGGCTGTCACAACCATATCGGTAGTGCTCGAGCCGGGAAGGCTGCAAAGGTCGCGCTGCTGTGGAACGCCACGGGAGAAGCCTTCATGCCAACGCTTGAGGTCGGTGAGGTGGAAGCCTTCGCAAACGAGCTCACGGTTACGCTCGTTCTTGATTTCAGCCATGAGCAGATCCTGAGTGCTGAGGTCGGGTGCGGAATAGTTTTCAAAGCGGTTCTCCTGCAGCCCCTCAAGATAGCGGCGTCCCTCGTCAAGGTCGCCCAGCATCGTGCTTGCCTCGGCAGCGATGAGATACATCTCGGCGATGCGGAACACATTAGGCATGTGGTTGAAACGTGCGCTTTCGCTGCCGCTCGTGTACTGATAGAGGAATCCATGGTCAGGATACTTGTTGAAGACATAAACCGTACCACCGGCACCGGCAGTTGTCATCACGTACACCTGGTCGAAATAAACGGAACGACGGAGGTCGTTGTTGCTGAAGAGTTCGACGAAGGTGCGGGTCGGGATATAGTCGGGCACGGCACCGTCCTGAAAAGGCAGGAAGCGTGTGCCGGTTGCGCTCGGCAACTCGTTCACGGAAGCCGAAATGAGCTGGAGGATGGCCTCGTTCGAACCGGTGGCTGCGCCCTGACCGAGGTTCACGCCGTCGTAAGTGTACATGGCGGTGAGGTCGGCAGAAGAAGAGCAGAGCGTGTATGTGCCCGACTCAACGAGCAAGGCAGCCTCGTCGAGAGCCAGTTCGTAGTTGCCCTGTGCCAGAGCGACGCGGGCGCGCAGGGCCGTGATGGCATCAACGGAGATGTACGGGTTGTTGGCCTGGGGAGTTGCCGTCACATAAACGGACGCGCTGTCGAGGTCGTCATAAATCTGCTGGTATGTCTGGTTCAGGGTGTTACGTCCGGGATACTGGTCGGGGGTAACGGTCGGGGCATACGACAAAGAATACGAAGCGCCGGTGTTGGGCTCGTCGGCAGTAGCCGGGTCGTAAGCCTCACAGAAATACTGTGCAAGCATGAAGATGGCATACGCACGGGTGAAGAACGCGTCGCCCTTGGCCTTTCTGGCGGCCAGCAGGCCGAGGTCGGTCCTGTCCTCGCCGGAGTCGGCTGTCGGGTTGGGATCCCAGATGTTGGTGTTGCTGAAGTCGGTGCTGTTGTAACCGTCGATGATGAAGTTGCAACGGGTGATGGCACCCTGTGCGCTGCCGTACATTCCGGAGAACACGCCGTCGTCGGTGGTGTATTCCCAACGGTACATTGTCGCCAAGGTATTGCTGAAACCCGACACTGCGTTGAAGTAGTCGCACTGAAGCTCCGGAGCCACATAGTTGGTCTCACCGCCGACACACCCTTTAAGTGATACATAAAGTCCGGCGCGTGCTGCCACGAAGTTGGACGGAGACTGGAATGTGTCTTTATCGGACAGAGCTCCGAAAGGCTCTGTGTCCATGTCGCAGGATGTGAGCACACCTGCAACCAAAGCAAGCATTAAATATATCTTTTTCATCTATATTCCGTTTTTTAGATAAGAAATTTAGAATGTTAATTGAGCTCCGAATGAGAACTGGCGGGTGTTGGGATAGTCGCCGATGGTGGAGAAGCTGTCCATTTCCGGGTCGTAGCCGGAGAAACCTGTGAATGTAAGGAGGTTACGGGTAACGAAATACACCTTTGCATTCTTCAGGAAGCCAGTCTTGCTGAGCCACTGCTGCGGCAGGTTGTAAGAAAGCTGCAGGAACTTCAGACGCACGAACGAGGCATTCTCGAGCAAGTGTGTGTCCGAGTGAACCTCAGAATCCACACCGGCGATGTCGGTGATGTCGCCCGGCTTCTGCCACATGTTCTTCATGTTGACAGTCTGGTTGTTTGAAGTGGCGAATGTCGGGTTCTCGGTGAAGTAGCGTTCGTTGTTGAAGAGGTAGCGTCCGAACATGCCCGTGAACTGGACATCGAGCTGCAGGCCTTTCCATGAGAGTGTCGAAGAGAGGCCGCCCGACCAGGGAGCCACGGCGTTCTTGCCTACCATCACGCGGTCGTCCTCGGAATATACTTTCGTTTCGTTGCCGTACTTGTCGAGCCATACGTTCTTGCCGTCGCGCGGATCAACATGGCTCCAGCGCACATAGTAGAACTCTCCGAAAGAGTGGCCCTTCTCGAGGCGTGTCATGCCGAGGTCGTAAGAATCCTGGCCTTCGAACAGCTTGGTGATGCGGTTGTAGTTGTAGTTGCCGTTCACCTTCACGTTCCAGTTCCAGTCCTTGCCCTTCAATATATCAACGCCGACGGTGAAGTCAAAGCCACGGTTGAACATGGAGGCAACGTTGCCGTAAGAAGAGGTGAAACCTGTCGTGTAAGACTTCGGCACGAGCACGAGCATGTTGGAAGTGACCTTGTTGTAGAATTCCAGATCGAAGCTGTAACGCTTGAACACCTTGCCCGAGAGCGTGAGGTTGAATGTCTTCACAGTCTCCCATGTGAGCTTGTCGTTTGACGGACGCGCCGGAGCGATGGCGGAAGTGTTGTAGTAGAGGCCTGCACTGCCCACGAGGCCGAGAGCCTGGTAAGCGGAGATGCCCGAGTTACCTGTCGAGCCGTAACTGATCTTGAACTGCAGGTCGTTGAGCCATTTCTGTGTGGGCTCCATGAACTTCTCGCCTGTCACGTTCCAGAGGAAAGCGGCGGCGCCGAATGTAGCCCAGCGGTGTCCTGCTGCGAAGAGCGAAGAACCGTCGCGGCGGCCGGAGAGGTCGATATAGTAGCGGCCGTCGTAGCCGTAGTTGAGCATGGCGAACCATGAGTTGCGCACCTCATCACTTTCCGACTCACCGGGAACGCTCACATTCTTCTGTGCGGCAGCGCCAAGGTAAAGCAGGCGGTTGTCGGTCAAGCCGGCAACGGATGCGCTGAAAGCCTCGGTATGGTCGGTCATCGTCTCCTGTCCCAAGAGTGCCGTCACATCGTGTTTCTTGTCGATGTTGAACTTGTACTCGGCGGTGTTGGTGACGGTGTAACGGTAGAACCTTGACATGGAACGGCCTGTCGAGCCTGTCTTGAACACATCCGGGTCGATGTCCATGGTGTTGAGCGTGCGCCAATGCGAACGGTAGTCGTTGGCGTCAAGGCCGACGGCTGAACGTATGTTGAGACCCTTTACCGGGTTGATGTTCACGTACAGGTTCTCGTTGATACGGATACGGTCGTTGGAGGAAGGTTGGATTTCCGACAACCAGTAAGGGTTGTAGTATCCCATCTGGTCGAAGAAGTACAGACGCTCGCCATATCCCTCGAACGTGGAGTTGGCGTAGTCATTGGTGTCAAGACCATTAATCTTGTAGTAAGACTGCGTGGGCAGATATATACGGGCGGCGAATGTCTTGTTATACACGCTGCTGGACGAGCTGCCGAAGGCGGTTGTACCTGTGGTGGTGAAGGCGAGGTTGGTGTTTGTAGCCACCTTCAGCCACGGGTTGATGTTTATCTCCACGTTTGCGCGGATTGTCTCACGGCGCATCTTGGAGTCGTCCATGATACCCTGTGCGTTGTAGTGGCTGAACGAAACGAGGTAGTTCACGTTCTGCGTGCCGCCGCGCACGGAAGCGTCAACCTGGTATGTCGGCTTGCTCTCGCCGAAGAGGACCTTCTTCCAGTCGGTGCTGATGCCCGTGCGTTTGTAGTAGTCCTTGCGGGCGAGGTAGTTCTTGTTGTACTGCAATTCGGGGTTGATCACCTGCTGGAACTCGAGCCACTCGTTGGCGTTCATCATTGTGGTGTTGTCGTTGGCGAGCTGCGAGATGCCGTACTGTGCCGAAACGACCACGGAGGGAGCCTCGCCGAACTTGCCGCGCTTTGTCGTGATGATGATGACACCGTTGGCAGCACGCGAACCGTAGATGGCTGTGGCTGACGCGTCCTTAAGCACCGTCATGCTCTCCACGTCATTGGGGTTGAGCGAGAGGAATGTATTTTGTGATATTTCACTGCCGTCGAGGATGAACAGAGGCTCGGTCGTGGCGTAGAGCGAGGTCACACCGCGCACACGCATGCTTGTTGTGGCGGAAGGCTCGCCTGAGGAAGTGAACACCTGCACGCCGGAGACCTGTCCCTGCAAGGCGTCGCCGATGTTGGCCACGGGGCGGTTGGCGAGCTTGTCGCTGCCCACGGTCTCCACAGAACCTGCGATAGTGCCGAGCTTACGGGCGGAACCGTAACCGGTCACCACCACTTCCTGAAGAGTTTTGTTGTCGGGTTCGAGCACCACGCGCATGTTGTTGGCAGCCTTCACTGTCTTCGGAGTCATGCCGAGGTAAGAAATGGTAAGCTCTGTTCCGGGCTTCACCTCAAGGGTAAACACACCGTCCACGTCGGTCACTGCGCCGACGGCGGCGCCCTTGACTTTCACGGAAGCGCCGATCACAGGTTCCCCGTCCTCACTCGAGGTGACGACACCCGTGACACGCGTCTGTGCCAATACCATTCCTATGCTTAGGAAAAGGCAGGCAAGAATCATTGTCAGTCTTTCTTTCATAAAATCTCTCTCTTGATTTAATTATAAAATTGTGTATTTAAATTATATTTCGACCTGTTTGCGCATTCGGGGACACATTATATAATTATGCAGTGTCCTGCCAATGCCTTTGAGCCATCTCGGGGCACACTCCGCTGTTGGCAGACTGCTTTTAGTCTCCGGAACTGTCAATAAGCGGGAAGCCACAAATTCATTTACGCGATTTCTATTTCTCAGAAGGTTCTCACCTTGTAGTTGGATAGTAATATTAACTAAATGTTATAACCGAAATGCAAAATTAATTTATTTCCACTTCTTTTGCAAATATCAACATAAAATAGGCTGGAAAATAAATGTTTTTTAACAATACATATCGCACAACGCGCCCGCATAATAATAATTTGCAGGGTTTTGCACGTTTTTCATTACATTTTCTTACTGCCGGCACGCCCCCGGTTCCGATTTTCAAAAACAGAAAGCGATATTTTGTGCGCTAAAAAAGATTAAATTGCCGGAACAGGAAATTAAGGCAACTGTTGTGCGCACACAGCCGCCGCCGTAGTTAATAAAACTCAAAAAGGGTGAACTTTGGGACGCCCGACAACACAGATGGAGAGGGTTTTATTGCGTTCTTGCTGGCGAGCCTTTCGCTTGATGTTGTCGGGCGGGGACGCCCGACCTCCTGCTCTTTAC
>CAVBVK010000012.1:0-40065 GCA_963599085.1 bacterium | reverse complement strand
GCCAGACACTTGCGGCTGCACGCCGTATTTTGTAAAATCGCCGACGGATTCCACTGTCTTCGCGAACGAACGGATTTTGGAGCGGTTAGGAATGCAAATATAAGACAAGCCCCACCCATTCCTCCCCGATTGGAGAGGGATGGGTGGGGCTGTTCGGAGACTGTTCGGATGTTGTTGTCGGGCGCGACGCCCTGACCTCCTCTACATATACCTTCTATCTCTTGCGCAATCCCTTGGGGGCGGAAGAGTCGGTGCGGACGATGCCTTTTGCGATGCCGTAGGACTTGACGGCGACGGAAGTCGAGGGCGTCTGCATTCTCGGTGCGACACCGCGGGCGGTGACACGGTCACAATCGAAGAAGATGTACTCGTCGTTGTTCACGCCCTCCATCACTCCGCTGAACACGTCCCTGCGCAAGTTGTCGTCATAGCCGAGGTAGAAGCCCGAGTAGGAGCTGTTGCCGCTGGAGTTGAGCATATAGCGGTAGCCCGAGTTCACATATTCCACATATATGTTATATGTGCGCGGGTCGATGTACCATTTGAAGCGCAATGTCTGCTCGTTGCCGCTGGCGTCGTAATCGGTCTCGTAACCCGTGCCGTTGTTGGAGTTTTGGGAATACTGCGTGAACGTGAAGTCGGCATCGAAGCTGAGCCGTTCGCGTTGCCCGGCGGCGTTGGTGTATTCGTTTGTGGCGACACCGCTCCATGTGCCGTTGAGGGTCTGTGCCATTGTCACAAGGTCGCTATTGCCGTAGTCGAAGGGCGTGTTGTACCAGTCGTAGGAGTCATACCAGTCGCCGTAATAGTCGCTGTACCAATATGTCGGCTCGTCGTCGCAACTTGTAAACAACAGCGGAGTTGCCGCCAAAGCGAGCAACGCTGCCAAGTAATGGATTTTTTTCATTCCGGAATGCTTTTGTTTAAATTTTGTCCAAGGCCTGACGGATGTCATCGAGAATGTCGTCAATGTCCTCGATGCCCACTGACAGGCGGATGAGGTCGGGCGCGACGCCTGCCTCACGGAGCTGTTCGTCGGAGAGCTGGCGGTGTGTATGGCTTGCGGGATGCAGCACGCAAGTGCGCGCATCGGCAACGTGTGTGACGATGTTTATCATGTCGAGCGAATCCATGAAGCGGATGGCTGTCTGGCGGTCGCCCTTCAGACCGAAGGCGATGACGCCGCACGAGCCGTTGGGCAGATATTTCCCGGCAAGCGCGTGATAGCGGTCATCTGGCAAGCCGCTGAAATGCACCCATGCCACGCGCGGGTCGGCGTGGAGGAATTCAGCCACGCGCTGCGCATTGGCACAATGCTGGCGCATGCGCAGGTGGAGCGACTGCAACCCGAGGTTGAGTATAAACGAGTTCATCGGGGCTGGGATGGAGCCGAGGTCGCGCATGAGCTGCGCCACGAGCTTGGTGATGTAGCCCATCTTCCCGAATGCCTTGACATAAGTGAGTCCGTGATAGCTGTCGTCGGGCGTGCACAGTCCGGGGAACTTCCCGGCATGCGCCATCCAGTCGAAGTTGCCGCTATCGACAACGGCACCGCCCACCTGACTCGCCGTGCCGTCCATATACTTTGTGGTGCTGTGCGTCACGATGTCGGCACCCCACTCAAACGGGCGGCAGTTGATGGGCGTGGCAAACGTGTTGTCCACTATGAGCGGCACGCCGTTGCGGTGAGCTATGCGTGCGAATTTCTCAATGTCGAGCACGGCGCAGCCGGGGTTGCTGACGGTTTCGCCGAAGACGGCCTTGGTGTTGGGGCGAAACGCCTTCTGTATCTCCTCTTCGCTGTCGTTGGGGTTTACGAAAGTGCACTCTATGCCGAGTTTCTTCATGGTCACGCCAAACAGATTGAACGTGCCGCCGTAGATTTCGCTGCTTGTCACGATATGGTCGCCTGCCTGACAGATGTTGAACACCGCGTAGAAGTTGGCGGCCTGGCCGCTGCTTGTCAGCACTGCCCCTACTCCGCCCTCGAGCTGTGCTATCTTCTTTGCCACGGCATCATTGGTGGGGTTCTGGAGGCGGGAGTAGAAATAGCCTTCCTTCTTCAGGTCGAAAAGCATGGCCATCTCCTCAGAGTTGTCGTACTTGAACGTGGTGCTCTGGACGATCGGCGGCTCTATGGGCTCGCCGTTCTTTGCCTCATAGCCTCCCTGCACGCAGATGGAGGCAATTCTCAGATTTTCTTTCATTTTCGTTTATTGTTTTTTACTTTGTTCGTATTCTGGGACTCCTGCAAGCCGTATATTCCTTACCACGAGCCTGCAAGGCCGGGCATCAGGCAGTGTCCACAATCTTTTGTCAAATGCGAAATTACGAATAAAATCCGTTAGAGAGCCGTCTCACCTGCTTCCAAAAACACAAAAAAACGTTAAAAGACTTGCACGTTTACGGGGAAGTGCATATTTTTGTAATATCAAAATGATATCATAAGCAAATCACATAACACTAACTTTTAAAACCTTTAAGATTATGGAAAAGAAGGAATTTACATTCAGGGGAATGACATTGAACGGATTTATGATGCTGTTTGTCAATCTGGCACTCACCGCTCTCAGTATCGCACTCATCGTGCTGGCCATCGTCCGCGACACCTACGACATTGCCGATACGGCAATGATTGTCGGCGGCGCGGTGCTGCTCGTCGCCACATTGTTTGTATGGGGAGGCTTTATGATGGTGGAACCGGGTGAGGCGCGCATAATGATGTTCTTCGGCAACTACCGCGGCACATTCACGAAGGTGGGCTATTCGTGGGTAAACCCGTTCATCAACACGAAGAAGCTGTCGCTGCGTGCGCGCAACCTCGACGCCGAGCCCATAAAGGTGAACGACAAGACGGGAAACCCCATAATGATAGGCCTTGTGCTGGTGTGGAAACTCAAGGACACCTACAAGGCAATGTTCGAGATCGACTCACAGACGATGGCACAGGGCAAGGCGGCGCAACAGAACGGCACCACTCTGGGGACAAGCGTCTCCAACGTAATGCTCGCCTTCGAGAATTTCGTCAAGACGCAGAGCGATGCCGCCCTGCGCCAGGTGGCAGGCCTCTATGCCTATGACAACAACGACGGGAACAAGGAAGCACTGACGCTGCGCGATGATGCCGACGAAATAAACAAGCAACTCGAGGGCAAGCTTGACGAGCGTCTTAGCATGGCGGGAATAGAAGTGGTGGAAGCACGCATCAACTACCTTGCCTACGCGCCCGAGATTGCCGCCGTGATGCTGCGCCGCCAGCAGGCAGCCGCCATAATCTCGGCACGCGAGAAGATTGTGGAAGGGGCAGTGTCTATGGTGAAGATGGCTCTCGACAAACTCAGCAGCGAGGAGATAGTGGAACTCGACGACGACAAGAAGGCTGCCATGGTGAGCAACCTGCTCGTGGTGCTCTGCGGCGACGACTCTGCACAGCCTGTGGTCAATGCCGGTACGCTGAACCATTGACGGCACGGGTTGCCGACACATGAAACCGACAACAAGACCGCAATATGGCAAAGAAGGAAACGGGCACAAAGAGTTTCGTCCTGCGCGTTGATGCCGAGACGATGGATGCCATTGAAGCGTGGGCTGCCGACGAGTTCCGCAGCATAAACGGACAGATTCAATGGATCATCGCCGAGGCTCTGCGCAAGAACGGGCGACTGCCCAGGAAATGCAAAAGGAAGAACGACAATGAGACTGAGAATAAAGAAACCGATTAACATCTTCACCCCCACACGAACCGTGCCCGAGCTGTCGCACGCGCGGCTGGGCAGGACTCCCACAAGCACCGTAATGGAGGGTATTGCCGTGATTGAGGCGGTGGCAATGTGGGCTGTCGTTGCGCGGCTGGCCATGTCGGCGGACAGCAGCCATACGCTGACACCAATCATGCTCGGCGCTGCCGGCACGGCAATAACGGCAGTGCTGCTCTACGGCGCATACAGACCCACAGAGACGGTGAACCTGCCCCTCCGCATAAAGACAGTGCGGCAGGTGCAGCTCATGGCACTGCTCGAACGCATCACGGCACTGCTCATACCGCCGACAACAGCCGTCCTTGCCGTCATGGAATGCGGACTGAGCGGCGATATGCCCCTCAAAATCACCGGTGCGGTGGTGCTCTGCAACACGCTGGTGTTCACTCTCCTTATATGGAGGGCAAGACGATAGGAGAAAGGACTGTAAAGGTTCTTGCAGGAAAAAGCGGGAAGCCTTACTTCACGATAATCTCGTCGGTGAAGAGCCAGCCGCCGTCCATGGTGGTTTTTCCCTGCACCCTTATGTAGCGTGCGTGCGTGGAACCCTTCCATTCCAGGGTACGGAAGCCTGACTGTATGTCACGGTTCACTGCACTTGTAACGGCATATTTCTCAGTGAAGTCCTTGCCGTTGTCGCTGACCGACACCTTGAACTCCTCAGGGAAGAACACCCATGCGCCGTAGGCCTGCATGAATACCGCCGACACCGACTTGATGCTCTGGCGTTTGCCGAGGTCGAGGGTCACGTCAAGGCAATAGTCGCCGCCGATGTAGCCCTGCCATTTCTGGTCGCCGTAAGTCCATCCTCCGCGCTGTCCATCGACGAGGGTCTGGTCACCCTGAGCCTTGTATTTGTCGGAATAGCGGTGGTTGAATATCACCTTGCAGCCGAGAGCCTTGTGCCTGACAGACTCCTTCGACTCGGGACGCTCGCCGCGCTCGTTCGCAAGGTCGAACGTGTTTACGCCCTGGCTGCGCAGATGCCCGATCTGCTGCAAGGCGCGGCGGCGGAACTCGGGGTAGTCCTTTGTCGCCGTACCGTTCCATCCTATCTCGGCAATGGCGAGTGCGCGCGGATAGAGCATGTATTCGGCGTGTTCGGGCGTGGGTATGTACTCAGTCCAGAGGTTGGCCTGTATGCCCGTGATGCGGCGGCGTTCGGCCTCGGGCAGGTCTTCGCCGGGGATGTAGCTGTAAACCTTCGACAACGGCAGGAAGCCCCCTATGGCCTCAGGCTGGCTGTCGGGCGCGTCCTGATAGGCATCGAGATAGCAGTAGGCACCGGGCGAGAGCACCACATCATAGCCGTGGCTGATGGCTTCATGCGCCTTCTCCACGCCGCGCCACACCATCACCGTG
The DNA here is from genome assembly GCA_963599085.1 of bacterium. GTDB lineage: Bacteria > Bacteroidota > Bacteroidia > Bacteroidales > Bacteroidaceae > Prevotella. The sequence continues at coordinate 34,945 of CAVBVK010000012.1, read as the reverse complement.
GTGTTACCGGCAAGGTTGCCGGCAATAACCTCATCCCATCCCACAAGCTGCCGGCCGTGTCCGGAGAGGAACTCACCGAAGTGTGCTATGAGATGCGCCTGCAACCCGTCCTTGTCGCAGCCCAGCTCGCGCATTTTCTCCTGACAGAGCGGGCACGAAGGCCATGATATCTTGTCGGCCTCGTCGCCGCCTACATGTATGTATTTGGAAGGGAACACGTCCATCACCTCCTTCAGCACGTTCTCGAGAAAGTCGTAGGTGGCCACGCTTCCCGGGCAGAAGTCCATCTGCTTGTAAGGCTCGTGCGTGCAGGAGAGTTCGGGATATGCCGTGAGCACCTCTGCCGAGTGGCCCGGCATCTCTATCTCCGGCACGATGGTTATGCCACGCTCGGCGGCGTAGCGTACAAGGTCGCGCAGCTGTTCCTGCGTATAGTAGCCCCCGTAGGCACCATCTGTGCCCTCCACGGCATAGCGGGAACCGTTCTTCCCCCACTCCTTCCATGTGCGTTCAGGACGCCATGCGGCAAGAGAGGTGAGGCGAGGGTAACGCTTTATCTCCATGCGCCATCCGGCAGCATCGGTGAGGTGCAGGTGGAGGCGGTTGAACTTGTACTGCGACATCACATCAATCTGCTTCTTCAGAAAGCTTATAGGCTGGAAATGGCGCGAAACATCGAGCATGAGCGAACGCCAGCGGTAGGCCGGGGCATCGTCGATGTCGCACGCCGTCACGCCGCCCTTCTTGTCCTTCAGCTGCTCCACTGTCTGCCACGCATAGCGGAAAGCGTCGGCAGAGGCGGCACTGACGAGGAGCGTGTCGGGGGTGATGTGAAGGCGGTAAGCCTCGGGGGAGGAGGCATTGCGCAGACGGGTGAAGCGCACCACACGCGCGGCACTGTCCGAAGCCTTGGCGAAGAAGGCGGCGGAGTAGATGTTGCGGGCATCGTCGCCTGCCTCGTTCAGCACCTTGAAGGCGGGGGCGGCGGCATTGAATGCGCCCTTACGGGCTGTGAACGACTGCGGCTTGGGCAACAGACCCTGTGCCATGGCTCCGCAGGAGAGGAGCGACATGCTGACGGTAAGGAACAATGTCGGGAATGGTTTGGTTTTCATAGGTTTATTTTCATTTACTGTTTACAGGCACAAAGTTAGTTAAAAAAAGCGATTTGACGGCAAAAGCACCGGCATTTGCCTGCCATTTAACGGCGAAATGAGTAAATTTGCCTGCAAACATCCACCATCACCCCGACACAAGGAGGACACAACATTATGGATTTGAAGGAAGCGATGGCGTACCGGCACAGCGTGCGCCGATACACCGACAAGCCGCTCACGGCGGAGGCGGCAGCCGCCCTGAGGGCGGAGATTGACGAAGCGAATGCCAAAACGGGCTTGCACATACAGCTCGTGACGGAAGAGCCGCGGGCATTCACGGGGCTGCTGAGCTACGGCAAACTGAAAGGCGTGAGAAACTACATCGTGATGGCGGGCAGACGCTCGCCGCAGCTCGACCTGCTCACGGGCTACTACGGCGAGCGGACAGTACTGCTGGCGCAGACATTAGGGCTGAACACCTGTTGGGCAGGGCTGACCTACCGCAATGTGGAGGGCGAATACGAGATAAACAAGGGCGAGAAATTAGTGTGCATGATAGCCCTTGGCTACGGCGAGACCCAAGGCTTTGCGCACAAGAGCAAGCGTGTGGAGCAGGTGAGCAATGTCTCCGACGGCACCCCCGGATGGTTCCGCCGCGGCGTGGAAGCCGCCTTGCTCGCCCCGACTGCCGTGAACCAGCAGAAATTCCGCTTTGAATACCAACCTGCGGAAAGCGGCAAGGCACGCGTGGCAACACGCCCCGGTTTTTCCATATTCGGCTTTACCAAAATAGACCTCGGCATAGCACGCCTGCACTTCGAACTGGGTGCGGGGTGCGGGAATTTCGAGTTTACGGAAGGACTGGGATGAAACGGGCGACAAACGAACCCGAAAGGCAGCCTTACTTTGTCCCTTCCCCGTTATTTACACTGCCCAACCGCTTCACAGCCTCATCTTCACCCACAATCCAAATGATGTCGCCGAGGCAAAAACGGTAGGCAGAGCCCACCATCGAAAGGTTCTCCTTGCCTTCCTCCTTGCCCACCACCATACAGTTGAAGCGGTCGCGTATGCCCGTTTCGGGAAGCGTCTTGCCCACGAACGGCGAATGCCTGTCGATGACAATCTGCGCCAGACGCATCTCACGCTTCTCTATGTCGGGGTCCTCGGGCACTATTTCCCTGGCCACAGCAGAATGCAAGGCGGCAAGCTGCGAGTCACTGCCGATGACCTGCAGGCGGTCGCCGGGGAACACGATGCTGTTGCCTCCGGGAATGTTCAGGCGTTGGTTGCCGCGCAGGATGCTGCTCACATGCACGCCGAAACGGTTGCTCAGGCGCAGGTCGGCAAGGCAAAGGCCAGCCCAACGGGAGTCCTCGGGAATGTCAATCTCCGAGATATGGATGTCGCGGTCGAGCAGATGCCCCTCGTAAAGCGGCTTCTTCAGCCCGAGCACCTGCTGCTCTATGTCGCGCGAACGGAGGTTATGCACGAACATCCGCTCCATGAGTATGCTCTGACGCTTCAGCCACCGCGACAGTACCATCACGCCCACCGCCACCAAGGCTATGGTGAGCATCAGCGCATTGGTGAAGTGTGTGAGGAAATTGCAGATGTAGAAGATGAACGCCGCCGCTATGAACAGGCGCACGAGGATGGTGACGAGCAGCGGCAGGCGGTTGGCACGGCTCTCGTTCCAGAGCGCGCGGAACTCCTCGGAATGGTTCTTCTTCATCACCATGGCACGCAGGAAAGGCGAGATGATGGCCACGGTGAGAAGCCCGCAGATGCCGTTTGCCCACCAGTGCAGCCCCGGCATGACACCGCGTATGAACGGCAGGAAGAAGGTGAACATGAGAGCTATGGCGGCAACCGACAGTATTGAATAGACCACGGTGATGCGCACCATTTGCGCAATGAGGCTGTGCCAATGGCTCTTGGGCGCCGATGAGGGATGGGAGAGCGTTATGTTGTTGAGCGCGCGTATCCATGTCTTGGGCAGCCGACGCTCCATAAAGCCGTAGCAGGGCACGGAAAAGCGTATCATGTAAGGCGTGAGAAAGGTGGTGATGACCGACACCGCCACCACAACGGGATAGAGGAAGCCGCCCGTAACGTGCAGTGACAGGCCCAGTGAGGCTATGATGAACGAGAATTCGCCTATCTGTGCCATGGAGAAGCCGCAGCGCATGGCCGACTTCAACGACTGTCCGCCGACAAGGAAGCCGAATGTCCCGAAGACAGCCTGCCCGACAAGTATCGTCATCACGAGCACGCCTATCGGCAAGGCATACTGCACAAGTATGGCAGGATCGACCAGCATGCCGACAGAGACGAAGAAGATGGCGCCGAAAAGATCCTTGACGGGCGCCACAAGGCGTTCTATCTTGTCGGCTTCCACGGTCTCGGCAAGAATGGAACCCATGACAAACGCACCGAAGGCACTGCTGAAACCCACCTTCGTGGAGACGACAGCCATCAGGCAGCACAGCCCGAGCGACACGACAAGGAGCGTCTCGTTGTTTATCAGCTTACGCGTCTTGCGCAGGAACAGCGGCACCACGAAGATGCCGATGACAAACCACAGCACGAGGAAGAAGCCGATTTTGAGCACCGACCCTATCATCTCCCCTCCGTCAGGACTGTTCCCGCTCGCCATGGACGACAGCATCACCATCATGACGATGGCAAGGACATCCTCAAGTATGAGCACGCTCATAACGGAAGCGGCAAACTTCTGCTGCCGCAGCCCCATGTCGGTGAAGGCCTTGTAAATGATGGTCGTGGAACTCATTGCAAGCATTCCGCCGAGGAAAATGCAGTCCATGCGCTTCCATCCGAACGCATGGCCGACGACAATGCCCAGTGTCGCCATGGAAAAAATGATGGTGCAGGTGGTGATGACGGGCGAAATGCCCATCTTCACAATTTTCTTGAACGAGAAGTCGAGCCCCAGCGAGAAGAGGAGGAACATGACCCCGATGTCCGCCCAAGTCTGTATGTCGGAGTTGTCGATTACCGACATGGTGTAGGGCATGTGCGGGCTCACTATAAACCCTGCCACGACATAGCCGAGGACAAGCGGCTGCTTGAGGTATTTGAAGATGAGGGTGACCGCTCCTGCAACGATGAGTATGAGGGCGAGGTCGCTGACAAACGTTGGGACTTCTGACATTTCCGTTTCCTTTTTTATGCGTGCGCCGTGCCGACAGAGCTTTCCACACAAGCGCAAAAGGCGGCCTCACATGCTGCATGTGCCTCCGCCTTTTCCTTTTTCCGGTTTTATGTGTGCATGACTCAGTCGTTGAACTGCGCCGTGATCTCACATATCTTTATTATCACCTGCATGGCTTTCTCCATTACCTGAACGCTCACAAACTCGTGGGGGCCGTGGAAGTTGCAGCCACCGGCAAAGATGTTGGGGCACGGCAAACCCTTGAACGAGAGCTGCGCGCCGTCCGTCCCGCCGCGGATGGGCTGCACCTTGGGGGCGACGCCGCTTTCCTGCATGGCTTTCAGTACGATGTCTATTACATGCATGTTAGGGTCTATCTTCTCCTTCATGTTGTAATACTGGTCCTTCAGCTCCACCGTCACAGTGCCTTCACCCCACTTCCCGTTCATCTTGCCCACGCATTCCTCAATGAAGTCCTTGCGATCCTCGAAGCGGTCGCGGTCGTGGTCGCGGATGATGTACGACAATGTGGCCTTCTCACAACTGGAAGTTATGCCGAGGAGATGGTAGAAACCTTCGTAGCCCTCGGTCACTTCGGGCACCTGCGTTGCAGGGATCATGTCGGCAAACTCCACTGCGAGGCGAGAGGCGTTCACCATTTTGCCCTTGGCATAGCCCGTATGCACGCTCACCCCCTTTATGTGTATCTTGGCAGCGGCGGCATTGAAGTTCTCGTATTCAAGTTCACCGAGATCGCCGCCGTCGATGGTATAAGCCCATTCGCAGCCAAACTTCTCCACATCGAAGTGGTGCGCGCCCATACCTATCTCCTCGTCGGGATTGAATGCCACGCGTATGTCGCCGTGCTTCACCTCGTCGTGGTCGCGCAGCCAGCACATCGCCTGTATTATCTCGGCAATGCCTGCCTTGTCGTCGGCTCCGAGAAGGGTGGTGCCGTCGGTAACGATGATGTCCTCGCCGACGTGTGCCTTCAGCTCGGGAAACTTCTCCGGCGAGGAGACAATGCCCCCGGAAAGCACCACATCGCCGCCGTCATACGCCTTGACGATGCGTGGCTTGATACCGGCGCCGCTGCAATCTGGCGACGTGTCGTAGTGTGAAATGAAGCCGATGGTGGGGATGTTTTTCTTTGTGTTGGCCTTCAGTGTAGCGTAGATGTAGCCCTGACTGTCCATTTCCACATCGCTCAACCCCTCCCGTTCAAGTTCCTCGGTGAGGTATTTTGCAAACACAAGTTGCTTCGGGGTGCTTGGAACGCTCTCCGAGTCCTCGCTCGACTGGGTGTCGAACTGCGTGTAATTGAGAAATCTCTCGGTAATATCCATTTTCTGTATAATTCCTGTTGTTTGGTTTGTAATTGCAAACTTACTCATTTTTTTCGATTTCCCATATTTATACATATAATTATTTGAGCGGCTTTAAAATATATTTATTGCTGTCCGCTAAAACTTTTAGACCGCATGCCCGACTTCCTGCGTTTTTGCAGACGATGCCCTGCCTCCAGTAAAAGCAAGAGGGCGTGTCAGTTTTGACACGCCCTCTTGTGGTGGTTGCCGGAAACAAAACCCGGCAACATGAATGTCTCTAAGCGATGGTTACTTCACAACTTTCTTGCCGTTGATGATGTAGATGCCCTTGTTGGCAACGGTAACGCGGCGTCCCTGCAAGTCGTAGATGGCAGCGGGCACGCTGTTGTTGCTCTCAATTTCGCTTATGCCTGTCGGGCTGTCCACCTCGGTGAGGTAAGCGTCGTAGGCTGTCTGCAAGCTGTTGATATCTTCCTCGGTGCAGTCAGTGGCAGCCTTTGCGTCAGCAACAGCCTTCTTTATAGCTTCATAAGCATCGGGATAAAGGGCATTCTTGCATGTGGGATCGAACGAGCGCGGATAGAGCTGGAACTCAGCCATGTGCCAGTAGCCACGCATGAGAGGTGTCTTTGTCACGACAAAGCGCAACTGTGTGTAGCTTACGCCTGCCGGAATCTCGAACGAGCAAGTGGCCTCTGCGCCGGAAACGGCGTTCGGCACTTCCACAACGGCGACATCGGCGAATGTCGAAGCGTCGTTGGAACCTGTTATGGCGAACTCTGTCGGATGGTCGGCGACGCCGTCGGAGCGGCGTGTCACATCCACTTGTATATTCTTTTCAAACACTGTCCCGCTCACTGCGGTAACATCCAGATAGTGAGATCCCGGTGTTACAGTGCCGCCGGAATAGTCGGTGTGCAGGTAAGTGGAGGCATTGCCGTCGATAAGGGCGGCAAGACCGCCTCTGTCGGCAGTGGCAGTGCCTGTGTATTCTGACGGGCAGCTGAGCTGGGAAACGCTCTGGATGAGCTTGTCGCCGAGCACATAAGCCGAGCGTTCAGCCACGCCTTCTTCAACGGTGGCGATGAGGGTTTCCATCTTCTTCACGCGTTCAGCCTTGCCGAAGTCGATGTCCTTGCGCTCGTAAGTGTATTCCGTGTCGAACTCATACTTGCCGCCTGTTATCACGCCGATTTCAAGACGCTTGTAAACTATGTCGTAGCCGTCGTTGCCGCTGTTCTCCTCGTAGAGGAAACCGAGTGCATGGTCGTCCTGCAAGCACCATGTGCTGTAAGCTGAAGTGGTGGTGCTCACCTGGTAAGAGCCGTCCCAGTCCTTTGCGAAGTTGGCAGGAGTGGCGTATGTCTGCGGGTCGGTGAGGTCCTTATAGTATATTGTCACCTTCGTGCGGCCGCTTATAGGCAGTGACTGAAGGGCGATGAATGTCTTTTCGCCTGTTTCCTTCTTTATTACGGGTACAATCTGTATTTCGCCGTTGCAGCCGTTGTTGGCCTGCAAGCCGTTGTTGGCTGTGCTCGAAAGGGCCACCTCGCCCCAGCTTCCGCTAACGCCGTCGTTGCCGGAGAACGTGTAGATGTTGTAGCGGCGGCCTGATACGTTGCGGCTTGATATGATGATGTTTCCGTTGGGAAGTTCCTCCACCTTAGGCTCGTCGCCACCGGGAACAGGAGAGACGGAAGTGCCGCCGAGGAAGTCCCAAGTCTCGCCGAAGTCGTCGGAATAGAGCACCCAGTTCTCGGTGTTGCCGCCGCCCTGCTGGCTTGAGCCTGCACAATAGAGACGGTAGTACTTGTCCTTCTTGATGTAGTTGCTCTGGTGAATCTTTCCAGAACCCACGAAGAAGCCGTTGATGTGGTGGTTGGCGGCGTCGAGGGGTTGGTAAACGAACTCCTGCTCGATGTATTCAGGGCCTTCCCAAGTCATGCCGTTGTCGTTGGAATACCACCGTGCCCAGCCCTGCACTCTGTCGCTGGTGTCGAAGAAGCCGGGGAAGCCTGAGCAGGAAGTGATCATCATGCGTTCGCTCTCACGGTCGCCCACGATGCAGGGGTCGCCGTATGCGGCCTTGTCGTGACGCCATGTGGTGATAACGCCGTCACCTGCGAAGTTCTCGGGTTTGAGCACTTCACCCCAAGTCTGGCCGTTGTCAGTGGAGCGGCGCAGGTGCAGGTCCACCCTTCCGGAGCCGATGTCGGCATGGCTCGGACGCCAGTCTGCCACGGCAACAAGGTCGCCATTGGCGGCTTTTCCTATTGCCGGGATGCGGTAAGGCGCGCCTCCGTCCATATTGACGAACACCTTTGTCTCGCGGAGGTCGGGCTCCGGCTCGGCGTTCTTGTCTTCCTTATAGTACACTGTCCAGTTTGTCAGTTTCACTCCCAAGTTGTCGCCTGAGAGTTTAAAGGCTATAACCTCACTGGTGCTGAGCCCGTCTTTCTTCACGTTCTGCACGGAGGAGGTGGGCTGCAATGTCTCATTTCCCATAACGAGCTGAACGTTTGTCTTCGAAGCGTCATAGAGTACCACATCGAAACTGTAACCCGTGATGAGCCAGCCGCTGCTTATTGACAGTTTATAGTTGGAATCTTCCTTGCTGCCGCGGTAAGCCACAATGGCGGTGGCATTGCTGTAGGAAGCACTGATGTTGTTCACTCCGCTGCCGTCGGAGGTCTTTACACACGCCATTTCCACCTTTGGTGCTGTCTGGGTGGAAGTCCAATTCGAGAGCCAATTGACATTACTGTCGTAGGAGGAGAGGGAGCCGGTGGACGTGTTTATGACAACAGAACCTGTCACCCCGGCGTCGTCGGATACCGCCACACTGAGCGGGGCATTGGCGGCAACTGTTGCTGCAACAGGCAATGCCGCGCATCCTAAAAAGAATGCTGAAAGTAGAGTTTTAAATTTCATAGAAATTGTGATTAATGATTAGTAATTGGTTTTTATAATATTCTGTTTGTGACATATCCTTACGGATACACATCAGCTTCGTTGTGTCTGTTATAGGTTCGGCATATTTTGTGCGAAGATACAAAAAATGCACATAAAAAAAAAAAAAAAATAACCTTTTTTGTGATTTTTACAATAAAAATATGGTTTATGAAAGCTTTTGAAATCAGATTATCCCGAAATGCTCCAAGGCGTTCTTCACGCCGTCGTCGTCCACATCGGAGGTGACATGGCAGGCGGCACGCTTCACCTCGTCAAGGGCATTGCCCATCGCCACACCCGTGCCGACAGCCTGAAGCATGGAGATGTCGTTGCCGCCGTCGCCGAAGGCCATCGTCTCCGAGATGTCGATGCCGAGGTAACTGGCTATGGCGCGTATGCCGTTGGCCTTGTCGGCCGAGGCGGAGGTGATGTCGCAGAAGGCCGGATACCAGCGTGCCGAGGTGCAGCCCGGCAGCGAGGGCAGCAACCGTTGCTCCTCGTCGGCAGTGAGGAACGGCGTTATCTGCAACACACCCTGCGCTACGACCTCATCGAGCGGAACGTCAAACTTGTTGTACTTCACCTTCAGCATGTCGCGGAACACGCGGTCGAACACGTCGTTGCGGTTCACCACCTGGACATCGTCCGTGCCCACCACCACTGCGGGCACGCCCAGCTCCGTGCAGAAGCGCACCACCTTCCACACCTCGTCCTCGGGGATAACATCCTTGCGCACCACCTCGCCGCCGCAGATGCAGAGCGCACCCGTGGCGAGGATGTAGCCGTCCATGAGCGGCACCACCTCGGGGACATTGTCGAGCAACTGCCGCGGGCGGCCTGTGGCGGTGAATATCCTCACGCCCTTCTCACGGGCGCGGAGCAGGGCATCGCGCGTGGACTGCGGGATGCTGTGCGTGCGGAAACTGACGAGTGTGCCGTCAACATCGAAGAACAAGGCTTTTATCATAGCTGTATCATTTTAAACAAGGCGAATGCCTGCGGGGCATTTGCACCTGCAAAGGTAGCGAGAAAGGCATTCACCGCAAAACAAACAAGGTTGATTTTTGTCAAATAAAGGCCCTTACACAGCGCAACGGGCAGAGTATGGAATAAAATACGTACCTTTGCACGACAGGCGGCACGTGCCGCCCCGCACAAGTACAAACACAATGGGAACCGACGAACAGGCACGCCTCGCGCGCGACATAATAGAGACCACCGACACCAACCTCTTCCTTACGGGAAAGGCGGGAACGGGAAAGACCACCTTCCTGCGCCGCCTGCGGCGGGAGTCGGCAAAACGCATCGTCGTGCTCGCGCCCACCGGCATAGCGGCAATAAATGCCGAAGGAGTGACGGTGCACTCATTCTTCCAGCTGCCTTTCGCCCCCTACATCCCCGACGCCAACTACAAGCTGAGCAGCGGGCAATTCCGTTTCAGCAAGGAGAAGATACGCATGATACGCTCCATCGACACGCTTGTCATCGACGAGATAAGCATGGTGCGTGCCGACCTGCTCGACGCTGTCGATAGCGTGCTGCGCCGCTACCGCCGCAGCAACGCCCCGTTCGGCGGCGTGCAGATGCTGATGATAGGCGACCTCGGGCAGCTCGCGCCCGTAGCCAAGGAGGGGGAGTGGGCAATGCTGGGCCGTTACTACGACACACCCTACTTCTTCAGCAGCCACGCCCTGCGCAAGTCGGCATTCACGATGATAGAGCTCACGCATGTCTATCGCCAGAGCGACGCCCGCTTCCTCGACCTTCTCGACAGCGTGCGCGACAACCGCGCCGACCGTTCCGTGCTCCACGCCCTCAACAGCCGCTGCATCCCGGGCTTCACGCCGCGCGGGGACGAGGGCTACATACGCCTCGTCACGCACAACGCCCAAGCCCAGCGCATCAACGAAGCACAACTGTCGGCACTGCCCGGCAGGCTCTTCCACTACGATGCGCACATCAGCGGCAAATATCCCGAGATGCTCTTCCCCACCGACGAACGCCTCTCCCTGAAAAAGGGGGCGCAGGTGATGTTCGTAAAGAACGACTCGTCGGCGGCGAAGCTCTACTACAACGGCATGATAGGGCATATAAGCGAAATCGACGGCGAGGGCTTTTCCGTCGTCCCCAAAGACGGCGGCGACGCCATAAGGGTGGAGCCCGAGGAGTGGACAAACAGCCGCTATGTGCTCGACGAGGCGACAAAGGAGATAACGGAAGAGGTGGAGGGCATGTTCCGGCAGTTCCCCGTCAAGGCGGCATGGGCAATAACGGTGCACAAGAGCCAGGGACTGACCTTCGACAAAGCCATAATCGATGTGCAGCACGCTTTCACGCACGGACAGACATACGTTGCACTGAGCCGCTGCCGCACGCTTGAAGGAATGGTGCTGAGCGCGCCCCTGCCCGAAAGCGCGATAATAAGGGACGGCGCCATCGACTCGTTCATAGCACAGGCAGGGCTGCACATACCCACAGCCGACACGCTGAAAACAATGCAGCGCGACTTCTTCATGGCGACGGTGAGCGAGCTCTTCGACTTCCATGCCATTACACAGGCCGTGGAGCGCATGATGCATCTGCTCAACGACAACTTCCGCCGCAACTATCCGAAGCTCATCTTAGAGTACAAGGCACGCTTCTCCATAATAAAGAAAGAGGTGACGGAGGTGTCGGAGAAGTTCAACACGCAGTATATACGCCTCATTCTCACCAGTGCCGACTATGCCGCCGACCCCACATTGCAGGAACGTGTACGCAAGGGGGCGGCATACTTCGGCAGCCGTCTCTACGACATGGCATTGCTGGCGGACAACACACGTGTGGAAACGGCAAACGACGCACTGCGCAAAAGAGCCGCGGAACTCGCGGAAACGCTGCGCGAGCTGCTGAAACAGAAGTGCGAGCTGCTGATGTATGCCAAGGAGAACGGATTTTCACTGCACCCCTATCTGCACAAAAGGGCGATGGTGCTCACAGGGCAAAAGGAGGCAAAGAAAAGGAAAACTGCCGCAAAAGGCACGGCAAGGAGAAAGAAGGCCTCCGCAAATTCCCTCTAAAATATTTCACCGTATGAAATAAAAAGATTACTTTTGTTATCGGAAACATGACGCAAAGGCATTCCGCCGGGCGGACAGTGCCGCACCGCAGCATCTTGTCCCCAGTCCGGGTCTTGTCAAAACAAACTGATTTTAAATTTACAGAAAATATGGGATTATTAACAGGAAAGACTGCTCTTGTCACAGGAGCAGCGCGTGGCATCGGCAAGGCCGTTGCAATGAAATTCGCAAAGGAAGGCGCAAACATAGCCTTCACCGACCTTGTCCTCAACGACGACATGGCGGCAGGGCTTGAAGCTACACGCAAGGAGATAGAGGCTCTCGGCGTCACCTGCCGCGCATACGCAGGCAATGCCGCCGACTTTGAAGAGACGGAAAAGGTGGTGAAGCAAATCCATGCCGACTTCGGCTCCATCGATGTGCTTGTGAACAACGCCGGCATTACAAAGGACGGACTTATGCTCCGCATGAACGAGGCACAGTGGGACGCAGTGCTCAACGTGAACCTGAAGTCGGCGTTCAACTTCATCCATGCCTGTGCGCCCATAATGCTGCGCCAGCGTGGAGGCTCGATCATCAACATGTCGTCGGTGGTGGGCGTGCACGGCAATGCCGGACAGTGCAACTATTCCGCATCCAAGGCAGGCATGATAGGCCTGGCAAAGAGCATAGCACAGGAACTCGGCCCCAAGGGAGTGCGCGCCAATGCCGTCGCCCCGGGCTTCATAGAGACCCCGATGACCGCCCAACTGTCCGAGGAAATACGCAACGACTGGATGAAGAAGATACCTCTCCGCCGTGGCGGACAGACAGAGGACATCGCCAACGTGTGCCTCTTCCTTGCCTCCGACATGTCGTCGTACGTTTCGGGACAGGTGATCCAGGTGGATGGCGGCATGAACATGTAACCGAAACACATTCTTACAGGGAACCGGATGCCGTTGCACGGACTGATGCAAGGGCACACGGTTCCCTCGTTTTTTAGATGCGGAGATGAAGGTCGTTTACGAAGACAACCATATAATAATAGTAAGCAAGGCGAGCGGCGAGATAGTGCAGGGCGACAAGACAGGGGATGCCCCGCTCTCCGACACCGTGAAAGAGTACCTGAAGGAGAAGTACCGGAAGCCGGGCAACGTGTTCCTCGGCGTCGCACACAGGCTCGACCGCCCGGTGTGGGGGCTCGTCGTGTTTGCAAAGACATCGAAAGCCCTCTCCCGCCTCAACGGAATGTTCCGTGACGGCAGCGTGCACAAGACCTATTGGGCAATCACCAAGAAGCGCGACATACCCGCCCAAGGCACGCTCGAGCACTGGCTTGTGCGCAACGAACGGCAGAACAAGAGTTATGCCTACGGTCACGAGGTGCCGAAGTCGAAGAAAGCCACGCTCCGCTACCGCCTCCTCTCGCAGTCGGACAACTATATGCTGCTCGAAATAGAGCTGCTCACCGGCCGCCATCACCAGATACGCTGCCAGCTCGCCGCAATGGGATGCCCCATAAAGGGCGACCTGAAATACGGCGCGCAGCGCAGCAACCCCGACGGGAGCATATCGCTGCTGGCGCACAGGATGGAGTTCGTCCATCCCGTATCGAAGGACGCCATTGACGTTGAGGCACCGTTGCCCGACGACCGCTTGTGGCGCGACATAACGCAAGGCTTGGCAGACTGACATCCGTCCAGGGCATGAGATGCGGCAGGAAGCCTGCCTTTTCCATATACACCACCTCACAAAAACAAGAGCGTGATGCAAAAAAGGAAATACATGAAATGGGGCGTCGCCCTGCTGCTGACACCCTTTTTGCTGACAGTGTTGCTTTCGGCGATGCTTTACATCCCCTCAATACAGAACTGGGCTGTAAGGCAAGTGACCCTATACGCTTCGGAAAAGACGGGCATGCGGATAACGGTGGAGAGGGTGAGCCTTGTCTTCCCGCTCGACCTGGATGTGACGGGCTTGCGCATAACACAGCCCAACGACTCGCTGCCGCAGCGGAACGACACCGTCGCCGACGCCCGGCGGCTTATAGTAAACGTAAGGATTCTTCCCCTTTTCCGGAAGAACGTGGAGATAGACAGGCTCGACTTCCGTAATGTCGCAGTGAACACCGCCAACCTTGTGGCAAGTGCCCGCGTGAAAGGCAAGGTGGGACGGCTGTCGCTCGAAAGCCACGGCATAGACCTCGGAAAGGAGCGGCTGAGGATCGACGCTGCCTTGATAGCCCACGCCGATGTCGATGTGGAGCTCAGCGACACCGTTCCCGAGGACACGGCGAAGGTCTCAGCAAAATGGAAAATACTGGTGGATGCGCTCAAAGTGCGCAAGACCGGCGTGACAGTGCACCTGCCGGGCGACACATTGCAGATGTATGCCTACTTGGGAAAGGCACGGATGAGCGACGGCAACTTCGACCTTCAGGAGCAGTCGTACAGGCTGCGGCAGCTGGAATGGAGCGAAGGGGCAGTGCGGTACGACAACAACTTCATGGAAAAGGCAAAAGGCCTTGACTATAATCATATTGCACTTTCAGGCGTCACGCTGCGCATCGACTCCATCGACTACACCGGCTCTGCCCTTAAACTTGCAGTAAAGAAATGTGCTTTCAAGGAGAAATGCGGACTGACGGTGAGCGAAATCACGGGCAACGTGGCTCTCGACACAACACGCATCCTGCTCCCCGACCTGCGGCTGCGCACCCCGCAATCGCATATTGACGCCAAGGTGGCGATGGATTTCAGTGCCTTTGCCGACGCGAACCCGGGCGTGATGGATGTCAGTCTCAACGCCTCGCTCGGCAAACAGGACCTCATGCACTTCCTCGGCTTCATGCCCCGGCAGTTCACGCGCCTTTGGCCCGACCGCCCGCTAACGCTCCGCGGAACGGTGAACGGCAACATGCGCCATGCCGATTTCACGGGATTCACGGCGACACTCCCCACCGCTTTCTCACTGCATGCACATGGGAACGCATATAACATGAACTCTCCCGACCGCCTTCGTGCCACCGTTGATGCCGAAGCGGAGACATACAGCCTGCCTTTCATCGCCGCCTTGCTGCCACCGTCAGCAGGCAAGCAGGTGCGCATTCCGCATGGAATACGCTTGAAGACACGCCTTACTGCCGACGGCAACCGCTACGGGGCCGTCATCAATGCCTCACAGGGAGGCGGCAGCGTCAGCGCAAAAGTATTCATGGATGCGGCACGGATGGCGTACGAAGCATCGCTTTCCGCACATAACCTGCCACTCTCCAACTTTCTTCCGGGCAGCGGCTTGCACCCGCTGTCGGGCACATTCACCGCCAAAGGCGCAGGCTTCGACTTTCTTTCACCGCACACCCGCCTCACCGCCAATGCAGAAGCCACCCGGCTGCAAATGGGCAATCACGACCTTTCGGGAGTGAAATTCGATGCCGAAGTGCGCAACGGCACAGGGCACGCAAGGCTGGACAGCCGCAACGAACTGCTTGCGGGGAACATCGGCGTGAGTGCCCGGATGGACGGGAAGAGGCTTGCAGCCACGCTGAAATGCAATATCGACAGCATACAGTTCCAACGGCTTGGCCTCACCAGACGACCCGTCTCCATGTCGTTGGTGTCCGACTTGAACCTCGATACCGACCTCCGCTCGGCACACAGTCTGAAAGGGGTGATAGGCAATGTACGTATTTGCGACTCGGCACGCACCTACCGCCCCGAGAGAATAGTGCTTGACGTGTTCACCCGCCGCGACTCCACCCACGCCGCAGTAAGCAGCGGCGACTTCACAATGCGCCTCGATGCGCACGGGGCTTACGACAAGTTGCTGCACAGTGCGGATGCCGTGATGGAGGAAATGCGCAGGCAGCGGCACGAGCGTTACATCGACCAGATGCGCCTGCGTATGCGCCTTCCCGACATTTCGCTTTATCTTGACATGGGCAAGGAGAACCCGTTTTGCCGCACTTTCAAATATTTCGGTTATGGAATGAAAAACGCCTTCGTCAATATGGAGGCCTCGCCAGAGAAAGGCATAAGCGGAAAGCTCGCCCTCGACTCGCTCGTCGCCTCGGGAATACGGCTTGACACGATACGCCTTGCGCTCTCGTCAGACACCGCCGCCACACGCTTCAACGCGCAGGTGTGCAACAACCGCAACAACCCGCAGTATGTATTCAACGCCAAATTCCGCGGCGCACTCTACAAACAGGCACTCTATGCGGGCACCAACGTGTTTGACGACAAGGGCAGGCTCGGCGTGGCTCTCGGCCTGAAAGCATGGATGGAACAGGGCGGCGTGCGCCTCAACCTCGGCGGCACGGACCCCGTATTAGGCTATAAGAAGTTCAGCGTGAACAAGGACAACTACGTGTTCTTTGCCGACGACGGGCGGATTTCCGCCGATGTGCGCCTCGCCGCGGCGGACGGCATGGGCATACAGGTCTATACCAACGACAGCACCGAAGCCTTGCAGGACATCACCCTCGGCCTGACGAAGTTCGACCTTGCCAAGGTGCTGTCCGTAATCCCCTACACTCCTGATGTCTCCGGAATGCTGAACGGCGACTTCCACCTTATAAACACAGCGGAAGGCGAACTTTCCGTATCGTCGTCAGTCAGCATCGACAACATGGCTTACGAGCGTTGCCCCTTAGGAAACATCGGCTCCGAGTTCGTGTATATGCCGAAGGAGGGCGGCCGCCAGCACTATGTCGATGGCACGCTGTCATGCAACGGCCATGACGTGTGCACCCTGCAAGGCACCTACGACTCCGCGGGCGACGGTCATCTAAGTGCCGGAATGAGGCTCGACCGCACCCCGCTCCTGTTCCTCAACGGTTTCGTGCCCGACCAGCTCATAAGCTTCAAGGGTACGGCTGCGGGCGAGGTGACAGTGGAAGGCACGCTGTCGAAGCCCGACATCAACGGCACCCTGAGCTTCGATTCGGCATATATAGCCTGCGTGCCGTATGGCGTGGAGATGCGTCTGTGCGAGGACGAGGTGAAGATAGAGAACAGCCGCATGTCGCTCGATGCCTTCAAGATGTTCGCCCACAACGGAAGTCCGCTCACGCTCACGGGCAGCCTCGACTTCTCCGACCTCGAACGGATGCGTCTTGAAATGCGTGTGCGTGCCGACAACTATCTCCTTATTGACTCGAAAGAGCACAAACGCTCCGAGGCCTACGGCAAGGCATACGTCAATTTCAGGGGAATGATAGACGGGCCGCTCGAGGCCCTGCGCATGCGCGGCAATCTTGATGTGCTCGGTTCCACCGACTTGACATACATCCTGCGCGACTCTCCGCTCACCACAGACAACCAACTCGACGGGCTCGTGAAGTTCGTGAACTTCAATGCGCCGCATGAAGCCGTTGTCACGCGGCCGCCACTGTCAGGGTTGAAGATGGATCTCAGCATGAACATCGACGAAGGCGCGCGCGTGCTGTGCGCGCTCAACGCCAACCAGTCGAACTATGTCGATATAACAGGCGGCGGCAACCTGCACATGCAGTACGACGAAGTGGATGGACTGCGGCTCTTCGGACGCTACACCCTGAGCAACGGCGAGATGAAATACTCGCTGCCGGTAATCCCGTTGAAGACCTTTACCATTCAGGACGGCAGCTACCTGGAGTTCACGGGCGACGTGATGAACCCGCGGCTCAACATCACCGCCACGGAGGAGAACAAGACAACGGTGGCTTCTGACGGCGGACAGGGGCGCAGCGTGGCATTCGAGTGCGGTGTCGTCATCACCAAGACACTTAACAACATGGGCTTGCAGTTCATCATTGACGCCCCCGACGACCAGCTGATACACAACGAACTCATGACGATGTCGGCGGAGAAGCGCGGGAAGATTGCCGTGACAATGCTCACCACGGGCATGTATCTCGCCGACGGCAACACCAACTCATTCTCCATGAACAGTGCGCTGAGCGCTTTCCTCAACTCGCAGATCAACGCCATCTCGGGCAATGCCCTGCGCACCCTCGACCTTTCCTTCGGCATGGACAACACCACTCTCGGCTCGGGAGCCGTGCACACCGACTACTCCTTCAAGTTCTCGAAGCGTTTCTGGAACAACCGCCTGCGCATCGTCATCGGCGGAAAGGTGTCAAGCGGGGCGGAGGTGGAGAACCAGAACGACACCTTCTTCGACAACGTGACATTCGAATACCGCATCTCGCCCAATTCCAACCAGTACCTGAAACTGTTTTACGACCGTGACTCCTACGACTGGCTTGAGGGCTATGTGGGGCAGTTCGGCGGCGGTTTCCTGTGGCGGCGCAAGTTGCAGCACTTCCGCGACATATTCCGGTTCAAGAAAGAAAAGCAGGCACAGCCCGTGCTGCCTGCCGACTCAACACTCCAGAAAAAGAAAAATGAAAAAGAAAAGTGACTATATATATAATGTAGGCAAAACCCTGTGCGCTGCGTTTGTCGCCTTTCTGGCAGCGGCGTGCCTCACGGGCTGCTCATCTACAAGCTCCGTCCCCGACGACGACAAGCTCTTCACGGGTCTCAAAAAGACAAGCTATGAAAACTATGAGCCGTCGGCACACTTCTATTCCACACAGGAAGAAGTGGAGGCGGCACTTGCCACCGCTCCCAACGGCGCGCTCTTCGGCAGCAGCTATTACCGTTCGCCGTTCCCTTACCGTCTGTGGATATACAACGCTTTCCATAATTCCGAAAGCGGCTTTTCGCGGTGGATGCGCAAGAGTTTCGGCAAAGCCCCCGTCCTTCTCAGCGGCGTCAATCCCCGGCTGCGCGCACAGGTTGCCCGTGAACTGCTCAAGGCACGCGGCTATTTCGGGGCGGATGTGGATTACGACGTGATAGCAAAGCCTGACGGCAAGACCGCCAAGATTGCCTATAACGTGAACCTCGGCCCTCTCAACACCATCGACACCCTGCTCTACCGGAACTTCCCCGCCGATGCGCAGCAGCTCATCGACTCCACGGCCGCAGAATCTCTCGTGAAGGGCGGCGACGCCTTCGATGTGTCGGCACTCGAAGCCGAGCGTACACGCATATCGACACTGCTGCGCAACAACGGCTATTTCTACTACCAGCCCAGTTACGCCTCCTACCTTGCCGACACCATTGCCGAGCGCGGCAAGTCACGGGTGCGCCTGCAATATGCCGACAGCCTGCCTGCCAATGTGGGCAAGAAATGGTACATCGGACGCATCAATCTCGAAATGCGCCGCCATGCCATGCAGCAGCTCACCGACACCCTGCGCAGCCGCAACTACACCATGATTTATTCAGGACGCCGCGCTCCAATTCACCGGGGAACCGTTCTGCGCGGCATGAAGATACGGCCGCGGAAGCTGTACAGCTACGACAATTACCAGCAGACCATCAATGCACTCACCGCCAAGGGACTCTTCTCGCGCATCGACCTCAGCTTCGCTCCGCGTGACACCTCTGCCGCGTGCGACACCTTGGACATGACGCTCAACTGTGTGTTTGACAAACCGTACGACTTCTACGTGGAAGCCAACCTCGTGGGCAAGACAACGGGGCGTGTCGGGCCCGGCGTCATCGTGGGTTTCGCAAAGCGCAACGCATTCAAGAGGGGCGAGAAGCTGTCGGTAAACCTCAAGGGTTCATACGAATGGCAAACGGGACACCAGGCCGACGGCACGAGCTCAAAGTTCAACTCTTACGAATACGGTGCCGACGCGTCGCTCGAGTTTCCGCGCCTGCTCTTCGTCCCGCACAAGCGCGGCCGACGCTACCACACCACACCGAGCACACTTGTCAAGGCCTCGAGCGACGTGCTCAACCGCTCCGGCTTCTTCAAACGCCACATCGTATCGGGTGAACTTACCTACACCTTACAGCCCTCGGCAACAAGGATGCACCAGTTCTCGCCCCTCATACTGCAATACGAATACATGAAGAAAGAGACGGAAGCGTTCACCGAGATTCTCAACCAGAGCCCGTACCTGCTCGTCTCCATGGCCGACCAGCTCGTGCCGAAGATGCGCTACACCTTCACATGGCAGTCGCCGTCGGCTTACCGTAACCCGCTTTACTGGCAGACCACGGTAAGCGAGGCTTCCAACGTGCTCTCGCTCGGCTATCTCGCCTTCGGGAAGAAGTGGAACGAAAAAGGCAAACAGATGTTCAAGAACCCTTACGCACAGTTTCTCAAAGTGGAAACCGACATGCGCAAGACATGGCGGACGGGCGAGCACAGCACATTGGTGGGGCACATCAACGCAGGAGTGGTATGGTCGTACGGCAACGCCACAAGCTCGCCTTACAGTGAGCAGTTCTATGTGGGCGGTGCCAACAGCATACGCGCCTTCAACGTGCGCAGTATAGGTCCCGGAGCATACCACACCGACCAGTCACAGCTCTCCTATATGGATCAGACCGGCGACATCAAGTTACAGGCCAACCTCGAGTACCGTCCGCGGCTGTTCGGCAACCTTTACGGGGCGGTTTTCCTCGATGCGGGCAACGTGTGGGCAATGCGCGACGACGGTTACCGCAACGCTTCCAAGTTCAAAGTGAAGAATATCTTTAAGGAGATGGCACTCGGCACGGGCATAGGCATACGCTACGACCTTGAGTTTTTCGTGCTGCGCCTCGACTGGGGTGTGGGCATCCACGTGCCCTACAAGAAAGGATTTTACAACATGGGAAGCTTCGGCGACAGCCAAAGCCTCCATTTCGCCATCGGTTACCCGTTCTGACGCGCCCTCATTTCTGCCACATCAGCCACCCGCCTTGCCGTGCCGGGGCATTCCATTTGGGGATGTCCGCACCGGCACGGTAGATGCCCACGAGATCGATGTCGAACACAAGCGTGGAGTAACCGGGGACAGAACTGGAGCCTTCGGCCTTGTAACCAAGCTGGTAAGGGATGTAAACCGTCCAGCGGTCGCCGAGATTCATGTAGAGGAGGGCTGTCGTGAAGCCCGTGACGAGCTCGCTGACGAGGAACTGTGAGGGTACGGCCGTCTCCTCGTGGAAATCTCCCGTGAACGACTTGTCGAACAGATAGCCCTGCGGATAGCTCGTGGAGGGCAGCAGACGGCCGCTGTAATGCACGCGCACGGAGTCGGTGATGAACGGCTTTACGGCTGCCGTGCCTTCGCTTTCCACATGGACTATGATATAGTCGGAGGGCTTTGTGGCGGCTTCGCTTTCAAGATTGCAGCTCCTTATTATCTTCCACGAGGTGTCGCCCTGCTCTATCTTCTGCTTTGTCGTGGCATACAGGCCGTCGATGTAGGCCTCGTTTGTAGCCTGCCATTCGGGGTATTCCTCTATGGTGTCGTCGCTTTCGCTGCACGCTGCCATTGCAAGTGCAATGACAGCGAGCGGCAGGAAGAGTCTCAGTATGCTTATCTTCATTTGTAGCTTTGTTGAAAGTGTGTGTTTACTGCAACTTCTTTAACAGACTTGAGATGCTCACCTTGTCCTCGATGATACCCTGAAGACGGTCGATGCCCACACGTTCCTGCTCCATGGTGTCACGGAAACGCAGCGTCACGGTGTTGTCCTTCAGCGTGTCGTAGTCCACGGTCACGCAGAAAGGTGTACCCACGGCGTCCTGACGGCGGTAGCGTTTGCCGATGGTGTCCTTCTCGTCGTAGTGCGTGTTGAAGTGGAACTTCAGGCTGTTCACTATCTCGCGCGCCTTTTCGGGCAGTCCGTCCTTCTTCACGAGCGGCAGCACTGCGAGCTTTGTCGGGGCAAGAGCCGGCGGCAGAAGCAGCACCACGCGTGTCTCGCCGTTGTCGAGCTGCTCCTCACGGTAGCTGTGGCACATGACGGAAAGGAACATGCGATCGACACCGATGGATGTCTCTATGACATAGGGCGTGAACGATTCCTTTGTCAGCGGGTCGAAGTACTTTATGCTGCGGCCGCTGAACTTCTCATGCTGCGAGAGGTCGAAGTCGGTGCGGCTGTGTATGCCTTCCACCTCCTTGAAGCCGAAGGGCATGTGGAACTCGATATCGGTGGCGGCGTTGGCGTAGTGCGCCAGCTTCTCGTGGTCGTGGAAACGGTAGTTCTCAGCACCGAAGCCGAGTGCCTGATGCCACTTCATGCGGGTTTCCTTCCACGACTTGAAATAGTCGAGCTCGGTGCCGGGATGCACGAAGAACTGCATTTCCATCTGCTCGAACTCGCGCATACGGAAGATGAACTGGCGTGCGACGATCTCGTTGCGGAACGCCTTGCCTATCTGTGCTATGCCGAACGGTATCTTCATGCGGCCCGTCTTCTGCACGTTGAGGTAGTTCACGAAGATGCCCTGTGCCGTCTCTGGGCGCAGGTACACCTTGTTTGTGCCGTCGGCGACGCTGCCCATCTCCGTGGAGAACATGAGGTTGAACTGCCGCACGTCTGTCCAGTTCTTCGTGCCGCTGATGGGGTCGGTTATCTCTTCGTCGATGATTATCTGTTTTAGCTCCTCGAGATCGGGGCCCTGCATGGCCTCCGTGTAGCGCTTGTGCAGCGCGTCACGCTTCTGTTGGTGTTCCAGCACACGCGCATTTGTGGAGCGGAACTGTGCCTCGTCGAACGCTTCGCCGAAGCGTTTGCGCGCCTTTGCCACTTCCTTGTCTATCTTCTCCTCGTATTTTGCTATCTGGTCCTCGATGAGCACATCGGCACGGTAGCGTTTCTTCGAGTCGCGGTTGTCAATGAGCGGGTCGTTGAAGGCATCGACGTGTCCGCTTGCCTTCCAGATGGTGGGGTGCATGAAGATGGCGGAATCGATGCCCACGATGTTCTCGTGCAGCAGCACCATGCTCTTCCACCAGTATTCCTTGATGTTGTTCTTGAGTTCCACACCGTTCTGTCCGTAGTCATAGACTGCTGCCAGACCGTCATAAATCTCACTGCTGGGGAACACGAAACCGTACTCCTTGCAGTGGCTCACGATTTTCTTGAAAACGTCTTCTTGTGCCATTTCTGTTGTCTTATGTTGTTTTTCCTTTTTCTTTCCTTTGCGGGGCAGTGCACACGGGGCGCGGGCAAGGGGTTGCTTCCTGCCTGCCGTGTGGCGGCAACTGTTTGCAAAGTTACGCTTTTTTGCCTTATTTCCTGCCGTCCGTTGAGTTAAATGTTATGAACTTGCGGATAATTGCAAGCGGCTCCTGTTTCGGGCAACTTTCACCCGGTTTGCAAACAAGGCTTCTTTGTGTTGTAAAGAAGGCTTCTTTTCACTCCAAACAAGGCTTCTTTTGAATGCAAAGAAGCCTTGTTTTTAAACGGCGTGCATTATATTGGAAATCAAGAAGATATGCAGGAGGACAAAATGAAAGAGAAGACCCGTTGCAGGAAGTCGGGCGGGACGCCCGACTTCCTCGCATGTATTTCTCACGGAAGGAACGCGCATCCACGCTAACGCCCCAAGGAGCGGTCGCTGAGATACTGCACCAGCGACTCCTTGTAGATGTCGCCCACGGGCAGGATGGTGTCGGCATCCATGACGACACGGCTCTTGCTCACTTCCGCCACTTTCTTCATATTGACTATGTAGGAGCGGTGTATGCGCATGAAATGGGACGGAAGGCGTTCCTCAAGCTTCTTCATGCTGAGCAGCATCATTACGGGACGCTGCCCTTCGATGTAGATTTTGAGGTACTCGCTCATGCCTTCCACATAGCGTATGTCGGCTATGTTGGCACGTATCACGCGATGGTCGGTCTTGAGGAATATGCTGTCGTCAGCGTCAGAGGGCTGTTGTGCGGCACTGTTCTCAAGTTCGTAGCGTTTCTTCACCTTGGCGGCGGCGCGCTTGAAGTCGTCCAGCCCGAAAGGTTTGAGCAGGTAATCGACGGCATCCACCTTGTAGCCATCGACGGCATACTCCGAGTAAGCGGTGGTGAAGACGACTATGGGCGGCGCGGACAGTTGCCTCACGAAATCCATACCGTTGATGTCGGGCATGTTAATGTCCACAAAGACGGCGTCCACCCTTTCCTTGTCTATCACTTTGCGCGCTTCCACTGCCCCATGGCACTGTGCCACGAGCGTGAAGTAGGGTATCTTCTCCACATAGGAAGCGAGTTGTTGCAGAGCCAGCGGCTCATCGTCTATCACCAGACATTTTATCATATCATTGCGGGTTTGCTTGTTTCACGTTTTCTTTTGCCAACGGCAGCGACAGCTCCACCTCGTACGTGTCGGCGGTGTCGGTTATGTCGAGCCTGTAACTGCGCGCGAAGAGCAGGTCGAGGCGTTTGCGCACGTTCACCAGTCCCAGTCCGCCCTTTTCGCCATGCTCCTTCCTGTTCCTGCTGTTGTGGCATCGGAAGAGCAGGCGTCCGCCTTCGACATGGAGCGAAATGTTGATGAACGACTCGTTGCAGTAGCTTATGCCGTGCTTAAAGGCGTTCTCCACGAAGATGATGAGAATGAGCGGCGGCAGCATGAGGTCGGGCACGGCGGCAGGCACATCGAACGTTATTGCCACCTTGTCGGGATAGCGCAGGCGCATGAGCTGCACATAGTTGTTGAGGAACTGCAACTCGCGCTGCAAGGGAATGAGGCTGTTGTTGCCCTCGTAGAGTATGTAGCGCATCATCTTGGAGAGCTTCACTATGGTGGTCTTCGCTTTCTCCGGGTCGATATCCACAAGGGCGTGGATGTTGTTCAGGGTGTTCATGAAGAAGTGGGGGTTCACCTGATAGCGCAGATACTGAAGCCGTTGCTCCAGGTTCTTCTTGTTGAGTTCCTGCCTTTCCTCGGCATCCTGCTCCGCCTTGAAGTAGTATTTCACGCCAAGGTTCATGCCCATGAGCAGCACGGCACATATCGTCGCCATGAGTTCCCCGGGACCCATGACGGGCAGTGGCTGCATCACCCCCGGCCCGTCATGGTGCGGAAAAGCGGGCTTTTCGGGGCGGACGGCGCCGATACGGCGCTCCGTCCGCGGACGGGCAGGCGGTTCACGGTGACGCTGCGGGCCGTCGGTGGGGCGTGCCAGATACATCACCAGCAGATAGACGACGAGCAGGACGGCGGAGGCGGCAAAGTAAACCATCTTGCGACGCCGGTAGATTATGAGCGGGGCTATGAAATGGTTGTGCACGAAGTACATTCCCATCGCCACAGCAAGCACCTCCCACGCATGAGCCACCTCACCCCAATCGAACACCATCGGCTGCCCGCCCTGTATGCGCATGTACAGGGTTATTATGGGGGCGAGGAAGAGAACGAACCAGAACGACAGGTAAACCAGCGTCTCCCTCCATGTTGTCGTGTAAAAGAACTTCGGCATCTTAAAACAGTTTGGACAGCAAATTTATAAATAAGTTCGGCAACACGCAAAAACAATCAACAAAACATGGCATTTCGTCAGCAGACACGCATGTCAGAACCGCAGGTAGGGCGCAAGCCGGGCGATGTCGCTTTCGGAAAACTCCTTGAGTCGGCGCAGTGTCTCCAAGGACTCTATCCTGCCGTAGAGGCGGCGGTAGTCGGCAATGGCCCGCGCCTGGTAGAAGTTGATGTAAGGGTGGCTCCGCAGCCGGGCGAGTGACAGACTGTTCACGTCGAGTTGTATGATTGCCCCCCCGTCCACCGAGAAATAAGCCTGTGCGGATGCCGGAAAGAGGTCGATCTCCATGAGTTGCGCCGTGCTGCTGAACCCTCCGAGACGGGAGCGGCGCGCCACTATGCGGCGTGCGAGGTGGCTGCCGATGCCCGGCACACGCTGCAATGCAGTGGTGTCGGCAGTGTTCAGGGGCACGGTCTCGCCCTGCCGCAGCTTGTGTGCGCGGCGTGTGGTGTCGCAAGGGTGCGGCGACGGTGTAGGGGCGACGAGTGTTGAGGCAGGGAGGAAGTCGGGGGAGATGCGTATGTAGGGCTTCAACGTGCGGAACTGGCGCACGGTGAGTCCGTAAGTGCGGGCTAAATCGTCGGCCTTACGGTATGTGCCTCCACGCTCGCGGTAGCGGCACACATTGTGGACGAGCCACGGTTGCAGTCCGAGGCTAAGCAGGGTGAGACTGTCGGCGGTGTTGGGGTCGAAGCGGAAAAATTTTGGAGGCGGCGCCGCGCGGTGCGGCTGTGTGCCGGAGGCAGCGTGTCCGGTGCACGGAACGGCGGAGGCGGCACTGTCGGCAGGCACGGCATTGCTGCTTTCGCCGCCGCCACCCGTCCACAGGAAGACAATGCCTGCGATGCACGCCACGGCAACAAGAAGCCCGGCCATGAGGCGGTCGGCATGGCGGAAATAGAGGATTTCCTTCAGAAACATCGGTTACAGATTGGTTTTCCCATGCTTTATACGGTTTGACATTGTCCTGCCCGACTGCCGCAGCTGCCGTAGCGGGTCTCGTTCCATGCCTGCTACCGAAGGCGGTTTTTCCTTATTCATCTCCCGAAAAAGTAATCTTTCAGGAAGCGGAATTGCATATTTTTATCTATTTTTGCATGCAAACCAAAAGTAAAACATGAAATATCTTTATCATTTAGTGAGCAAATACCCCGTTTCAAGCCTTTACATCGCATTTATATGGGTGCTTTGCTTCATGGATGTCCCGCAGACCCCGCTCAGCAGTGTCAGTCTGATAGACAAGTGGGTGCACACGCTCATGTATGCAGGCACATGTGCCACGATTTGGTGGGAATATACACGCCGCCACAGGACGATGGACATGAAGAAGCTGTTTCTGCTTGCCTGGCTTGCACCCATAATCATGAGCGGGCTCATCGAGCTGCTGCAAGCCTACTGTACCGGCGGCCGCCGCAGTGGCGACTGGCTTGACTTCGCCGCCAACTCCATCGGCGCGACGCTCGGCGGGGTTATCGGTATTCTTCTGGCACACTGTCGCGCCAGAGCGAATAAGGGGAAGTAAGGAGGCGGGAGTTGTAGAAACGGCGGTCGCCCGTGACTTCCATGCCCACAAACGGGGGTTTGGCGAAAGCTTCGTCCCCGCTTTCCAGCTCCACTTCCGCCATCAACAGTCCTTCGTTGTCGCCGTGAAACTCATCGACTTCGAACGTGTGCCGCCCCGAAGGCACGAGGTAACGGTGCTTGTCTATCATGCCGCCACGGCACAGCAGCAGCAGGTGCTCGGCCTCGTCAAGGCTTATCTGCGTCTCGAACTCATACCGTGAGAGTCCGGCAGCGTCGGAATGGCTCTTTATTGTGAGGTAGGCTTGGCTGTCACGGGTGCGTATCCGCACCGTAGCCGTCTCGCAGGGCATGTAGCCCTGCCTTATGTGACTGCACGAGACAGCCATTGCCTTGAAGTCGACACCCTTGCGGACGAGGAACTTGCGCTCTGTCTCCGTTCCGCTCATTGGTTCAGGCAGATGAAGATGGCGGACACCACTGCGGCACCTACAAGGCCCCACAATATCCATTCCACAACGGCTTTACCCTTCTTCTCCTGCTCCGCTTCACGGCGGGCGCGGTTTATTCTGCTTTTCTGGCTCATAGTTTTAAATATTTTAGGTTTAACAATTTATCCTTTTCCGGCATTCCCCCACCCTGCATTCTGCTCCGGAACGACGGCGGCAAAGGGAATATGCCTCATTGTCCTTCGTTCACGGGGAACTCCATGAGATAGGCTTTGATGAAGCCGTCAATCTTTCCGTCCATCACTCCATCCACATCGGCAGTCTGGTAGTTGGTGCGGTGATCCTTCACGCGACGGTCGTCGAAGACATAACTGCGTATCTGGCTGCCCCATTCTATCTTTTTCTTTCCTGCCTCTATCTTTGCCTGCTCCTCAAGGCGGCGCTTCATGGCACGGTCGTAGAGCTGGCTTTTGAGCAGAAGCATGGCTTTGGCGCGGTTCTTCGGCTGGTCGCGCGTCTCGGTGTTCTCTATCAGAATCTCCTCTTCCTCGCCCGTGTCGGGGTCGGTGTACCAATAGCGCAGGCGCACTCCCGACTCCACCTTGTTCACGTTCTGGCCTCCTGCACCTCCCGAGCGGAACGTGTCCCACGAGAGTTTGGCAGGATCCACGTAAACCTCTATGGTGTCATCGACAAGCGGCGTGACAAAGACGCTGGCGAAACTCGTCATGCGCTTGCCTTGGGCGTTGTATGGGGATACGCGCACCAGGCGGTGCACTCCGTTCTCGCTTTTGAGGAACCCGTAGGCATACTCGCCCCCTTCTATTTCCATTGTCACGCTCTTTATTCCCGCCTCGTCGCCTTCCTGAAGGTTTGATATGGTCACTTTATGCCCGTGAGCTTCCGCCCACCGCATGTACATACGCATCAGCATCTGCGCCCAGTCCTGGCTTTCGGTGCCTCCTGCGCCCGAGTTTATCTTGAGCACGCAGTCCATCGGGTCCTCCTGCTGGCGCAGCATGTTCATCAGCTCGAGCTTCTCTATGGCATCGATTGCGCTTGCATAGTCGGCATCCACCTCTTCCTCTGTCACCATATTCTCCTTGCAGAACTCGAAAGCGAGCTGCAACTCGTCGGCGAGCCGGCGCACTTCCTGGTAGCCTTTAATCCATTTCTCGAGGCCTTTCACCTTTTTCATCTGTTCCTGGGCACGCTTGGGGTCTTCCCAGAAGTCGGGTGCCTGTGTGCGGAGCTGTTCTTCCTCGAACTCCACTTTCTTTTGGTCGATATTCAGATAGTGATGGAGCGCGTCGGCGCGATCCGTCACATCCTTCAGTTGGTCGGCTGTAATCATATATGTCTTTTAAGTTTGGGGAACAGGTTTCCCGTCGCGGCACTGCCGGGAGCGGGGCTTACGCCACGGCATGTCACGGCCGGGCCTAATCCTCGTACATCTTGTCTATCACTTCCTTGAAATTCTTGTATATGACGGGGCGGCGCATCTTGAGCGTGTTGGTGAGTTCGCCTGACTCCATGGAGAAGTGGTGGGCGATGAGCGTGAAACGCTTCACCTGCTCGTAGGTTGCGAGCTGTTGCTGCAATGTCTGTATGCGTTCCATAATCATGGCGTGTATCTTCTTGTTGGCGCAGAGGTCCTCGCGGCTGCCGAAGGCGATGCCGTTGGCGCGCGCATACTCTTCGAGCATACGGAACTCGGGCACGATGAGAGCCGAGACGAATTTGCGCTCGTCGGCGATGACTGCCACCTGGTCAATGAACTTATCAACGAGCAGCATCGCCTCCACCATCTGCGGCGCGATGTACTTGCCATTGCTTGTCTTGAAGAGGTCCTTGATGCGGTCGGAGAGAAAGAGCTCGCCGTTCTTCATGTAGCCCGCGTCGCCGGTGTGGAAGTAGCCATCCCCGTCGAAAGCCTGTGCGTTGGCGGCATCGCGCTTGTAGTAGCCCCGTGTGATCGTGGGGCCTTTGAGCATCACTTCACCGTCGTCGTTGATCTTTATCTTGATGCTGCTGATGGGGCGTCCCACCGAGCCTACGGTGCGCACCTGTCCGCGACGGTCGCACGACACCGTGGCGAGGCTTTCCGTAAGGCCGTAGCCCACCACCATGTCGATGCCCACGGAATGCACGAATTCCTCCACTTCCGGCGACACCCGTGCGCCTGCCGTCGGGAAGATGTTGGGGCGTTCAAGGCCTATCTGCCTGCGCACAAGGCGCAGGATGGTGCGGTCGATGACCTTGTATTCCAGCGACAGGGCAAGCGAGGGGCGTTTGGCACGGCAAAGGCAGTCCACATTGTAACGCCGCCCTACGGCGAGTGCGTGTCGGAACAGACGCTGCTGCACAGGCGAGGAGCGTTCTATCTTGTCGCGCACGGCCTGATACACTTTCTCCCAAAAGCGCGGCACGCTGCTCATGCAGGTGGGATGTGTCTCACGCATCGACTGCTGTATGTCGTGGGGGTTGGTGTTGATGATGATGCGTGCGCCCATGGTAATGGCGAGATAGCTCCATCCCCGCTCGAAGATATGGGTGAAGGGGAGGAAACTTATTATGCGGTCGGCACTGGTAAGGGGCACGCATTCGCCGTTGGCCTTGAGCGCTGCATGATACTGTCCGTAGGTGAGCATCACGCCTTTGCTTTCGCCCGTGGTGCCACTGGTGTACAGGATGTTGCACAGGTCGTCGTCGCTGGCCTGCGCCCAAAGGCTCTCCACCTCGCTCTGCCGCGGCAGGTTCTTGCCAAGGGCGAGGAAGTCGTCGAAGTAAAGGGCATGGGGGTCGTGCGTGCTTATACGCACACTGCGGTCGAACACGATGATGCGCTCGAGCGAATGGCACAGCGCGAACACGCGGTGCGCCTTGTCATACTGCTCCTGCTCGCCCACAAAGAGGAAGCGCACCTGACCGTCGTTTATCATGTACTGTATCTGCTGCTCGCTGCTTGTGGCGTAGAACGGGATGCTGCACACGCGCACGCCGTAGGCACCGAAGTCGGTGCAGAGATACTCTATCGAATTCTGCGAGAATACAGCAATGTTCTCCTGCGGCTTTGCGCCGATGTTGAGCAAGGCGTTGCCCACCTGCTTCACACGGAGCGAAAACTCGTTCCAGCTGACGGACTTCCACTTGTCGCCCCCAAAGTCCTTGTAGATAAGGGCTTCACGGTCGCCGTACTTCTTCGCCTGCTCGTGCACAAGCACCGAGAGATGACATAATGTCTGCATACGCTTTTGGGTTTTTGTTATTGCGGGGATGTTACAGGAAGGATGCGCCCATACCTGCGGCAACGCCCATTCTTTCTGCTTTCTCATTGCAAAAATACGGTAATTATGGCAAAAGACAAAACAATTTGCCATTTATTTATTGGCGGCACGCCTGCATGGGCGTGCCTGGGCGTGCTGCCGAACAATGCCGCACAAACGGGAATGCCTGCCCCGCCGACACCTTATTTTATTTATTATAGTCCTCCGCTGATTTATTATAGTCCTCCGCTGAGCGATGCCGTGCATCCGTCCGGACGTGCTGTCTCGGCGAAAGGGGTGCAGGCAAAAGTTGTGCCCGCGCACAAAACGTTTGATTTACATCAATTTTATCGCGAAAAGCGCAAAAAACGCTCAGTTTTTCTTGGTTGTGTGCGTAAACAGCTATAATTTTGCAATGTCAGAAAGAGATACCGGGAGGTATCCGGACAAAACATAAAAGGTATTGGAATTTTGATACAACAATCAACAATGGTATTGCAGCCTAAGGTAAAAGATTAAAGGATAAACCGAAAAAAGGTAAAAGACTGATACAGGAAAACAAAAAGGTATTAAGCCCAGGTAAAAATTCAGGACAACGGATAATAGGTTATTGGTTTAAGGTAAAGATTCAGGAACAACACCAAGAGGCATTGGCCGAGGTAAAAAGATTCAGGAGAAAGCAATAGGTTAGGCTGCCTTTAAGGCAAAAGGGCAACCGATGCGGGGAGAAGACAACAGCACGACATGCTGGTTGTCCCCCACCAAGGCGGTGGGGAAGGCACGGCAAAGTGCCGCCAGCCCGTTCCTTGCCCAAAAGAAACAGGAGAAATCACGGAGAAGAGACTGTCACGGAGTATTCCGCCACGGTCTTTTTCGCGTTTATAGGGCAGCAGGCAAGGCGGGACGCACAGCAGCAAACGCCGCAGATAGTTAATGATTGCTAATTATAACGGCGCAACACGGTGAAATCAGTACTTTTGTTATCCGATAAAGGAAACGTAAAAAACAAACATAAAGCATAAAACACATAAAAACGGAAAACAAATGAAAGCAATGTCATTATTATTTGCTCTCTCCCTCACAGCCATGACGGCTGAAGCACAGGGAACGGCGGGCATCGACCGCGCCAACATGAACACGGCAGTGAAGCCGGGCAACGACTTCTACGAATATGCCGTCGGCGGCTGGCGGAAGGCGCACCCGCTCGACGCGGAGCACGCACGCAACGGCTCGTTCATCGACCTCGACGAGATGAACCAGAAGCGCATCCGGGGACTCATTGAGGAGTACGCATCAAGGCAACAGCCGCAGGGGACGCTCGGGCAGAAGATAGGAAGCCTATACAACCTCGCCATGGACAGCATCCGGCGCAACCGTGAAGGTGCCGACCCCGTGAAGCCCGTACTCGCCGAGATAGCCGCCATCAAGAACCGGCGGCAGTACCAGCTCGTCACGGCACAGCTCGACCGCCGCGGCATAGGAGTTATGATGTTCGGCATAGGAGTGGGTGCCGACATGCGCGACGCAGCCAACAACCTCGTGGGAGTTGGCCAGGGCGGACTCGGACTGGGCAACCGCGACTACTACACCAAGGACGACGGACAAAGCAAGAAAGTGCTCGTCGCCTACAAGAAATATCTCGCCGACTTGCTGACGCTTGCCGGGAACGACGCCGCCACGGCGCAGAAGAAGGCGGAGGCGACACTCGCCATTGAGACACGCATAGCACAGGCCAGCTACGACAACGTGAAGCTGCGCAACATAGACGCCAACTATCACAAGATGACCTACGCACAGCTCGTGACCGACTTCCCCGGCATCGACTGGGGCAACACGTTCCTTGCCGAGGGGTTCCCGCCTTTCTCGCACGTGGATGTGGGTCAGCCCGAGCCCATACACGAGGTGGAGAAAATTCTCGCAGAAACCCCTCTCGACGACTTGAAGGCTTATGCCGAAGCCCACGCACTGAGTGACGCAAGCAACCAACTTGACGACAGTTTCCGCGCGGCATCGTTCGAACTGGACAAGGTGCTCTCAGGCGTGCAGCAGGACCGCCCGCGCTGGAAGCGTGCCACATCGCTTGTGAGCAACGCCCTGGGCGAGGCCATCGGCAAGCTCTATGTCGAAAAGTATTTCCCCGAGAGCAGCAAACAGCAGATGCTCACCCTCGTGCACAACCTGCAAAAGGCCCTTGCACAGCGCATCGACGAATCGACATGGATGAGCGAAGCCACCAAGGCACAGGCAAAGGACAAGCTCAACAACTTCATCATAAAGATAGGCTACCCCGACAGGTGGAAGGATTACAGCCGTTTGCAGATTGACGAGAAGCTGTCGCTATACGAGAACATGCGCCGCGTGTCAGAGTTCCTCTCACAGGAATACATCGACCGCAAGGTGAACAAGCCCGTGGACAAGACGGAGTGGATGATGACCCCGCAGACAGTGAACGCCTACTACAACCCCACGACAAACGAGATATGCTTCCCCGCGGCCATCCTGCAGCCGCCGTTCTTCAATCCTGACGCCGACGACGCGGTGAACTACGGAGGCATCGGAGGCGTGATAGGCCATGAGATGAGCCACGGTTTCGACGACCAGGGGGCACAGTTCGACAAGGACGGCAACCAGAACGACTGGTGGACTGCTGCCGACAAAAAGAACTTCCAGGCGCGCACCAAGGTGCTCGAAGAGTATTTCGGGAGCATCGAGGCTCTGCCCGGCAAAAAAATAAACGGCAAACTCACCCTCGGCGAGAACATCGGTGACAACGGCGGGCTCAACATCGCGCTCCGGGCGTTGCAGAACACACTGAAGGAGAAACCGCAGCCCGCAATCGACGGCTTCACCGCCGAACAGCGTTTCTTCCTCTCATGGGCGACAATATGGGCAGGCAACGCGCGCACCGAGTTCATCGACCGCCAGATAAAGACCGACCCCCACTCGCCTGCCGAGTACCGCGTGAACGCCGCGCTGCCGCAGATCGACGAGTGGTACAAGGCGTTCGGCGTGAAGAAGGGCGACAAACTCTTCCTCGACAAGAAGAAGCGCGCTCACATCTGGTAAAGTAATTGGCGGCGGGCCACAAAATATCACAGTCCGCGACCTTGTCAACGCATACAGCAACAGATAAAGAGGGTGTGTCAAAACTGGCACGCCCTCTTCTTTTTAGGAGGTCGGGCGTCCCGCGAGGGCACTGAAAAAGTTAACCCTTTTGAGGCCTTATCCAAACCTTCTAATATAAAAAGCAGATTGCATGAGCCATTGTCACGGTTTTGCAGTCTGCTTTTATTTCTTTATTTGAGTCCATATACGGCCTTATATGGCCTTATATGGCTTGTGAGGCCATCATGTTGAGTTTATACCATGCCTGTACTTGCCTTTTTCAGATTAGTTTCAGGATTCTCTTGAGATTTGAGGCAAAGATGGTCATTGCACCTTGCATATGCATACAGTCAAGCCCGTACGACAACGCTCTGTCATAGCCGTACACATGTTTTAATTCCGCATTCTTGGCCTCTATCTTGTATCTTTGCCGGGCTTTGTCTTTAAACTCTTGCGTGTCTTGAAACGCCTGTTGCCTTTCCTGTTCCCCTTTCCTGACTGGTATGCAATATGTCTTGCTCTTGGCCCCTTCCTTGTAACACCCGCATCTTCGTGAGCAAACCTTGCATTTCCCTATGTCAAAGAAATAGGTCATTGACGGATTCCATTTCGCGTTCCTTCTTCCATGCTTCACTTTCCTGACGGCCATATGGCCGGCCGGGCAAACAAACATTCCCGCATCCTTGTTGAATTCGAACTTGTCCTTGTCTTTTCTGAACCCGTTGATAGACGGGTGTAACTTTGATACCAGCGTAAAACCGTCGTTCTCATCTTCTGCCAATGTAAGGTTGTCCGATCCTGAGTATGCCGTGTCTCCAATGACTGTGTCCACTTCCATCCCGTTCTTCCTGCTCTGCCCAACAAGCTCTTTCAACTGAGGGCCGTCGCCTCTTTCACCGGAAGTAACGGTCGCTGCCGTTATTATGCGCTCGTCACTCATGGCAATATGGGTCTTGTATCCGAAAAACGAAGAGTCTTCTGTCTTATGGCCAACGCGTGCGTCTGTGTCCTTTGAGGTCGTGTAGTGGTCTTCTATATCCTCAAGTGTCTCCTTAAGCATGTTTAGACGCTGCCTTACTGCAGGCACTTCCGAAAGGCCGGACTCCGAGGTGGTAAAATTCAGAAGCTCTTTGGTATAATCCAACTCTTTGACAAGGTCATCGTCCTCGTTCTTGGCCGGCAGGGTTCCCTTGACACTGTCGTCCATAGCGTAAAGCGCCTTCCGGAGCTGCTTGGAACGGAGCTTTAGAACCTCAACCGGGGAGTAGGGATTGGACCTGGCTTTGGTGTGAGTGGAATCAACAATAATTGTCTTTGACGTGATGATCCCTTTCTCCATTGCTATTTCTACGGTCTTTCGGATAAGCAGGTTAATAAGGTCCGTGTCTTTCAGCCGCAACTTGCGGAACTTACAGAGACTGCTCGGATTGATGACACCTTCCTCAGGAGTCATGCCAAGAAAATACTTAAACGACATGTCATAACGGGAACGTTCCACAACATCCACGTCTGATATGTCGTATATGGTCTTCAACAGAAGGTACTTGAACATACGGATGGGCGATTCCGCTGTACGTCCGTTATCATGGCAGTACTTGTTGACCAGTTCCTGATAGACAAAGCTGAAGTCTACCAGGTCGTTAATGCGGCGAAGAAGGTTGTCGTGCGGTACGACTATATCATAA
>CAVBVK010000011.1:0-41712 GCA_963599085.1 bacterium | reverse complement strand
TAGAATCTTTTTCATATATATAAAAGTTTGGTTGCCACAAAGGTAGTATTTCTTCTGCTAAATTATGAAAATGTCTAAAATTATCTCACTCCACCCACCGAAATTGGGTGAAAATCGTGCTGAGGGAACTTCTCGCAGCGATTATATTGCGCCATACGATATTGGCGTGTCCTTGTCCTGCACGGTTGATTTAAATCAACAATTGCGTCTTTCCTGCCATGTGGGTTCAATTGGTTGTAGGAAATCTTGGATACGGATGTAACAACAGCAGCCCACGCTTAGCGTGATAACCACTATGCTATCCTTGTATCCGTTTGAAGATTTCCCACGTTTTCAAATACGAGACAATCATAACGCTTCTTCTTGTTTTTTGGAGAGAATTTGTGTGTATGTTGAATTTTCATAGGGGTAGGCATTATCCGAAAATACCGCAGGACGCCTGACCTCCTAAAGCTACACAATATTGCACACT
Organism: bacterium; assembly: GCA_963599085.1. Taxonomy (GTDB): domain Bacteria; phylum Bacteroidota; class Bacteroidia; order Bacteroidales; family Bacteroidaceae; genus Prevotella. The sequence continues at coordinate 41,240 of CAVBVK010000011.1, read as the reverse complement.
GACCGCCCGCTTGTCTTATATTTGCATTTCCAACCGCTCCAAAATCCATCCATACGCGAAGACAGGGAAAACCGACGGCGATTTCACAAAATACGGTGTGTGGGTGCAAACGTCTGATTGCCATATCGTTAGACTGATACGGGCGTTTGTGTGCAAAAAGCAAGGTGTCGTCCAGACGCAAAAAGATGGTCTTCGTGCCGCAAACAAGGCTTCCTTGCAATGCAAACAAGCCTTGCTTGATGCACAAACGCACTGTACTTGTCATGCAAAGAAGCCTTCTTTGCATGACAAGGAAGGCTTCTTTGGCGGTAAATTCCATTTTTCCCCGTCACAAAACACCCGCATCCCCGCTTTTACACCCAAGCGGAACTTCTGGAAAGGGAATTCCCGTTGTCAAAAATTTTTACTGCACATGCACTATATTTGCATGTGTTGCCCTGTAAAAGGAGGTACAGGAGGTCGGGCTGTATGAGGTCGGGCGGGGACGCCCGACCTCATACAGCTTGTTTGTTTTTGACATGAATTTTAATGTGTTGCAGCTGTGCGAAAACAATGCTTCTTTGGGATGATGCGAAGATGCCGTGTTTTGAATTCAGGCGTAACTGTGCATTCCGCCGAGGAAATAATTTACACCGAAATAGGTCATTATTAAGGTGAGGAATGCGAGAGCCATGAAGGTGTGGAAGACTGTCGGGCGTTGCAGTGATGGCAGAGTCTTGGGGTGCAGGGCTATGGCATACACCATGAAGGTGATGAGTGCCCACACCTCTTTGGGATCCCATCCCCAATACTGCCCCCATGAAACGTTCGCCCAGATAGCACCCACGAAGATGCCAATGCCAAGGGCTGCCATGGCAGGATAGAGGAAGAGCAGCGACAGATGGCGCAATGCCTGCAAGGTGTCGTCGGCGTCGCTGCGCCGGAACAGGCGCACCGTCAGTGCCGTGATGCCGCTGATGAAGGTGAGCGAGAGTAGGGCGAAGGCGAGCATGATGATGGAGACATGGACGCTGAGCAGTGGCGAATTGAGCACGGGCATGATATGGCTTATCTGCGGATCCATCTGACTGATGTGGCTTACAAGCAGGAAAAAGCCCGACATGAGAAATCCGCAGGTGAGCATTATGCGGAACCGTGTGCCCGTAAGAAGCGACACAAGCATCACTGTCCATGCCACGAAGAGCATCGTTTCGTAGCCGTTGGTCATGGGCAGCGTGCCGCTTATGGTCCAGCGCAGATACTCGCAGTAGGTGAGTGCGGCAAAGGCGCAGAGCATTACGGCGTATGAAAGGGTGTCGGCAATGCGCCCCTTGCCGCTTTTGCGGCACAGGCGCATTACGGTGAGAAGGAATGTAATGAATCCCATCGTGAGGCATACCATGAACAGGATGGTGGCAAAGGGAATGCTGTTGTAGATGTGCTCGGCAGTGGCTTGCCGTGGAGTGGGAAGCGAGTTGCCGCCGGCTATATGCTGATATCCTTGCATATGTTCGATGATCTTGTCTGCCTGGGCGTAGTCGTGAGCCCTGGTGGAGGTGGCAAGATAAAGCAAAGAAGTCTTTATTGCCTGTGCGTGTTTTTTGCTGAGCGACTTCGGCAAACCGTCGATTGGAGCATACCACTTGGTGATGCTGCCCTGGGTCACAGGAAAAATCTTCAAGGGCACGCTGCGGGTCATATCCATGATTAGCTGTATCTTGTCGTCAATGGCTGCTGCCTGGGTGTGGAACTTGTCGTGGTTGCCCTCGTAATACTCCTTGATGTACGGGCCGATGGTGTAGCCGCCCATGTCTTCATTGAAGAAAGATGAGGCTGAAACATAATCGGGGAGCATCAATGCTTCTTTCAGTGCACCGCTCTTGATTTTCAGCATAGGCTCCTCCATCCATTCACTGAACCAGAACATCCATCCCAAGAGCACCTGTTCGGCGGACAGGCCTTTGTATGAGGCTGCGCCGTAGAGTTTCTTCGTGTAGTCGATGGCAAAGGTCTGCACGGGGCAGATGCGGTCGTTGTAGAGTATGTATAGCTCGCCGAACTTCGCAGCCATATCGCGGGGCACGGTGTGGGCTTTCACCGCTGCACTGCTGCCGGTGGCTGTTGCTGTACCGGCGTAGCCTTTTGTGAACGACAGAAGGACTATGACGAGCAGTACACCCTTGCGCAGGCAGTCGCTGCGGAGCACTCTGCGGTAGGCTCCGCGCGGGTCGAAGAGCATGAGGCTGAGTGATAGGAAAAGCAGGAAGTAGCCCGTGTAGGTGACGGGAATGCCCACAGGGTCGGAGTTGGTGGAGACGGTTGCGCCGCGCATGTCGCTGTCGTAGGACGACTGGTAGAAGCGCATCGTGCCGTAGTTGAAGATGTTGTTCATCGAAACCTCGCCTTTTGTCGTGCCGTTGGTGTCGGTGATGGTGAACTTCGATATGTAGTCGGAGGCGGCGTCAGTGCCTGAATGGTATTTCACATCGAAGCGGTCGAGACATATTGTGAACGGCAACGGCTTCGTCTCGGGCTTGTTGTCGCGGTCGAACACGGTGTAGGTGTCGGTCATGGAGCCTTGCCGCAGGTGTATCAGCCCGCGTTCTGAGCTGACATGTGTGATGAACGCCCCAATTAGGATGATGCCAAACGAGGTGTGAAGCATTGTGGCGGTGACGGCTTTTGCGCGGTGGCGTATGAAATGCCAGATGCCCGTTGCCGCCAAGGCAGCCCAGACGAGCGAGAACCACCACGCACCGTAGATGGCGGATGCCACAAATTCAGTGCCCTTGTACTTCTCGATAATTGTCGCTGCGCCCATGCAGAGTATCACGAGGAGGTAAAGTGAAAAAAGAATTTTCTTGTTTGTAATTTGCATAAACCGTTCTTATGGGTTGCCGATGTAACGTATGTCACTGTATCCGGATGCAAAGTTACCCATAAAAATCATATAATGCCGCGTTTGCAGGGGCGAATGGTCAGCAAATACCTATATGTGGGTATTCTGTTCTTGTTAGATGCTGTTCAGGGCTTTCAGGCTCACGTTAAATAAGGCAAGACTATGGTTCTTGCTGCAAAAAACTGCATTTCACTGGTTCCCGATCGTGAGCTTCTTCATGTCGTAATACGAACCGTTATAGATGTTGAAATCAACCCGGCCCTTTATGCCCGGCAGTTTGCCGGCATCGGTGTGCTGCCAGAATTTCCACGGCCCTTTGTATTCCACCTTGTCCACATAATAGTGGGCAATCCAGTAAGGATAGTCGTTGAATACCGGGGCACTGAGGTAACTCTCCTTGAATTTATAGTAGGTGTAGATGATTGGCTTCACATGGTATTTGTCCTCCACAATGTGGAGCCATGTGAGCACATCGCGTTGGAAATCCTCCACGGAACGGTCTTTGGGCTTGTGCTCGACATCAAGCACCGGTGGCAGATCGCCCTCTTCGAGCCGCACTTTGTTCAGGAAGTGATAGGCCTGGTCGCGTGCCGACGACTTGTTGCTCCAGAAGTGGTATGCACCGCGTATGTAGCCGTATTCGCGTGCCTGACGGAAGTTCTCCTTGAATTTGCGGTCAAGCCGTGTCGCTCCCTCCGTCGATTTTATCATGATGAAACGTAGCGGGCAACCCTCTATCATGGCGTTGCTGAGCTTCTCCCAATCAATGTCGCCTTGATGGTGCGATATGTCAATGCCGTGTATCTCATAGCCTTCGGGGTAGGTGGCATCGCCATAAAAGGCGCGCCAGCGAAATCCCGTAGGTCCCACGAAGAATGAGTAGAACAGCCAAATGTAGATGCCTATCGTGGCAATACCGCCCAACCACCATGCTGTGCGTGGGTTCTTGCGCAGGAAACGGCGCAGTGCACTTTGCCTTTTTGTGGCTGTCCTTTTGCGCCTTGTTGTCATTGGTGAGGCTTTTATTCGTCGTGTCATTCTCTTGACGGGTTATTATGGGGTCTGGTTTCGCGGGCGTTCGGCATGCTGTCAGTGAACGGCGTACTGATGGAACCCTGCTGATGAAAAAGAGCAGGACGAAATGCTCCGCCCTGCTCTTGTAATAATTGTTTGTTGTAGGCAACCGGAGCGGATTATTCCTGCTCCAGCTTCAGCGTCTTTGTGGGCTGGTCGCACACGTCGCTCGGACCCCAGTATTGTATCGGGCCGGGATAAACGTAGCAAGTTTCCTTTGCCCATTTGTCGCGGTTGGCTGCGAATGTCTTGAACGGTTTGCCGTCGAGTTCAACGAGAGCCTTGCGTATTACGGGCTTCATCTCGCCGTTGCGGCGTTCCATGTTCATCATCATTGTGATAGGCACACCGCCAGCTTTCCATTCGTCGGTTCCGGCAGTGGTGTTCTTCACGATGGCCATGTAGCCGGTCTTGCCGTTGGCGATGAGCTGTGCTGCGCTTGTTCCGAGTGCATAGCAGTAGTCGGCGTCGAAGTTAGAGGGAGCGGCGCAGCGTCCTTCGTAGCCGAAGAAGTGGTGCTGTGCGGCGAACTTGCCTTCATATTTGCCCTCTTTCTTCCACTGTGCGAGCTTGTCGCCTACCATTTCGGAGATGAGCTTCTCGGTCTCGATGAGCGAAACCTGAACGTTTCCGTGCGGGTCGCGGTCGAGCGACAGCTGTCGTGCAACGCCTTCGGGCAGAGTCTCGAAAGTGGCCTTGTTTGTCTCGCTCAGGTGTGCGAGGATGTATTCGCGCTGTGCGTTCTTGTCAAGGTCTTTGTAGTCGGCTCCGTGCTCGGCGAGCAAGTCGTTGAGTTCCTGGATGAGTCGGCCAATGGCGGGAACGAATTCGATGAGGCCCTCGGGGATGAGCACCACGCCGAAGTTGTTGCCCTGGCTTGCGCGGTAGGCCACGGTGGTGGCAATCTGCTCCACGATGTCGTTCAGGGTGAGGTCTTTTGCCTCGATTTCCTCAGAGATGAGGCAAATGTTGGGCTGTGTCTGAAGAGCGCATTCGAGTGCGATGTGCGATGCCGAGCGGCCCATGAGCTTGATGAAGTGCCAGTATTTGCGTGCCGAGTTGCAGTCGCGCTCGATGTTGCCTATAACCTCGCTGTAAGTCTTGCAAGCGGTGTCGAAGCCGAACGAAGTCTCGATCTGGTCGTTCTTCAGGTCGCCGTCGATGGTCTTGGGGCAGCCAATCACCTGCACGCCGTAGTTCTTGGCGGCATAATATTCGGCCAGAACGCATGCGTTGGTGTTGGAGTCGTCGCCGCCGATGATTACGAGAGCCTTGATGTCGAGCTCGCGCAGAATTTCGATGCCCTTCTCAAACTGCTCTTCCTGCTCGAGTTTTGTGCGGCCGCTGCCGATGAGGTCGAAACCGCCGGTGTTGCGGTAGCTTTTGAGCAGCTCCTCGGTAATCTCGATGTACTTGTGGTCAACGAGTCCGCCGGGGCCCATGAGGAAACCGTAGAGGCGGTTTCCGGGGTTGAGCTTCTTCACTTCGTCAAACAGTCCCGAGATTACGTTGTGTCCGCCGGGAGCCTGGCCGCCGCTGAGGATTACGCCCACGTTGATGGCCTTCTGTGTGGCCTGCTCTGCGGGAACAAACTCCACGAGGGGCATTCCGTATGTGTTGGGGAAGAGCTTCTTGATTTCCTCCTGATTGTCAACGCTCTGTGTGGGGGCGCCTTCCTTTACCTTCACTGCACCTTGGAGTGCTTTCGGCAATTTCGGCTGATAGGCAGATCTCTCTTTCTGCAATGCACTGATTTCCATAATTGTATAAAAGTTAAAACTATTTTGTTTTGAAATGTTCTTCGTCCTGTAAGTCTTGATGTGTCCGGCAGGCCTCCTCTTCATGTCTTTCCGCCGCCAAACGCGATGCAAAAATACTCTTTTTCTGCGATATTATGAAAGAAATGAAAAAGAAAACCTCGTTTTGAAACATTTTTTTTTGATAATCTTTGGGGTGTATCGGTTTTTTCCGTATCTTTGTCATACGGATACGATTCTTTACATCCGAGGTCTGATGCCGTGTACATCAAGCTGCGGATGTTGTTGTATGCTTTGTGAAAACATGAATTTTCGTTATTTTTATACTTGACAAAAACATTTGGTTATGGCAAACAAAAGAACCTTAAAACGTCATATTAATTATGTATGCAGTGAGCTCTTTGCAGAATGTGTGGCAATGTCGATGTACAGCGCAAAGGCAAACGATGAAGATGTCAAGGCATTGCTCGCCTCAATCCTCGTCATCCACAACGACTTCATCAAGCGGGTGTCGCACCAGGAGCCGGGCATGAAGGCGGCTTCGTTTTACAAAGACCTTGTCACCAACTTCAACAAGCAGGTGTCTGAGGTGCTCGACCAGATTTCCAACGCTGACTGACGGGATATGGGCATAACGCAGCGTTTTTGCAAATGGCTTTTGTACAAGCGTCTGGGATGGACTAAGGAAGTGACTGAAAACCACCCGGAGAAATACATTATATGTCTGGCTCCGCATACAAGTAACTGGGATTTCATCATGGGGCTGCTCTATTCGCGTGCTGAAGGAATCCTTATCAACTTTCTTATGAAGAAGGAATGGTTCTTCTGGCCGTTGGGAACGATGTTCCGAAAACTCGGAGGGATACCCGTCTGTCGCGGCAAGCACACGAGTATGACCGACGCTTTGGCGGAGAGGGCGGTGCAGGCAGACAAGTTCGGACTTTGCATAACCCCCGAAGGCACACGCTCACTGAATGCCGACTGGAAGAAAGGCTTTTATTTTATTGCGCTGAAAGCAGGCATTCCCGTGTTGCTCTATGGTCTGGACTATGCGCAGAAAAGGATTGTATGCACCAAGACCATTATGCCGACGGGTGATTTCGATGCGGACATTAAGGAGATAAAGACTTATTTCAAGGATTTTAAGGGCAAAAGGCCTGAACTGTTTACAATAGGAAATTTGTAATGACGAGGAAAATATCATTCTTGTTGTTTGTAGTGGCGTTGTTGTCATGGCCTTTGTATGTAGGGGCTGACAACGGCAGGATAAAGGAACAACTCAGTGAGTTCATGCTCAACTGCAATGCCAAGGCTACCGCTCCTGCCAATACATCAAGAGTGACGGACTTCTCTGTAAATGACCGTCGGCGCGAGTTCACGGTGAATGTGAGCGACGCATTCGCTTTACAGGAGTTCACCCCGTCTTTGGTGAAGTCGTTTTACCGGAAGCTCGGCAAGGCGTTGCCGAAGCCATACAGCCGCTATCGGCTACGGATTGTCACTTGCGGTCTGCCGATAGAGGAACTCGTTGAAGGCGCATTGTCGGACAATCCTTACCTGACACGCTCGTGGGGCGACATTGAATACAACGGCAATCCATGGGTGAAGAATGTCTCCCGACCCTTTGTCATCTCTCACGGACTCTCCAACCGTCACTTGACGCTTTGGGCAAGTCATGGCATTTACTATGACGGCAAGAAGTCGAGATGGAGGTGGCAACGACCCAACCTCTTCGGTACAACCGAGGACTTGTTCACACAGACCATTGTAGTCCCTTACCTTATGCCCATGCTCGAAAATGCAGGGGCAGTGGTTTTTTCGCCGCGTGAGCGCAGTTGGCAGAAGAACGAGGTGATCGTTGATAACGACATGCGCACATCCTACGGCGCATACACCGAGGAAAACGGACGCAACGAATGGTGCAAGGCTCCGCAAAAGGGCTTCGCCTTTCATCAAGGCACATACCATGATGGTGAGAATGCCTTTGTGGCAGGAACGGCACGGATGGCAAAAACAGTGTCGAAGAAAGGCGAATCGTGGATTTCCTATCAGCCATACGTTCCTGAAACAGGCGATTATGCGGTGTATGTCAGCTATCAGTCACTTCCGAACAGTGTCAATGATGCCGAATATATCGTGTTCCATCAGGGCGAACGCACGGTGTTTCATGTAAACCAGCAGATGGGAGGCTCTACTTGGGTGTATCTCGGACAGTTCCGGTTTGACAAGGGCAGCAGTGCCGGTAACCGTGTGGTCCTTACCAACAGGTCGCAGGAAAAGGGCGTGGTGACGGCCGATGCCGTGCGCTTTGGCGGCGGGATGGGCAACATTTCCCGAGAGGGCAAGCTCAGCGGCATGCCCCGTTGCCTTGAGGGGGCACGCTATTCCGCGCAATGGGCAGGTGCTCCTTACAGCGTTTATGGTGGCAGAAACGGGCAGGACGACTATGCTGACGACCTGAATACACGCTCGGGCATGAGCAATTGGCTTGCCGGCGGCTCCGTGTTCCTGCCTTCATTGGAGGGGCAGCGCGTCCCCATTGAGTTGAGCCTGGCGGTGCACAGCGATGCGGGATATACCCAAAAGTTCGATTCCATAGTTGGGTCGCTGGCCATCTGCACCACGAATTTTAACGACGGACGGCTTAACAGCGGCATTTCCCGCTACATTTCGTTAGATTTTGCCGACTCGTTGCTTACGGGAATACAGCGTGACATTAACGCAAAATACGCGAAATGGACACGCAGGGAAATCTATGACCGCAACTATTCCGAGACCCGTCGTCCCGAAATGCCGTCGGCTATAATAGAGACGATGTCGCACCAGAACTTCTATGACATGCTCCGCGGGCACGATCCTAATTTCCGTTTCACACTTGCCCGGTCGCTTTATAAAACCATATTGAAGTTTGTCAATGGCAATCACGGCCGTCCGAGCGTTGTGCAGCCATTGCCTCCGAACAGTTTTAGGGTGGAGAAGACGGGCGAAGGGAAGCTTCGCCTGTCATGGGCACCGGTGTCTGACCCGCTTGAACCAACTGCCGTCCCAACCTCTTATAATGTATATGTGGCAACGGGTGACGGCGGATTCGACAACGGGACTGTTGTAAACTCGGCATCGTTTACGTTCGTTCCGCAGCCGGGTGTGCTTTACCGTTTCCGTGTCACTGCCCTGAATAGGGGAGGGGAGAGCTTCCCTACGGAGACATTGGCGGCTTGCCTTGTGTCCGCTTCCGCTCCCGATGTACTGGTTGTGAACGGCTTCACTCGCCTTTCTTCACCTTCAGTGGTGAACAACGCAACAAGCCAAGGCTTCGATTTGGACGACGATATTGGCGTTTCATACGGCCTTACGGCAGGATGGAACGGCGCACAGCAGTGTTTTAACAAGTCGCGGACAGGCATTGAAGGCTCCGGCGGACTGGGATATAGCGGCGATGAACTCGCTGGCAGGTTCATAATGGGCAACTCTTTCGACACCGCCGTGGGGCATGTGAAAGCCATTGCCGCTACGGGCAGGTACAATGTCGTGAGCAGTTCGCTCGGAGCGGTGGAGAGCGGGATGCTTCCCGTGAAGCCTTTTGCTTGTGTCGATATAGCATTCGGATTGCAGAAGGACGACGGGCATGCGCTTGTCTATTACAAGACTTTCACACCGTCGTTGCGCAAGGTCGTTGCCGGTTATGCCAGCAACGGCGGCCGTCTCTTTGTAAGTGGCGCATATACAGGCTCGGACATGCAGGCGGATGACGAGCGCGACTTCCTCGCTTCGGTGCTGAAGACCCGTTATGGCGGTTCAAACAGGGCATCGGCTGACAATATGGTTACGGGTCTTGGTACGACATTCGACATAATACGCCACCATAATGACAAGCATTTCGCAGCCCGCTCCGTTGATGTGCTGTTGCCTGAGAATGGCTCTTTCTGCGCCATGAAGTACGCCGACGGCACCGCTGCTGCCGTTGCCTACGAAGGAGCCGACTACAAATGTTTCGTCATGGGCTTTCCTTTTGAGTGCATAAACAATCTGAATACCCAGCGTCTTTTGATGAAAGGTATCTTGGATTTTGTGATGAAATAGTTTATTTTATTTGGTTATTAACTGTCAAAAATCCCGATTATGTTTAAGATTCAAGCCAATGCCTCAGGCACAAGAAGCATAGAAGTGAGCGAACGGCATCTCGAAACGATAGAGAAATACTCTCTCTTGCGCAATCTTATAGACAGCAACGGCATCGTGGACGAGCCTGTTCTCGAGAAACTGAAGCTCAATGTGCGCTCCATTCTTGAGTCGTCTCCAAGTACGGACAACAACCTTCTTGATCTTTGTCTTGATGTTATCTACAACAACAATATGAAGGCTTTTGGCCTTCATCAGCTTGTCCTGCTCTATATAGAATGGGAGGACAAACGCCGTGAGGACGAAAGCGATGGCGAAAAAGATGCTGAAGCGTGATGCACGGCGGTGCTTTTGCATGACAGCAATGTTGTCAAACGAATGACTTGAATTTGAAATGAGAGAGTTCAGGCTTACCGACTGGTTACCTACAACAAAGAAAGAAATTGATTTGAGGGGATGGCAGACTGTGGATGTCATTCTCTTTTCTGCGGATGCGTACGTTGATCATCCTTCATTCGGCGCGGCTGTAATCGGGCGCACGCTTGAAGCGGCGGGCTACACTGTGGCGATTGTTCCGCAGCCCGACTGGCATGGCGACTTCCGCGACTTCAAGAAGCTCGGCCGCCCAAATCTTTTCTTTGGCATAGCACCGGGTTGCATGGACTCGATGGTGAACAAATACACCGCAGGGAAGCGTCTCCGTTCGGAGGATGCTTACAGTCCTGACGGCCGGCACGACTGCCGCCCGGAGTATCCCACCATTGTATATACGAAAATTCTGAAGCGGCTTTTCCCTGATGTGCCTGTGGTTCTCGGCGGCATTGAGGCATCGCTTCGGCGGCTCACACATTACGATTACTGGAAGGGCAGTTTGCAGAAGTGTATCCTGTGCGACTCCGGTGCCGACATGATAATCTACGGAATGGGCGAGAAACCTATCGTTGAACTCTGTCGGCAGATGGGCGAGGGACGGCAGATAAGCGACATCCACGACATTCCGCAGACTGTCTATCTATGCAGGGAGGGCAGCGTCCCCGGTGGGATAACCTCCAACGATATAGTGCTTTACAGCCATGAGGAATGCCTGCGCAACAAGAAGGCCGAGGCCGACAACTTCCGTCACATAGAAGAGGAGTCGAACAAGATGCACGCCCAACGCCTGCTGCAAGCCGTGGACGATCGTTACGCCGTTGTCAATCCGCCTTATCCGCCCATGACCACCGAAGAGCTCGACCGCTCTTTCGACCTCCCTTACACTCGTTTGCCGCATCCCAAGTATAAGGGCAAGCGCATTCCGGCCTTCGATATGATCAAGTTCTCTGTGAATATGCACCGCGGCTGTTTCGGCGGCTGCGCCTTTTGCACCATCAGCGCGCATCAGGGCAAGTTCATAGCGTGCCGTTCAAAGCGCAGCATTGTTGAGGAAGTGAAGAAAGTGATGGAGATGCCCGATTTCAAGGGCTACCTTTCCGACCTCGGCGGGCCATCGGCCAACATGTATGGCATGCACGGCCGCAATCCGAAGGCGTGTGCCGTGTGCAAGCGTCCGTCGTGCATCAATCCGCAGGTGTGCCCCAATCTCATCACCGACCACACGCCGCTCCTCGACATCTATCATGCTGTCGATGCGTTGCCAGGCATAAAAAAGAGTTTTATAGGCAGTGGTGTGCGCTACGATCTGCTTTTGCACAAGAGCAAGGACGAGAAGTCGAATGCCGCAGCGCGCCAATATACGCGTGAACTTATATGCCGCCATGTGAGCGGACGCCTCAAGGTGGCTCCGGAACACACTTCGGATGCTGTGCTTAAACTGATGCGCAAACCCTCGTTCAGACTGTTCGAGGAGTTCAAGCGTATCTTCGACAAAATCAATGCAGATGAGAACCTCCGTCAGCAGATAATCCCTTATTTCATCAGTTCGCATCCGGGATGCCGCGAAGAGGATATGGCCGAACTTGCCGTGATAACCAAAAGGCTCGATTTCCACCTTGAACAGGTGCAGGACTTCACGCCCACGCCGATGACGGTGAGCACCGAAACGTGGTACACGGGCTACGACCCTTACACGCTTGAACCGGTGTTCTCTGCAAAGACCCCGCGCGAAAAGCTTTCACAGCGGCAGTTCTTCTTCTGGTACAAACCCGAGCAGCGGCGCGCCATCGAGCAGGAATTGCGCCGCATAGGCCGTGCCGACCTCATACAGAAACTATATGCCGGAGTGCCGGTGCAGAATGCCGCGCGCAACTTCGGCAACAACCGCCGCCCTGAATTTGAGCGCAAACGGCACAAAAGACGATGAAGTTTTACCGCTGTTTGGTAAAAGGCAGGAGGACGGACGCTTGCCCTGTCACCTCACCTCGTTCAGAGCCTTTACCCAATCGGTGTCGAGCGGGAATTGTGTGATGTATTTTTCGTTATCCACGTAGGCGTAAGCCACTTCCTTGTCGGTGTCGTTGAATAGCGAGTTGTTTATTGTGGCCGTGCGGAACTTGGCTTTTACAAGATCCTTGTCCTTCTGTTTCTTCTCCATGCCCAGACGCTTTACATACAGGTTCACGAAGTCGATCATGGCATTTGTCTGTGCCCCGAGCTCGTATTCGGTGAATCTCTCTTCCCGGCTTGCCTTGTCTATGAGGTAATAGATGGCGTCGTATTTGAAGCATGCCACCTTTCTTGTCTCCATGTCCTTGGTGCTGTCGTTCACTATTGCTTCAACCTTTCCCTGCAGGTTCTTCACTTCCTTGTATATCTCCTGGGCTTGCATGCCTGTGGCGAACGTGCAGGCCGTAATGAGTGTAAGTAAGATTTTTTTCATATCCTTGTCTTCTTTGTAATTCCTTATCTTATGTTTTGCATATTGGGACATGCTTTCCGTTTGTCGAACGGGTGGCATCCCCTTGCCGTTCTTGCCGCCACTGTTATGGGTGTGGATTAGCGGTTCAGGTGGTTCTTGTTTATAAAGTCTTTCCATCCGCGGTATTTAGCCCCTCCTGTGGGTGCTCCTGCCTGCATGAAATGGCAGTAGGCCACGCCGAGGGCATCGGTGGCGTCCATGAGCCGTGGCATCTTTTCCTGCGGTATGTGCAGCAGACGCTTCAGCATGTCGGCCACCTGTTCCTTGGAAGCCTGCCCCTGTCCCGTTATTGCCATCTTTATTTTCATCGGCGCATATTCGTGTATTGGCACGCTGTGGTGCACCGCCGCCGCTATTGCCACGCCCTGCGAGCGTCCGAGTTTTAGCATCGACTGCACATTCTTGCCGAAGAACGGGGCTTCGATGGCCATCTCGTCGGGCAGGAATTGGTCGATTATTTCCGTCACCTGCTCGAATATCTTGCCCAGACGCAGGTAGGGGTCGTCGTCCTTGCGCATGTCTATCACGCCCATTGTCATCAGTTCCGCTTTGTTGCCTACGGCCCTTATCAGTCCGTAGCCCATGACATTGGTGCCGGGGTCGATGCCTAATATTATCTTTTCGGTTCTTGTCATCCGCTGCCGTGTCGGTTTCTTATCGGTCGAGGTAAGGGTTGTGTGCAAGTTCGTAGCCCATTGTCGTCTCCGCTCCGTGCCCGGGGAGTAGTCTCGTGTCGTCGGGGAACTGCACGAACATGCGCAGGCTCTGGATTATCATAAGCATGCTTCCGCCCTCGAAGTCGGTGCGCCCGATGGCTCCTTTAAACAGCGTGTCGCCGGTGAATGCCACCTTCTCGTCCTTTATGTAGAACACCACGGAACCCATCGAGTGCCCCGGTGTCCCGATCACTTCCATTTCGTGGCTGCCGAATTTTATCCTGTCGCCGGCATGGAAAGTCTTTATTTCCGTGGCAACGGGTTCGGTGAGCGTTATTCCGAAGAATGCCGCCTGCTTGTCGGAAGCCCGCACATACTCTTCGTCGGAGGCCTCCACCTCGAGCGGCAGACCGTAGGCGGCGGTGATGAAGGCGTCGCCGAAGTTGTGGTCAAGATGCCCGTGTGTGGCGATGAGGTGTACGGGGCGCAGGCTGTTCCGCTTTATGTATTTCTCTATCGCCAGCTTCTCTGCTTCATGGTAGGCTCCGCAATCGATGATGACGCACTCGCCTGTTCCGTCGCTCACCACATAGCAGTTCTCCTGCAGCATGTTGCAGGTGAATTTCTCTATTGTTATCATGCCGGTAAGTAAATTATGTGTTTCTTCTTGAACCACTCCTCCTTGAACTTGTCGTATATCTCTGTCACCGATACTATGTTCCTGAACGGGCGTATTTCGGTTGTCAGGTCGCCGCCTTTCAGGCATATCAGTCCGTTGGGCAGCGGGTTGTGCTGGTTCTTTTTCGATATGTTCTTGCGCACAATCTTCATCAGGTCGGGCAACGGCATCACGGCTCGGCTCACCACGAAGTCGTAGCTTCCTTTCTCCTCTTCACCCGACAGCTGCTGTGCCACTACGTTTTTCAGGCCGATGGCTTGTACCACCTCGTTCACCACCTTTATCTTCTTGCCCGTGCGGTCGATGAGTTTGAACTGCACGTTGGGGAACATTATGGCGAGGGGTATGCCGGGGAAACCGCCGCCGGTGCCGAGGTCGAGCACTTTACTGCCGTCGCGGAATGCTATCTCGCGCGCTATGGCGAGGGAATGCAGCACATGGTGCTCGTAGAAGTTGTCCATGTCCTTGCGCGAAATCACGTTGATTTTGCTGTTCCAGTCCTCATAGAGCGGCTTGAGCTGTGCCGTCTGTTCTTTCTGCCGCCCGCTCAGGTCGGGGAAGTATTTTAGAATTATGTCCATGCGTATTGCTGATCGTTGTTTGGAGCACCGGTGAACCATTCGTCGGCACGTTGCCGTAATTATTGGCAAAGTTATGTAAAATAAATGATAAAAGCATGGTTTTTACATTCGTTTACAGTTCCTCAGTCTGCCGTAAACATGACCACGCAGTACGCCCGACCTCCTGATTTACGCTCTACTTTCTCTTGCATATTTCTGCTTTGGGCTCTTTCCACCAGCCTTTTATTGCAGTGCCTCTTGCTCTTGTGTGGGTACGTAGTGAGACCCCACGGCCTTGAGAAACTCGGCTTTCAGTTTCTTCACCAGTTTCGGGTTCTGTGCCGAGATGTCGGTTTGCTGTGCAGGTTCGGCACTCAGGTCGTAGAGAGAGTAGTGGTTGACAGTCCCGAGTTCGTTGCCCGTGGCGTTGGTCTCAGACCCGCCGTACGGTGGAATGAGGGCGTAGCGGCCGCTTCGGTAGGCCAGTCGTCCGCTTGCTTCCACCACATAGCTTTTGCGCCCTTTGCCGCTTTTCCCGAGGAATGTGTCGAGATAGTCGTGCGAGTCGAGTCCCTTGGGAATTTTTTCGCCTATAAGGCGTGCGAACGATGCAAGCAGATCCTGCTGTGTCACGAGTGCGTCGGTGGTGAAATGGGCAATATGCCCCTTCCAGTACATGAAGAAAGGCACGCGTGTGCCGGCCTCGAACAGACTGTATTTGCCGCCGCGTAGTCCGCCGTTGGGGTCGTGGATGGAGCGTGTCCCGCGTGCGCCGTCCTCATATCCGTCGTCGAGAACGGGGCCGTTGTCGCTCGTGAATATCACGATAGTGTTGTCGTCCAGCCCTTTCTCTTTCAGATATTTCATTGTCTCGCCTACGCACCAGTCTGTCTCCATCACCACATCGCCGCGTGCGCCCGTGGTGGATTTCCCCTCAAACTGCGGTGCTGGCACGCGCGGAACGTGCGGCTCGTGCAGACCGTAATAGAGGAAGAACGGCTTGCCCTGCGGCACAGTGTCAATGTATTCCTTCACTTTGGCAAGCAGGTCGGCAGCCATGGTCTGCTCGTTCCAGACGGCACTCTTGCCTCCTTTCATAAATCCTATGCGTGGAATGCCGTTGATGATGGCGTCCTGGTGGCCGTGACTCCATCGCATTTTCACCAGTTCGGGGTTCTTCATGCCTGTGGGTTCGCCATCGAACGGATGTTCGTAATCCACATAAATGGGGTCGTCGGGGTCGAGGTTGTCCACGAGTCCGTTCTCCACATACACCGTGGGCACGCGATCCACGGTGGCAGCTATGAGGTAAGTGTAGTCGAACCCGATGGCGTTGCCCGACGGTGTAATCTGCTTGTTCCAGTCAATCTTGCCTTTGCCCATTCCCAAGTGCCACTTGCCTATGGCGGCAGTGGAGTAGCCTGCATGGCGGAACATCTTGCCAATGGTGTACTGGTCGGGGCTGACGAGCAACGGAGCGTCGCCCGGCAAAATCTTGGCGTCGTCGTTGCGCCAGGGATACATGCCTGTCATAAGTCCGTAGCGCGACGGTGTGGATGTGGCGGACGATGCGTGCCCGTTGGTGAAGCATGCGCCGTTTTGCGCCAGAAAATCGATATTGGGTGTGGAGACGGTACGGTTGCCGTAGGCACTCACATCGCCCCAGCCCAGGTCGTCGGCCATTATTATGATGACATTTGGCTTTTGTGCCTCCTGCGCCAGCCCAGGTATGGCGGCGAGTGAAGCCAGTGTCAGGATGTTTCTTTTGTTCATTTTCCGGTGTGTTGTTGTTGAAGTGTGGGGCTTATTTAATTCTATAAACGGTGAACGACTTTTCAGGCACGGTGATGTTTGGCATCGATTTCACTAACCTTTCGTGTCTCTCCGCCACTTTCACGGCATCGGGATTGTCGGGAGTCACGCGCTGGTCGGCCTTGGCAGTGAGCGTGGAAACCGTTGCGTTGCCGGTGAAAGGCTTGCCGTTCATGTCGAGTGTGAAGGTCTTGGGTTCGCTGCCGAGGTTAACAATCTTCACTATGTACTCTTTGGTGACGGTGTCCCTGCCCACGCTCACGAATAGTTGCTTTTCGCCTTCGCTGTTCTCCACATTGTACACCACATCCACTTTGTTGTCGCGCAGCATCTTGCATAAGTGGTAGTTGAATGTGGTGACGCTCTTGGTGGACGAGTTCAGGATCATGGGTTGCAGGTCGCCGCGGTTTATGCACTCCCAGTTCCTCATCAGAGGGCGGTCTGCCATGATGGGCTGCAGGTCGGCATTGTTTTCAAGTGCCATCTTGAAGATGCCCTCGGCAAGGATGGCTGTGGGGTATTGTCCCACCGGGCCGCCAACGCCGTTGCCCATGATTCCGAGTTCGGCGATGTAGAGGCGTATGCCCTGACGCTTGTAATGGTCGAAGCGGTGGTAGTTGTCCACTGCCCATTGCACGTCGCGGTAGTAGTGCTCGTCGAACACTTCTATTTCCTTCTTGTCCACAAACTTGTCGATGTCATCCTGCGGACAGTTGCCGAGCGTGCTGTTGGCGATGTAGATGAGCTTGGGATAACGCTTTTTCAAGGCATTGTAAATCTTGTGGTATTTCTCGTGGTAAACGGGTCCGAAGTCTTCGTTGCCAATTTCCACATACTTCAGCGGGAACGGTGCGGGATGTCCGTTTGCGGCGCGCATGGCTCCGTATTTGCTGCTTGTGGGGCCGATGGCATACTCAATGGCGTCGAGAGCATCCTGAATGTAGTAGTTTACGTCGGTGGGCTTGTGAAGGAAGTTGCCGTCCTTGTCGCGCTTCACCCATTCGGTGCATGCCATGCCCACAGGCGTTACGTACATGGCATCGCATCCCAGATATTCGCAAAGTTCAAGGAATTCGTGCATGCCGAGTCCGTCGCTGCGGTAGTGAGGCTCCCATTTCCCCCACTGTCCCGGGCGGTTGGCAATGTCGCCGATGGTCTTTTTCCAGTGGTTCATCGTCTCCTCGTTCACTCCGTGTATGTTGCAACCGCCGGGAAACCGCAGGAAATCCGGATGGTAAGCCTTGAGGTTCTCCACGATATCGGCGCGGAACACCGACTTGCCGCCGTCGTAAGTGTCGGTTGGGAACATCGATACCATGTCGAGTTGCAGTTCACCTTTCTTTGTGGGCACTATGCGCAGCATGCCGTCGGACAGGCTCGTGTCGGCAGTGAGCACCACGTTGTATTTCTGCCATGCGCCGTGTTTCAGGTCGATTGTCACCGCTTTTGAGCACGGCTTGCCGGTTTTGTCGGCAAGGCTCACCACGAGTTTCCCGTCATAATTGTCTGCCAGCGCATAGAGCGAGAGACGGTAGCCCACGCCCTTTTTGAATGCCATGCCGTAGTAGCCCACGTTCACTATGGCGGCATCCCCGTCAGGGTCGGTGTCGTTGAGTACACTGATGAGCATGGAGTGGCCGTTGTTCTCGTTCAGAGGGTTGCGCCCGGTGCGTTTCACCCTTATGGGAGAATTGGTGAGAGGCATAGTGAGCCATCCCACGAGAGGGTCAATCTGGTAAATCTGCTTGATGGGTTGCTGCGGGTTTGGCATGTCCTGATAGATGCCGTCCTTTATTTCCAGACCTTCGGGCAGGTTGGCTTCCTCGAAGTTCCGGTTGCGCACCAGTTCTGCGTATAACCCTCCGTCGCCGATCATTCCTATCTCTTCATAGTGCCAGCCATATTCCACACGCGACACCTTCTTGGCCTTTTTGGTGTTTACGCTAACTTTGTCGGTGGCATTTGCGCATACGGCCGACGACAGCAGCAGTGCCGCCGAGAGGCAGATGCGTGCTGTTGATGACAATGTCTTGTTTTTCATAAATTGTTCTTGATATTACTTTTAGTTTTTAGACCGTTTTATTTTACGTAAGAAAACCGGCGGATATATAGCTGACAGACTTGTTGCCTGTGTGCAAAAGCAGCCTATACTTTGTCGAGCGGACGCCGCACGGCATCGGCTCCGGCCTTGAACTGCGACGGGGTGATGCCCGTAATGTTCTTGAATTGCGTGCTTAGGTATGCCGTACTCGAGTAATTCAGTCTCGCGGCTATTTCCGTTAGCGAGAGTTCCCCGTATGAAAGCAGTTCCTTCACAAGTTCTATTTTCTGTGCGATGAAATACTTTTCTATCGTGGTTCCTGTCTCGGTGGAGAACAGTTTGCTTAGCGCACTGTAGTCGGAATACATCTTTCCGGCAAGGAAAGCGGAGAGGTTCACTGTCTGTTTGCCGGTAGGGTAGTGTACAAATTCAATCACCAGGGCCTTTATCCGGTTCACTGTCTGCTGCCGGGCGTCAAGCAACAGCCCGAAACCCTGCCTGTGCAAGGCTTCGGCTATGGCTCGTGTCTGTTTGTCGTCGGGCTTTTCCACAATGGCGGCAATCCCAAGTTCCACAGTTTCCACATGCAGGCCAAGGTGCGTGAGAGTCTCACGCACCACCGCCTTGCATCTGTCGCACACCATGTTCTTGATGTGCAGTGTGGTTGCCGCCGTTTCCTTGTCTTTTTGCATAAACCGACGTTTTTCCTGCACTTACTTTATTCTATATACTTTAAAAGTCTTTGCCGGCAGGGTGTCGTGCAGCATGGAGTAAGGGATTTTGCCCTTTTGTGCTGCTCCTACGGGCACCACCCCCTCTTGCGGAACAATGCGGTCGGGTTCGTCCAGCGTGTTCTCGTCGTCCATTTCGGTGCTCGTCAGGGTGGTGGTGAGTGCCATTGCCGGGCGTGTCATGCCCTTGAAGCGTATTGTTATGTTCTGTGCACAGTCGGAAGTGTTTACTACCTTCACCACCATGCTGCCGTCGCTCTTGTCGGCCACGGCACTGGCGAAGAGTCCGTCCTGCCCGTCCTGTCCCGCAACAGGCTTGCCGTCCATGTGCAACGGGAGCACGTTGGTGCCCTTGTTCCGGGCGTACATCTGCTGTACATGGTAGCTCACGGTCTTCATCATGCGCACGTTGTCATACCAAATCATGTCCGGTCGCCACTGCCATCCTTCTATGTGTGCGAAGAGCGGGGCGTAGGTGGCCATGCGCACAATGTCGGCATTGCGTTCAAGGCCAGTCATAAATGCGGCTTCATAGAGCGATGTTTCAAAATGGTTCCACTTCTTTCCGTTTGCTCCGTGGCAGGCATATTCTCCTGCAAACACCTTCGGCCCTTTGCGGTTGTAGCCCTCGTAGCGCAGTCCGTGACTCAAAAACCACTTTTCGTCGCGGTAGAAATGCTCATCCACAAGGTCGGCTTTGAGTTCGGTCATTGCCTTCCATCCGTGTTCAAAGTCTTTCCCTTCGGAGTTAGGCCCCGATGTTCCTATTATCTGTATGTCCGGATAACGTGCCTTGATGGCCTTTACAAACGGTTTCAGACGCTCGAAATACAGCTCTTCCCATTGCTCGTTGCCCACTGCAATGTATTTCAATTGGAACGGGGCCGGGTGTCCCATCCCGGCGCGTTTGCGCCCCCACACAGTGGTTGTGTCGCCGTTGGCAAACTCAATCAGGTCGAGGCAGTCCTGGATATAAGGCTGGAGTTGTTCGAGAGCGGCATGTGCCTTGGGGTCGTTCCAGTTCTGGTATTGGCACGCCATGCCAACATTGAGCACCGGCAGAGGCTCGGCACCGATGTCTTCGGCAAGCTGGAAGTATTCAAAGAAGCCAAGACCGTAGCTCTGGAAGTAGTCGGGGAAGTAGCGGTAATCGAAGCTGAACTCCCAACGGTTGCGGTTGAGCGGGCGGTTTTCCACCGGTCCGATGGTGTTTTTCCACTGGTAGCGGTTTTCAAGCGATTCTCCCTCTACTATACATCCGCCGGGAAAGCGCAGCACTCCGGGATGAATGTCGGCGAGAGCCTGAGCCAAGTCGCGGCGCATGCCGTTGGGACGGTTCTTGAAAGTGTTTACGGGGAAAAGGCTTATATGTTCAAGGCACACGGAATTCTTGCTGTCAAGGAAGATGCGCAGATTGGCTTTATTGTCGGTTTTGGGCGATTTCAGCACCACTTCATATCTCTTCCAGTCGCGTGAGTCGATGTCGAGCGTTGCCGTTACAAAATCCTGACGCTCCTCCATGGTGCTTTCGTCAATCAGCTGCACCTTTATTCTCGATGCTCTGCCGTCGGCCTTTGCCCATACAGAGAAACGGTAGTCTTCGCCTTGCAAAACCCCAATTCCGAAGTAACCTTCGTTTTGCAGACCCGTGCGGCGTTCCTTGTGACCGGCATCGCTGAGCACCACATAGTGCGGACAGCGTTCAAACGGGCCGTCGTCCTTTACCGCAACATTGCCGAAAGTCTGCCATCCCATGAGCGACTGCGGGAACTCAAACGAGCGGTTCTTTACCAGTTCGCCGTAAAGACCGCCGTCAGCGGCATAGTTAATGTCCTCGAAGAAGACGCCATACATGGTGCTTGCTATGTCGGCACCGGCTTTCTTCGTATCTATTGTCATCACGTGTCTCTGCGCCATCATGCTTGATGCGCATCCAAGGGCAAGCGAAGCGAAAACAAGTTTTACATTCATATAATTCAGATTGGCTTGTGGTTGTTGTTCTGTGGCATAATCTCTTTGCCGGAAATCACACCGTTATTATTGTTAATGTTTGTGGTGCTAAATTACTGTTTTTTGTTGGAAAAACGCATTTTGTGCGCGGATTATTTTTTAATTGTTTGCCGTTTTTATTTTGTACTTCCTTTTCTTT
The DNA here is from genome assembly GCA_963599085.1 of bacterium. Lineage (GTDB taxonomy): Bacteria > Bacteroidota > Bacteroidia > Bacteroidales > Bacteroidaceae > Prevotella. Next base: position 19,930 of record CAVBVK010000011.1, on the reverse strand, counting down.
GCACTAACTTTGCATAAGACAGGCTGCACTCGGCAATGTAAAAGCAAGCTTTCATTGCGCTCGTTTGCACTGTCTTTGCATAAGACAGGCTGCACTCGGCAATGTAAAAGCAAGCTTTCATTGCGCTCGTTTGCACTGTCTTTGCATAAGACAGGCTGCACTCGGCAATGTAAAAGCAAGCTTTCATTGCGCTCGTTTGCACTGTCTTTGCATAAGACAGGCTGCACTCGGCAATGTAAAAGCAAGCTTTCATTGCGCTCGTTTGCACTGTCTTTGCATAAGACAGGCTGCACTCGGCAATGTAAAAGCAAGCTTTCATTGCGCTCGTTTGCACTGTCTTTGCATAAAACAGGCTGCACTCGGCAAAGGGAAAGGCTTTCATGGCGTTCCGTTTTGCCGTGAGTTAAGTCTGTTAATACATTAAATGTAATAGAATGAGAGAAAAGATTGACTGCTTCTTGCCTTGCGATGATGTCAGTGCCATTGCCGACACGCTGCAAGAACTCAGGCAGAGTAAGACAATACAGCATATTAACCTGTTAGTGACACCAGGCTTCGCACAGCATAACGAAGCCCCCGACAACTGTTCTTTGCTGACGGTGGACAGCATCACGTCTTCCGATTTCATCGCTGTCATTGCCGATAACGCCAGTGCCGATTATGTGCTTCTCAGCTTGTCGCCAACCCCGTTCACGCTCGGAATGAGCGCACTTGAACGCCTGTTGCGCATTGCAGCCGACAGCAATGCAGGCATGGTGTATGCCGACCATTACGCCGTTTCGGCAGGAAAGGCTGCACCTCACCCCGTGATTGACTATCAGGCGGGCAGTGTGCGTGATGATTTCGACTTCGGACAGCTTGTGCTTCTGCGTGCCCCCCTGCTGCACGACTATGTGCAACAGCAACAGGAGAACCGGTTGCAATGGGCGGCCTTCTATGATTTGCGCCTCTATATCAGCCGCAAATCGTCGATATTCCATATTAATGAATACCTTTATACACGGCAGGAGACCGACAGCCGGTGCAGTGGTGAAAAACAGTTCGATTATGTAAACCCTCGGAACCGCGATGTGCAGGTGGAGATGGAACAGGTGGTGACGCGTCATTTGGAACAGATTGGCGCATTGGTGGACACTTCGGAATATGCCAAGATAGACTACTGCGAGCAGGAATTCGATGTCGAAGCCTCTGTCGTGATACCCGTGTTCAACCGCGAACGCACTGTCGCCGATGCCGTAAAATCGGCTCTTGGACAGGAAACGGCATTCAAGTATAATGTGATTGTCGTCGATAATCATTCGACAGATGGCACTACTGCTATCCTTGAAGAGATGGCGGCGGCGGACAAAAGGCTTGTACATATTGTACCCGACCGCACCGACCTCGGCATCGGAGGATGCTGGAATGTGGCGGTGGATGACTACCGTTGCGGGCGTTTTGCAGTGCAACTCGACAGCGACGACCTCTATTCTTCGCCTCAGACATTGCAGCGTGTCGTCGATGAATTCTACCGTCAGGGGGCTGCAATGATTATTGGAAGCTATCGTATGTGCAACTTCAGGCTCGAAACGCTGCCGCCGGGACTCATCGACCATCGTGAGTGGACCGACCATAACGGTCCGAACAACGCCTTGCGCATAAACGGGCTTGGTGCGCCGCGCGCCTTCTTCACGCCGCTTGTGCGCCAGATACAGTTTCCGAATACAAGTTATGGCGAGGACTATGCCCTCGGGCTTGCGTTCAGCCGCAAGTATCGCATAGGCCGTATATATGATGAACTATACCTGTGCCGCCGCTGGGAAGGCAACAGCGATGCCGCCCTCAGCGTGGAAAAGGTGAATGCCAACAACCTGTACAAGGACCGTCTGCGCACGCTTGAGGTGTCGGCCCGCCAGCAACTTGTCGCCGGTAAGGACGATGTGGCGGTGGACAGTTCCCTGCAACGCTTCTTCAACCGCCAGCTTGAAACATGGGATGAGGCGCGGAAACATTTCCGCGGCCTTCAGAATGTGCTCATCCGCGAACTCGCCTGCGACAACGCAGTGCTCAAAGTGCAGTGCAATCCCGCACGGATGGCATCTGCCGAGGCAAAGATAGACAAGGCTTCGCTTGCCAAACGCCCTTGTTTCCTTTGCGAATGCAACCGCCCGAAGGAGCAGATGGCAAAGAACATCGACAGCAACTTCTCGCTCCTTGTCAATCCGTACCCTATCCTTCCGTCACACTTCACCATACCTTTGCGCCGTCACAGAAAGCAGGAAGTGTATGGCAACTATGGCGAGATTTATAAGCTTCTGCGTCTGTTTCCGGAACTCATGGTGTTTTATAACGGTCCCAAATGCGGCGCATCGGCTCCCGACCATCAGCATTTTCAGGCGGGGACAAGCGGCATACTGCCGTTGCAGACCGACTGGCCGCGGCTCAGCCGTAGCCTTGATGTGCTCGTTCGGGAAAATGATGAAGAGTATCTGGCATTGGTTACGGACTATGTCGTGCCTGCCTTTGTCGTTTGCTGCACGCATACTGAGGTGGGCGAACGCCTTTTCCGCAAGCTCTATACGGCTCTCCCCATGCACGTGGGCGACATCGAACCGATGATGAACATTGTGGCATGGCGCGACGGCGATGCCTTGCTCTCTGTCGTGATACCACGCTCGAAGCATCGCCCCGACTGCTATTTTGCTCCTGACGAAAACCGGCTCCTTGTCAGTCCGGGGGCTCTCGATATGGCAGGACTGATCATTACGCCGCGGCAGTGCGACTTTGACAGTATCACGCCCCAACGTGCCGTGGCCGTGCTCAATGAATGCGCGCTGCACGCTGACGAACTGTCATCCACCGTGACAAAACTCAAAGCACATGCGGCGGGACGCTTTTCACAGAGCCATCACTTCGACGGCAAGCAGCCGCAGGTGGCTGTCGGCATCGTGAGTGGAGCAAGGATAAGTTTCTCCCTCAACGCCCCTTACATGGCAAAGGGCAGCCTTATAACCGGCGAACAGCAGGTGGAATTCTCCGAGGGAGGCATCCTTTGGAACGGCATGCAGTACCGTGAGCTTACATTCCATCCGCAGTCTGCCGACGCTTCTTTCTCGTTGGACGATGTCACCATCGGCGTTAATTTCCATTGGGAACGCCGTGAAACGCAGACTTTCCTCGGAACGCTCCGCCTTGTCGTGGATTCCGACAAGGTATGTGCCATAAATGAACTTCCCGTGGAGGCGTATCTGGCGAGTGTAATATCGAGTGAAATGAGCGCGACATCGAGTCTGGAACTTCTGAAAGCTCATGCTGTCATCTCACGCAGTTGGCTTTTGGCGCAGATGGAGCACCGGCGCATGGTGCAGTCAGGCGAGGGCGGCAGCGGGTTCTTCTCGTTCATACGCAAGGACGACGAGCTTATAAAGTGGTACGACCGCGAGGACCATTCCATATTCGATGTCTGTGCCGACGACCATTGCCAGCGTTATCAGGGCATAACAAAGGCGACGAGTGAGAAAGTGGCGCAGGCTGTCCAGGCAACGCGCGGGCAGATACTCATGGACGGCGACGAGATTTGCGACGCACGGTTCAGCAAATGCTGCGGCGGCGCGACTGAAGAATTCCAGTATTGTTGGGAAAACATCAAGAAGCCCTACCTTGTCGCCATGCGCGATGCTGCTTCCGCCGAAGCTGCGGCCGACATGCCGCTGCCCGACCTTACCGTGGAAGCGAATGCCGACAGATGGATACGCACCGCTCCCGAGGCCTTCTGCAACACTGCCGACAAGAAAATTCTCTCCGAGGTGCTTAACGATTACGATCAGGAGACAACCGATTTTTACCGTTGGCATGTCACATACACACAGGAAGAATTGAAGAGCCTTGTCTCCGACAGACTCAAAATGGATTTCGGCGACATCATCGACATCATCCCCTTGGAGCGTGGCCGCAGCGGACGCATCTGCCGGTTGAAGATTGTCGGCACGTTGCGTGAGTTCACGATAGGCAAGGAACTCGAGATACGCCGCACTCTAAGCGACACGCATCTTTACAGCAGTGCGTTCGTGGTGGATAAGGAAGACATTGCCGGCGGTGTGCCCCGGACATTCCGTATCACCGGGGCTGGCTGGGGGCACGGCGTAGGCCTGTGCCAGATAGGTGCCGCAGTGATGGGTGCCGAAGGATATGCTTACGACAAGATACTGCTGCATTACTATCGTGGGGCAGAGATAAAGAAAATATACAAATAGGATAAAATGAAAAACAGAAGTCCGTGGGCATGGATTCCCACATTATATTTCGCTGAAGGATTGCCCAATGTCATTGTCACGGCATTGTCAATCGTAATGTATATGCAGATGGGGCTAACCGATGCCGAAGTGGGTCTCTACACCGGGTGGCTCGCATTGCCTTGGGTGGTAAAGCCGCTTTGGAGTCCGTTCATCGACCTTCTGAAAACGAAACGTTGGTGGGTGCTCGCAATGCAAGTGCTCATGGGCAGCGCATTGGCAGGCATCGCCTTCACGTTGCCCACGGCATTCTGGTTTCAGGGCACGATGTTTTTCCTCTTCCTTATGGCATTTGCCAGTGCCACGCACGATATCTCTGCCGACGGTTTCTACATGATTGAGCTTGACGAACATAACCAGACGAAGTATGTCGGGCTGCGCAACACGTTCTACCGTCTTGCCATCATCTTCGTGAACGGTGCCCTTGTGTCGCTTGCAGGGTTGCTGGAACACACGTTCCGGCTTTCCATTGTCTATACATGGACACTCATTTTCTATGCTCTTGCAGCTCTCTTCATCGCCATCTGGCTCTACCACTGTAAGGTTATGCCACGCCCTGCGGCCGATGTGGAGTCGGAAAAGAGTGCCGTTGAGGTGGCTGCGGAACTGCGGCACATGCTTTTTTCCTTCTTCCGGAAATTCAGTTGCAAGGAGACGGTGATAGTGATGCTCTTCTTCTTGTTCTACCGTTTCCCCGAAGCATTGCTCAACACCATGACAAAGACATTTCTCATGCGCCCCAATGCCGACGGAGGCTTGGGCCTTTCGCCAGAAGAATACGGTCTGGCGCAAGGCACGGTGGGACTCGTCGGGCTTCTGCTTGGCGGCATCATCGGCGGCATTCTCGTCAGCCGCGACGGCATGAAACGCTGGCTTTGGCCTATGGTGTGTGCCATAACTCTGCCCGATGTCGTATATATCTTTCTCGCTTACACGCTGAATTCCAACCTTTGGGTGGTGTCGTCGTGTCTTTTTGTCGAGCAGTTCGGCTATGGGTTGGGCTTCACCGTGCTCACGCTGTACATGCTTTTTTACAGTCAGGGCAAGTTCCGCACGTCACATTATTCCATCTGTACGGGCATAACCTACCTCGGGCTCATGCTTCCCGGCATGGTGTCAGGGTATATCAAGGATTTCGTGGGCTACCCCATGTTCTTCAACATCGTAATGGCGTGCTGCCTTATAACATTCCTTGTGACGGCGTTTTTGAAGATAGACCCCGATTTCGGAAAGAAGCGTTGAGGCGCAAACGGACTTGCGCCCGATGACGGGTGTGACTTGCTCCGGTTTCATTTGAAATATTAAAGTAATGACAGATTACGGCAAGAGAGAAATTCGCTGCAACTCACGGCAACAGCCCCCGCAAGGCTTCCGACGCCGGCTGTGGCTTCCGACGCTGCTTTTCGGCGACGGACTCATGCTTGCTGTCATTCTCATGGCAATGATAATGCTCCGCCGCTTCGGCTCTACCAAGACGGAGGCAACGCTTTACACATCGCTGCTCTGCCTGCCTCTGGTGTTGCGCCCGTTGCTCGAAACCGTGGTGACCTACTTCCGCGGCACCACTAAGGTGTGGATCCTTTCTGCCGAGTTCATCTCGGCTCTCTCGCTTTGTGCCCTCGCTTTCATCCTGCCCACGGGCTACCGGTTGCAGGGCACACTCTGCTTTCTCATGTTTTTTGTCATTGCCGGTGTGTTCGGCAGCATTGCGGTGGAACGGTTCTATCTTTCCGGCATTCAGTCCCGCCGCCTTGCAGGGAACAGCGTCACGACATTGTTCCGCAGCCTTGCCGTTCTCTTCGGCATTGGTATCTGTGCCACTCTTGCCGGCAACATGGAAGTTGTCACGCGTAACATACGCTATTCATGGAGCTTTATGGCGTATGTCATGGCTGGGGTGGAGTTCTTCCTGTGGCTGTGGCACAGCATCTTTCTGCCCGGAGGAAGGCGTGCCTGGGCTGGAGGAAAAGACTTGAATGGAGTGCATTTCTATGATTTCAAGGTGTCTTTCATGTCGTTGTTGCGGGAGAAAAAGAGCCGTCTGACGCTCGTTTTCTTCTTCCTTTTTGTCTTGCCTGAGGCTTTTCTCGTCCTCATGTCGCCACTCTTTATGGTGGATGCGGCGCACAATGGCGGACTCGGACTCGCGCCGCAGGAGTTCGGGCTTGCTTTCGGCACTGTGGGCATCATGGCGTTCTTCTTTGGCAAGAATCTCGGACTGAATGTTGTCCGCCGCTTCTCCTTGCGCCGTGTCATGCTTCCTGCCGCACTGCTGATGTCGCTTCACGGCGTGATGATGCTCTGTCTCAGTTACAACCTTTCCGCATCGTTTGCGCTGATATGCCTTGCATCGTTCGTGGGGCATGTTGCATTCGGCTTAGGCATGGCAGTGCTTTCCGTGACAATGCGGCATTACTCCATGGCTGACCGTGCTTTGTTGCGTCGTGCCGTGGCTCTTTCTGTCGTCTCGCTGGCGGTGGTTCTTACGGGCTTCTTCGTGGGGCTTATGCAGGAGGAAATGGGCTATCGCCGGTTCTTCGGCGTTGCTGTAATCCTTTATGCAGCGCCGCTTGTCGCCGCAATATGGTATGTGAAAGGTGCAGAAAGTTTTGCCGACACCAACGGCTGACTTTTTTGCACAATGAAAAAAACGAGGGTGTGCCGGAACCGGCATGCCCTCGTTGCGTTTAATGTAAGGTGAAGGTCATTTCACGACGACTTTCTTCGTTCCCAGAGCTGTCTTTACCAGATACATTCCTGCCGCAAGTTCCTTGCCGACGGGCAGGCTTTGCCCGTCGCAGGAGTAAAGGCGGTAGGGCCATGAACATACTATGCGGCGGTTCACGACGCGTATGTCGGCATCATCCGTTGTGGTGGATATGCCCGTAACGGGATGATGCTCGTGTGCCACCTGGTAGAAAAAGAACTGGCACCCTGTGTCGGTGGTGTTGTCGCCTCCGCCCCAGTTGTACACCTTGTAGCCGAGTTTTGCCCTTGTCTGGTTCATCTCCGTCGTACCGCTGGTGATGGTGTAGTAGCCTTTTGTATCGGCATTGTTGAATTTCCATCCGTTCTCCGGCTCTTCAGCCACGGTTCTCAACGCAACGTCGGTCTCGGCAACGGGCGACACGAACGTTCCATCGGCGCGGTTTACTATGTTGAATGTGCCGTCCTGACGCTTCGCGAATTTCCATTCCGATGCCGTGCTCACGCTTGTCGTTGCGTAGAGTTCTTTACCGATACCTGCCGATGTGGGGTAGTAGCCGTCGCGCAATGGAGTGTTGAACTGATACCAATAGGTGTCGTTCTCGTCGCTCAGCGTCGGTGCCGACACTTCTTCGTCAGTTGGTGTGTCGAAGCTTTTGTCGGGCGAGTAGGTCAGTCCTTCAACGGCGTTGTTGCCTTCGGTGTCGGTAATGACGAAGGTGAATTGCCATTTGTCGCGCTTTGTGCCTCCGCTGTTCACATGGGGCAGTTTCATAAACACCTTGTTCCAGCCTTGGTTCAGGTGCAGGGCTACGGCATCGCGTGCGGTGAGGTTCTCGTTTTTCAGTCCCTTTACGGCATCATCCTGCGGTATGTCGCAATCGGTCTGTTCCCATTCGGGTGCCGGGATTTCCTTGTCGTTGAGCCAGATGCGTGACCCGCGGCGGTCCCATTGCCCGGCTTTCGGCGCGTATTCGTTGCCCGAGCGGCTGTAGGTGTAGAACTCTATCTGTGCTCCCACCTCCTGCTCTATGGGCGAGTAAACGTAAGTCCATGCGTAGGCGGTCTGGTTGGTCGATGGATTGGCGAAGAACGAGGGCACTACCGAGTGCCAGATGTGGCGCAGATAGATGCCTGCACCGGTGGCGATGGAGGTACGGTAGGGTGTTCCGTTGTATGTGAACGATGCGGGGAGGATGTCGTCGCTGCACTGCTCGGGCGGCAATGTGAGCGAAGCGTTGCCTCCGTTGGGGAACGGGTCGGTGATGCGCCAGCGCACGTTGCTCTGCTTGACGTATGCTATGGGTTCGTCTTTGAGCGAATGCGCCTTGTGGAAGAGGAAGCGTCGCTCGAAGTCGGCGAACTCGTCGTATTCTTCTCCGCTGTTGGGCAGGGTCGTTCCTCCCTGTTCTATGTATTGCTTTCCGCCGCCTATCCATGCACGCTCGGCAGAGGCGAGGATGTTGGCATACTGGTTGTTCTGCTTTATTATGTCGGTTTCGGTCTCCGTCTTGGTGTCGTTCCATGTGGCGGTGATGGTACCGGCTATCTCCTCGCTGCCCTGCTGTGCATAGTATATGTTGCTCTTGTAGATGCCCACGAGGTCGGCGTACACGTCGAAGTGGTTGATGTAGTTGTACCGGCAGTCGATGTTCGGCAGTCCGCTGATTACCCTTCCGTTTGTTGACCACATCTGCGTCATGTCGGCAATGCTTGATGTCACGCTCTTGTTCAGGAGCGGATTCCACAGCAGCACCTTGCGGTTGAGCGTATTGCGCACATAGCCCGACATCTCTTCAAGAAATCCCGTCTGTATGGACACTTCGTCACCACCTATGTGTATGTATGGAGCCCGTGTGAAAGTGGCTGCCACTTCGTCGAGGATCTTTTTCAGGGCGGCGCGTCCCTGCGTGCTCTGCATGTCGAAGCCCATGGCTTTTGTGAACACGTCGCTGTGTCCCGGCATGTCTATTTCGGGAATGACGGTTATGCCAAGCCCGGCGGCATACTCTTCTATCTCACGGCATTCGGCCTGTGTGTAGAACTTGCCGGGGTAGCGTATCATGTTCTTGTCGGCGGTGAGTTCGGGGTAGGCGTTCACTTGAAATCGCCATGCCAGTTTTTCGGTGAGGTGCCAGTGAAACACGTTCACCTTGAAGCGCGACAGCAACCGTATCTCTTTCTTCAGCTCTTCCACCGACAGGAACGACCTGCCCACATCCTGCATCCATCCGCGCAGCTTGAAAGCTGGCCAGTCGGTGATGCTCACGAGCTCGAGTTCGGCATCTCCGTCGTATCCTTCGGCAAGCTGTGTCAGTGTCTGCACGGCGCGGGTCACTCCTGTCTTCGTCACCGCCTTGATGCTGATGCCGTCCTCGGTGATGTCGAGCGTGTAGGCCTCGTTCTCGAACCCTGCAAGGGTGTAGTCGTGTGCGCCTTCTATGTTATCTGCAATCGTGACGCTTACTTTCGCCGCGGCATCGTCGCTTATGGTGCATCCGTTGTCCGTCAGAAACTGTAGCAGCGTCTTGCTGTCGGTGGCGTCGCTTAGCTGCACGCTCCGGTTCAGTTGGAATGAGCCTTGTTTCAGGTTCACGACATGCGGGCGGGGAAGCAACTCGTTCACTTTCGCCTCGGAGTTGCCGGGTGAGATGCTCCCCAGTGCAAGGAGAAGCAGTGTGGAATGGATTTTCATTCTTTTCATGTTCGTTGGTTTACTGTTTGTTATTGGGTTGTGTTATTATATAGGATGTATGGGCGTAAAGGCCGGATGCAGTGTGCGCATGTCAGTCGATGAAGCGTTTTGTTATGTCATTGTATCCGTCAATTCGCCTGTCGCGGAGGAACGGCCACCAGCGGCGCACATCCTCGCTGTGTGCAAGGTCTATTTCCACGGCGGTGCTTTCCTCTGCGTCCGATGGCGAGCGGTGGATCATTTCGCCTTGCGGCCCCACTATCATCGACGAGCCCCAGAACTCTATCCCTGGGGTTTGTCCGCTCGGGTCGGGCTCGAACCCCACACGGTTCACCGACACTACAGGCAGTCCGTTGGCCACGGCATGCCCCCTCTGCACCGTCGTCCATGCCTCGCGCTGCCGCTGTTGCTCTTCGTCCGTGTCGCTTGCGGCGTAGCCTATGGCTGTGGGATAGATGAGGAGTTCGGCACCTTGCAACGCCATCAGGCGTGCTGCCTCAGGGTACCATTGGTCCCAACACACGAGCACTCCAAGCCGTCCCACGCTTGTCTGTATGGGGCGGAAGCCGAGGTCGCCCGGCGTGAAGTAGAACTTCTCGTAGTAGGCGGGGTCATCGGGGATGTGCATCTTGCGGTACTTGCCGACTATGGTGCCGTCGCGCTCTATCACGACAGCCGTGTTGTGGTAGAGTCCCGGGGCGCGCCGCTCGAACAGTGATGTGACAATCACCACGCCGCATTCCATAGCTGTCTTGCCGAAGAAGTCGGTGGAAGGGCCGGGTATGGGCTCGGCGAGGTTGAAGTTGTCCACATCCTCCACTTGGCAGAAGTAGGGCGAGTTGTGCAGCTCTTGCAGCACTATCAGTTGTGCGCCTTGTCCGGCAAGTTGCCTTATGCCCTCGGCGAGACGGTTCATGTTCCTTTTCGTGTCGGCAACATTATGCTGTTGCAGGTATCCTATTTTCAGTTTGTCCATAATCTCGCGGTTGAATGGTCGTTATATGGGTTGCGGTCATTCTGCTTATGCCGGTTGTGCCAACGGGTTCCACCCTTGGGCTTTAAGCTCGAATTCCTGGTTGTCGCGTGTGACGAGCATTTTTCCGAGTTCCTGCCGTGTGATGTGGCCGATGAGTTTCACGCCCTCCATGTCTGTGATTTTGGCATGGTCGCCGATGGGGACGGTGAAGAGCAGTTCGTAGTCTTCGCCTCCGTTGAGGGCGCAGGTGGTGACATTCATGTTCAGTTCCTCAGCCATTACAGCCGTCTGATAGTCGATGGGGATGTTCTTTTCATAGATCCGGCATCCGCAGTGGCTTTGTTCGCAGATGTGCATGAGTTCGCTGCTGAGACCGTCGCTGATGTCCATCATGGCTGTCGGATGTATGTTGAGTTCGTGCAGGCGTGCTATGATGTCGCCGCGTGCCTCCGTCTGTATCTGGCGTTGTATGATGTATTCCTTTCCGGCAAAGTCGGGCTGGAAGTGTTTCAGCTCTTCCAGGCGTCGCTTGTCGTCCTTTTCCCGGGCTTCGTTCACCATCTGGTAATATACGCTCTTCTCACGTTCGAGGAGTTGCAGACCCATGTATGCGGCGCCGAGGTCGCCCGATACGCAGATGAGGTCGGTGTCTTTTGCGCCGTTGCGATAGACTATCTCCTCCTTTTTCGCTTCTCCTACGACGGTGATGCTTATTGCAAGCCCGGTGTATGAAGATGTGGTGTCGCCGCCGACGATATCCACTCCCCATTTGTCGCAAGCCATGCGGAGCCCGCTGTAGAATGCCTCCATGTCCTCGACGGTGAAGCGTTTGCTCAGGGCGATGCTCACTGTGAGTTGGCGTGGCGTGCCGTTCATGGCGAAAATGTCGCTTATGTTCACCATCGCCGCCTTGTAGCCGAGGTGCTGAAGGTCAATGTAAGTGAGGTCGAAATGCACTCCTTCCATGAGCATGTCTGTGCTGACGAGCACTTCACTGTCGGGGTAATGGAGCACGGCGCAGTCGTCGCCAACACCGTAAAGAGTGGATTTGTTCTTGGGGAGATGACCGTCGGTGAGACGGTGTATGAGTCCGAATTCTCCGAGTTTTGATATGTCTGTCATAAATGTTATGCTCTTTTAATCATTTCACGCATTATCTCTGTCATAAGAGGCTGGGCGTTGTTGGCTGCTACCTGCACTTCTTCGTGGCTCACTTCCACCGGCGTGTCTTCGAGTCCGAGGTCGGTTATGATGCTGATGCCGAATGTCTTGATGCCGCAATGGTGTGCCACTATCACCTCAGGCACAGTGCTCATGCCCACAGCGTCGCCTCCGAGGCGGTGGTACATCTTGTATTCTGCGGGTGTCTCAAATGTCGGTCCCTGCACGCCGACATACACTCCGTGCACCACGCGTATGCCCTTTTCGGCTGCGATGGCGTCGGCTTTGGCAATGAGGGCACGGTCGTAGGCTTCGTGCATGTCGGGGAAACGCGGTCCGGTAGGGAAGTTCTTGCCGCGGAGCGGATGCTCGGGGAAGAAGTTTATGTGGTCGGTAATGATCATGAGGTCACCGATTTTGAAATCGGGGTTCATGCCACCCGATGCGTTTGACACGAAGAGTGTCTTGATGCCGAGTTCATACATGACGCGGATGGGGAATGTGACCTCCTTCATGGAGTAGCCCTCATAGTAGTGGAAGCGTCCTTCCATTGCCATGATGTCCTTGCCGCCGAGTTTGCCGAAGATGAGTTTTCCGGCGTGTCCCTGCACTGTTGAAACGGGGAAGTGGGGTATGTCTTTGTATGGAAATTCGTAGCTGTCGGTGATTTCCGTGGCCAACTGTCCCAGACCGGTGCCGAGGATGATGGCTGTCTCAGGACTTGTCGTCATCCTTTCTTTTAGCCAGGATGCTGTTTCTTGAATTTGTACGTACATAATTTGTGATTTTTCTGTTGAAGTCCTTTTCGCCGCCGAGCAGGAATTTTATTTCCATAGGCAGGGCGTATGTATGCTGTCTCACGTTGTCGCTGAGTGCTTCCGTGTGCAGAAGGCGTGTGCTGTCCTTTTCCGTTGTTATGATTATCTTAGGCGACGGCAGAGCCTCGAATGCGCTGTTTATGCGTTTCCCGTCGGCGTGTGTGAACCGGTGATGGTCGCCGAAGGTGAGCGGTGTGATGTGTTTGGATGTCGTCTGCAAATCTACAATCATCTGTTGAGGCGACGCGATGCCCGTGAGCAGGAGGATATGGGTGTCGGGCGTGATGCTGCTGACGGGGCGTCTGTCGTTGCCGAACACTGCGGTGAGGTCGTTGTACTTTATCGTTGTGAAGAAAAGTGTCTGGAACGGGAACAGGTTCATGGCGCGTTTCAGTACGCGGAACTCCATGGGTTTCAGGTCGGCGGGGCATTTCGTGATGATTACGATGTCGGCTCTGCCCTTTCCTTCCTTTGGCTCGCGGAGGCGTCCGGCAGGCAAAAGGCGGTCATAAATTATGAGCCGGTGATAGTCCACAAGCAGGATATTCACGCCGGGCTTTACATAACGGTGCTGGAAGGCATCGTCAAGCAGGATCACTTCCACACCGCTTGTGGCGGTATCATGCACCAGCCTCTCTATGCCGCGGCGACGGTTCTTATCGACAGCCACATGGATGTCGTTGTGTTTCCGGTGAATCTGGAACGGCTCGTCGCCTATTTCCGGCATTGTGGTGCTTTCTCCGGCAAGCACGTAACCGCTTGTCTTGCGCCTGTATCCGCGGCTCAGTACCGCCACTTTGTGAGTGCCGTGCAGCAGGTTTACGAGATATTCCACATGGGGGGTCTTTCCCGAGCCTCCTACGGTGATGTTTCCCACGGAGATTACGGGCGTGTCATAACTTTGGCTTTTCAGTAAACCGATGTCGAACATCCAGTTCCTGAACCTCACGCCGATACCGTAAAGCCAGCTGAGAGGCAGTAGCCATTCCGTTATTTTTATGAAGTCACCTTCTGTCCGCATTGAGTTCCCTTTGTTGCTCTTGGTTTGATTTTTATTATGTCGGCTCGCCCTTACTTCATGTTGATGATGAACGGTACGCGGGCTTGCAGCATCTCGCGGCGGTTCATGTTCTTGAGAAGCATGTAAGGTTCGTAGAAATCGGAGAGGTTGGCACGCAGCTGCCCGTCAAGGTAGTTGCCTTCTGACATGCTTCCAAGTATCTGGTCAGTCCATGACGGTGGCGCCGGATACTCCTCTGTCTGCCATTTGTCTGTCTTTGCCAGTTTGGCTGCCCTTGCAATTGCCGCATCAAGGCCTCCAAGCTCATCCACAAGCTTTATCTTCAAGGCATCGCTGCCGAGCCACACACGGCCTTGTGCGATGTGTTCCACCGCTTCTGTACTGAGATGCCTGCCGTCGGCTACACGCTGGCGGAACAACTTGTAGCCACGATCGACATATCTCTGCATTATGCCCAGCTCTTCGTCGTTGAACGGGCGTGCCATGGTGTTGCCGAAAGTGCTGTTGCGGTTGGTCTTCACCTCATCGAACCTTACGCCCAGCTTCTGCGTGATGAGTCCGCTCATGTCGGGTATCGCCGCGAAAATTCCTATGCTTCCGGTGAGCGTGTTTGGTTGCGCCACAATCCATGAGGCAGGTGCCGACATGTAATAAGCTCCCGAAGCGGCATAGTCACCCATTGATATTACGACGGGTTTCTTGGCTTTCAGCTTGCTCACCTGATGCCATATCTGTTCCGATGCGTATGCGTCGCCGCCGCCGGAGTTCACCCTTATCACCACGGCTTTCACATCGTCGTCGTCCATCAGGCTTTCCAAGTCCTTACAGACAGTTGTCGCCACGATGTCGCTGCCGCTGCCCAATGTCGCCGCCGGGTTGCTCTGCACGATGCTTCCGGAGGCATAATACACGGCAATCTCGTCGCCGCCGGCACTCTCTTCCTTCACGTTTTGCATGTCGCTGACAGACAGTTGCGCTATGTCGTCATCGTCTTCCAGTTTCAGCATTTTCTTTATTGTGCCTTTCACCTCGTCGGAATAGATCAGCCCATCGACGAGTTTGGCGCGTTTCAGGCTCTCCGTGTCGTCGAACATGATGCAGCGGTCAGCCCAGGCGTTGAGCGAATCGACGCTAACGCCACGGCTCTTCGCCACAGCCTGGCAGATGTTCGCCCATGTGCCGCCGATGAAAGCGGACACCTGTTGGCGGTTGGCGTCGCTCATCTTCCCTTCGGTGAACATCTCGGTGGCACTCTTGTACGAACCCACTTTCACCACTTGGAACCTCACCCCGAACTTGGCGAGCATGTCCTTGTAGAACATCGGCTGCGAAGCGAGGCCGTGCCAGTCGAGCATTCCCTTGGGGTTTATGTACACCTTGTCGGCCACCGAAGCCACATAGTAGCATCCCTGCGTGTAGGTGTCGCCGTAAGCCACAATCCATTTGCCGCTTGTGCGGAAGTCGGCGAGGGCGTTGCGCAACTCTTGCAGCGTGGCGTATCCGCACGACACCGCCCCTGCTTCTATGTAGATGCCCTTTATCTTGTCGTTGGCTTTCGCCTTCTTTATGGCTTTTGTTATCTCGTTCAGCCCCATCTGGTTGATGTCGCCGCCCGTGAAGCGTCCTATTATGTTTCCCTGCTTCTGGTCCGTTATCTCACCGTTGAGTTGCAGAACCAGTACCGAGTTGTCCTCAACCTGGGTCTTGGCCTGACCTGAAGCCATGATGCCCACGATACCCATCATGCCGAAAGCCGCCATGACGGTGCAGAAAAGAACCAGTCCCACGACAGTGGCAGCGGTGTACTTTAAAAAATCCTTCATTTCCGTTTTTATTTGTTTCTGTTAATTTGACATGTCCTTGCCGGTTTATGGCGTGCAGGAAGGCAACACCGGGAGAGTGTGCCACGTTGCAATCGGGCCGTTTTCCGCATTGTTATACAAAGATAAGGCATTTATTTCTAATTATGTGTTGGATTTTGAAAATATTTTCAGTTCGTCCGCATATTTTATGCTTTCAGGCATGGT
This sequence comes from bacterium, assembly GCA_963599085.1. Lineage (GTDB taxonomy): Bacteria > Bacteroidota > Bacteroidia > Bacteroidales > Bacteroidaceae > Prevotella. The sequence goes on along the minus strand of CAVBVK010000011.1, from coordinate 4,255 downwards.
GAGGTCGGTTTTTGGTGTTTGGGGGGATGCTTTTTTTGTCGTATGTTTATTTCTTCATCTCGCATATTATTTATAATTTTGCACGGCTTTTATCCTAACGGTAATCGCCTGTTTTCAGGAAACAGTTTGAAACGGAGTGCGGAAAGGTTGCCTTCCTGTTGCCGTGCCGTTGGGTTTCCGTTAAATGTAGATACATATAATTGCGGGAAATGGATAACATTCAGAAAAACGATCACGAGAAATTGTTGAGACGAAAGCTCGATTTGCTTTTGAAAACCGGCCAGATGCTTGTGGAAAGTGCCGCCGACACCAACCGCATCATGCGTAACATGAACCGTGTGGCAGCTTTCCTGGGACTCCCCGAAGAGCACCTCCACATCTATGTGCAGTACAATATGCTCATGGTGAACCTCAGCGACGGCGAGCATTCCTTCTCGAAATTCCAGCGTTGTTCCAGGCACGGTATCAACATGACGACAATCTCGCTTGTCAGCAAACTGTCGTGGAGGGCTATTGAAGAGGATTACAGCATCGAGCGGTATGCCGAAGAGCTGGAGAAAATCCGCCGGCGTCCGCGCAACTACACTCCGCTTCAGGTGGCGTTGGGTACAGGTCTTGCCTGCGGCGGCTTCTGCATACAGTTCGGCGGCGACTGGACGGCTTTCTTCTACGCCGCCTTTGCTGCGGCAATAGGCATGTATCTGCGCGGATGGCTCTTGCGCTGCGGTTTCAACAACTACATGGGCATTGCCGTGGCGGCTTTCGTGAGCACCGTGCTCGCATGGCTTACCACATTTCTGCCCGCATCATGGACTGCCACGCCGCTTCAACCCCTGCTTGCCTGCGCGCTCTTCATCGTTCCGGGTGTGCCGCTTATAAACTTCGTTGATGACATGCTCGACAACTATATACAGGTTGGACTCACGCGGGCCATCAACACTTTCCTCATGCTTGTGGCCATGTCGTTCGGCATAGCGTTCTTCCTTAAAATTTCGCATTTCGACCTTACGCAGTTCTACACCATACCCATGATTCCACACAACTCCTACATCAGCTATGCCGTTGCGGCTGCCATATCGGCAATGGGCTTCTCCATGATTTTCAATGTGCCGCGCCGTCTGTTGTGGGTGGTGGCTCTTGGAGGCATCATCGCCGTGTGCACGCGCAACTTTGTAAACCTCGGCCCGTCGAACAACAACATTGGTCTTGACCTCGGGCTGGCCATAGGTTCGCTCGTGGGCAGTGCCCTTGTGAGTGTGATGGCGGTGCGTGTGGTTCACTTGGTGCATGCTCCCAATCATGTGATTTCCATCCCGAGCGTCATCCCCATGGTTCCCGGAGTGCTTATGTACCGTGCCCTTGTGGCGTTGATTGAGATGAACGGAGTGGTGGGCGAGCTCACCAATGCCGTGAAATTCGGCATGGGCTCCGCCATCACCATCATGTGCATTTCCCTTGGCGTCGCCATCCCCAACATCTTTGCACGCCAATGGATTGCCCCGAACCGTCGTGCACGCCTTGAGAAAGCCATTGCCGACCGTCGTGCGCGCGGCAAGTTCGTGGATTTGTCTGACTTCGATGCCAAATGACAACCGCCCACGCTACACACGAAACTCTTGCCGCATAAAACTTTTTATGAAAGGCACGCTGTCTCTTTCGTCATGCTTCTGTTTTGTTCCAAGCCCTTGTGCTGCAACGGATAAAGCCGCTTTTCTATGAACAAAAGCGGCTGCTCCGTCATGGCATGTATGTCAGTCAATCCATGACAAAAATGTCATGGCTGCGGTTTTGGCACGGTTTTGGCTATAACGCATGTTGAGAGCCCTCCATAAGCAGGGCTGCAAACAGAAACATTAATTTTAAACATAATTTATTATGAACATTAAACCATTAGCAGACAGAGTGCTGGTGCTTCCTGCACCGGCAGAAGAAAAAGTTGGTGACATCATCATTCCTGACACAGCGAAAGAGAAACCGCAGCACGGAACCATCGTCGCTGCCGGTAAGGGTACGAAGGATGAGGAAATGATACTTAAAGAGGGCGATGAGATCCTCTATGGCAAGTACTCGGGCACGGAACTCGAAATTGAGGGAACGAAGTACCTCATCATGCGCCAGAGCGACGTGCTTGCAGTGGTGCAGAAGTAAATTCCGTAACTCTCAACCCTAAATTGCGGTTCTGCCGCAACAAAAACAGAATTCAAAATAAAGGTTTAAAAAAATCAAATCATTATGGCTAAGGAAATAAAATACAATATTGAAGCCCGCGACCTCCTGAAGGACGGCGTGGACAAGTTGGCTAACGCAGTAAAGGTGACACTCGGTCCGAAAGGCCGCAACGTTGTCATTGAAAAGAAGTTCGGCGCACCGCAGATTACAAAGGACGGTGTGACAGTGGCCAAGGAAGTGGAGCTTGAGGACAAATTCGAGAACACCGGCGCACAACTCGTCAAGAGTGTGGCAAGCAAGACAGGCGATGACGCCGGCGACGGCACCACCACCGCCACCATCCTCACACAGGCCATCGTGACGGAGGGCTTGAAGAATGTCACCGCAGGCGCCAACCCCATGGACTTGAAGCGCGGTATCGACAAGGCCGTGGCTGCCGTAGTGGCTTACATCAAGGACAACGCCGAAGTGGTGGGCGACAATTACGACAAGATAGAGCAGGTGGCAACAGTGAGTGCCAACAACGACCCTGAGATAGGCAAGCTCCTTGCCGACGCCATGCGCAAGGTGTCGAAGGACGGTGTCATCACCATCGAGGAGAGCAAGAGCCGCGACACAAGCATCGGCGTTGCCGAGGGAATGCAGTTCGACCGTGGCTACCTCAGCGGATATTTCGTGACGGATGCCGACAAGATGGAGTGCGTTATGGACAACCCCTACATCCTCATCTACGACAAGAAGATAAGCAACCTCAAGGATCTTCTCCCCATCCTCCAGCCCGCAGCAGAGAGCGGACGCCCGATGCTCATCATCGCCGAGGACGTGGATTCGGAGGCTCTCACCACTCTTGTAGTGAACCGTCTGCGTGGAGGCCTTAAAATATGTGCCGTCAAGGCTCCCGGCTTCGGTGACCGCCGCAAGGCTATGCTCGAGGATATCGCAACCCTTACGGGCGGCGTAGTCATCAGCGAAGAGAAGGGCTTGGCACTTGACAAGGCCACACTCGACCTTTGCGGAACTTGCGACAAGGCCACCGTGACAAAGGACAACACCACCATCGTTGGCGGAGCAGGCGACAAGCAACTCATTGCCGACCGCGTGGCACAGATAAAGAACGAGATTGCCAACACAAAGAGCTCGTATGACAAGGAGAAACTTCAGGAGCGTCTCGCCAAACTCGCAGGCGGTGTCGCAGTGCTTTATGTAGGTGCCAACAGCGAGGTTGAGATGAAGGAGAAGAAGGACCGTGTGGACGACGCTCTCTGCGCAACACGCGCTGCCATTGAGGAAGGCGTTGTTGTGGGTGGCGGCACTACGTACATCCGCGCCCAGAAGACCCTCGAAGGCCTCAAAGGCGACAACGCCGACGAGCAGACAGGTATCAACATCGTGATGCGTGCCATCGAGGAACCCCTCCGCCAGATCGTGGAGAATGGCGGCGGCGAGGGTGCCGTAGTTGTGCAGAAGGTGCGCGAAGGCAATGGCGACTTCGGTTACAACGCCCGCAAGGATGCTTTCGAAGACCTGCGTTCGGCAGGTGTCATCGACCCGGCCAAGGTGGAGCGCGTGGCTCTTGAAAACGCCGCTTCCATCGCAGGAATGTTCCTCACCACCGAGTGCATCATCTGCGACAAGCCCGAAGAAAAGGCTGCTGCCATGCCGATGGGACAGTCTGGCATGGGCGGCATGATGTAATTACTGCCTGAATGACAGTTCGCATGACGACAAGCAATTGGAGGCTGCGAAGTACAGATAGCTTTTAATGAAAAGGATTGTAAGGCCGGCAGGTTCGGCTTTGCAATCCTTTTTTTTGTTGTTCTTGCTGCCCGGCCTCCTACGTTGCGACATTGCACACTGACTGACTACTTGTCTTATATTTGCATTTCCAACCGCTCCAAAATCCATTCATTCGCGAAGGCCGGGGAAAACGACGCCAATTTCACAAAATACGGTGTGCAGGTGCAAGTGGCTGACTGTCAAGCCGTTAGGTATTTCAGAACGTTTCTGTGCAAAAGGCAAAGGGATGCTTTAGCGTAAAAAGGCGGCTCCCGCACCGCAAACAAGGCTTCTTTACAACACGGGCAAG
>CAVBVK010000010.1:0-43556 GCA_963599085.1 bacterium | reverse complement strand
TGTATATAATACACCTCATGAGACGTCCTTTGTTGCTTTGTTATTGACTTGTCGATGAATTTGCGAGATTCCAATTCGTCAAAACCAAAGCGTACAAAAACGCCTTTACCAATATGTATATCTGCCCAACCTCTGCCCACTGGGGTTTCCGGCACGGGTACAGACGTTGCAAAGATAATAATTTTATACGAAACGCAAGATGAATACTTTTATTTTCTACTTGAAAAGTTTTACCGGACAGCAATAAAAAATTTTTACCGAACAGCAATAAAAACTTTTAGGATTGCTGTCATTTGTTTCCAAGCCAAAGACTGAGGAGTTAAAACAATTGCAGGGGGCTTACTTCAGTAAAGAGCAGGAGGTCGGGCGTCCTCGCCCGACGACATCAAGCGAAAGACTCGCAAGCAAGAACGCAATAAAAGCCCTCTCCCTCTGTGTTGTCGGGCGGGACGCCCGACCTCCTGCATTTTACAATTTTAGCCACAAGACGACAACAAATCCACTTTACCGGACAGCAATACTTCTTTTTAGAAAGTCGGGAAACTGTAGGAGGCAGGCAAGCTGTAGAGGTCGGGCGTCCCGCCCGACAACATCGCGTTAGTAGCATTTGTGGGAATTGTGTTTATTGGGGCGGTGCCTTTTACAGTTTCAGTTGTGCGTCGCAATACTGCAACACGGCGGGTCGGTGTGTTATGAAAATCACCGTATGCGAGTTGTCCTTCAATATGTTTTGCAGCAACCGGCACTCCGTTTCACCGTCGAGTGCCGATGTGGCCTCATCGAACAGCATCACGGGGCGGTTGCGCAGCAGAGCACGCGCGATGGCTATGCGTTGCGCCTGGCCCTCGCTGAGTCCGCCGCCCTGCTCTCCACAATGCGTGTCGAGTCCGTCGGGGAGAGAGAAAACGAAGTCGGCGCAACTCTGTGCGAGTGCCTTGCACAGGTCGTCGTCGCTTGCCCCCGGGTTGCCGAGGAGCAGATTGGCGCGTATGGTGCCGCTCATCAGCGTGTTGCCTTGCGGCACATAGATGAAGTTGCAGCGCAACAGCGGCGTAAGGGAATGGCATCCCGAAGCATCGTACATTTTTATGCTGCCCTCCGTGGGACTCATCAGTGCCAGAAGCAGGCGCACAAGTGTTGTCTTGCCCACTCCCGTCTCGCCGAGAATGGCAGTGCATGACCCCGGACGGAAATCGAACGACACATGACTGAGCACTTCCTCGTTGCCGTCGGCGTAGCGGAATGTCACGTCGTCAAGGCGCAGGCCGCACGGGGCGGTGAGGCGCACGGGGTCACCCTGGGTTTCGAGCGGTATCTCCTCAAGCTCCATCAGCCGCTCGGTGGCGGTGAGCACGCCCACGAAAGCCGGCACGAGCTTGGTGAGGTTGCGTGCCGGGTTCTGTATCCTGTTCACCAGTTGCAGGAACGCCGTCATTCCCCCGAAGGTGAGGGTGTGGTTCATCATGCGCACGGCAGCCCACAGAAACGCCATGAGATAGCCCAAGGCGAAGCCCATGTTGAGCAAAAGTCCCGACATGACCGAGAAGCGTGTGCGGCGCACCACATTGCGGCGCAGCGTGCTTTGCGTGCGTCCCAGGCGGTTCACCATGACACCGCCCACCTCAAGTGTCTTTATCATCATGCGGTGCTGCACGGTCTCCTGCATGGCACTCTGCACACTGCTGTCGGAGTCGCGCACCTCACGGGTGAAGCGGCGCATCTTTCCCACATATATGCGGCTGACGGCAACGAACGCCGGAATGACCGCCACAAGCAGGCAGGCAAGCGTTCTGTCCATGGAGAAGAGACAGAGGAAGGCTCCCGCAAAGAGCGCGAGCACGGAGAGAGTGTTGGGGATTGTCTCCGTGAGGAAGTTCACCACGCTGTTCACATCGCCTTCAAGACGGTTGATGACATCGCCCGAATGCATGCTGTTGCGCCCTTGCCACTCGGTGCGCAAAAAGCGGTCGAGCATACGTTGCTGCATACGGTTCTGCGCGCGTATGCCGAGGATGTTGCGCACCCATATCGCCGCGATGTTGCAGGCGAAGTTGCCCATGATGAGGACAGCCATCATTCCCACAGCGATGTAGATGTCACCTGCCGCCACTCCCGACGCGATGTCAATGGCGTGCTTCACGGCCCACACCTGTGCGAGGCTCAACGCCACATCGGCGATACCGAGCGCGGCATTGACGGAAGCCTGCAAGCGGTGGCCATACCATGCGTGCCACAGCCATTTCACTATGACTTTGACAGGATAACGGGTGGGCGGTATGTGGAGAAATGTCTTTAAATGAAGCATGGGGAAATCGGTTTCACTGTCGGCGGCAATGCGTCTGGCTGACAAAAGAGACTCAACGGTGTGTTCACAGCCTGCGGTAATCGGCGCCCCACATCATCTTCTCGCGGAGCGAAGAGAAATAACGGCGGTCGTTGCGCTTCACTATGCGCGTGACGAAAGGGGCTTTGCTGATGGTGACAGTGGTGCCCTCGGTGAGGGTGACACTGCGACCGTCAATGGCGGCGAGGAAGTTGTGCGACCGCGACTCCACATAAAGTGTCACCCGGCTGTCGTCGCTTATGACAATGGGGCGCACGCTGAGACTGTGCGGAGCCACCGGAGTCAGGCACAGGGTGCTGGTCTGCGGCACGATGATGGGGCCGCCGTTGGAGAGCGAATACGCCGTGGAGCCTGTCGGTGTGGATACGATGAGTCCGTCGGCCTGGTATGTCACGAGGTGTTCGCCGTTGATACTGGTGCGTATGCTTATCATCGATGCCTCGGCACGCTTCAACACCGCGATGTCGTTGAGGGCGTAGCAGCATTGCTGAATGGGCTCGCCGTCGGTGGAAATCTGTATCGCCGTGTGGGTTTCCAGGCGGTACCTGCCGTGGATTACGGCCTCGAGAGCGTCGTCAATTTCCGACGGCAGCACATCGGCAAGAAAACCGAGCCGCCCCGTGTTAACCCCTATTATAGGTATTTCCTTCGTCCCCACGCGTGTGGCGGTGGTGAGGAACGTGCCGTCGCCACCCATGGAGATGGCGTAGTCGGCACTGAAACCGTCGCCGTCGAACACTCCCGCAAAGCTCATGTCGGCGCCGTGCTCGTGCATGGCAAACTCATAAAAGGGTCTGTCAAGCCATGCCTCGTGCCCATGGGCATGCAGGAAAGCGAGTATCTTCGCTATTGACGACGACTTGCTCGGCTGGAATATGTTGCCGAAGATTGCGAATTTCAATGTCTTTTTGTCTGCCATCCGTGTGGAATGTTTATATATAATATAAAGTGAACGTTTGCTGAGGCGACGCCTGTCTTATGCAAAGACAGTGCAAGCCGAACGCAATGGAGCTTGCTTCAAATTGCTGAGGCGACGCCTGTCTTATGCAAAGTTAGCAATTCTTTGCGTAAACAGAAAAGGAAGGAAGGATTTTCATTTTGAAGGAGGTCGGGCGTCCCCGCCCGACAACACCGCGGGAGGAATACGTTTGCTTGTGTTTCTTGCCTGATGTTGTCGGGCGGGGACGCCCGACCTCCTAAAAAAAGGGGCGCACCCTGCGGCGCGCCCCTTTAATTTATGGTATGTTGCGGTCAGGATTACTCCTTCACAACCTTTACGGACTTGTACTGCTTGCCGTCCTTTACCACCTGGACGATATAGAGTCCGGCCTTGCCTGTGACAGCGACATTCACCACCTGACCGGCTGCCGCCTCAACATTGTTGCGCTGCAACACTGCACCGTTGGAAGAAACGACATTGATGGTGTAGTTGCCGCCCTCTGCAAAGCGGAAGTTCACGCTCTCCACGAACGGGTTGGGATAAACCGAGAAGCTGCTTTCCCCAACGCCATGGATTGCGCTTTCAGGGCCTTCCACTTCCACGATCCCTGTTGCCTCCATCTTGGCAGAACCCCAACGGTTCTCGAGAGTGAGGGCAACGTTCTTCTTGCCGCCATATACATAAGACACTGTCACTACATCGCCTTCCTGCTTTACAACGTTAGCATCAAAGGTGTTCCATGTAGCAGTGGTGTTCACTTCAAGCGTTCCGGGGATACCGGGATAGCCGAGCAGGCTGTTGTTGGCGGTCTGCTGCACATAGGATGCGCTGGATGTGCTCTCGCCTCCGAGGTCCTTGGCTATTACGACCATGGCGTCCTGGTTGGCAAGCTTGCCGTGGTTGGTGAACCTGCCGCTGGCGTTTATCTCCTCGAAGGTGTAGTAACCCTGAAGGCCGTCGGGCACGTTGCCGTCAGTGTAGCCGTTCATTGCTTCCAGCACCTCTTCGTCTGAGAGAGCCTTGTTCCATACCTGCACCTCATCTACGGCGCCGTTGAAACCGGCCTTATACACGCCGCCGCCACCGATGTAGATGTTTGCAGGCTCAGACCATCTGATGCGGCTGTCAGTCAAGCCGAGTTCTTCACGGCGTGTGGAAGTGGTCTCCACGAGAGGACCTGCCACCCGCTTGCCGTTGAAGTACATCTTCTGCACGTTGCCGTCATCCTGAGTCACGACGAGATGGGTCCAAACGCCCGGCTGCACGCTGTAGCCTGTCGTCATCATATCTTCTTTCGGGTTGTCGTGAGCTGTCCATCCCATTGTGTTGAACGAGATTTCGTTAGCCGGATGAGTGTTGTATTCCGGACGGATCTGCACCCAAAGGTCACCCCAGTTGTTGTGCGGCCAACTGTCGGCGATGCTGTTCTTGCTGATGAGGTTGGTTCCCTGCTTGTCGTGGGCAAAGCCGTCGGCCTTGAACCACAATGCTATCGAGTATGCCTTGCCTGTCTGTGTTGCGGCAGGGATGGAGAGCATATTGGGATCCTGTATATTCAAGGCGCGCGAAACCTTACCCTCTCCCTTGCGGGCAGTGAAGGTATAGTTCACCTCGGTGTCATGCTTCACCACGCCGGTGGCGTCGGTTGTGATGTCGTTGATCACTGGCACAGCGCCGGTGGACTCCGGTGTCACCTGGATGAAGCCGTGGTTCTTGACGGTCTTGCCATCGGATGTAACGAGCGTGAGGTCGTAAACGCCCACCTTTGCGATGCTTGCGGTGATGGAAGTGGCGTTCGACGCAGTGGCCAGAGTGGTGTTTGTGGACGGGTCGGTGATAGTCCACGACTGTGCCGGGTCGGCCATTACATCCTCATAGTAAACCTTGAAAGTCTCGTTGGGCTTGATGATGGCGCGGTCGATTGCCACCGATGTGCTCTGGGTGTCGTAAGGCACTTCCTGATATTCAGTCCATGCGATTTCCGAACCCTTCACGCCGTCAGGCGAAACGGCACGCACGCCGAAGCGGCAGTTGCGCTCGTCGCCCGCCTTGATGGGTGCGCCGATGACATAGGCAGCCCACGACTGTGTTGCTGTGAGGAGCTGCGGCTGTTCGCCCTTCTGCTGGAAGTAGATTTCGTAGTACCATGTGCCCACCTCGTCGTTGTAGGTCTTTGTCTCGCCGGACTCTTCCTTGCTTGCGTAGCGCATCTTGAAGTCGAGCGAAGTGGCGCGTCCGCGGAGCACTTCCACCTCCTTGACAGTAGGCTCGACAGTGGCGAATGTCTGTGCAGGGTTGCGCAGAGCGAGCTCGCCCACATTCATCTGGTAGTCGGCGCCTGTGCCTTCGAAGGCGATGCCAATCATTGCCACCTTGTCGCCGGCGCTGAGTCCGAGCTTGTCGAGAGTGGTGGTGAAGGTTGTCCAGGTGTCTTCGCTCTTGGCAGCGGGGATTGCTATTTCCTTATAGTTTGCGACATTGCCCTTGAGAGCGACGAAGAGTTTTGCGTTGGAGGCAGTGCCCTTCTTGAGCTTATAGACGATGGAGAGCTCGTAGGAAGGCTGTGTCTCGAGCATGGTCTTGAAGAGTTTCACGCGGGAGAAATCGGTCTTGCCGCTGAACTGGAGGCTTGAGCCGCCGGTATAAACCTCGTCCCAAACCAGCTCGGCATTGATAAGCCCGCCGATGTTGGCCGATGTCACCACATCGGTCTTGTCTGTGATCCAGAAACGCCATGTGGGCAGATAGTCCTGGACAGAGAGGTTATACCATTTGCTGTCGAATGCAACGTTGCCCTCTTTGTAGTATTTCAGACCGTTGCCGAGGTTGAAGCGTGTCACGAACGGCATCTGCTGGATGGTGCTCTTTGCAGTGAGCAGGCGTGCGAGGCCGTGGAACGTGGTGAGGTCGGCATTGCTGAGAGTGGCGTCGGTGCGCACTGCCGGGAGCAGCCCCGGGTTGCGGTTGCCGCCGGAGAAGGTGAGCTCGAGCTTCTTCTGGTAAGCCTTTTGGATGGCCACGTCGGATGTTCCATCGTCGGTGGCACTCTGGTGAAGGAGACTCTGGGAGTGTGCGCCCCAGAAACCGACAGAGATTTCGTTGTCGATGAGTGCCTGCCAGGAAGTGTTATAGAACGCACGGCCCTGGATATCGAAGCCTGCATAGTAGTCGTACGGGTCGCGGTCGATGGTCTTTGCGAATGTGGCAGACTGCGAAAGAACGCTTGATGTCCAGTTGTAGTTGGAGAAAAGCTGGTCGGTAGAGATGGCGTCGCCGGTACCGAAGATACCCTTATTATGGCTGCCCAGACCGTTGTCGAAAGTGATACGGCCGTAATAGTTGGTACCGTCATACCACTGCACCTCAAACTTCCAGTCGATTGACTCGGCCTTCTTGTGCACGTCGGCAAAGAAGTCCATCACCTGTTTCATCATGGTGCTGTTGGAGTAGAACTCAGAGTTCACGCCAAGACCGTTGATGCCGTAGTATTTCATAAGCTTTGCCAGCTTCAGGCTGTTCTTGAAAGTGCCGTCGGAATTCTTTTCGCTGAGCTTTGCGAAACGCCTTGAATAGCTGTCGGTGCCTGTGAGCGTTACGGAAGCAGCCCATGGAACGGACATCACGCTACCCACGGTGACACCGTTTCTGGCGGCTGCATCGGTGAGGCCTGCGGTCACACGCATCCACGGTGCTGTCCAGTTGCCGTGGCAGTTGATGTACTGCCACATTGAGAAGTTGTCGCCCTCGAAGCAATAGCGCGGGAGCGACTTCCATGTGCTTGTGGGGTCGTCGAGCGGTGTCCACAAGAGCATCTTGCGCCCTGCGGGCACGCCTGCCTGCACCTGATAGTCGCCGTCGGTGATGCGCGCCAACGGACGCTGGCGTGAGATGAAGAACTGGTCGTCCATCTTCGAGATGCCGTTGGGCGGTGTTCCCACTTCCCAAGCATCGAAGAAGTCGGCGAGCTGATCCCAATTCGTACTCGTGTCAAAGTCGTAATTGTGTTCAGGGGTTCGCTGTGCCGTTGCCACCATACAGCCAAGCAGTGCGGCAGCAAGAAGAGTAAATCTCTGTTTCATTTGGATTTTGGTTTAAGTTTTAAAAGAAAAATTCTATATACGTATTAAGCTGTCTTCAAGTTGTTGAATGCAATAGGAGCAAGAGATGGCTCAAAGATACTCATTTTTTGCCATTCGGGCAAACGGGACAAGATTTTTTTAGATATTTAACTACTGCTCCTCCCCTATCAGTTCGGGCAGCAGGAACACGGAGTGCACTTTCTGTTTCTCCTTGGGCGGCATCTGCATGTAGTCGCGGTAGAGGTCGGTGAGGTAAGCGTCGGGATCGTGCGGGGCGGCGAACTGCCTGCCCTCGAACTCTATTGTGCCCAACGGGAAGACGGAATCCTGACGGTGCATGATGCCGTAGCCGTTGTTTATGAGGATATTTGAGATGTAGGTGTCGTGGCGGCGGAGGGCGAAGGTTGCCTTCCACAAGAGTGTGTAGAGGGCGTATTGCGCGCCGAAATAGAAGAGTTCGGCTGTGGCGCGCCACGAGTAGCGGTGCGAATGGTGCAGTATAGAGTAGCACTTCGACATGCCTTTGCCGTATCTCTTGCAGAACTTTGCCGACACGTCGGGATATTCGATGAAGGGAAATATATCGACGAAGAGCCCCTTGTTGTAGGGCAGGGAGAAGTCCTCCGTGCCTTCGACACAGAAAGAATTGAGGTCGCGCACCTTCATTATGGGTTCGCGTGTGGGCTCGGTCTCGGGTGTCTGGAGCACAAGCCCCCGACGGAGTTCCCCGGGGGCGACCTCGGCGAAGCGGCGGGCGTCGGCAAGGGGCATGGCTATGTCGATGTCATCGTCCCACGGTATGAAGCCGCCGTGGCGCACGGCGCCGAGGAGTGTGCCTCCGTCGAGCCAGTAGGCGATGCCGTGCTTGCGGCAGATGCGGTGTATCTCGTCGAGGATGGCGAGCTGTTTCAGCTGTGCGCGGCGCAGCTGGAGCTGTTTGAATTGTTCGAGGTAGGACATTGCGGAGTATGGGTTGGACATGGAGGGTTACTTCCGCCTCACGTCTATCACCTGTCCGGTGCAGTCGGAGGCGAGGGTGCGCAGGGTGGCTTCCGCCACGCGTTCGGGCATGAGGAGGGTGTCGTCTGGCTCCATGCCGAAGTTCTGGCGGCGCATGGGTGTCTTGGTGCGCTCAGGGTTTATGCAGTTTATCTTTATGCCGTCGCCGTCCCACTCCTGCGCCACGGCCTGCACGAAGTTCACGATGGCGGCCTTTGTGGACGAGTAGATGCTGTAGAATGCGCGCCCGCGGGTGTAGCTGCTCGATGTGAAGAAGACGAGTTTGCCGCCGGTAGCGCGCAGATAGGGGTAGGCTTCAAGCGCCACGTTCACCGTACCCATGTAGTTGGTCTGCACGGCCTGCTGTATGGTGGCGTAGTCCATCGTTGCGAGCGGTTCCTTGTTGAGGATGCCTGCGGTGCAGACGACATGGTCGATGTGCCCCTCGGCAGCGCACACTTGGGCGAGAGCCTGCGCCACATCGCCGCGGTGCCCCACATCGGTGTGCGTGGTGGAGCGTGAGAAAGAGAAGGCCTTTGCGCCCTGCCCGCGCAACATCTCCATTATGTCCCTGCCTATGCCGTAGCTTCCGCCGAACACCACCGCCACCTTGCCGCGGAACGCCCCGTCAGGCAGTGCCGCCACGGATGGCTCGGTGTTCTTCAGCTGGAAGAGCTTGTCCATCATGTAGGTGTCCTCACGGTAGGTGAGCTTCATGTTGCTCTCCTCTCCCCTCACGACGAACATGGGCACTTCGGGCATATAGCGCAGCACCACGCCGCAGTCGTCGGTGGTGGTGAAGGCGGGGTCGGCAAGGGCACGTTCGTATGCCCCGGCTATCACCTCACGGCTGAACGCCTGCGGTGTCTGCCCGCGGCGCAGCCGCGAGCGCGTGGGGATATGGCTTATATAGTCGCCCTCCACCTCAACGATGGTGTCAGCCGAGGGTATCGCCACATCTATGGCCTTGTGGATGGCGAGCGCGTCGATAACGTCGTCGATGATGCGCTGGCTCACGAGGGGGCGCACGGCATCGTGGAAGATGAGGTTCACATCCTCGTCGGCATAGGCCCTTATCGCCGAGAGCGACGAGTCGTAGCGTTCCTTTCCGCCCTTGAGTATCTTCTTCACCTTGCGCCACTTGTTGCGCAGCACAATGTCCTCGAAGTCGCTTATGAGCATGGGGTTCGACACGATGGCTATCTCGTCGATGCGGCGGTTGCGCTCAAACTCCCCGACGGTGTGTTCCACCACCATCTTTCCTGCCACCTTGTAAAACTGTTTCGGCGTTGTCATGCCGAGGCGCGAGCCCACGCCTCCAGCAAGAATCACGGCTATGTTCCTTTTCATTTTGTATGCGGTGTGATGTCGTTTGCGGTTACTGTAATGTTCATGCAAATGTACTTAATTTCACTGACATTACAGTTATCGGCGGCGGCTTTTTTGTGTCTCCGCGCGGTTTTGTTTTACCCGGTTTGAAAAGAAGGCTTCTTTGCAAGCAAAAGAAGCCTTCTTTGGAGTGTAAACAAGCCTTCTTTGCGTTACAAACAAGGCTTGTTTTTAATGCTCATATAATTTACTGGAAATCAAGTGGTTGTCGTCTCGTTTTGAGCTTCGTCCGCCGCAGTGTTGCGGAATATGGAGAAGTTCACGCTGCCGTAGGCTCGGTGCTCCACAAAATGCGGCTCGGAGGAAAAGTCGTTCTTCTTGCCATGCTCGAAGACGAAGATGCCGCCGGGCTTCAGCAGTCCGTGCCCAAAGACGAGGGACGGTATCGCCGGAAGTTCGGCGAGGGCGTAGGGAGGGTCGGCAAAGATGAAGTCGAACCGGCAGCGGCAACTCTTTATGAAGCGGAACACGTCGCCGCGGACGAGCACATTGTCCGTGATGCCGAGCTTCTGCATGCACTGCCGTATGAAGGCGGCATGACCGCGGTCGGCCTCGACGCTGGTCACCGGCGTGCAGCCGCGCGACAGCATTTCAAGCGAGATGCTTCCCGTACCGGCGAAGAGGTCGAGGGCTGCGGCGCCGTCGAGGTCGATGTAGCCGTTTATCACGTTAAAGATGTTCTCCTTGGCAAAGTCGGTTGTGGGCCTTGCCTTGAATGTGCGCGGGATGTCGAAGTGCCGCCCCTTGTATTGTCCTGTTATTATCCTCATCGTGTAGAGTTGAAAAGCAACCGCAAGTCGAAAGGTATGTCAGTGCTGTCGGGCGTGGCGGTGGAGCGGCGCGCGGCACTGTTGTCGGCTTCCCTGATGTCGCCGATGAACTTGTGCAGCTCCGTCACAAGGCGGTCTCGCCCCGGCATGGTGCCTGCCACGACGAGGATGTCGGCCGTCTGCCTCATGGCGAGCTGCTGCCATGCGTTCAGGATGAAGTAGGCGGCATCGTCGGCGTCGGTCACGCCAATGCCGGTGTTCAGGCAGAAGCGGTCGCGGCGGAAGGCGGTGAGCTCCAGACGGCCGTCGTGCATGTAGCAGAACAGGCAGCGGTGGAGCCCGTCATGACTCATGCCGAAGAAGTGCCGCCACACGGGTTGCATGAGCGGCAGGTAGGCAATGTCGTCGAAATGATCGGCAAGGACGGTCTGCAAGTCGTTGTTCACGGCATACACCGCCACTGCGTTAAGCCCCGGGATGTTCTTCCACATCACGCCGTCGGCATTGTGCAGAGTGTTCACCTGACGGTAGAGCAGTGCTGCTGCCGTCTCGTCGAACTCCTCGGCGGGCACGGGCATTACGGGGGTGTCCATGAGGACGGTGGCGCGGCGGTGGCCAAGGGCGAGCAGCGGACTGTCGGCGAAGGCCTGCCTGAGGTTGGCGGCGATGTTGATGCCGGGTTTCACGGAGTAAGGCTCGTAGATTATGCCGTTGCCGTGCTCCGTGTCGCGTGCGGCGAACGAGAGCGTGCGGGTGTTGGTTCGTATCGTTATGCTCATGGTTGTGCTTTCAAGATGCTCACGATGCACGCCGCAAGGAGTGCCGCGATACAGAGCAGGAGTATGGTGTTTGTATGTTTCATCGTTGCAAAGGTACGCATTTTTCCGCTTCCGCCGTCAGTTCCCGGAGATTACGGCGGCGGGCGGCGGTCATTGGTGGCGCGTCATGCCAAGTGTCTTGCGCACCCTGTTGGCAATGGCACGGGCAATGATGGCGAAGTTGCCGTGGCGCAGGTTGAGCGCAAGCTCCTCCACCGAGCGGCACGCCTTGACGAGCGGATGGCCGTAGGCGTAGGTACGGTAAACCCGGTTCTTGAAGTCCACATCCTCTATGACATAGTGTGGATGGCGCAGCGGGAACGCCACATCGTAGCGGCGCATGGTGAAGAGGCGGCGCAGGCGGCGTGGCATGGTGGCAAGGCTGCCCGTGTAGTGGGTGGAGCCTGCCGTCGCGCCAAGGTTGTTCACCATGTTGCGCGCGGGCATTATGGCAAGGTAACCGTTCATCACCAGCGTGCTCCAGAATATGGTTTCGTAGTAGTCCTTGGGCGAGCGGCGGTGGTCGCGGCAGGCATCCAGCATCCCACGCCACACCTTACGCTGCCGCATGACGCCTTTCAGCTGCCGCAGGGCGACGGGGTCGTCGAGGAAAGCGTAGGTGTTGTCCCACTTGTCTATCACCCTCCGCCACGATGCCCAGCCCCAGATGGAGAAGACGGAGGTGAAGAAGTAGTCGGAGCCGGTGTCCCCTGCCCTCTCCTCACTGTTGAACCCGGCAATCATGCCTATGCGCTCGTCGTGCTCGTAACGGTCGAGCAGCTCCTTACAGAACGGGAAGAACGACAGCGAGGGCACGTCGTCGTCCTCGAGCACGATACACTTGTCGGCGAGGGAGAACGCCCATTTCTGCGAAATGTATTCCGACGGGTCGCAACCGTAGTTGCGCTCCTGATACATACGGTGCACCTCGCACTCCCAGTCGATGTCAGCCACCACCTCACGACAGGCGTTGATGCCCTCCATGTCGCGCTCGCCGCGGGGGCCGTCCTGATAGAGGAACAGGCGCGACGGGCGTGCCCGACGCACTTGCGAGAACACGGCGCGCAGGTTGTCGGGGCGGTTGAAGAAAAGTATCAGTACGGCAACATCCGTCTTGTAGGGTGACTTTGGCATGGTGTCTTGTTTTTTGCATGGACGGCAGAGCATGGACAGGGCTGCCGCCTGCGTTGCAAATTTATACAAAAAACACGAGAACGACAGGCGTTTTGCACAAAAAAAGCTTACCTTTGTGCATACTTACGACAGGAAAGGATGGCAGAAAGCAAAACAGTTTCGGTGGTGATGTGCACCTGCAACGGCAGGAGCCGGCATCTCGCCGAACAACTCGACTCCATATTCGCGCAGACTCTGCTCCCCATGGAGATTGTGGTGCAGGACGACTGCTCCACCGACGGCACGCCGGAGCTGCTCGAGGAATATGCCCGCAAAGCCCCCGACGGCGTGGCGTTCCGCATCTTCCGCAACACAGCACGGATGGGAATAAACGCCAATTTCTTCAGTGCCATGGCCAAGGCAAGCGGCGACTACATAGCCACAAGCGACCAGGACGACATCTGGATGCCCGAAAAGCTTGAGCACCAGATGCGTGCCATCGGCGGCAGCATGATGTGCGCATGCCGCTCCGTGCCCTTCGCCGACGGCGGCGCAGACTTGCCATACGACCGGCGGCGCCCTTCGTGCAACCTCATCCGCCTTTTCTACTCCTCCGTGGCAGGGCATTGCCAGATGTTCCGGCGCGCACTTCTCGATGCAGTGCCCACACAGAAGCAGTGCCCCGCCATGTATTCGCACACGCTTTACGACGTCATCCTCAGCACCGTCGCCGCCGCCCTTGACAGTATAGTGCTCCTCGACGAGGTGTTGGTGAGGCAGCGCCGTTATGCCGGGGCTGCCACTTTCACGGGACGCGACAGTAGGCGCGAACGCCGTGCGGGGAATGCCGTGGGGATGGTGATGTACGGACTGCGCAACTACCGCCGCATAAAGCCTTTCATGGCACGCCACTTCGCCGTGCGGCTCGACTTCCTGCGGCACATCAACGCCGACAACGCCATATACAAGGACGGGCTGCGCCTGCTGCGCCACGAGAGCAGTTGCGGTCTCCGTGCGCAGGCGGGACTCGTGCGGATGTACCTGCGCTACCGCCACACGCTGTTCTATTCCTACGAGAAAGACCCCGTGGCTCTTGTCCGGGCACTGCTTCACCCGTTCATGCAGGTATATGCCTACCGCTACCTTGCAGAGAGAAAAGAAGGATAAACAAAAACGCCGGAGCAGCGTGTTGCCACTGCTCCGGCGCAAAAACTATAAATTATATTATGAAAAGATTTCCCCTCCGATACCGTCCGGGTGCCGCGCATCATGAGTAGCGCAATATCTGTCCCGGGCGAAGACGTGTTGTCTTCTTTATGTTGTTGAGACGGCAGATGTCGTCAATGGTCACGCCGCGGCGGCGGGCAATCTTCTCAAGCGTCTCTCCCTTTGCCACTTTGTGGTACTGCATGTCCTTGTCCTGCCCCTTTGTGGTGCGGTTGTTCTCGCCGAAGTCGCCGCTGCTGTCGCCGGTTGCGGCGATGTTGCTGAGCGGTTTGCCACGCAGGCGGTTGGCGGTGGCCGATTCGCTTTCGTAGGAATTACGGTTGAAGGCGTAGTGGTCGCCCGTCACATCCTGCTCACGGAAGTCGAACATGAGTGCAGGATTGAGTGCAACGCCGCACAGGCGGGTCTCGAAATGCAGGTGCGACCCCGTGCTACGTCCTGTATTTCCGCCCAGACCGATGGCTTCGCCCACACGCACTTCCTGGTTTTCGCTCACCAGTTGTTTCGAGAGGTGTCCGTAAATCGTTTCAAGGCCGTTGTTGTGGCGTATCACAATGTACTTGCCGTAGCCGCCGCCCTCGTATCTCACGATGCGCACCTTGCCCGAGAAGGCTGCGCGGATGGTGTCGCCGATATAGACTTTCACATCAATTCCCTTGTGCTGGCGTCCCCACCTCGAGCCGAAGTTGCTCGTTATCACACGGCTTGTCGTGGGCATGCAGAAGTGGCGGAGGTCAATCTTGAAGTTCTCCGGGAGTTCGGAAGCGCGGTGCGCATACTTGTTGTCCCAGTTGGCATAGAGCTCTCCTGCCGGAGATTCGGCTTCTTCCCTTACGATGATGCTGCGCAGCATGATGGTGTCCACTGTCTTCATCTTCCTGTCCACGGGAGCCTGCCGCGCAAGCAGATCCTGCCCCATGACAGGAGTGGCCGCAACAGCAAGCAGCACAGATATTGTCAATGTCTTGATTGTCTTTCTAAAACTCATTTTTTCAAGGTTCTTCTTCAAGTGGAACAAGCATATTGTTCCTTCAAAAGGCAAGCGGTGTTGAACGGAAAAAGCGTTCAACGCCCGTTTATGATGTTTGCAAAGATAAGGATTTTATCGGAAAATGTTACCTTATTAACAGTTTTTATTCCCGTTTTAACACAATTCTGCATTGTGACACAGTGTTTTCGCTGGCGGCATCAGCTTATTGCCGCCCAATTGATGTTGGTTTTCCTGAGTTCGCGCAGACGCTTCCAGAGCATTGCATATTCGGGACTTTGGCATGCAGGGTCGGCATCAATTATCTTCTGCGCCTCGTCGCGTGCGAGTTGCACGAGTTGTCCGTCGCGTGCGATGTCGGCTATTTTCAGGTCGAAGGCAATGCCGCTCTGCTGCGTGCCTTCGAGGTCGCCGGGGCCGCGGAGTTTCAGGTCGGCCTCGGCTATGCGGAAGCCGTCGTTCGTCTCGCACATGATGTCGATGCGTTTGCGTGTCTCCGCCGTGAGCTTGTAGGTGGTGACGAGGATGCAGTAGCTCTGGTCGGCACCGCGCCCCACACGTCCGCGCAACTGATGCAGCTGTGAAAGTCCGAAGCGTTGTGCGTCGAGTATCACCATTACTGAGGCGTTAGGCACGTTCACGCCCACCTCTATCACTGTCGTCGCCACGAGAATTTGCGTCTCGCCGCTTACGAACTTCTGCATCTCGGCGTCTTTCTCCTTCGGCTTCATCTTGCCGTGCACCTTGCTGAGACGGTATTCCGGAAACGCCTGCACAAGGGTTTCAAAGCCGTCCTCGAGGTTCTTCAGATCCATTTTCTCGCTTTCGCTGATCAGCGGGAACACTATATATACCTGCCGCCCCTCGTTTATCTGTTGGCGTATGCCTTGGTAGAGGCTCGTGAGTTGGTTGTCGTACTTGTGTATTGTATGCACGGGTTTGCGCCCCGGAGGCAGTTCGTCGATGACGCTCACGTCAAGGTCGCCGTAGATTGTCATTGCCAGCGTGCGCGGAATGGGTGTCGCCGTCATCACGAGTATGTGCGGCGGGTTGCCGCCCTTGGCCCAGAGCTTGGCACGCTGTGCCACGCCGAAGCGGTGCTGCTCGTCGATAACGGCAAGGCCGAGGCGTGCGAACTGCACCGTTTCCTCCACCACGGCGTGCGTGCCCACAAGTATATCGACCGTCCCTGCAATGAGGCCGCCGAGCACTTCACTGCGCTTCTTTCCCTTCACCATGCCCGTGAGCAGTTCCACACGCACGGGCATGCCTTTCAGAAGTTCCTTTATCGTGGCAAGGTGCTGCTCGGCAAGGATCTCCGTAGGAGCCATGATGCACGCCTGAAAGCCGTTGCCCAAGGCAATGAGCATGGACATGAGGGCTACAAGCGTCTTGCCCGAACCCACATCGCCCTGCAACAGACGGTTCATCTGCCGCCCCGACCGCATGTCGTTGTTTATATCGTGCATCACACGCTTCTGTGCCGCCGTGAGGGGGAAGGGCAGGTTCTGCCGGTAAAAGGTGTTGAAGGTGTCGCCCACGCGGCTGAAAATGTAGCCGCGATACTTGCGCCGGTGCTCGCTGGCATAGCGCAGGATATTGAGCTGCACATAGAAGAGCTCCTCGAACTTGAGGCGTTCGCGTGCCTTCTGCATGTCGTGTGTCGTCTTGGGATAGTGTATGTCGCGCATGGCGGTGTCGCGCGACACGAGGTGCAGACGCTCCGTGATGAACGGCGGGAGCGTCTCGGCGAGCGGAGCGTTCAGCTTTGAGAGCAGTGTCTTTGTAATTTTCCCGATGGCGTGCGAGTTGAAGTTTTGCTTCTTCATGGCCTCCGGCGTGATGTAATACGGCTGCATGCCCATGTCGGAGAGCTGCAGGGTGCCGGCCTTTTCCATGTCGGGATGGGCAATATTGTAGCGTCCGCCGTATGCCGTGGGGCGTCCGAAGACGATGTATTCCTCGCCCACCTTGTAGTTCCTGTACACATACTGCGCTCCCTGGAACCACACAAGGTCGATGACATTGCGCCCGTCGCTGAAATGCGCCACCACGCGTTTCTTGCGTGCCGACATCTGGAACTCCTCGAAACTGAGTATCTTTCCGCGCAACTGCACGAAAGGCATGTCGCCCGTAATCTCGCTGATGGCGTAGATGCGGCTCCTGTCGATGTACTTGTAGGGATAGTATTCCAGCAGGTCGCCCCACGTTTCGATGCCCAACTGCTTGCTGAACAGTTGCTTGCGGTGCGGCCCCACGCCCGGCAGGTACATTATGTCCTGTGAGAGGATATCCATGCGGAAAGGTCTTTTTTGCGGGTTTTCAGTAGGCGTCACTCATACATCATGCCCTCCTTCACCGTCCTTGCCACCTGCTCCCCCATGAGCATGGCGAGGAGGGCGTAGGAGTAGGCCAGTGTGGCACCCGGCCCTTTGCCCGTGACGATGTTGCCATCTACGGTGAACGGCTCGGCAGTGTAGGCGGCACCCGCCAGTTCCTTTTCGAATCCGGGATAGCATGTGGCACACTTGCCGTCGAGAAGCCCGAGATGCCCCAGCACCATCGGGCCTGCACAGATGGCCCCTATGCTCCGTCCGGCGGCATTATGGGCAAGGAGTGCACGGCGCACGCCCTCATGTCCGTCGATGTTCCGCGCCCCGGGCATGCCGCCGGGGATGAGCAAGAGGTCGGCATCGCTGAGGTCGGCATTGCTGAAAAGGATGTCGGCCTTCACCTCCACGCCGTGCGCCGAGGTCACCGCGAGCGTTCCGCCAATGCTGACCGTCTGCACTTCCACGCCTCCGCGGCGCAGGATATCCACCGGACCGAGAGCCTCGATGTCCTCGAAGCCGTCGGCAAGAAATTCATATACTTTTGCCATAGCATTTTATATTTGTGTCCTACAAACTTACTAATATTTTCCGAGAAAGCCGCCCTTCCTCCGCTTTTTTAACGAAGCTGTATAAAGGAGGTCGGGCGTCCCCGCCCGACAACAACAAGCGGAAATGTATTTGAGCTTTCCATCCATGCGTTTGCTTGATGTTGTCGGGCGAGACGCCCGACCTCCTGCTGGACGCCCGACTTCCTAAAGAAAAGCGGGTCTTCCCCTGCCTGTGCAGGAAAAGACCCGGCCTTAAAGTTTATTTGTAAAGGATGGGCGGTTTGTATTACTTAACCACCACCTTCTGTGAGCGGATTACGCTGCCTTGCTGCATCTTCACGAGATACACGCCATTTGCGAGAGCGTTGGTGCGCAAAGCGGTGGGAGCAACGAGATACTGCACGAATGCGCCGTTGGCGTCATACACCCAAGCCTTGTCCACATTCTGGAAGTTGAGCGCGCCGTCGGCCACCTCCACCTTGGAGATGCAACCCTTGGTGGTGCTGATGGCTGTAAGGTTGCCGTCGAGCTCTTCCGGCTCGTCAGCCACACCCTGGTCGTGAATATCAACCGGACCCTGACGCTCAGGATTTGTACCTGTGATTTCCACGCCGAAGTCCATGGAGAAGCCCTTGTTGTGGAGACCTGTCGGGAGGAAGTCGCCCTTGAACCAAGCATCGGAGAACACGATGCGCAGGCGGCTCTTGCCTGTAACGGCATCCTCGGGTATCTGGAATGTGCAGGAAATGCCTTCAGTCTCGAACGAAGGAGTAGCTGCCATTGCTGTTCCGAGGAAGAAGAGGCGTTCGCCGTTCGTCGGATCTTCTTTGATGTCGGCAGGGTTGAACGTATGGTCGCCGTTGAGGTCGATCCATCCGCCGGCGAAGCAGTAGCGCAAGCCGTCGGTCTTGCTCAGGCTGGATGTGTCGTAGCACTTGAGCTTAAGTGTAACGGTCTGTCCCTGACGCACCTTGAGAACCAATGCGGTCTGGTTGTCGTACTGTGTGCCGTCAAGCACGGGGTGGTCGGTGTGGTAGTCGAGGTCCTGGTCGGCACCCGTTGTCGTAACGTCGGTGACATAGCGTTGCTCGCGTGCGATGTCAGCACCGTCGCAGTTGGGGTTCATCTGGCTGATACCGTAGGAGTTGTCCTCGCGCACGGGGAGCGACGCCTGGTCGCCGCGTGTCACATGCACCCACTCTGTGGGAGAGTATGTCTTGAGGTCGGTGGACACCGAACGTACGCCGATGTACGGGTCGTCGTTGGCGTCCTCGAAGAGGATGTCAGGGATGTAAGTGCCCCATGAAGCGGTACGTCCGATTTCGGAAACGCGTCCGTCTGCGCCGTTCTTGTAGAGGATTTCGAAGTGGTCGATGTTGGCCTCGTCGTTAAACACGAAGTCCCATGCGGCACGCTCGCCGCCGGTGGCTTCCACATTCCAGTTGAGGCGGAGCGAGAACGAAGTCTTTGTCTCTTCCTTCACTTCCACGACAAGATCCTTCACGAGGGCGGGATTGGCCTTTATGTCGTCGTTAAGCTCGAGCTTTCCTACATAGAGTTTGTAAGCGTCGTCATTGCCTTTCACGCGGAGACCGATGTGCTTGATGACATCGCTCTGTGCCACGCCGTTGAGGGCAATCTTCTTTTCCTGCCATGTCGCGCCGCTGAGGTCGCCCACGGGAGTCTCAGCCCAAGTGCCGTCAGCCTTCTCCACGATGACATAGAGAGACGAGGGATTGGTGCCTTCCTTGCCGTTCTTCACTGCCACCTTGACATACGGGTTGGCTGCACTCACGTTGAGCTCGGTCTTGTAGAGCACGATGTCGGTTCCGGCAGATGTTGCCTTGCCCTGAAGCTGGAGACATGAACCGCCGGTATATTGGTCCTCGTGTGCGAACTTCACGTCGATGTCGGTGCTCACGGTCTTTGTGCCGGGCTGCACCACGAGCCAGCGGTAGGTGGGGACGATGTCCTGTGCCGACATGTTGTACCATGCGCCGGCAGTCTTCTTGCCCTTGTATGCGTAGCGTTCGCCGTTGCCGAGGTTGAAGCCTGTGGCGAAAGGCAGGTTGCCTGTGATGCTTGTGCGCTCGGGAATCCATGTGGCGAGTCCGGCGAAGGTGCTGAGGGGTTTCTTCGTTCCTTCAAGAGTGTAGTTGTTGCCGGTGTCGCTGACTGCGGGACGGTCGAGCGGGTTGCGGTTGCCGCCTGACACTGCGCGCTCGAGCAGATACTGGTAGTTGCTCTGGCGGTCGTAGGTGTCGTCGCCGTAGTTGTAGCTCCAGAAGCGGCTCTGTGCGTGCTCACCCCAAAGACAGAGGCTCACCTTCTTGGCATCTTCGGTGTTGTTGAGCTTGCTCCATGAGCGGTCCATGGTCACGATCCACACGCCTTGATACACGCCGTCGGTGGAACCGGTGGCTTTGATGGCCGTCTTAGCGGTATTGTCCATACGGTTCCAAGCGAAGTCGCCGCCGGAATAGTTGGCGAAGAAGTCGCAGGTGCGTCCCTCTTCGTTGCCGTACAGCGCGTTCACGTTGCCTGTGGTGAGGCCTGCCTGCGAGGTGTAGAGACCCATGTGGAAGTTGTTGAAGCCGTACTCGGCTGCCTTCTTGTAGAGAGCCTTGTGGAATGCAATGACATCAGCGGTGTTGTAGCCGGTGTCCTCCCAGTTGAAGTTGATGCCATCGACGCCGAAGTACATGAGGCAGTTGATGATGGGATCGACATACTTGTAAGAGCCGTCGCTGTTCTTGGTGGAGATGAGTGTGCGCCATGCCGTGCTGCTCACGCCGCCGGGGTTGCCGGTGGTGTCGAAGAACTTGATGCCGCTGTACATGTCAGTACCGTTGCGGTGTGCGGCGTCGGTCCATGCAGACGGTGTCTGGAACAGGCCGTGGTTCCACGAGCCGAAGAGGCGTGTGTAGTTCCATACGGAGAACACGTCGCTGTCGAAGTACTTTGTAGGCTGCCCTATTTCAGGACCCTTGCCGTTGCACATGGGGAGGTTCATCCACAGGTCGCGGTTCTGGTAGGTGTCCTGCACGAGGCGTGTCGAACGGTCGAGGATGGACTTGCAGCGAACGTGCGAACGGAACAGTGCAAGGTCGGCCTTCTGGATGCCGGCGGCAGCCCATTCGGCGTCGGTGGGATACTTGCGGCCGTCCTCAGCCGCCGTAACGAAGAGGTTGAGAATTTTTGTCTCGTCGAAACCGCTGAAGTCATAAGCGTCAGCTGTGGTGTCGTCGGCAGCAAAAATCTGAACACTCGGCGCGCCTGCCAGCAATGAAGCCAAGGCAAGCGAGGAGAAAAGTAAATTTTTCTTCATCAAATCAGGTTTTTGGGTTTAACAGTATAATTATTGAAAAAAATAATACATTCCAATGCGTCGGCAGCAACATGAATGTTGGCTTTCATGCCGCCCGCAAATCATATTTGCAAAGATAAGTTATAAAAAGATGTCGCACAAATAAAACAGATTAAATCTTTGATTTTTTACAAATTTTATGGAATTGCAGTTGGATGGGGAATTAAGGGGCAGACACACTGTCTCCTAAAAAAAGCGGCGCACCATTTGGCGCGCCGCTTTCGTTAGTCAAATCAGAAGTTGTCTGCTTCAGTGTCCCACCAGAGGCGTGTTGCCTGAACATCAGGACCGCCGAGGTTGGGAATACCCGACTCGTTGAGGTCGGAGATGGTGGAAGGATCTTCCGCTGCCCAAGGTATGCGGCGGATGATGTCGCCATCGGAGAGGCTGCCGTCACCGTTCTGCGGATTGACCACGGGGAAGAGCTTCGGATAGCCTGTACGGCGCATGTCCACCCAAGGCTCGAAGCTGTAAGGATAGGATGCGATGTATTTCTGTGTGATGATCATCTCAAGCTTTGTCTCATTGTCGAGAGCCTCGTTCCACTTCACACCGATCTTCGTTACGCTCGGCACGTCGGGCGTGTTGCCGGTGGGATCAACGTAGGTGTAATCAACCGGAGTTTCACGCTGCATGTAGTCGTCCACGAGCTTTGCATAATCGTCGTAGGAGTGAGTGCCGCGGTCTTCAAGGCCTGCATAGCGGATACCCTCCTCGTAGAAGTGCTGGGCTGTTCCGCCCATGTTCCAGCCGCGGAGCGCGCCCTCGGCACGGAGGAAACAAACCTCGGAGAGCTTCATAAGGTAGAGCGGCGGGAAGTTGCCGTCGAGCACTGTCTTTGAAGGGGCACTGAACGCATTGTAAGAGTTGGAGCCCACCTGCTGTCCGATGCCCGGGGTAACGCCCTCGCGCATGCCGATGATACGGTCGCCTGCCGGAGTCACGTCAGGAGCTGACGAACCTGCCACCTTGCCCACATTGGCAATCGGGTCGGAGTTCTTGCTGAACAGGTATTTGGTGTAGGGATGGTCGAGGCTCATAAGGAGACTCTCGAACGACGCGCTGAGCTTGGTGTCGTTCCATGTGATGATGTTGATGAGCGGATGCTGGAAGCCCACGCCGAAAGTGAAGAGTCCCACTTCCTGGTCGGTGTTCTCGATGACGCCGCTTGCCACGGCTTCCTCTGCCCACTTCTTGGCCGTCTCCGGCTCAACCTTGGTGAGGTGGATGGCCATGCGGAGCTTGAGGGAGTTGGCGAAACGCCACCACTGCTCCATCGTCTCAGACTCGTCGTACTTCCAGTTTGCCAGCGGCAGATAGCTGTAGAAGAACTCGTGAACCTTTGAACGGTACCAGTCGGGACGCGCACCTTCCTTGTCGAAATTCTTCAGGCAGTTCACAATGGTGTCGATGTGCTCCTCCACGCTGTAATAGATGGTGCGCAGGTCGTTGTAGGTGAACGGCGACGACTCGATGTTGGCCTTGTAGTCGTTGTAAGGCACGGGACCCGAGAGGTCGGCAGCCTCGATGGCAGAATAGTCGAACAACAGCAGGTAGAGAGCCTTGACCTCGGGAATGGAGTCGAGCTGGCCGTTGTTGAGAGCCGGCGTGATGTAGTTCTGCATCTGTGTGAACTGTCCCACAGGGCCACCGTTGAACTCCTTGCTCACTGAATAGCAGTAAGAGAGGGTTCCGTACATGAAGTCGGAGTGGGGCACCATGGAGAACTGTGCATAGTTGTCGGGGCCGAGGGTGAACTGACGCTGGTAGGCGTGCTCGCCCGGCATTTCGCCGTTCTTGCCGCCACGCATGGAGTAGATGGCAGAAACGCCTTGGCCGAAGTAACCTCCATTCTCGAGATCGGAGTAAGCTTCGTTGAAGCCTTCCTTCGTAATCTCTTTCAGGTAGGTAATCTTGTCGGCTTGACCCTTGACGGTAGCGGGTTTCACAACAAACTGGTTCTTCTGGAACTCGTCGGACGGCGTGTCGTAGTCAAGACACGACTGCAATCCTACCGCAGAGAAAGCCAGTGCCGCAAAGAATAATATTTTTGTCTTTTTCATATTTATCCTTAATTGATGTTGGTTGGGTTTAGAAGTTTACATTCAGAGAGAATCCGAACGAACGTGACGAAGGCATGTTGAAAATCTCGTAAGCGCCGAGTCCGGTGGAAGTGGAGAGCGATACATCCGGGTCTGTCGGGGCATCCTTGTAGAAGAAGAAGAGGTTGCGTCCGATGAACGAGAGTGTAAGGTTCTTGTTTGCGCCGAAGAGGTCGCGGAAGGTGTAGCCTAACGAGAGCTCGCGCAGACGGAAGTTCGTTCCGCTGTAAAGGTAGTTGTCCACAGCATTGGGCGAAGTGCCGCCGATGCTCTTGTAGTAGGCCTCGATGGGAACGATGCGTCCGCTGCCGTCGTCGAGCATCATGCCGGGCTTGTTGCCGTACTCTGTTGCCACGATGTTGTTGGCCTCAGCCGCGAGGCGTGCGTCGGCACTGCGCTGCGAAAGACCGCGTGCGTCGAGGTAGCTTTCTGTGAGGGAGAGCACCTTGCCGCCGATACGTCCGTTGATGAGGAACGAGAGCGAGAAGTCCTTGTATGAGAAGGTGTTGCTCCAACCCATCTGCCAGTTGGCATTCATGTTGCCTACATATTTGCTGTACTTCTTGTCCGATTCCGTGTTGGCCTGCACGCCGCCGTCGGATGTGAGCTTGTACCAGCCTTCCTTATAGGTTCCGGCAATCACCTCGGGATCCTCTGCGGTGTAGCGGCGGAGCTCGGTAACATACATGTCGCCGATGGAGCCGCCTTCCTTATAGAGCACGCGCACGCCGCCGAAATCGGTGGCGATGGTGTTCTCCTTGCCTGTCTCGGGGTCGTAAGCGGTACGCAGAATCTTGTTGTTGTTGTAAGAGATGTTGTACGATGTCTTCCAACGGAGGTCGCGGCCGAACTTGAAGTCGTAGCCCACGGTGGCCTCGATACCCTGGTTGCGTATCTTACCTGAGTTCATCGGGATGCTCTTGCCCTTGGCGTTGGAGCCTACAAGGTAGAGGTTTGACATTGTAGAGTTATAATATGTGAGGTCCAAGCTCAGGCAGTTGTTGAGGAACAACATCTCGACACCGGTCTCGAACGAAGCTGTCTTCTCGGGGCGCGGGTCGCTGAAGTCAGACCACTGCGGCACGGTGATGGCACCTGTGCGGTAGTTCTTCGAAGCCTGTGCATACACGATGTTGGGCAGAGAGTTACCCACCTCAGAGTAAGAGGCACGGTATTTCATGTAGCTGAACCACTCGGGCAACTTGACCAAAGAGCTTATGATGGCGTTGGCACCGAAGCCGAAGTAGCCATAGCTCTCGGGAGTGCCCTTGTCCTTGAACTGACGGAAGGCACGGTACCAGTCCTGACGATAAGAACCATCGACATAGATCTTTTCCTTCCAGCCCACCTGTGCCGTGAAGACTGCACCCTTGTCCCAGTTGGACGAAGTGCTCAGGCCGTTGCCGTTGCTGCCGGCAGAGGGTGAGAACCAGTTTACTTCGGTGGATATCATCTGTCCCGACGGATCAACATACGTTGCGCTGGCATCCACGGAGTTGGTAGTGCCCTTTGTGGTGTGGCCTACCCAGCCTGCCGTTGCGGACACATCCCAGTCGCCGAATGTCTTGTTGTAGTTGAGCATGTAGTCGGTGTAGATCTCCGTTGTACGGCCGTAGCTCCACCAGTAGTGGCCGCGGTCTTCCATACCGGCGGGCAACCATGTAGTGGCATAACGCTTCGATTCGCTCTCGGTCTTTGTGTAGTCGAGACCGAGACGAGCCTGGAAGCTCAGTCCGTCGTAGATGTCGAGGTTGGCAGTGATGTTGCCGAAGAAGCGGTCGTCCTTGGTCACGCTGTTGTTCTGTTTGAGCAACCAGTACGGGTTGTTCTGCTGGCTTTCCTGCATGGCCCACTCCTGACGGATGCCCGAGAGACCAACCTTCTCGTTCACCCAAGTGTAGCCACCCTGCTGCTTTTTATAAATCTTGTTGTTGTTGCTTATCCAGTTGCCCTGAACAGCGTAGTTGTTGCGATAGTAATCGATATCCACGTTGCGCGGCATGGTGTACATGTGGTAGATGGGGTTGAGCGCAGTACCTCCGCCGGGACGGTTCTTTGTCTTGGCCTGGATGTAGTTCATCGACACATTGACGGTCAGACGGTCGTAGAACTTGAAGTTCTGACGGAACGAGAATGTGTGGCGGTTGTAAGAGTTGCGCTCGAGCATACCCTTGGAGTGCGAGTTACCGTAAGAGAAGTAAGTGTCCATCTTGTCGGTACCGCCGGAGAGTGCCACCGAGTTGTTTGTGGTGACGCCGGTGCGGTAGAAGTCGTCGAGGTCGTTCTTCGCCACATTGCGCAAGTGAACGGTGTTTGTCTGTCCTGCGTAGTTGGACTCTTCTGACATGGGCACGTTAAAGAGGAGCTGGTCGCTCGAGCGTGAATCCACGCGGTCGCCCCAGCTGTAGTTGTCCATAGTGTGCGCAGCGTCGTTGAGGGCAGCACCGTAGATGTTCTGTATCTTCGGAGTGGTGAGCGGGCTGTCGAACGTCACATTGGACGAAACATTCACCGACAGGCGTCCCTCACGGCCCTTCTTCGTAGTGATCATGAGCACACCGTTGGCAGCCACCGAACCGTAGAGGGCGGCAGCGTTGGCACCCTTAAGCACGTTGATCGACTCGATGTCGTCGGGGTTGATCATGGAAAGCGGGTCGCTTCCCTCCGACTGGCCGTTGTAACCGATGCTTGCAGCGTCGGTGATCTGGCCGCGTGTGCTGTTGCTCATAGGTACACCATCGACAACGATGAGAGGAGTGGAAGAGCCGAGGATGGACTTGTTACCGCGGAGAATGATCTTGGAAGCGCCACCGGCGCCACCGGCACTCGGGGTGATTGTCACGCCGGACACCTTGCCTTCGAGTGAATTGGCCACGTTGGGATCCTGCACACGGTTAAGGTCGGAAGCCTTCACCTGCTGTGTGGCGTAGGTCAGTGACGACTCCTTACGCTTGATACCCATGGCCGTCACCACCACTTCCTTAAGCACGCTGCTCTCGTCCCTCATCACCACGTTGAGCGAAGAGCGTCCGCCCACAGCCACTTCCTGCGGAGTGTAGCCGATGTAGGAGAACACGAGAACAGCATTCTTGTCGTTTATACTAATCTTGTAGTTACCGTCGATGTCAGTAACCACGCCGAGACCCTTGGCATTCTTTACAACCACGCTGACGCCGATGAGCGGTTCGCCTGTACCGTCGGTAACGGTACCGTGCACGGTAAAGCCCTGTTGTTGGGTCAAAGCATTTGGAGCAGGATTGCTACTTGCTGCCGCATACTGCATGGGCAAGCCTGCCGCCATTACGGCAAAGGCTGTCTTGATAAGCAGCGATCCCTTTTCGTTTGAGTTTTTTTTCATATAATTAAAGTTTGTATCAGTTTGCTTTGGTATCGGTATCCGGGACAGGAAGCGGACGGGGCGTGTGCCTCAGGACTTCCATCGCCGGGCCTTTACATCAGAATACGGCAGGCACCGCACAGCGTTCCGCCGGAACGAAACCACTGACGTTGCCTGTCGCATTGTCGTTTATTGGATTATCACTTTTTGTTACTTCCTTACGAGTTTCACCGTGCGGACAACTTTGCCGTCCTTCTTCACCGTGAGAACATAGATGCCTGCGTTGGCAAGGTGTATGTTCATCACGTTTCCGGCATTGAGTTGGGCAGCCTTGCGGGCCTGAGCCACGCCTGCTGTCGTGTAAACGCTCACTTCATAGTTGCCTGCCTCGGCAAATTCCACCACTGCATTCTCGCCCACGGTGTAGGTCTTCACTTCCGATGCCTCGGCAGTACCGATGCCCGCGGCCGAAACCTTGATTACGGAGAATGTCTGCTGGGCAGAGCCGAGGGAGTTGGCAAGTTTCAGAGTCACGGTGTATTCACCGCCCTTGGCGTAAGAAACGTTTGCCGAACCTGCCGAGCCGTTGCCCTTGGCGTCGCTGATGAAGCCGTGGTTGGCCTTCCATGTCGGGAGAGTCTCCACCTTGTAAGCGTTGTCTGCGAGGAACGGGCAGCCTGATGTGTATTGCGGGGCACGCCATACTATGTTGCCCTGTCCTTCGTTCTCGCCCGTTTCATACTCATGTATGCCGGCTTCAACACCTGCGAGTGAGCCGACAGCCGGGAACATGTTTTCGTCACCGGCCTTCTCCTCGAAGCTCCAGAATGTCTTGACATTGGACGGGAGGCTGTTGGGATTGATGTCACCCATTGCCGTCTTCACTTGGTCGGCAGTGATTGCACCGTCCCAAACCATCACGTTGTCGATGGCACCGTCGATACCGCTGCGTCCGAAAGCGTCGCCGCCGATGGCGAGCACCTGATTTTCAGTGATTTCATATACATCGCTCTGATAGCCCGGGTCACCTGATGTATAGGTGTCGCCCGATGTCGAACGGTTCCAATTGGTCACGGTCTGCTTCACGCCATTGACATAGAAGTCGCAGTGGAGGTTGCCGGAAGAGTTGTAGTCGAACACGTATGCGATGTGAGCCCATGCACCTATCGGGAGCTTGGTGTTGGCGAACTTATAGCGGAGCTCCTTGTTGCTTGTAGCGTCGGTACCGCGGAATGTGAACGAGCCGATGCTTCCGTCATCCTGGATGTTCGACCAGATCCAACCCCAGTCGGTCTTTGGCCAAGAGTCCTGCTTGTTGGCAACGCTCAGAAGCTGGGTTTCGCCGGATGCAAGTTTGTTGAGCTTCAGCCAGAATGTCACTGAGAACGACTTGGCGCCAACCACGCCGAGGGCACTACATTTTGCGCCGAAACGCTTCTCCTTGAGGTCAATACCCTGCGAAGCCACACCGTCGGCGTTGCGTCCTGTGTATGCCATCTGCACGTTTTCGTTCACATCGACAGTCACGTCTTCGGTCTTGCCGTTGGCCGTGAGAGTGTAAATCTCAGGCACTGCGCCCACGCGGTTGTCGGTAATCTGGATGTATGCGAAGTATTCGCGCTCCTTTGTGGAGGAAGTTCCGTTAGTATTGTAAACGGTTCCGTTCACTTTCAGTGTGTAGCTGCCAACTTCCGTGAGGCCGTTTGTCACTTCCACCGTCTTGCCGGTAGCCGAGAACACCTGTGTGCCTGCCTCGTTGTAGATGGAGAATGTGCCCTCAGGGTGCTCGCCATCGACATAACCGATAGAGAACGATTCGCCCGGCTTGATTGAAGGCTTGGAGAGCTCTATGTCGTCGCTATATGTATAGGTGGTGGGCGACAGGTAGTCGCTCCATGTTATTGCAGACTCGGTCTTTCTGTCGAGCGACACGGCTGACACGCCGAGACGTACCTTTGAGTTTACGTTTCCTACAACAGGAATGGAGAAATAAAGGCCTGCCCATGATGTCGTGGTGGACATGAGCACCGGCTCCTGTCCTTCCTGCTGTGCGTAGAGGCGGAATTCGGATGCGTTCACATCAATGTTGTAGCAGGGTTCGCCTGCCGCCTTGCTGTTTGCCATGTTGAAGACAATCTTTCCGTCCATACCGTCCTTGCTGTTGTAGAGCAGCTTGGCGGACACGAGCTGGGGTGCGGCAGGTGTGGCGTATGTGCCGCGGACGATGGAGAACTCGCCGAGCAGGAGGTCAAGGTTCTGTGCGTTCTTGAAATGCAGTGCCACGAGAGCAAGGTCCTTGCCGTCGAAGTCGGTGCCCACGGTGAACGTGCGTGTCACCCATTCCTCATCGTCAGAAATCTGGGACACCTCGCAGAGGTTGTAAGAGTTGCCTGTGTCTTCGCTGCCCACAGCTGAGAGCACGAGGTCGAGATCGGTGCGGCCGCTTGCGAGCTTGTACTTGAATGTGATGACATCGCCCTTCTTCAACGAATACTGTGTCTTGAAGAGGTGCAGGTATTCGTCGGCAGTGCTGCCGGAGATGCGGACGGTGGAGCCGCCGAAGTAGGCGTCGTCCCATGTGAAGTTGGCGTCAAGCCCCGTTGCGGGCACATCGGCGGCAGTGCGTCCGAGCAGCTTCGATGCGAACCACCAGCGCCATGTGGGCAGATAGTCCTGCACGCCTATGTTGTACCACGACTTGTCGTGCTGGCGCACGCCGTTCAGGTTGAAGAACTGTCCGTTACCGAGGTTGAAGTAAGTCACGAGCGGTTCTTCCGAGAGATCCCACGACATGGCACTGCGTGCGGTCATAAACGCAGCCATACCGTGCCATGTGTAGTTGTAGGCGTTGTAAGCCTGCTTGTCTGCCACCTCGGGAGTGGTGACGGGGTTGCGCGAACCGCCGCCGAAATAGCGTTCAGTACGCAGCATGTAGGCGTTCTGCTTAACGGCAGGGTCGGAGCCGAGCTCGCCGCGGCTTTCCCAGAACATGTTGTAGCTGTGTGCGCCCCAGAGGCCTATTGAAATGGGATAGTTCTTGAGCAATGTCCATGAGTTGTACTTAGGCTGGCCGCCCTGCATATTGACACCTGCGTAGAGGTCGAGCGGGCTGCGGTTCAAGTCCTTTGCCTTTGTCACGGAATTGGAAAGAAGTGTGGAGCTGTTCCAGTTGTAGTTGAGGAACAGAGAGTAGCAAATGTTGTCGGCATCGCCGAAAGTCTTGGCATTATGTCCTGCAAGACCGCGGTCGAAAGTGATCTGGCCGTAGTCGTTGGTGCCGTCATACCAGAAATTCTCGAACAACGGGTTGGTCTCCTTCATCTTCTTGTTGAGGTTGATGTGGAAGGTGCGGAGCTTTGTCAGCATTGAGGTGTTGCCAGAGAACTCGGAGTTGTAGCCCAAACCGTCGATACCGTAATAGCGGAAGAACTGAGCTGCCTTATCGACATCAGTGTTTCCCAAACCGGTGAGCATGGTGTTGTATTCCGTCGAAAGGCTTCCATACGGGATACTTGCCACGCCCGACACGGGCACGCCGTTCTTGTGTGCCACATCAAGGAATGCGGCGGGGATGCGTCCGACAGGAGCTGTCCAGTCGCCCCAATGGGTGATGTAGCTCCACATGGAGAACACCTCAGAGTCGAACACGCCGTCGGGCAGTGCATTGTAGGTGGGGTTGTTCACCGGCACCCATGCCACGAGCTTCTTGTCATTGTCGGCGGTGATGTCCGTGCGCACCTGTGTGGCGGCGTTGCGGAAACGGGTGTGCGGTTTGACACGGGAGATGAAGAAGTTGTCATCATCGGAGATCTTGGAACCCGGGGTCCAGTTGTTAAGTAAAGTGTGGAACTCCTGGCTGCCTGTATTGGAGCCAAAATCTACATAGCCATCACGCATTTCCTGCGCCGATGCACCCAAAGAGCAAAGGGCAAGACCTGCTGTAAGCACAAAATGTTTTTTTGCAGACTGTTTCATTTTACGATTAATTTTGGTTATTGGATTTGACTGTTATCAGCTTTTCGGGTTTGGCGGCACAATCATCTGTACGGCAATTGCCCGAAAGTATTACACGGATAAGGAAGCGGTTCCTGCCCACATCTTTTTATATCATCAAGACTGAGCGGACTTTCAATTGTTTTCGGAATGCTTAAGTCGCCGTCAGGCTGTTTTTATTAGGTTCCGGTTGCGAAACCCGGGCATATCCTTCCAATGCACCGTGCTCCGGCAACTACTTTTGCACAAAGTTATATAAAAACTTAATACGATTGGCATTTGTACAAGAAAATTTCATTTAAATTAACAATAAAATCTAACAAACGTACATATTCAAGGAGGTCGGGCGTCCCGCCCGACAACATCAAGCGAAAGACTCGCAAGCAAGAACGCAACAAAAGCCCTCTCTCCCCGTGTTGTCGGGCGTCCCGCCCGACCTCCTGCTTCTTGCAAATTTAGCCACAAGACGACAACAACTCCACTTTACCGGACAGCAATAACAAAATGAGGATGTGCCTTTTTGACACACCCTCATTTGCTGCACCGCGAAAGCAATGGATGCTGCCGCCGGTGTTTTCATGTCCTTACCGGGACGACAGTCATTCGTCCTTATTCTCTTCCTTGTTGGAAAGGTCGAGCACATTCTTGCGGTTTGCCAGAATGCGGTCGTAGTCTTCCTTCGAGCCCACAATGAGTTTTTCCCACTGGCGCAGGCCTGTTCCGGCAGGGATGAGGTGACCGGTGATCACGTTCTCCTTCATGCCTTCAAGCTGATCCACCTTTCCGCGGATAGCGGCCTCGTTGAGCACCTTTGTCGTCTCCTGGAACGATGCGGCAGAGATGAAGCTCTTTGTCTGCAAGGCGGCGCGGGTGATGCCCTGAAGTATCTGTGTGGATGTTGCAGGGATGGTGTCGCGCACCTGAACGAGACGGAGGTCACGGCGTTTGAGGCTCGAGTTCTCGTCGCGCAGCTTGCGTGCCGAAACGATCTGACCCACCTTGAGGACATCGCTGTCGCCGGCATCGGTGACATACTTCTTGCCCCAGATGCGGTCGTTCTCCTCGGCGAAGTCGAGCTTGTCCACCATTTCCTGATCGAGGAATGTCGTGTCGCCCGGCTCGTCAATCTGCACCTTGCGCATCATCTGGCGGACGATAATCTCGAAGTGTTTGTCGTTGATCTTCACGCCTTGCAGACGATAAACATCCTGCACTTCATTGACGATGTATTCCTGCACGGCGGTGGGACCCTTGATAGCGAGGATGTCGCTCGGGGTGATGCTGCCTGCCGACAGCGGAGTGCCTGCACGGACGGCATCGTGTTCCTGCACGAGTATCTGCTTGGAGAGGCTCACAAGGTACTTCTTCTGGTCGCCGGTCTTGCTGGTGACGATAATCTCGCGGTTGCCGCGCTTGACCTTACCCATTGTCACCTCACCGTCAATTTCGGAAACGACGGCGGGATTTGACGGGTTGCGTGCCTCGAACAGCTCAGTGACACGGGGCAGACCGCCGGTGATGTCGCCGGCGTTGCTTGCCACACGTGGGATCTTGACGAGTGTCGTACCTGTCTTGACGGTCTGCCCGTCCTCACAGGAGACATGGCCGCCCACCGGGAGGTTGTATGTTCCCACCACCATGCCCTTTGCATCAAGCACATCGCAGGTGGGGACCTTCGACTTGTCCTTCGAGTCGGTGATGATCATTTCGGTAAGTCCTGTCGTCTCGTCGGTCTCGGCGCGGTATGTGACTCCTTCGACAACATCGTTGAAGCGGAGTGTTCCGGCATATTCCGTCACGATAACGGCATTGAACGGGTCCCACTTGGCGATGAGGTCGCCGGTCTTCACCCGGTCGCCCTCCTTGTAATAGAGCGACGAACCGTAAGGCACGTTCACCGTAGCGAGGACAATGTCGGTGTGCGGGTCGATGAACTGGACTTCGGAAAGGCGGCTCACCACCATCTGGCATTTCACGTCCTTCTCGCCGTTGTTCTCCACGAACGGCACGACACGAAGCTCGTCAAAGTGGAGCTTGCAGTCGCTCTTGGCCTTGATGGAGGCATTGGCGGCAGCGTTGCCTGCCACACCACCGGCGTGGAACGTACGGAGGGTGAGCTGTGTACCCGGTTCACCGATGGCCTGTGCCGCGATGACACCGACAGCCTCGCCGAGCTGAACCATGCGCTGTGTGGCGAGGTTGCGGCCGTAACACTTCATGCAGACACCCTTCTTGCTCTCGCAGGTGAGCACCGAACGGATCTCGACGCTCTCGATGGGCGACTCCTCAATGGCCCTGGCCTTGGGTTCTGTGATTTCCTCCCCGGCAGCGACGATGAGTTCGCCGGTGGTGGGATGTATGATGTCGTGCACGGAAACACGGCCGAGGATGCGCTCTTCAAGACTTGAAATCACCTCGTCGCCGTTCTTCAGGGCAGTGCATACAAGTCCGCGGAGCGTTCCGCAGTCCTCTTCGGAAATGATGACATCATGGGACACATCGACAAGGCGGCGGGTAAGATAACCTGCGTCGGCAGTCTTCATGGCGGTGTCGGCAAGACCCTTACGGGCACCGTGCGAGGCGATGAAGTACTCGAGCACCGACATGCCTTCCTTGAAGTTGGAGATAATCGGGTTCTCGATGATCTGGTGTCCTTCGGCTCCTGCCTTCATAGGCTTGGCCATAAGTCCACGCATACCGGAGAGCTGCTTGATCTGGTCCTTTGAACCGCGGGCTCCGGAGTCGAGCATCATGAAGACGGCATTGAAGCCCTGGTCGGCCTCGGTCATCTCCTTCATAAGTACGTTTGCAAGGTCGTTGTTCACATGGGTCCATGTGTCGATGACCTGGTTGTAGCGTTCATTCTCAGTGATGAAGCCCATATTGTAGTTGTCCTGGATGGCACGTATCTCGCTGTGTCCGCGCTCCACAATGTCATTCTTTTCCGGCGGGATGATGATGTCGTCAAGGTTGAACGACAGACCGGCAACGTAGGACATACGGTAACCGAGGTTCTTGATGCCGTCAAGGAAGTCGCATGCACGGGCCATACCCACTGCCTTGATAACGCCTGCGATGAGTCCGCGCAGTGTCTTCTTGGAAATGATGTCGTTGAAGAACCCCACTTCCTCGGGGATAATCTGATTGACGATGACACGGCCGACGGATGTCTCCACCATCCGCTTCTGTATCTTGCCATCGACAAGGTCGTTCACGACCACCTTCACCTGGGCATGGAGGTCGCACTTGCCCTCGTTGTGGGCGATGATGGCTTCCTCGTCGCCATAGAACGTGAGTCCCTCGCCCTTGGCTCCCGGGCGTATCTTGGTGATATAGTAAAGTCCGAGCACCATGTCCTGCGACGGCACGGTGATTGGTGCGCCGTTGGCAGGGTTGAGGATGTTGTGGCTCTGGAGCATCAGCACCTGTGCCTCGAGAACCGCCTCATTGCTCAACGGGAGGTGGACAGCCATCTGGTCGCCGTCGAAGTCGGCGTTGAACGCCGTACAGGCGAGCGGGTGCAGCTGTATGGCCTTGCCCTCGATGAGCTTCGGCTGGAAGGCCTGGATACCGAGACGGTGAAGTGTCGGGGCACGGTTGAGGAGGACGGGATGACCCTTCATCACGTTCTCGAGGATGTCCCAGATTACGGGTTCGCGGCGATCGACAATCTTCTTGGCACTCTTCACCGTCTTCACGATGCCGCGCTCGATGAGCTTGCGGATGATGAACGGCTTGTAGAGCTCGGCGGCCATGAGTTTAGGCAGACCACACTCTCCCATCTTCAACTCGGGACCCACGACGATCACCGAACGTGCGGAATAATCGACACGCTTGCCGAGGAGGTTCTGGCGGAAGCGTCCCTGCTTGCCTTTGAGCGAGTCGGAGAGGGACTTCAACGGGCGGTTGCTGTCGCTCTTGAACGCGCTCGACTTGCGCGAGTTGTCGAAGAGGCTATCGACAGCTTCCTGCAACATGCGCTTCTCGTTGCGGAGAATCACCTCGGGGGCCTTAATCTCGACGAGACGTTTCAAACGGTTGTTGCGGATGATGACGCGGCGGTAAAGGTCGTTGAGGTCGGATGTGGCGAAGCGGCCGCCGTCCAGCGGCACGAGCGGGCGCAGTTCCGGCGGGATGACGGGGATGATCTTCATAATCATCCACTCCGGATGGTTCACGTCCTTGCTTCCACGGAACGCCTCCACCACTTGCAGACGCTTCAATGCCTCTGTCTTGCGCTGCTGCGAAGAGTCGTTGTTGGCACGGTCGCGCAACTCGTACGAGAGGGAGTCAAGGTCGAGAGTGGCGAGGAGGTCATAGACTGCCTCTGCGCCCATTTTCGCAATGAACTTGTTGGGGTCGGAATCGTCAAGCTGGGCGTTGCCCGGATCGAGCATCGTGTCGATGATGTTGAGGTATTCTTCCTCGCTGAGCAGGTCGTACTTGTGCGAGCCGTTCAGTTCCTCGTCCTTTTCGTCCTTCCGCACGATGCGTCCTTCAAGGGCACCCGGCTGGATAACCACATACTTTTCATAGTAGATGACAGCATCGAGCTTCTTTGTCGGCATGCCGAGGAGGTAGCCTATCTTGTTGGGAAGAGAGCGGAAATACCAGATGTGTGCCACCGGCACGACAAGCTCGATGTGTCCGCTACGCTCACGGCGCACTTTCTTCTCGGTCACCTCAACGCCGCAACGGTCGCACACGATGCCTTTGTAGCGTATGCGCTTGTACTTGCCGCAGGCGCACTCATAGTCGCGTGTCGGACCGAAGATGCGCTCGCAGAACAATCCGTCGCGCTCTGGCTTGTAGGTGCGGTAGTTGATGGTCTCGGGCTTTGTCACCTCACCGAAGGAGTTTTCGAGAATTTCCTCAGGCGAAGCCAACCCGATAGTTATCTTCGTGAAATTATTTTTTACTTTTGTATCTTTCTTAAAAGCCATATCTTTGTTGTATTAAGGGTGTTCGGATTAATCGAGTTTAATGCTTAAGCCAAGACCGCGGAGCTCGTGCAAGAGCACATTGAGCGACTCGGGGATGCCCGGTGTCGGCATTGGCTCGCCCTTGACAATTGCCTCGTAAGCCTTTGAACGGCCCACTGTATCATCCGACTTGATGGTGAGGATTTCCTGAAGCACATGGCTGGCGCCGAATGCCTCGATGGCCCAGACCTCCATTTCTCCGAAACGCTGTCCGCCAAACTGCGCCTTACCTCCAAGAGGCTGCTGCGTGATGAGGGAGTACGGGCCAATGGAGCGTGCGTGCATCTTGTCCTCGACCATGTGTCCGAGCTTGAGGAAGTAGGTGATGCCCACTGTCGCCGGCTGGTCGAAACGCTCGCCCGTCTCACCGTCGTAGAGGTGGGTGGAGCAAAGATGCGGCAGCCCTGCCTTGTCGGTCCATTCGGAGAGGTCTTCAAGCTTGGCACCGTCGAAGATAGGTGTCGCGAACTTGACACCGAGCTTGCGTCCTGCCGCGCCCAAGATGGCCTCGAAAATCTGGCCGAGGTTCATACGCGAAGGCACACCCAGAGGATTCAGCACCAAGTCCACGGGACGGCCGTCCTCAAGGAACGGCATGTCTTCCTGGCGTACAACCTTCGACACGATACCCTTGTTACCGTGGCGTCCGGCGAGCTTGTCGCCCACGCCGATCTTACGTTTCTTCGCAACATACACCTTGGCCATCTGCAGAATGCCTGAGGGCAGCTCGTCGCCGATTGTGATGGCGAACTTCTTGCGCTTGATTTCTGCATCCAAGAGCTTGTATTTGCGGATATAGTTCATTATGAGCTTCTGTATCAGGGTGTTTGTATGCTCATCGTCGGTCCAGGCGTTAGACTGGATACCGTCATATACAAGGTTCTTGAGGACGGGGGCGGTGAACTTGCTTCCCTTGGTGATGATTTCAGCGCCGGAGTAGTCCTTGACGCCCATGGACACCTTGCCCTTGGTGAGGGAGAGGAGCTTGTCCACGAGAATATCCTTCAAGTCCTCGTTCTTTGCCTCGTATTCCTCGTCAATCTTTGCGAGGAGCAGCTTGTCCTGCTTCTTCGATTCGCGGGTCTTCACGGCACGGGAGAACAGTTTTTTGTCGATGATGACACCGCTGAGCGACGGATTTGCCTTCAAGGAAGAATCCTTCACATCGCCTGCCTTGTCGCCGAAGATGGCGCGGAGCAGCTTCTCTTCGGGCGACGGGTCGCTCTCGCCCTTTGGCGAAATCTTACCGATGAGGATGTCGCCGGGCTCAACACGGGCACCGATACGCACGATACCGTTGTCGTCGAGGTCCTTGGTCGCCTCTTCGCTCACGTTGGGGATGTCGTTGGTGAACTCTTCCATGCCGCGTTTTGTCTCACGCACATCAAGCGAGAACTCATCGACATGCACCGATGTGAGCGTGTCGTCGCGGATGAGACGCTCTGAAAGCACGATGGCATCCTCGTAGTTGTAGCCCTTCCAAGGCATATAAGCCACGAGAAGGTTGCGCCCGAGTGCGAGCTCGCCTTTCTCCGTTGCATATCCCTCGGTGAGGATGTCGCCCGCCTTGACACGCTGCCCCTTGTTGCAGATGGGACGGAGATCGATGGTCATGTTCTGGTTGGTGCGGCGGAACTTCGGTATGCGGTATTCCTTGAGAGCCGGCTCGAAGCTTACGAACTCCTCGTCGTCGGTGCGGTCGTAGAGGATGCGT
This sequence comes from bacterium, assembly GCA_963599085.1. Classification (GTDB taxonomy): domain Bacteria; phylum Bacteroidota; class Bacteroidia; order Bacteroidales; family Bacteroidaceae; genus Prevotella. The sequence continues at coordinate 6,513 of CAVBVK010000010.1, read as the reverse complement.
ATGGTCGTGGCATCCACATATTCTATAACGCCGTCGCCTTCGGCGGTGATCATTGTGCGGGAATCCTCGCACACTTGCTTTTCAAGACCCGTTCCCACGATGGGGGCGTCGTTGTGGAGCAACGGCACTGCCTGGCGCATCATGTTACATCCCATGAGTGCGCGGTGACCGTCGTCGTGCTCGAGGAAAGGTATCAAGCCTGCCGAGACAGAAGCGATCTGCTGCGGCGACACATCCATAAGATCGACTTCGGAAGGCGGCACCACCGGGAATTCGGCGTTCTGGCGGCACTTCACATTGTCGCGGATGAATGTTCCGTCGGCACGGAGCGGCGCGTTACCCTGACCTATGACATGGCCTTCCTCCTCCTCGGCGGTGAGATAAACGACATTCTTGTTGTCCAGATCGACGACAGAGTCGCGCACCTTGCGGTAAGGAGTGGCGATGAAACCGAGTTCGTTGATTGTCGCATACACGCAGAGAGACGAGATAAGACCGATGTTCGGGCCTTCAGGGCTCTCGATAGGACAGAGACGGCCGTAGTGCGTGTAGTGGACGTCGCGCACCTCGAAACCGGCGCGTTCACGCGAAAGGCCGCCGGGGCCGAGAGCCGAGAGGCGGCGCTTGTGTGTAACCTCGGCGAGCGGGTTGGTCTGGTCCATGAACTGCGACAGGGGGTTGGTGCCGAAGAATGAGCTTACAACGCTTGATATGGTCTTGGCGTTGATAAGGTCGGTCGGCTGGAACACCTCATTGTCACGCACGTTCATGCGTTCACGGATGGTGCGGCTCATACGGGCAAGACCGATGGAGAACTGGTTGCTCAGCTGCTCGCCCACGGTGCGCACACGACGGTTTGAAAGGTGGTCGATATCATCCACTGTCGCATTTGAATTGACAAGCTGGATGAGATACTTTATGATTGCAATGATATCTTCCTTGGTGAGGACACGCACCTCGTTGTCGGTGTCAAGGCCGAGCTTCTTGTTGATGCGGTAGCGTCCCACTTCACCGAGGTCGTAACGCTTGTCGGAGAAGAACAGGTTCTGGAACACCTCGCGCGCAGAGGCTTCGTCTGCGGGGTCGGCATTACGCAGCTGGCGGTAGATGTTTATCAATGCCTCCTTCTCCGAGTTTGCGGTGTCTTTCGCAAGGGTGTTGAAGATGATGGCATACCTGTTGGCCATTTCCTCATCCTTGTGCAGCACGATTGAAGGCACGCCGGAATCGAGGATCGTGTCGATGTTTTCCTCGGTAAGCACCGTCTCGCGGTCGAGGATTGTGACATTGCGCTCGAGCGAAACATACTCGCCCGTGTCCTCGTCGAGATAGTCCTCGTAGTCGGTCTTGATGACCTGGGCTGCGAGCTTGCGGCCGATGGCCGCCTTAAGGTTCTTCTTGTTCACCTTCACCTCTTCGGCGAGATCGAAAATCTGAAGGATGTCCATGTCATGGTCGAAGCCTATGGCACGGAGTAGAGTTGTCACCGGCAACTTCTTCTTGCGGTCGATGTAGGCATACATCACATTGTTGATGTCCGTGGCGAACTCAATCCAAGAGCCCTTGAACGGGATGATGCGTGCGCTGTAAAGCACAGTGCCGTTGGCATGCACGCCCTGTCCGAAGAACACGCCCGGCGAGCGGTGCAGCTGCGACACTACCACGCGCTCGGCACCGTTGATGACGAAAGTGCCGTTGTCGGTCATGTAAGGGATGGTGCCAAGGAACACATCCTGTATGAATGTGCCGAAGTCTTCGTGGTCGGGGTCGGTACAGTAAAGCTTCATCTTGGCCTTCAAGGGTACGCTATAAGTCAGACCGCGCTCGAGACACTCATCAACGGTGTAACGCGGCGGGTCGATATAGTAATCCAGGAACTCAAGAACGAAGTTGTTGCGCGTGTCGCTGATAGGGAAGTTCTCGGAGAACACCTTATAGAGACCGTCATTCTTGCGTTCCTCAGGCGGAGTGTCCAGTTGTAGGAAATCTCTAAAAGACTTTAACTGCACATCGAGGAAATCCGGATATGGCATCGGATTATGGACGCTGGCAAAATTTACTCTGTTATCAACAATTTTTGAAGCCATCAGAAGATATTAAACGGTGATTATAATCTGAAAATATTAAAAGACACAAAAAGGTTAGAACCCACCTACCTGGTAGATTCTAACCGTATTTTTAAAGTTTGCAAACCTATTGACTTTCCGGTGTGAATTCATTAAGAAGCACACCTGTCATCAATGGATTTTAATTACTTGAGTTCAACCTTGGCACCAGCCTCTTCGATTGCCTTCTTCAGGTTCTCGGCCTCGTCCTTGGACAGACCTTCCTTGATGGTGGCAGGAGCGCCGTCCACGAGATCCTTAGCTTCCTTCAAGCCAAGGCCGCAGGCTTCCTTAACTGCCTTTACCACCTGGAGCTTTGCAGCGCCTACCTCAGCGAGGACAACGTCGAAAGAAGACTTCTCCTCAGCTTCTGCTGCGCCAGCAGCTGCAGGACCAGCAGCTACAGCTACAGCTGCAGCAGCAGGCTCGATACCATACTCGTCCTTCAGGACTGTTGCCAACTCATTTACTTCCTTTACTGTAAGATTTACCAATTCTTCAGCAATAGCTTTAATATCTGCCATTTTATTTAAAATTTAATTGTTTTTAATGTTAATGTTTTTTGAATTGAGATTGAATTACTCGGGACGCTCGCCCAAGGTTTTAAGCACACCGTGGATAGTGCCTGCGCCTGATTGCAGGGCAGAAATGACATTCTTTGCAGGCGACTGCAGCAAGGCGACAATGTCTGCGATAACCTCGTTCTTGCTCTTGATGGCCACGAGAGCCTCGAGCTGGTCGGCATCGAAAATTGTCTCCTCGGCATAAGCACCCTTGAGTGCCGGTATGCCTTCCTTGGTGTATTCCTTCAACAGCTTTGCAGGAACGTTTGCCGTGTGTGTGAACATGACGGCAGTAGTGCCCTTCAATGCGCCGTAGAGAGGTTCAAAGTCGAGTTCAGAAGCCTCGAAAGCCTTGTGAAGAAGGTTGTTCTTCACTACGATCATCTTGATCTCGCTCTTGAAGCACTTGCGGCGAAGGTTGCTTGTAGCCTCGGCATTCAGACCTGTGAGGTCAATGAGATAGAAGTGGGGGTATTCCTTCAACTTCTCGCCGAGATCAGCAATAATAGTATCTTTGATTTCTTTCTTCATTTTACAAAACTTTTAGAGTTACTCAACTGATTTAGGATCAACTTTGATACCCTTACTCATTGTGCTTGAAATAAAGATACTCTTGATGTATGTACCTTTAGCAGCAGCAGGCTTGAGCTTGATTACAGTGGCAATGAATTCCTTTGCGTTCTGATAAATCTGCTCTGGGGTGAAAGTCACTTTGCCGATTGACGTGTGGATGATACCAGCCTTGTCAACCTTGAAGTCGATCTTTCCTTGCTTAACTTCCTTGACTGCCTTGGCAACGTCCATGGTCACAGTGCCGCTCTTGGGGTTAGGCATCAATCCGCGGGGACCGAGAACACGACCCAAGGGGCCGAGTTTGCCCATGCAGGAAGGCATTGTGATGATGACATCGACATCTGTCCAGCCACCCTTGATCTTTTCGATATACTCGTCGAGACCAACATAGTCAGCACCGGCTTCCTTAGCAGCAGCTTCCTGGTCGGGAGTGCAGAGGCAGAGCACGCGTGTGACCTTACCTGTACCGTTGGGGAGTGACACAACGCCACGCACCATCTGGTTGGCCTTTCGCGGATCTACGCCCAAGCGTACATCGATATCGAGAGAAGCCTCGAACTTGGTGGTGGTGATTTCCTTCACCAGCCCGGCTGCTTCCTTCAAAGTGTATGCTTTCCCTGCTTCAACCTTATCAGCTACTGATTTTTGATTTTTTGTCAGTTTACTCATTTTTCTAATTGAAGTTATTTAATTATTTACCAGGGAAGTCTCCCTTTACAGTGATACCCATACTTCTTGCAGTACCAGCGATAAGCCTCATGGCCGACTCAACTGTAAAGCAGTTCAAATCCTTCATCTTGTCTTCGGCGATAGCCTGCACCTGCTCCCAAGTCACACTGGCGACTTTCTGGCGGTTGGGCTGAGCCGATCCGCTCTTCACCTTGGCTGCCTCCTTGAGCTGTACCGCTGCGGGGGAAGTCTTAAGTTCGAAGCTGAACGACTTGTCGGTGTAGTAAGTGATAACAACCGGAATTACCTTGCCGGCCTTATCCTGGGTTCTGGCGTTGAACTCTTTGCAGAATCCCATGATGTTGATACCCTTGGAACCGAGTGCCGGTCCTACTGGGGGAGAAGGATTCGCAGCGCCACCTTTAATCTGTAATTTGATTAATCCAGCAACTTCTTTAGCCATTTTGTCTGTTAATGTTTAATGATTTAATATAAAAGAATTCCAACGCTTCCGTAACAATTCGTCAGCCTTCTTTTTCGACTTGCATAAAACTGAGTTCCAGCGGAGTTTTGCGTCCGAAGATCTTGACCATAACCTTCAGTTTGCGCTTCTCGGCATTCACCTCTTCGATGATGCCGCTGAAGCCCGAGAACGGCCCGTCGGTGACCTTTACGGTCTCGTCCACCATGTAGGGGATGTCCATTTCTTCGTCAAGATCCGTCTCCTCGGCGTTGCCGAGCATACGGTTGATGTCGGACAAGGGCACCGGTGAAGGTTCGTCCAAGCCGCCGAGGAAACCGAGGACATTAGGCATGAAGCGCAGCGTATGCGCCACATCTCCCACGAGGGAAGCCTCGACAAAGACATAGCCGGGGAGAGCAATTTTCTCCTTGACCACGCGTTTGCCGTTACGCAAAGCGGCATGTTTCTCCATGGGCAAAAGCACCTGGGCAACATGTTCCTGCAACAAAGCATTGTGCTTGATTTCAGCGTCAATGTACTCTTTTACCTTAGCCTCTTTGCCGCTTACTGCCCTAAGCACATACCATTTCTTTTCTGTCCGAGCCATTTCCTTTGACTATTAACCTGGATAGACCATTCCCATGAACGCCTTGAAAAAGGAGTCCATTACGAACACCACTAATGCAATGAGAAGGGAAGCAGATAATACAATCACCGCACTGTGGTTTAGTTCGGCACGTTTTGGCCAAGTAGTTTTATGCGCAAGTTCGTCGTAACAAGTCTTGCAATAATTTACAGTTTTCTTGAACATATTAATTTCTATTTAGCACGGAATGAGAGGCTCGAACTCCCGACACCTGGTTTTGGAGACCAGTGCTCTACCGACTGAGCTAATTCCGTAGAGAACAGGATTTCCACTCACTTGCGCTCGTGGAAATCCCTTTTATTTATAAGGTGAACCCTGTCTGGCAGGAATTCATGTTAGTCCTCGTAAACTTCTGTGATCTGGCCAGAGCCCACTGTACGGCCGCCTTCGCGGATAGCGAAGCGAAGACCCTTGTTCAGGGCAACAGCGTAGATGAGTTCAACCGTAATCTCAACGTTGTCACCGGGCATCACCATCTCAACGCCTTCCGGCAGGGTGATTTCACCTGTGCAGTCCATTGTGCGGAGGTAGAACTGGGGACGGTACTTGTTGCCGAACGGAGTGTGGCGTCCACCTTCCTCTTTCTTCAGCACATAGATGGAAGCCTTGAACTTCTTGAACGGTTTGATCTGTCCCGGGTGGCAGAGCACCATACCGCGCTTGATCTCGTTCTTGTCGATACCGCGGAGCAACAGACCTACGTTGTCGCCGGCTTCACCTTCGTCAAGAATCTTGCGGAACATCTCAACGCCGGTCACAACCGATTTCTTGTCCTCGCCAAGGCCGAGGAGCTCAACTTCATCGCCCACCTTAACGCGGCCGGTCTCGATACGACCTGTGGCAACGGTACCACGACCTGTGATTGAGAACACATCCTCAATAGGCATCAAGAAAGGTTTGTCGAGGTCGCGGGGAGGCTCCTGAATCCATGTATCAACAACATCCATGAGCTCCATAACCTTCTCCACCCATTTGTCAACGCTGTTGAGCGCGCCGAGAGCAGAGCCGCGGATGATGGGAGTGTCCTCCTCGTATCCGTACTGGTCGAGGATTTCGCGTACTTCCATTTCCACGAGTTCGAGCATTTCCTCATCCTCCACCATGTCGCACTTGTTCAGGAACACCACCATACGGGGTACGTTCACCTGACGGGCGAGAAGCACGTGCTCGCGGGTCTGGGGCATAGGACCGTCAGTTGCGGCCACCACAAGGATGGCACCGTCCATCTGCGCAGCACCGGTAACCATGTTCTTCACATAGTCGGCGTGTCCCGGGCAATCCACATGCGCATAGTGACGGTTTGCTGTCTCATATTCGATGTGGGCGGAGTTGATGGTGATACCGCGCTCCTTCTCTTCGGGAGCGTTGTCAATCTGGTCGAAAGACTTAACTTCATTGCTGCCGAAGCCCTTGTCGTGAAGAACCTTGGAGATGGCAGCTGTAAGGGTGGTCTTACCATGGTCAACGTGACCGATGGTACCAATGTTACAATGC
>CAVBVK010000009.1:0-44773 GCA_963599085.1 bacterium | reverse complement strand
AAAAGAGCATAATTATCCTGCCCGAAGCCTTGTAAAATGGGACTTCGGGCTTGCTTCAAAAAGTAAGCCCTATTTTATCAAACAGACTTGGTTCGGGAGACGATTCCTTTGCCTTTTGAACCATTTTTGCCTAAACATTCGCACTTTTTGACGGATTACCGTTAAATGAAAGAACCGTGAAATGTGTGCATATAAAATTGAAGAGGGCAGTTCAAACTGAAGTGCCCTCTTTTGTAATTTGTCCTTGAAACAAGGGCGGCTTAATTCCTCAGCAGACCTTTGCTGCGCAGCTTTGTGCGGTAGCCGTAAATGGCGATGATCACGAAGCAGATGAACGGCAGAATGAACGATGCATTCACGCCGGGAATGCCTGCCACCGTCGGCAAGTCGATAATCATGGCCTGTAACGGGGGCAACACGCTTCCGCCAAGGATTGCCATTATGAGTCCGGCGGCACCGAATTTGGCGTCATCGCCAAGTCCGGTGAGTGCAATCCCGTATATCGTCGGGAACATGAGCGACATACATGCGCTCACTCCTACAAGGCAATACAGTCCGTAGATGTCCTGCAACACTATCACTCCACAGATGAGTGCGCCTCCTGCGATGGCAAGGATCGTGAGCAACAGGCCTGCATTGAGGTAGCGGAGAATGAAAGTGCAGATGAAACGCGAGCAGCAGAATATCACCATTGCGATGATATTGTATCGCTGCGACATCACCTCAGCGTCAATTTCTGTCATTCCCTCAGCCATGAGTATGCGTGTGCCGTACTGTATTATGAATGTCCAGCACATGATCTGCACGCCCACATAAAAGAATTGCGCAACCACTCCTTCGCGGTAATGCGGCATACGGAAGATGCGGCGGAGTGTGGGCAGGAAGTTTATTTCATGGTTCTTGTCGCCGTTCTTGGGCATCTTTGCAAACAGGATGACGAAAAATATCACCAGGATGACAATGCCGATGGCGAGATATGGGCCTATCAGTACTGACAGGTCGTAGCCCTTCACGGCAGCAAATTCCGCATCGCTGAGACTTGCACGCGATGCCGTGTCAAGCGGGTTCAGCCTTGCCTGGATGAAATTCATGGCAACGAACATCCCGAGAAGCGACCCCATAGGGTTGAACGACTGTGCCAGATTGAGGCGGCGGGTGGCTGTCTCCTCCGTGCCCATGGACAGGATGTAGGGATTGCTTGATGTCTCGAGGAACGAGAGACCGCATGTCATTATGAAATAGGCGACGAGGAATGGGTAATATTCGCCCATTGCCTTTGCCGGGTAGAATAGGAATGCGCCCAAGGCGTAAAGTCCCAATCCGAGCAGGACGCCTGCCTTGTAGCTGAAACGGCGTATGAATATGGCGGCAGGGAATGCCACTGCGAAGTAGCCGCCATAGAATGCCACCTGCACCAAGGCACCGTCTGTCACCGACATGCGGAATATCTTGGAGAATGCCTTTACCATCGGGTTTGTGATGTCGTTGGCAAATCCCCACAATGCGAAGCATGAGGTGATGAGTATGAACGGCAGGACGAAACTCACCCCGTCCTTTGTCAGGATAGACTCTTTCTTGTTTTTCATTTCTTGTCTTTATAAATACAAAAAAAGTCGGGTGCGTGTCGTGCGCACCCAACCCATGTTCGTTTTAGAAGGCCTTCTTGTAGAGCTGCAAAAGGTCGTTTTCTGTCACCTCGCGCGGGTTGCCCGGCGTGCAGACATCAGCGTATGCCGACTTGGCGAGCCGTGGCAAGTCGCTCTCCTTTATGCCCAGTTCGGCAAGGTGCTGGGGTATGCCCACGCGTATGCTGAGCTGTCTTACGGCATCAACGGCTGCATTCGCCGCTTCTTCGCGTGTCATGCCTTCGGTGTAGGCACCCATTGCCTTGGCTATGGTGACATACTTGTCGGGGGCGGCGGGAGCGTTGTATTCCATCACAACGGGCAGCAACAGGGCGTTGGCAACACCGTGCGGTATGTCGAAGATGGCTCCGAGCGGGTGCGCCATACCGTGTACTGCACCCAACCCGACATTTGAGAATGCCATGCCTGCAATGTATTGTGCCACAGCCATGCCGTCGCGTGCTTCGGCATTGGTGGGCTCGTTCACCGCTGTTTCAAGGTGTCGGGCAATCATTTCGATGGCCTTTATCTCGAACATGTCGCTCATTTCCCATGCGCCCTTGGTTATCAGGCCTTCGATGGCGTGTGTGAGGGCATCCAAGCCGGTTGCCGCCGTGAGCGAACGGGGCAGCGTGTACATGAGTTCTGCATCTACAATGGCGATGGCGGGGATGTCGTTGGGATCGACACACACCATCTTCTTCTCGTTCTCTTCGTCGGTTATGACATAGTTGATGGTCACTTCAGCTGCCGTTCCTGCTGTCGTCGGCAACGCAATGATTGGCACAGACTTGTGCTTGGTGTCGGCAACGCCTTCGAGCGAGACCACATCGGCAAACTCAGGGTTGTTGGTGATGATGCCCACAGCCTTTGCCGTGTCGATGCTTGAGCCTCCGCCGATGGCGAGGATGAAGTCGGCACCCGACTTGGCATATGCTTCCAGACCCTTTTTCACGTTCGTCACCGTGGGGTTCTGCTTTATTTCGCTGAACACTTCGTACGGTATTCCGGCTTCTTCAAGCACATCGAGCACTTTCTGCGCCACTCCGAACTTGACGAGATCCTTGTCGGTGCATACGAAAGCTTTGTGCAGTCCGAGGCGGCGCACTTCTCCGGGCAGTTCCTTGCGTGCCCCGGGGCCGAAGTAGGATACTTCGTTGAGGATAAATCTTCTTGTCATAAATATAGGTTTTGTAGTGGTTGGTAGGTCTCCGTTTACTTGTAAATCGGACCGTAATTCTTGCATGCGCGGAAGTCGGCACCCTCCTTGTCCATGCCAAATGCGTTCCATGCTGCCGGGCGGAAGATGCGGTCGTCCTCCACATTGTGCATGCAAACGGGTATGCGCAGGATTGAGCACAGGGTGATGAGGTCGGCTCCGATGTGTCCGTAGGAGATGGCTCCGTGGTTAGCTCCCCAGTTGTTCATCACCGAATAGACATCCTTGAACGGAGCTTTGTCGCATGTGCGTGGCACAAACCATGTCGTAGGCCATGTCGGGTCGGTGCGCTTGTTGAGAATTGCGTGTATTTCCGGGTCAATATCGACAGTCCATCCTTCGGCGAGCTGGAGCACCGGGCCGAGGCCTTTCACGTGGTTCAGGCGTACCATTGTGACCGGCATGCCGCCCTTTGTCAGGAAGTTTGACGAGAAACCGCCGCCACGGAAGTAGTCGCGGTTGGCAGGATACCATGTCGTCGCGTTCAGGCATGCGTCCATATCGTTGTCGGTCATTTCCCAGAAGTGCTTCATCACGGGGTTGCCGTTGGCGTCGGTTGCGGCTCCCGAGCCGTCAAGTGTCGTTGCGCCGGAGTTGATGAGGTGTATGATGCCGCCTGCTGCGCGCCCTGTGAGTTCCTTGCCTGTGACGCGTTTCACAGCCTCCGGACTCCAATATGTGCGCACGTCGGAGAATATCTGTGCACGCCCTGTGAGCAGATGGTTGAAGAGCATGGCCACGCCGTTGCCCGCATCGTTCTCGGTGGCGAGGATGATGGGTTCGCGGAGACCGTTCCAGTCGAATGAAGTGTTCATAAGAGCCTCGGGATAGTCGCCGTTAGGATAGAAGTCGGTCCATTGGCGCTGTCCCTGGAAACCGCCCGCAATGGCGTTGTGCCCTATGGCCTCTTCCTTGAAGCCAAGCTCCTTGAGGCGCGGATTGCCGTGCATGAGATCCTTCATTATTATCATCATCTTCACGATGAACTCCCAGTCCTTGTCCTTCTCTTCGCGTGTTTTCTTCTTCTCTTCGCGGTTGCCTATGTCCTCGCCTTCGTTTGTCATGCAGTGCTTGCGCGTCCAGTCCATTGCCTTTTCAAACTCCGCAGGGTCGTAGATGCCTTCTGTCATGCGGCGGATGATCTCCGTGAGATCAACGCTTTCATTGCGCATGCCGAGGTATTCCTGGAAGAAGTCGGGATTGACGATGGACCCGGCGATACCCATACATGCGCTGCCCATCGACAGGTATGACTTGCCGCGCATTGTTGCCACGGCCTGGGCGGCACGTGCAAAGCGCAGTATTTTCTCAGCCACATCGGCGGGAATGCTGTCGTCGGCAAGATCCTGCACGTCGTGTCCGTAGATGCCGAATGCGGGCAGACCCTTCTGTGCGTGTGCTGCAAGCACCGCTGCCAGATACACAGCCCCCGGGCGTTCTGTTCCGTTGAAACCCCATACGGCTTTTGGCCAGTGCGGGTTCATGTCCATTGTCTCTGCGCCGTAGCACCAACAGGATGTCACAGTGATGGTGGAGCCCACGCCTTCGCGCTCGAATTTCTCGGCGCATGCTGCGCTTTCGCCCACGCGTCCTATCGTGCCGTCGGCTATGACGCACTCAACGGGCGACCCGTCGCCGTTGCGCAGGTTTTCGGTGATGAGCTTTGCAACAGAGCGTGCAAGGTTCATTGTCTTTTCTTCAAGGCTTTCACGCACGCCTCCCTGACGGCCGTCTATGGTGGGGCGGATACCGATTTTCGGATACTTTTTCATGTCTTTGTTGTATTTTATGATTTAAAGTAAATGTTTTATTGCAAATGTTGCAGGTGTGTTTGTAGATTGCCGCGATGCTTTGGCAGGTGTCTTGCGGCTTGTGTCGCGGCCGCTTGCGCACCTGTGCGACAAAGATAATTATAATATTTGGAACTGTATTCCGTTTCTCCCGTTTTTTTGTTGCCGTAAGTTAAAAAGCGGTGTGAATTCAGGCGGCTTTGCCACATGTTCTTGTCCGAAAGTGCAGAGCGTCCCGCCAAAAAAACGGCACTGCCACGAAAAAAGCAGTGCCGTTATGACTACGGTATAATGCGTTTGCAAAAGGTCAGAACTCGCTTGTGAAATGGAAGCGTATGTGTTTGAAATCCTGTTGCGCCATGCTCAGTACATAGCCCGAGTCGGCGAGGAACACATCGCGGCCGTCGCGGTCCTTTGCCATATACTGATACTTGCGCTTCTTGAAAGCATCGAGTTCCGCCTCGTCGTCGCTGTCTATCCAGCAGGCCTTGTATAGGTGGACGGGCTCCCAACGGCACTTGGCGTTGTACTCGTTTTCAAGGCGGTATTGTATCACTTCAAACTGCAACTGTCCGACAGTTCCTATAATCTTGCGCCCGTTGAACTGATTGACGAACAACTGCGCCACACCTTCGTCCATGAGCTGGCTTATTCCTTTCTCCAGTTGCTTCGACTTCATGGGGTCGTCGTTCTCGATGTACTTGAACATCTCGGGCGAGAACGACGGCAGTCCGCGGAAGTGCAGGAGCTCGCCGTCTGTCAGCGTGTCGCCAATCTTGAATATGCCGTTGTCGGGCAAGCCCACGATGTCGCCCGGCCAAGCCTCGTCGATGGTGCTTTTGCGCTGCGCCATGAACTGTGTGGGCGATGAAAAGCGCACGGTCTTGCCCAAGCGCACATGCTGGTAGGGCTTGTTGCGCTCGAACTTGCCGCTGCACACCTTGCAGAAAGCTATGCAGGAGCGGTGGTTGGGGTCGATGTTGGCGGTGATCTTGAATATGAAGCCTGTAAAACGGGGCTCGTCAGGCTCCACCGTCCGTTCTTCGGCCTTTGTGGGGCGTGGCGACGGCGCAATCTTGACGAAACAGTTGAGCAGTTCCTGCACGCCGAAGTTGTTGAGTGCGGAGCCGAAGAACACTGGGGCGACTTCGGCGGAACGGTAGGTCTCGACATCAAATTCGGGATAGACACCGCCTATGAGTTCGAGGTCGTCGCGCAGCTGTTGCGCGTCCTGTCCGCCAATCTGGGCTTCGAGTTCGGCGGAGTCGATGTCCACCTCCATCTTCTCCGTCACGCGTTGCTTGTCGGGTTTGAAGAGGTCGAGCTTGTTCTCGTAAATGTTATAGACACCCTTGAACTTCGCGCCAGTGTTGATTGGCCACGACAGGGGGCGCACCTTAATCTGGAGTTCCTCTTCCAGTTCGTCGAGGAGGTCGAAGGGGTCGCGTCCCTCGCGGTCCATCTTGTTGATGAACACTATCACCGGGGTGTTGCGCATACGGCACACCTCCATCAGTTTGCGTGTCTGTGTCTCCACACCTTTCGCTCCATCGACAACGATAATGGCAGAATCGACGGCTGTCAGCGTGCGGAAGGTGTCTTCGGCAAAGTCCTGGTGGCCGGGGGTGTCGAGGATGTTCACCTTGAAACCGTCGTAGTCGAACTCCATAACGGATGTGGAAACGGAGATGCCGCGCTGCTTTTCAATCTCCATCCAGTCGGATGTGGCAGTCTTGCGTATCTTGTTGCTCTTCACGGCACCTGCCACCTGTATCTGGCCGCCGAAGAGAAGGAACTTCTCAGTAAGGGTGGTCTTGCCGGCGTCGGGATGGGAAATGATGGCAAAGGTGCGCCTGCGTTCTATTTCTTGGTTCATGCTTTGATTATTTGTCCAACTTACTTATGCACTCGGTGAGGCTTTCCTCCCAATGGGGCACCTCTATGCCGTATGTGGTTTTTATCTTCGTCTTGTCGAGGACGGAATAGTGCGGGCGTGTGGCGGGAGTGGGGTAGTCCTCCGTATGTATCGGGCGCACACGGCAACCGCTGATGCCTGCAATGCGGTGTATGGCCTTGGTGAAGTCGTACCAGCTTGTCACACCCTCATTGGAGAAGTGGTAAGTGCCGGGGACGATGCCCTTTTCCACTGCCGTCATTATTGCTACGGCAAGGTCGCGGGCGTAGGTCGGCGTGCCTATCTGGTCGAATATCACGCCAAGTTCCGTCTTCTCCTTGCCAAGGCGTATCATTGTCTTCACGAAGTTGTTGCCGAAGATGCTGTAAAGCCATGCCGTGCGTACTGTCATGGCGCGTTGGCAGTGCTGGCTGACGAGCTGTTCGCCCTCGAGCTTTGTGCGTCCGTACACGCTGTCGGGGCATGTTGTGTCGGTCTCGGTGTAGGGCGTATGCTTTGTCCCGTCGAACACATAGTCGGTGGAAACCTGCACCATCCATCCTCCACGCTTGCTCACTGCGGCTGCCAGATAGCCCGGAGCTGTGGCATTGAGCTTGCGGCACAGGGCCTCATTGCTTTCTGCCTTGTCCACCGCTGTGTATGCGGCGCAGTTGATTATGCCGTCGATATAGTTTGTCCCGACAAACGCGTTGATGGCGTCTTCGTCGGTGATGTCGAGTTCATTCACGTCAGTGTTGAAGAAAACGTGCTTGCCGCAGTCCTTCTCCAACAGTTTGATTTCATTTCCCAATTGGCCGTTGCAGCCTGTTACCAAAATGTTCATGCCGTGTAGTGATGATTATTCATCTTCAAATTCCAGCCCTTCGTTCTTGTCCTTTATGTAGTAGTCGCTGAGCATCCCTATGAAGGTGGATATCTCTTTTATGGCATGCTCGGTGTCGGGGCTTATCTTCTTGTTCTGCAACCGCAGCATCATTGTTCCGTAAAGGGCGTTGAGGCAGGTCTCAATCTCGTTTACATCCTTCCCGCCTTTGTTGCGGAGCTCGACGATAAACGGCAGCACCTTGTAGTATTCGGCATTATAAAAGGGGAAGCGGCTGCTTTGAAGCAGTCGGGCGTGCAGCTCGTTCAGGTCCTGCACGAGAATTACGTTTATCTGCAAATGCCCGCTCTGCCGCTTGCCTTCCTGGTTCATCATCGTGACAAGATTGCCGTACCAGTCGGTGAGTTCCTCTTTCTGCCCGTCGGTATAGTCGAACCGGCTGATGTATTCATGCTTTATCCGTGACAGTTGGCAGCCGTAAGCGCGTATGATGTCTTCCACTTGCCACATGTAAAGCAGGTATTCTGCGATGTTTTTCTTTCTTAATTCCTGGGCGATAAACATAAAGATGACTGTGATTTTGTATTCTTCTACGGTGACGGCGCACTGCCGGAAGCCTTGTGGCTGCCTCTTTCCGCTGTGCTAATAAGGCAATTTGTAGAGGTTGAAGATTGTGCCAAAAAGCATTAATACAGAGGATATGATGACGATGCGGCCCACAATCTTGTTGATGATGAGTATGCCGTTGTCGTCGAATATGCCTCTTATCTTGTCGATAAGCCATGTCAGGCCGAACCACCAAAGTATTGCCCCGAGCACGATGCTGGCATAGCCTACGCTCATTTCAATGGGGCGGTTGGGCACGACAAAGGCGAATTGTGCGAAAAGGAAGATGAAAAGGAAGATGATAAGGGGGTTTGACAGCGTGACAATAAATGCGGTGACACCGTTGTGCAGTAGCGTGCCTTTACTCTTTTTCACGCTCTTGTGCAGCTTTCTTGTGGGGTTTGAGTAGAAGCAGTAGATGCCGAAGATGAGCAAAAGCACGCTGCCGCTTATCTGGAGCAGGAACCTGTTGCGCTCGTTGTTGATGAAGTTCATCACGAAACTCATTCCGAGACCGGTGAACAGGGCGTATATAATGTCGCTGACAGATGCCGCAATGCCTGTAATGAAGCCGTACCAACGTCCTTTGTTCAGCGTGCGCTGTATGCAGAGCACCCCGACCGGACCCATAGGGGCTGATGCCATGATGCCGATAAGTATTCCCTTGAAAATGAAGTCCAATATGTCTATTTGTATAGGAAACTGCATATTGAATGCAAAATTGCGAATTTTATGCGATATGGGCAAATTTTCGTTTGAAAACTTTGTGCTGTTACGGTATTTTTAATACCTTTGTCCATGAAAGGCCGGCTTGCTTGCAAGCGTGATTACAGACTCTGACAAAATGAAAAACGACACCTCGCCTGCATTCATTCCGGCTGCCGGTTATTACTATTAATTTACAAAAATAAAAAGACATTATGACAGAAGAAGCTTTGAAACCGTATGTTATCGGTTTGGATCTCGGCGGCACCAACTCCGTTTTCGGCATCGTGGACAGCCGCGGCGACATCAAGGCCACAACGGCAATCAAGACGCAGGGTTACGGAAACGACGTGCAGGCATATGTCGATGCGTCCGTTGAAGCGTTGCAAATCATTATCGATCAGGTGGGCGGTATCGATAAAATCAAGGCTATGGGTATCGGCGCTCCTAACGGAAACTATTACAACGGCACAATAGAGTTTGCCCCCAATTTGGAGTGGGGACGCAATGGTGTGGTGCCATTGGCCAAGCTTTTCTCCGACAAGCTCGGCATCCCCGTGGCTCTGACAAACGACGCCAATGCCGCTGCCATAGGTGAGATGACCTACGGCGTGGCGCGCGGCATGAAGAATTTCATCGTCATCACACTCGGCACGGGTGTCGGTTCGGGCATCGTGGTGAACGGACAGCTGGTTTACGGATGCGACGGTTTCGCCGGAGAACTCGGCCATGTCATCGTCAAGGAGAACGGACGCCCGTGCGGCTGCGGCAGAAACGGATGTCTGGAGGCTTACTGCTCTGCCACGGGTGTGGCACGTACGGCGCGTGAAGTGTTGTCCGCATCCGACGCTCCGTCACTTCTCCGCGAGATCGACCCGGAAAAGATCACATCCTACGATGTGTCCGTCGCAGCCTCAAAGGGCGACAAGGTGGCTCTCGACATATATGAGTTTACCGGCCGTATCCTTGGTGAAGCATGTGCCAACTTCGCCGCCTTCTCTTCACCCGAGGCTTTCATCTTCTTCGGCGGACTCACCAAGGCTGGCGATCTGATTATGGATCCCATCAAGAAGGCGTACGACGCGAATATCCTCAACATCTACGAGGGCAAGGCAAAATTCCTTGTTTCCGGTCTTGAAGGCTCTTCTGCCGCTGTGCTTGGAGCGTCGGCTGTGGGCTGGGACATCAATGAATGATGCCAGGACGAAGCTTGTACTTATATAATATAAAAAACAAGAGGGTGCAGTTCAAGTGAACTGCACCCTCTTGTTTTTCCGGAGAACAGGCATTGTCCGATTTCTTGCTCCTGTGCCGCCCGTTTCTTCATTTGTTGCCCTATTCGTTGGAGAAGTCGGCAACAATCTTCCTGTACATGCTGAAAAGCCGTGTTCGTGAGATGTAGCCCGTGAGATGGCCGCCCACATCCACCACGGGCAGGTAGTTGGTGTTCTTTAAATCGAATTTGCGCATGACGTCTTCCATGGGGTCGTTTATTCCCAACTGGGCGGCAACGGGTGTCATAAGCTGCTTTACCGAGAGCTTGTTGTAAAGTTCCGCGCGGAACATTATGTGGCGGATCTTCGTTATGTCGATCTCGCCGAGCAGCACTCCCGCCGTGTCGAGCACCGGGATGAAGCTCGTTTGGCTCTTGCTTATCGCATTGACAAGCTTCCCCAACGGCATGTCGGGGCTTACTGCCGTGAAATCGGTCTCTATGACGCTTTCAAGGCTCATCAGCGTCAGTACGGAACGGTCGGTGTGATGGGTGAGGAGCTTGCCCTCACGGGCGAGTCGCATGGCGTAGATGCTGTGCGATTCGAATATGCTTATGGTCATTACCGAGCAGATGCTGACAATCATCAGTGGGATGAAAAGGTCGTAGCCGTTCGTTATCTCGGCAATGAGGAAAATTCCGGTGAGGGGTGCGTGCATCACGCCCGCCATCACGCCCGCCATTCCTAAAAGCGTGAAGTTCTTTTCCGGAATATAGACCCCGAGCTGGTGCATGTTCCACAGGCGTGCAAAGAGGAAGCCGCTGAATGCCCCGACAAAAAGGGAAGGCGCGAAGGTTCCGCCGCAACCGCCGCCGCCGTTGGTGGCAGAGGTTGCGAAGGTCTTGGTGACGATGACCAACGCCACATACAGGATGAGCAGGTGCCCGTGGCCGTAGAAGAGCGAATTGCGGAGCAGTTGGTTCCAGTCGGCCTCGCTTTGTCCGTTCAGCAGGATGTTGATGGCCTTGTAACCTTCGCCGTAAAGCACGGGGAAAAGGAAGATGAGCGAGCTGAGCAGCAGTCCGCCGGTGATGAGCCTTGCGTATGTGTGCGACTTCATCCGGGCAAAAAAGTTCTCGCACATCGACATGGAACGGATGAAGTAGAGACTCACGATGCCGCACACTATTCCCAGAATGATGCTTGCCGGAACACGCTCCAACACCCATTCGCTGTCCAAATGGAAAGTGAAAAGCGAGTCGCTGCCGACGAATATGTATGTAAAGCAGGTGGCGGTGACGCTCGAAACGAGTATTGGCAGAAGCGATGCCATGCTCAAATCCACCATAAGCACTTCAAGGGTGAACACCAGCCCTGCCATCGGTGCCTTGAAGATGCCTGCTATTGCCGCCGCTGCGCCGCAACCCACGAGCAGCATCAGGGTCTTGTTGTCCATCTTGAACAGCTTGCCGAGGTTGGAACCGATGGCAGAACCTGTCAGCACGATTGGTGCCTCTGCACCCACGGAGCCGCCGAAGCCGATGGTCACTGCCGAGGCTATCACCGAAGTCCAGCAGTTGTGCCCTTTAAGGTGCGACCGCTTGGACGCGATAGCGTACAGGATGCGTGTGATACCGTGCGAGATGTTGTCCTTTACGACATACTTTACAAAGAGCGAAGTGAGGAAGATGCCGATGACGGGGAAAATCAGGAACAGCCAGTTCGAGGTGTCGGCATGCAGCCGTGAGACAAGGATTTTCTGTATAAGCTCTATTATCGAGTGCAGGACGAGTGCTGCCAATGACGCGAACAGGCCGATGAAAAACGCCAGGATCAGCGTCATCTGCCGTTCGGTCACATGCTTTTTGCGCCATTCCTCAAACCGGCTTAGTGTCCTTTCATTAATGGATAGTGTCATTTCCGTTGCCTTGTCGGGTGCAGTCCTTATTTCCTTATGATTGTCACTATGCCGTCGTTCGTGATCTTGATGATGCTGCTTGGAGTGTGTGGCTTGTGTTCCTGACGGCGTGAACGGCACACGTAATCCACGGTTTCAAGCAGTTCTGGCGCAATGTCGCAGTAGTTTTGTGCCGCAGGCTCGCCGCTGATGTTCACGCTCGTGCTTACTATGGGCTTCTGGAAACGGTAGCAAAGCTCCTTTGAAAAGGGCTCTTTTGTGATGCGCATGGCTATGCTTCCGTCTTCGGCAATGAGGTTCGGGGCGAGGTTCACGGCGTTGTCGAGGATGACAGTCGTAGGCTTTTCCGACACTTCAAGCAAGTCCCATGCCACATTCGGCACATCCCTGACATAGCGCTGTATGCGTATGTCGGAGTCGGCAAGGCATATCATTGCCTTTTTGTCGTCACGTTTCTTTATGCTGTATATCCTTGCCACAGCCTCGGCATTGGTCGCGTCGCAGCCGATGCCCCATACGGTGTCGGTGGGATAGAGTATCACTCCTCCCCGCCTCATCGTTTCCACGGCCTGCCTTATGTCTTCTTCTCGTGTCATTCTTTTGTGTGTTTGAGTATAATCCGAATACAAAGTTACGCAAAAAATGGTTTATTCAGAAATTTTTGGGTAAGTTTGCAGCTTGAAACGGATGCGGCTTTAATGCCGCATGATATTTTTATTGAAATGGAAAAGAACGATTTGCGGATAGTGTTTATGGGCACCCCCGAGTTTGCTGTCGGCTCTTTGCGGCAGCTTGTAGAAGGCGGCTACAATATCGTTGCGGTGGTGACGCAGCCCGACAGGCCCGTAGGCCGTCACGGCTCGGTGCTCCGTGCCTCGGCGGTGAAGGAGTATGCCTTGTCGGAAGGCCTGCCGGTGCTTCAGCCGGAGAAGATGAAAGACCCTGTGTTCCTGGCGGAGCTGGCTTCGTACAGGGCCGACTTGCAGGTGGTGGTGGCATTCCGCATGTTGCCGGAAGCGGTGTGGGCGATGCCCCGTTTCGGCACGTTCAATGTGCATGCCGCCCTGCTTCCGCAGTATCGTGGGGCGGCGCCGATAAACTGGGCAGTGATGAACGGCGAGACAAAGACAGGTGTCACCACCTTTTTCCTTGACCATGCGATAGACACCGGGCGCATAATCATGCAGCAGGAGTTCCCCATTCCCGACGATGCGGATGTGGAATATGTCTATGACGGACTGATGGCTCTTGGCGCACAGATATGCCAAGACACAGTAAACCTCGTGCTGGCGACCGGCGGCAATGTTCCCTCGCAGCCCCAGAAAGAGGAAGCCATGCTGCATCCCGCCCCAAAGATATTCAAGGAAACGTGCGAAATCGACTGGAACCGGCCGTCGAAAGAGGTGTATGATTTCGTCCGCGGACTGTCGCCGTATCCCGGTGCCTGGACCACGCTTGTGCCCGTTGTCGGGGCGCAGGGCAACGCTTCCGTACTGAAAATATACAGGACACGGAAGACAACGGCGGCAGCAACGGCTGTCCCAGGCACGTTGAAAGCGGAGCACGGGCAGCTCTTTGTCGCAACCGCCGACTGCTGGCTTGAGTTGCTCGATGTGCAGGCTGCTGGTAAAAAGCGCATGGCTGTGCGCGATTTTCTCAACGGATTCAAGAATATCGGAGACTTTGTCGTGAGGAAATCATAACGCTTCCCACACCGTGTCCATTCAAATTTAGCTTATAAAGCATTCTAACGCACCTATGTGGGTCTGGCAGTAGGAGGTCGGGCCTCTCGCCCGACAACACAGGGAAAGCCGGTGCGTTTCCTGTTTGCGTTTGTTTGCTTGATGTTGTCGGGCGGGGACGCCCGACCTTCTGCGGGTTTCAGGACGCTGTTATCCTCCGAAAAGTGCGAAGAGGGTGTGTCAAGACCGACACACCCTCTTCGCGCTTGTTGCTTTTTAGATGTTCCACCAATGCGTTTTCTTCGGTGGCTTTTGCTCCTCTATCGGCCTGTTGGCCTCGCGTATGAGGTCGCGGAAAGTCAAGCCCTTGTTTATCATGCGGTAAATCATACCCCAGTCGGGCAGCCCGCCGATATTGCGGTCGTCGATGAACAGGTCGGCCTTGATTTTCCTTGTGAAGTGGTTGTTGTATTCCACCTTCTCCTCCGGGTAGTCCTTGTTCACTGCATAGAACTCCACTCCACGCTCCCTGCACCAATTTACGGCCTCATCGAGGAGCTCGTTCTCGCGCACGCTCCACAGGATGAGCTTGTGCCCGTCCTTGATGAGCATGCGCAGGGTCTCTGTGGCAAACGGGATTTCTCTCCCTATTTCGGGGTAGCAGTGTTCCACCACTGTCCCGTCGAAGTCGATGGCTATTGTCATTCTGCTGTTGAAATGGCTGTGTTGCTTACGCCTTTATGGAGTCGTCGTTGGTATTGCCGTAGATGCTCTTTCGGTAGTTGCCGTATATCCCGTAAACGGATTTGTTCCTGTAATGGCCGTATAAGCTGTAATTGCTGTAATTGCTGTATCTTCCGTATTTGCCATACTTGCCGTAGCCATAGTAATAGCCGTACTTCTTCTTTCTCATATCGATGCCGTTGATGGCAATACAGATATTCGGGATTTTCTTCTCATCATCCAGCCTGTTGATGAGTCCGATGGCGGCCTTAGGCGTAAAGTCGGTACGGCACACATAAACGGTGAGGTCGCACACGCGTCCTATCTGTAAGGTGTCGGTGACAAGGCCTATTGGGGCGGTATCGACGATGACATAGTCGAACTTTTCTTTCAGTATGCCCATTACATCCTTGAGACTGTTTCTTGTCAGAAGCTCGGTGGGGTTGGGCGGTATCGGACCCGCCATGAGCAGGTACAGGTTCTTGTTCACGCCCGATTCGCAAATCTGCTCATTCACCGTCTCCCATGTGTTGTCATCGTGCACGAGCAGGTTGGTGATGCCGTGATGATGGTCGTCAAGCTCGAACAGCTCAGCCAGTCGCGGCTTTCTGATGTCGAGGCCGATGATGAGGACTTTCTTGTCGAGCAGCGCGAAGCTCATGGCGAGGTTGGCTGCGGTGAAGGTCTTTCCTTCTCCCGAACTCGTTGATGTTATCATTATGGTGTTCTGCCCGTCCTTCAGCATGAACTGCAAGTTGGTACGCATGGAGCGGAACACTTCCTCCATCATGTTGTTCGTGTTTTCCTGTACCACGATGCCGGCCTTGTTCATGGCGTGGTCGCTTGCAACCGCAATGTCGGCAATGATGGGCAGCTTGGTGGCAGCCTCCACATCGTCGTGTCCCTCAATCTTGTAACGCAGGAAACTGAGCAGGTAAAGGATTCCCGCAGGGATGGCGATGCCCAACGCCAGGGCTAAGAGCAGGATGATGGATGTCTTCGGACTCACCTTGCCCAGGATTACGGGGTCGTCGATCAAGCGTCCCTTGTCGGCTGTGGCGGCGAGTGAAATGGAGTTCTCCTCGCGCTTTTGCAGAAGCATAAGGTACAGCCCCGACTTCACTTCCTGCTGGCGTCCTATCTGTGTGAGGATGCGGTCCTGCTCGGGAGTGGACGACACCTGTCCAGTATATTTTGCGTATTGCTGCGCGATGTTGTTGCGCTGTATGTCAAGGTTGCGGCGTGCCTGGCTCATGGCACGGCGTATGCTGACCTGCAGATCGTCGAGCTGTGCCGTGAGCGGTGCCACTGTCGGGCTCGATTCGCTTGCGCTGCGCAGCAGGTGGTTGCGTTCTATCACCACCTCGTTGTAGCGGCTGATGAGCGAAGTCGTGGCGGCATCCACCAAACCCACGTTCGAAGGCAGTGTCTGGTAGCGGTTGCCCGGCTCGTTGATGTAGTCGTTGAGGCTGCGCAGGATTTCGATCTGCGTGTCCGCCTCCACAAGTTTCTGGTTGTACGAGTCCTGGTTTGTCAGGTACTGGGTTGAGTTCGCCAGTTGGTTCACCACGCCGTACTGGCGTTTTGTCGCCTCCAGCTGTCCTTCGGTGTGTCCCAGCTCGTTGTTTATCTTTTCAAGACGGCTGTTGATGAACTTCTCCGTGCGCAGGGCAATCTCGTTCTTGTCCTCATTGGCCTGGCGGTTGTAGCACACGGCAAGCTGTTTGAGGTAGTCGTAGGCGCGCTGTGCGACGCGGTCTTTCAGCGTGACATTGGCTATTGTGGTGGTCTTCGAGAATGCCGACACATCCATTGCTTTGCAGAATTTCAATGCTGCCATCTTCGGTGACATCAGCGTTACCATGAGCTTCTTGCCCTCGGGCATCAAGGTGTTGGTGTTGATGTTGAAGCTGATTATACCCACGCTCGTGTTGATGGCGGCCGGGAAGCGGGTGAATTTCTTGTCTATCAGGTATGTTCTCAACTGTTTGTTAATGTCGTCGGGAACGTATGTGTATTCGCCCGTCACGGTGTATTCGTTGCCATGGCGCACGATGTTGAGCGAGATGGGCTTTTTGAGGAGTTCCAGATGCGGCTGGTCAAGATCCACGCTGATGGGCTGCGTGAGGTAATACTCCTGGGTGGTCACCCTTGTTTCCATAAAATAGGCGACATATAGCTTCAGGTCTCTCACGGTCTGCTCTGCCAGCGATGCCGACGAGAGGATGGACAGCTCGTTGTCGAAGCCGTCGGAATTGGTTATCAAGCCGAGGGTGGTGGTGTTGAGTGTGGAGATGTTCCTGTTGTACTTGCTTTGGTTGCCGTTATCCTTGATGAGGAACTTCACGTTGGCCTGAAACACGGGCTTTGTGTACCGCAGATAGACGGCAGCCACTCCGAGGCATACTATCACCGACAGCACGAACCACTGCCAGTTGAGGATGAACGCCGTGAAAACTTTGGCGAAATTGAATGAAGAATCGTTTTCTTCCTGCTGGACATTGTAAAGTCCTGAGTTTTTGTTCTCTTCCATTATTGTGTTATGTAGTGAGTCTTTTACTGTTTGTTTTCGCTTAGGCGTATGAGATATTTGCCGTACCCGTTCTTTTTCATGGGTTCGGCGCAGGCGAGGAGCTGCTCCTTTCCTATCCAGCCTTTCCTGAAGGCTATCTCTTCAAGGCTCGCAATCTTCTGTCCCTGCCGCTTCTCTATCACCTCAATGAATGTGCTTGCTTCCGACAGACTGTCGTGGGTGCCCGTGTCAAGCCATGCAAATCCGCGTTGCAGTGTCTCTACCATGAGTTCGCCACGCCGCAGGAATTCCTGATTGACTGTGGTGATCTCGAGTTCGCCGCGTGCGCTCGGCTTTATGTTTTGGGCTATCTCCACCACGCTGTTGGGGTAGAAGTAGAGCCCCGTCACGGCGTAGTTGCTCTTCGGGTGCTCGGGCTTCTCCTCTATGCTGAGGCAACGCCCGTTGTCGTCGAACTCCGCCACGCCGTAGCGTTCGGGGTCGTTCACATAGTAACCGAAGACGGTGGCCTTGTTGTCCTTCTCAGCCCTGCGCACACTTTCCTGAAGCATTGCGGTGAAGCCTGCACCGTAGAAGATGTTGTCGCCAAGCACAAGGCACGCGCAGTCGCCGCCGATGAAGTCCTTGCCGATGGTGAAGGCCTGTGCCAGGCCTCCGGGGTAGGGCTGCTCCGCATACTCAAAATGCACCCCGATGTCGTGCCCGTCGCCCAGAAGACGCCTGAACAGGGGCAGGTCTGTCGGTGTGGAAATGATGAGAATTTCCCTTATGTCCGCCAACATCAGTACAGAAATGGGGTAGTACACCATCGGCTTGTCGAATATGGGGATAAGCTGTTTGCTTATCCCTTTCGTGATGGGGTAGAGTCTTGTGCCGGACCCACCGGCTAATACGATACCTTTCATTAATGAAGACCGCTGTTGTGGTGTTAATTTAATTATGTGCGATAATTTTTGCAAAGTTATGAAAAAAAAAGTGGAATAACCTAATGGAAACGGGAAAACTTTGCGTAATATTTCTGTTTTCAGGGTATTTTCGGGCGATACCTACACTCCGGAAAATCTTATATATTTGCATTGAAATCCGGCGTTCTAATCGCCGTGGGTGGCAGTGCCGTGCAGGATTTTGTATTTGGGCGGTTTTGCATGCAAAATGGGCGGTTTTGTGTAACGCCTTGATTGCCAACGGCTTCTGCTTTTGCAGCCTTGCACTGCATAAGAAAACCGCTTTTGGAAAAGAAAAAAGAAGCCTTCTTTGCCTTGCTTTCAAGCGTTATTGGCAGTACGAACAAGGCTTCTTTGGGAGGTAAACAAGGCTTCTTTGGGGAGCAAGCAAGCCCTCTTCGCCTGAAAATGGTATTTCCGTCACGCTGAAATCCGTTTTTTTGCTGTGTTGTTTCCTCTGTTTCGCGGGTTCTCCGTGTCAAACTTTTTTACCGAAAAGGCAGCGCACTTGTCTTATATTTGCCTGTATGCCCGGACTGGAAATCCTGTCTCCTTTCAAGGCGTCCATGCCTTTGTCTTGCCGCACAACAATATCCTGAAATATTTGTGCAACTGACGGAAATGTATTAATTTTGCGCTTATTATTTAAGTATAGACGAAAAGATGGGAATATTATCGAATATTTTTGGAAAAAAGAAAGGCAATGACAAAATCGGAGGGATGGAAGACTACATGAATCTTGTGCGCGTGTATTTTCAGGCCTCCATCGCGTCAAGCTTGGGAATAACCAACCTTGCGATGCTGCCCGACCTCCGTGTGTTCAAGGCAACGCTCCATGTGCCCACGCTCAACAACAAGTTGGGGCTCGGCGAGAAGAAGCACTGCGCCAAGATGCTCACGCAGATGTACGGCACCGACGAAGGCTTCTTCAAGGAAATAGATGCCAGCATACGCAAGAACTGCCGCAAGCCGCAGGACGTGCAGGTCTATATGGTGCAGTTTCAGGGACTTACACAGGACTTGATGATGCTCATGGGAAACCTTATGAAATTCAAGTTGCGCCTGCCGTCATTCTTCAAAAAGGCTCTCTATGCGATGACCGAGAAGACCGTTGCCGACATTTTCAACAAGAACGACTATAAGGATGCCGGCGTGATAAAGGCAGTGCTGGCAATACGGCAGTACAACAAACGCCTGGGCTTCTCGCAAGAATGGATCACCGGCTTTGTCTATCAGGTGGTGATGCTCGCGAAGAAAGAGCCGCGCCCCTCTGACGACACCGCTGGGAAGAAGTAAGCGCGGCGGAAGACGGAGCCGTGAAGCACGCTCCTGTAACCGTCAAATGCAGGAAAAAGTGCAGGCACGCTCAGAAATGCCGCCAATAATTTGCGGCTGTCAAGAAAAAACGTTAATTTTGTAGCAACAATAGTTCTTATGGATGCCAGCAGCAAGGACTTGAACCTCTTCACCACTCGTGTGAGGCAGATGATTCTGCAATACAGGGATTTGGAGGCGGAAAATGCGTCTCTGAAATCGGCTGTCGGCGAGCGCAACGAGCGCATCGGACAGCTTGAGGAGTTGCTTGCGCAGGCACGTAAAGACTATGAAAGCCTGAAAACGGCGCGAATGCTTGAAATCACCGACGGCGACATGCTTGCAGCGCAGAAGCGCATGGCAAAGCTCATCCGTGATATTGACAAGTGCATAACGCTGATAAGCGAGAAATAACACTTTGCGATGGCTGAAGAAAACAAAGGGAAACTAAGGATAAGGCTGCACGTCTATGACACGGACATCCACGTGAATGTCCGCCCGGAGGACGAACCCCTCTACCGCGATGCTGCAACGCTTATAACAGATACTGTGAATGGCTATGCGTCACGATATACAGGACCCACCAACGAGAAGAACCTTCTCTACATGGCTCTTATCGATATCGCGCTTCGCTATGAAATGGAATCGAAGCGCAATGACACCAAGCCTTTCAGTGATATTCTCGGTAAGTTGACTTCAGAAATTGAGGAAGTGATTGTAAAGGGAAAAGAGAATATTACTTAAATTAAAAAACTTAAAATGATAGGTTATACAATAACGGCTGTCGTGGCACTCCTGTTAGGAGGGGCTTGCGGCTATGCCATTTTCCTTTATGTAATAAAAGGGAAATATAACGAGATGATAGCGGCTGCCAACAAGGAGGCCGATGTGGTGAAAGAGAGAAAGCTCCTTGAAGTGAAGGAGAAATTCCTCAACAAGAAGTCGGAGCTTGAAAAGGAAGTGCAGCAGCGCAACCAGAAAATCCAGCAGAACGAGAACCGCCTGAAACAGCGCGAGATCTCGCTTAACCAGAGGCAGGAAGAGCTCGGACGCCGCAAGCAGGAACTGGATCAGAGCCAGCAGCGTATCGACAACGAGAAGAAGCTCCTCGGCATAAAGCAGGAGGAACTTGAGAAGATGCAGAGCCAGGAACGCGAGAAGCTGGAGAAGATTTCAGGACTGAGTGCAGAGGAGGCAAAGAACCGCCTCGTGGAAAGCCTGAAGGATGAGGCACGCACCGACGCTGCAAGTTACGTGAATGAAATAATGGACGAGGCAAAGCTTAACGCCAACGCCCAGGCCAAGAAAATAGTGATACAGACCATACAGCGCGTCGCAACGGAGACGGCAATAGAGAATTCCGTGTCGGTGTTCCATATCGACAACGACGAGATAAAGGGACGCATCATAGGCAGGGAAGGCCGCAACATACGTGCCTTGGAGGCGGCGACAGGTGTGGAAATCGTCGTCGATGACACTCCCGAGGCAATCGTCATCTCTGCCTTCGACCCAGTCCGCCGCGAAGTCTGCCGACTCGCCTTGCACCAGCTTGTGTCCGACGGACGCATACACCCGGCACGCATCGAGGAGGTTGTGGCAAAGGTGAAGAAGCAGCTCGACAATGAGATAATAGAGACAGGAAAGCGCACTGCCATTGACCTCGGCATACACGGCCTGCATCCGGAGCTCATCCGCATTGTGGGCAAGATGAAATACCGCTCTTCATACGGCCAGAACCTCTTGCAGCACGCCCGCGAGACAGCCAACCTCTGTGCTGTGATGGCCACCGAACTCGGACTGAACCCGAAGAAGGCAAAACGCGCAGGACTGCTGCACGACATAGGCAAGGTGCCTGACGAGGAGAACGAACTGCCGCACGCCCTGTACGGTGCAAAGATTGCCGAGAAGTACAAGGAAAAGCCGGACATCTGCAATGCCATCGGTGCACACCATGATGAAATGGAGATGAACACGCTGCTCGCACCCATCGTGCAGGTGTGCGACGCCATCTCCGGTGCCCGTCCCGGTGCCCGCCGCGAGATAGTGGAGGCTTACATCAAGCGTCTCAACGACCTCGAGGCAATAGCAATGTCGTATCCCGGCGTGACGAAGACCTATGCTATACAGGCGGGACGGGAGTTGCGCGTAATCGTAGGGGCAGACAAGATGGACGACAAGGAGACGGAGAACCTGTCGGGCGAGATAGCCAAGAAGATACAGACCGAGATGACTTACCCGGGACAGGTGAAGATAACCGTCATCCGCGAGACACGCTCCGTGTCATACGCCAAGTAAGGAAACGGCAGAAGTGCCGTAAACGGAATTATATGTAATATGTAACAAGAGGGTGTGTCATTTGGCACACCCTCTTGTTACGCTCTTCCCGACAATATAAAGACAGAAAGCATGAACATTCTCCTGAGCATCCCCGATTCAAGGTTGCCCGTGCAGAACTACGGCGGCACCCAGCGTGTGGTGTGGTATCTTGCAAAGGAACTCCGCCGGATGGGGCATCGCGTGACATTGTTGGCAGCCCCGGGCTCGGAATGCGGTTTCGCCGAAGTGGTGCATTATAGGCAGGGCGTGCCGCTTGCCGCACAGATCCCGCCGGGCACGGACATCCTGCATTGCCAGAACTTTGTGGAGGAAAGTGTGGCAGACTTCCCTCATGTCGTGACGATGCACGGGAACACTTTGGGAGTGAAGCTCGACAGGAACACGGTGTTCGTCAGCCGTGACCATGCCGCCCGACATGGCAGCAACTGTTATGTCTATAACGGGATGGACTGGGACGACTATGGCACGGTGGACCTCACGGCGCGGCGCACTTATTTCCACTTCCTCGGGAAAGCGGCATGGAAGGTGAAGAATGTCAGGGGAGCGATAGATGTGGTGAAGGCGATGCCCGGAGCACGCCTGAAAGTGCTTGGCGGCCACCGCTTCAATTTCAAGATGGGATGGCGTTTCACGTTCTCCCCGAGAGTTTCATTCTACGGAATGGTGGGAGGCGTGCGCAAAAGCAGCATTCTCAACGGTTCGAAAGGTCTGGTTTTCCCCGTGACATGGGACGAACCTTTCGGGCTTGCCGTCACTGAAAGCCTTTATTTCGGTGCACCGGTGTTCGGCACTCCATACGGGTCGTTGCCGGAACTTGTGACAAAAGAGGTGGGCTTCCTTGCTGACAGGCAGGAAACAATGGTGGAACATATCCTCGGTGACGGGCATTATTCGCCCGCAGTGTGCCATGAATATGCCGCCGACAACTTCAATTCACGCCTTATGGCAGAACGGTATGTGCAGAAATATGAACAGGTGTTGAACGGGGAAACACTGAACAGCCGTTGCCCAGAGGCGACAGCTCCCTATTCGCACCGTCCGTGGAAAAAATGAACGCCGGACTTATATTGTCATTTCACCGCACAGGCAACGCGTCATATAGCTTCTTATTACATTGCTGTCGGTGAACTTCGCTTGCAGATACATGAGCTTTGTGATGGCACTTTCCACCGTGCAGTCGTATCCGCTCACAACACCTGCTTCCTCCTTTAATTGGTAACCGGCATCGTAACGTCCCATTTCCACGGAGCCTGATATGCACTGGCTTATATTGACAATGGTGACACCACGGTGCGACGCATCCCTGAGAAGGCGGAGCAGCCATGGTTTCTGCGGGGCATTGCCGCTGCCGAAACTGCGCATGACGATGCCCCTGAGTTCAGGCGACTGGAGCACATGACGCACAATGGACTCCTGAATGCCGGGGAATATGGAGAACACCGCCACGTTGGGATCGACGGCAGTGTGGGGAACCATAGGCTTGGTGTAGTCGGGCCTGAGGATGTAATGCGTGTTGAAGTTGAACGTTACGCCGACATCGCAGAGGTGCGGGTAGTTGAATGTCTCGAAAGCGTTGAATCCTTCCGTGTTCTGCTTGGTGCTGCGGTTGCCGCGGAGCAGATGGCCGTTGAAGTATATGCACACCTCCGGGACAAGCGGATGCCCCTCTTCGTCGTGCGCGGATGCGAGTTCTATGCTCGTGAGCAGGTTCTCTTTGCCGTCGGTGCGAAGCTGTCCTATGGGCAACTGGCTGCCGGTGAGAATCACAGGCTTTGTGAGGTTTTCCAGCAGGAAAGACAGTGCCGATGCGGAATACGCCATAGTGTCCGTACCGTGAAGTATGACGAAACCGTCGTAGAAATCGTATTGCTCGCTTATGATTCTGACCAGCTGTGTCCATTTGCGCGGGGACATGTCACTTGAGTCAATGGGCTCGTTGAACTGGTAAATGTCAATATCTGTCTGAAGGTGGGAAAATTCGGGGAGGTTGCTGATGAGATTGTCAAAGTCGAGTGGTTCAAGTGCGTTGGTTTTCGGGTTTAGCCCCATGCCTATTGTGCCGCCGGTGTAAATCAGCAACACCTTGTCAAGACGGGTAAAAACTCTGTCGTTGCTCATAATCAAATTGGACGGTGTGAAATGTAATTTCGGCAAAATTAATAAAAAAAATGCGTTCCCATATTCTTTCACTTCATTTTTGTCTCCGTTTCCGGATGAATTTATGAAATATTCAAAAATTTGACTTAAAAATAACAAATTTAAACACAAACAAGCGCAAAGTGTCATTTGGAACCTGTGCTTGCAGGTTTCCGCAATTTATTCTGCTTTCTTTTTGTCATAGGACGTGATGCGTTATTTTGATGTTTACAAAAATGAGGATGTGCCCATTTTTGGCACATCCTCATATATATACTATTAATGTTGTTTTATGCGCAGCAGAACAGGACTATTATTTGTGCCGTAAAGATGCGAAGAAGCATGCTTAACGGATAGACCGTTGAATAGCCGATTGCAGGAGCTTCGCGCGAGCAAACGGAGTTTGCATACGCCAAGGCCGGCGGGTCAGTGCATGTTCCGGCCAGCATACCCATAATCACAAAATAATTGAACTTGAATTTCAGGCGGGCGATGACGCCGACTATCAGCAATGGGATAACGGTTATCAGAAAGCCTGTGAATACATACATCAAACCGTCGCCTTGTATCACTGTGTTCCAGAAATTGGCTCCGGCTTTCACACCGACACTGGCAAGAAACAGAACAAGTCCCATTTCACGGAGCATCATGTTGGCGGATGTCGTGGTGTATGTGTTCAACTTCATGCGGTGACCGAAGCGTCCGATGAGGATTGCAATGATAAGAGGGCCGCCTGCAATACCGAGTTTAAGCGGAACAGGCATTCCGGGGATGGCGAAAGGTATGCTTCCGAACAAAATTCCAATAATGATACCAATGAATATGGTTGCAATATTGGGAGTGTCAAGGCGCTTTACGGAGTTGCCCATCAGCTCGGCTATACGGTTTACATTGTCCTTCGGGCCAACGACAAGAATCTTGTCGCCGACTTGGAACCGGTAGTTACGGCTGGCGAAAAGGTCCATGCCCTGGCGCGAAATGCGTGTGACAGTGACGCCGTGGACAGAGGAGAAGTGCATTTTCTCAAGTGTCTTGCCGTTCATTGACGAATTGGTGACAATGATGCGTTTTGAAACAAGCGGCTGGTTGCTGTCGTCCTCTTTCCACGACATTTCCATTTCCGGGCCGATGAAGGCTTGGATGGCTTCGGCATCTGCTTCCGCACAAACGACAAGTACCTCGTCACCCATCTCAAACACATCTTTGCTGCATGGGATGCTTACATTTCCGTTGTGCATCAGGCGTGAGAACACGACGTCACGGTTGAGGAACTCGTTGATTTGCTTGACAGTGCGTCCTGCAAGGTAAGTGTTGTTCACTTTAAGGAGCATCTGGTGTGGCTTTGCCTGTGAGTTCTCGGACTCTTCCTCTTCTTTGAGGGCTTCTTCTTCTTTCGAGAGCTTGGTGCCGGTAAGGAAGCGGATGGCTATTGTCGCACCGATGATGCCCAACACTCCAAGAGGATAAGCACAGGCATATCCTGATGCTATCTGGGGCATGGCGCCGTTTGCCGTGTTCCATACGGACTCAAGGGCTTCGTTGGCTGCACCAAGGCCGGGCGTGTTCGTGACAGCTCCATATAAAGTTCCTACCATCATCGGCAGGTTTGCCTTGTCGTTGGTGTCGAAGAAGATGTAATAGCAGGCAAACATTACCGCCACGTTGAGAAGCACGACTGAGGTGGACAGCAGATTGAGTGTCACGCCACCTTTCCTGAAGCTCTCGAAGAAGCCGGGCCCAACTTGAAGACCTATGCAGAAAACAAACAGAATAAGGCCAAAGTCCTGTATAAAGCTAAGGATGTTGGCGGGTGCCGTAAAACCGATATGGCCTGCCAGAATGCTGACAAAGAGCACGAATGTCACTCCAAGGGAAATTCCGCCGATTTTAATCTTTCCCAAAAGGATGCCGACAGAAATGACGATAGCATAGAGTAGCGCAATGTGTGCAACGGACTCTGTGCTTGTAAATAAATTGATAATCCAATCCATATTGAAAAACTAATTATAAATATAGCGTGCGTTTTAAGGCAAAACCGTGGTTTTTCAGTAACTTCTTGCAATTATGACACGCTGTGTTGAAGGCTTGCCGGAAACCATGTCCACACCCGGAGTCTGCTCGAACATGAACGGCACACAACGGATTGTCGCTTGTGTGTCTTCCTTAATTCTGGCTTCTGTCTCTGCCGTGCCGTCCCAGTGGCAAAGGAAGAATCCGCCGTCCTTGATGCGTTCCTTGAATTCTTCATAATTGTCGCACTCATAGATGCGGGCATCACGATAGGCAAGGGCTTTTTTGTAGATGTTGTCCTGTATGTCGTCAAGAAGTCCTTTTACATAGCTTACGATACCTTCAATGGAACGGGTCTCTTTCTCAAGAGTGTCTCTCCGCATTATTTCAATGGTGCCTTCCTCAAGGTCGCGGCCGCCCATGACGAGACGTACCGGTACACCTTTCAGTTCGTAGTCGGCAAACTTGAACCCGGGACGCTTGTTGTCGGCATCGTCATATTTCACACTTATGCCGGCGGTGCGCAATTCGTTGATAACCGGAGTCAGCCTTTCCGTGATGGCTTGCAGCTGTTCCTCGCCTTTTGAAATAGGCACGATGACAACCTGTATTGGGGCAAGCTTTGGCGGAAGGACAAGGCCGTTGTCGTCAGAGTGGGTCATTATGAGTGCACCGATGAGTCTGGTGGAAACGCCCCACGATGTGGCCCATACATATTCGGCCTTGTTTTCCTTGTTAAGATAAGTCACATCAAACGCTTTGGCAAAGTTCTGACCGAGGAAATGGCTCGTTCCGCTTTGTAATGCCTTGCCGTCCTGCATCATGGCTTCGATGGTGTAGGTGTCCAATGCACCGGCGAAACGTTCCGTTTCGCTCTTCACGCCTTGTACGACAGGTACAGCCATCCATTTCTCTGCAAAGTCGGCATAGACATGGAGCATCCTCCGTGCCTCTTCTTCCGCCTCCTCTTTTGTGGCATGTGCCGTATGTCCTTCCTGCCAGAGGAACTCGGATGTGCGGAGGAACGGACGTGTCCTCATCTCCCAACGCATGACATTGCACCATTGGTTGCACATCAACGGGAGGTCGCGCCATGAGTTGATCCAGTTCTTATATGTATTCCAAATGATCGTCTCCGAAGTGGGGCGGATGATGAGTTCCTCTTCCAGCTTTGCAGCAGGATCCACTTCTATCGCTGTCTTTTCTTCATTTGTACGCAGACGGTAATGGGTTACGACTGCACATTCTTTTGCGAAGCCTTCGACATGTTCCGCTTCACGGCTGAGGAATGACTTGGGGATGAGCAGTGGGAAATAGGCGTTTTGCGCTCCCGTCTCCTTGAACATACGGTCTAATTGCTGTTGCATCTTTTCCCAGATGGCATATCCGTATGGCTTGATCACCATGCACCCACGCACGGCAGACTGTTCTGCCAGGTCGGCTTTTACGACAAGGTCGTTGTACCATTGGCTGTAATTCTCTGCACGTTTCGTCAGCTGTTTTAATTCTTTTGCCATTTTATATTGTCCTTCTTTTGCTTTTATGAATTTGGATGCAAAAGTACAAAAAAATGTTGTAATAATCCCATACCATGAAAAAAACACGTACCTTTGCGGCACTGTTTAATGGACAAAAGGGTCATTACCGGCATACAGCTATACGGCAATGGCCTTTCTCGGATGATGGGAGAATGAAATTCAATTTGATATTTAAAACAGTGCGGTGGCTTGTGGCCCTGTTTTTCAGCAGTACTATCTTGGCCGTTGTCGCTTATCGGTTCATTCCGGTATATGTGACCCCACTGATGGTCATACGCTGTTTTCAGCAGGTGGCTGACGGGCATGAAGTCGTGATGCGGCATCATTGGGTTTCCCTTGACCGTATTTCCCCGCATTTGCCGGTGGCGGTGATGGCGAGTGAAGACCAGCGGTTCCTGCTTCATCACGGTTTTGATTTTGACGCGATAGAGAAAGCCGTCAAGCACAACAGGAAAGGCAAGAAAAACAGGCATGGTGCAAGTACCATCTCACAGCAAACGGCAAAGAATGTGTTTCTTTGGCCGGGGCGAAGCTGGACGAGAAAAGCCTTCGAGGCATATTTTACGGCAATGATAGAATTGCTGTGGAGCAAGCAACGTATTATGGAAGTATATCTTAATTCCATCGAAATGGGCGATGGCATATACGGCGCTGATGCCGTGGCTAAACACCATTTCGGGAAAAAGGCAATCGAACTTTCCCGCTCTGAAAGCGCGCTTGTCGCCGCGACATTGCCGAACCCCAGAAAGTTTGACAGCGGAAATCCAAATGCTTACATGCGTGTCCGTAGGGGCAAGATAGAATATGAGATGCAGTTTATTCCCACGTTCCCGAAAGAGGGTGAGGATATAAACCCCGAGACGACAAAAGGCGGAATTTATCATCGCCGCAAATGATGGCTTTGATGTTGTGTGGTCTTTGTCTCTTTGAAAAAGATGTTTATGGCAACATGTATGAGTGTTGAAGAACTTTTGGCAGATCTCAATCCGCAGCAGAAAGAGATTGTGCAGTATAACGCCGGGCCACAGCTTGTTATTGCAGGAGCGGGCTCGGGGAAAACCCGCGTGCTTACTTATAAACTCGCATATCTGATACAGCAGGGACTTGCCCCTTGGAACATATTGGCACTGACCTTTACCAATAAGGCTGCAAACGAGATGAAGGAACGCGTGGGCTCGTTGATGGGCATTGACAATGCGCGGAGGATACAGATGGGGACATTCCATTCAATATTCCTCCGCATATTGCGTGCGGAGGCGGCAGCCATAGGCTTCAAACCGAATTTTACAATATACGATGATGCCGATTCCCGTTCCCTTATAACATCGATTGTGAAAGAACTGGGACTTGACGACAAGGCATACCGGGCTTCAACCGTCTTGTCAAGGATAGGAATGGCAAAAAACTCATTGGTTACGCCGGAGACGTATCTTTCAGATGCCGGTTTTGCAGAACGTGACCGTCAGGCCAGGATGCCCGCCATAGGGGATATATATAGAACGTATGCCCACCGTTGCCGCACAGCCAATGCACTGGATTTTGACGACATGCTGCTTTTTACACATCAACTTTTTTTCAGGAATGCGGAAATGTGTGAGAAGTATTCGGCGCGCTTCGCTTACATCCTTGTTGACGAATACCAGGACACGAATTATGCCCAGCAGAGTATAGTCTCACTGCTGACCAGACATAACCGGCACGTGTGTGTCGTGGGTGATGATGCCCAAAGCATTTATGCCTTTCGGGGAGCCAACATTGACAATATGTTGGATTTCCAGCGCATTTATCCGGATGCAAAAATCTTCAAACTTGAACGCAACTACCGCAGCACGAAGAACATTGTCAATGCCGCAAATTGCTTGATAAGCCATAACCGTCGGCAAATACACAAGGATAGTTTCAGCGAGAAGGAAGAAGGGGAAAAGGTGCGGATACATCAAGTGTATTCAGATAAGGAAGAGGCGTCTTTTGTGGTTAAGGAATTGAAACGCCTTTGCCGTAAGGAAGGATTGGCTTGTTCGGATGTAAGCATTCTTTACCGTACCAATGCCCAAAGCAGGGTTTTGGAAGAAGAATTCCGCCGTATCGGTGTCCCTTACCGTATATATGGCGGTTTGAGCTTTTATCAACGCAAGGAGATAAAAGACATACTGGCATATTTCCGTTTCGTTGCAAACCCTGATGATGACGAGGCCCTGAAAAGGATTGTAAACTATCCTGCACGGGGGATTGGAGCCACAACGCTCTCTAAACTTGTGGATGCAGCCCATGCGAACAATGTGAGTGTATGGGCAGTCCTGAATTCCCTGTCTTTATATGGAACTGGTTTTAACCGGGGCACACAGGCCAAACTGCTTTCTTTCCGTGAAATGATGGAACGCTTCATCTCGCTTAGGGAAGGGCAGGATGCGTATGAGTTGGGTGAGGCGATCATTAAGGAAAGCGGTATCTCGGCAGCCCTTTTGTCGGACAAGACGCCGGAAGGAGTTGTCCGGCAAGAAAATGTTGGCGAGTTTGTCTCCGGGTTAAAGGAATTCGTGGACACAAAGCGTGAGGAAGGGAAAGAGGAAGAAACCACAATCATGTGCTTCATGCAGGAAATTGTGCTCGTTACCGACAATGAGGCTGGGGAGGACTCCATGTCGGAGAACGACGGTGGCATGGTGTCGCTTATGACAATCCATGCGTCCAAAGGCCTGGAATTTCCCGTGGTTTTCATTGTCGGGGTGGAAGAAAACATCTTCCCCTCATTGCGGTCGTGCGGCAGCTTGCGTGAACTCGAAGAGGAGCGTCGCTTGTTGTATGTTGCGATTACCCGTGCGAAACAACATTGTATCGTAACATTTGCGCGTAGCCGTTATCAGTATGGCAACATGTCGTTCAACCCTCCGAGCCGGTTCTTGAAGGAGTTTGCAACTCCTTCCGTCGCTTATGAAGGCATAGCTCCATTGTCGGAGAAGCGGTCGGAGACACTGTCGCAACCACGCCCAATAAGCACTGAGACAGCGATAAGGGCTGTATTGTCCCGCCGTGATTTACCGGCAAGTGCAGAAAAGAAGCAGGTACCGCCGCGCGCTTTGTCAAGGACGATTTCTGGTTTGAGACCTAATGACACAACCAATTCCCTGCGTGAGGGCACCGTTATAGAGCATCAGCGTTTTGGAGTGGGGCGTATCGTGAAAATGGAAGGTTCGGGGGAGAATGCCAAAGCTACGGTGGATTTTCAAAATGTAGGAGTGAAGCAGTTGCTTTTGAAATTCTCAAGGTTTACTGTAATTGGATAATATGATAAGAAAAGTGAATTTGTCTGATGCTGAGGATATCGTTGCAATATACAATCACTACATCACGGACACGACAATTTCTTTTGAAGTCACGCCTTTGTCGGTGGAGGAAATGCGGCAACGTATATCTGCACTGGTGGCAGGCTTCCCGTATTATGTGTATGAGGAAAACGGGCAAGTCCTGGGTTTCTGTTATGCCCATAAATGGAAGGAGAGGGCTGCGTATGCCAAGACCCTTGAAACGACAGTTTATCTTTCTCCCGACTGCTTTCACCGTGGAATAGGGATGGAACTGATGAAGACGCTGATTTCGGATTGCAGGAAGATGGATGTAAGTGTACTCATAGCATGTATCACATACGGCAACGAGGCCAGCATACGGCTTCATAAACGGTTGGGATTCGAACAAGCGTCCCATTTTAAGCAAGTGGGCATGAAATTCGGTCACAGTCTTGATGTCGTTGATTTCCAGCTTGTTCTGTAAGCGGTTGCAGACATGTTATTGCTAAAATTTATTAACGCTTTGTGCCGGTAGTGCACCTGTCAGTATTATTTGTTACCTTTGCAATTAAAATCATTTGAAGGATGATTGATTTGCATGGACTTTATCTGCAATAAAGACAGAAATCCTTGAACAGTAATGTTATAAATTAGTTTATTATATTAATGAAACAGTACAGATTAGTGAACAATGTGCTTGGTTGGGTGACATTCCTTGTCGCAGCTTTTGTATATTGTTCAACAATTGAACCGACAGCCAGTTTTTGGGATTGTCCTGAATTTATCACAACAGGTTTTAAATTGGAAGTCGGACATCCGCCCGGTGCGCCTTTCTTCATGCTTACAGCCAACCTGTTTTCACAACTTACAAACGATCCCTCCCAGGTTGCCCGCATGGTGAACACCATGAGTGCGTTGCTCAGTGCGACGACCATTCTGTTCCTGTTTTGGAGCATTACCCATCTTGCGCGTAAATTGATACTGAAGGATTGGTCTGAACTCACAACTGGGAAACTTGTGGCAATCGAGGCTTCGGGATTGGTCGGCGCCCTTATTTATACTTTTAGCGACACTTTCTGGTTCTCGGCTGTCGAAGGAGAAGTTTATGCTTATTCTTCGGCATTTACTGCCATTGTGTTTTGGCTGATATTGAAATGGGAAGACCATGCCGACGAACCTCATAGCGACCGTTGGCTTGTACTTATTGCTTATATGACGGGCTTGTCCGTAGGCGTGCATCTCCTCAATCTGCTTTGCATACCGGCAATAGTGTTGGTATATTGCTACCGCCGCTATCCTTCAATTGAGCTCAAAGGCTCGCTCCTTGCTTTGGCGGGTTCTTTTGTCATCGTGGCAGGCGTGTTGTATGGTGTCGTCCCCGGCATCATCACCATAGGCGGATGGTTTGAACTTTTCTTTGTCAATACGTTGGGCTGCCCGTTCAATACTGGTGAGATAATATATATACTGCTTCTCGTGGCTGTCGTTATTTGGGCTATTTATGAGAGTTATGTCGATAGGAGCTTCAAGCGTCAGAATTTGGCCTTTGTGTTGTCGGTAGGCATGTTGGGCATCCCGTTTTATGGATTCGGATGGTCTGCGGCAATAACCGGAATTGTGGCATTGGCAGTTTTGTGGTTCATACTTAATTACCGTAAAACCGTAGATAAGAAGCTGGTGCCGGTTATCACGGCAAGGTTTAAGAACACGGCCCTTTTGTGTCTTCTTATGCTTATGATCGGCTATTCCACTTATGCACTTATTGTAATACGCTCATCGGCTAACCCTCCGATGGACCAGAATTCACCGGAGGACATTTTCACCTTGGGAAGCTATCTTAGCCGCGACCAGTATGGTGACCGCCCCCTCATGTACGGCCAGGCCTACACCTCACAAGTCGCATTTGATGTCGATGGAAACATGTGTGTGGCGCGCCATAAAAGCGGTGCTCCGATATGGCAAAGAAAAGAGAAGGCAAGTGCGGGTGAAAAGGACTCCTATTTCGTCGTAAGCCATAAGGACAAGCTTGTCTATGCACAGAATATGTTGTTCCCGAGAATGTACAGTTCTGCCCATGCGCAAGCCTACGAAAGCTGGCTTGGCGGTGTTGATGGCACCGAAGTCCCATACGACCGTTGCGGGGAGCCTGTTTCCGTAAAGATGCCTTCACAATGGGATAATATCTGGTTCTTCTTGTCGTACCAGTGCAACTTTATGTATTGGCGGTATTTCATGTGGAATTTTGCCGGCCGTCAAAACGACATACAAGGAAATGGTGAACCGGAACACGGCAACTGGATTACAGGTGTTCCGTTTATTGACAACATGATGCTTGGCGACCAAAGTAAATTGCCTGATGAACTTAAGCTGAACAAGGGGCATAATGTCTTCTATTGCCTGCCGTTGCTTCTCGGCCTCGTCGGGCTTTTCTGGCAAGCGTGGCGCGGGAAACGGGGAATCCGGCAGTTTTGGGTGGTATTCTTCTTGTTCTTTATGACAGGCTTGGCTATCGTAATATATCTGAACCAGACTCCACAACAGGTGCGTGAGCGCGATTATGCCTATGCCGGCTCTTTCTATGCTTATGCCATCTGGTGTGGCTTGGGTGTCCTTGCTATTTACGATATGCTCAAAAAGAAGCTGAGGCTAAATGAAGTCGTGTTGGCGTCTGTGGTAGGAACGCTCTGTTTGCTCGTTCCATTACAGATGGCTTCACAAACGTGGGATGACCATGACAGAAGCGGCAGATACACATGCCGCGACTATGGGCAGAATTATCTTATGACATTGCAGGACAAGGGCAATCCCATTATCTTCACCAATGGCGACAACGACACTTTCCCGTTGTGGTACAATCAGGAGGTGGAAGGCGTGCGCACCGACGCCCGTGTGTGCAACCTCAGCTATTTGCAGACGGATTGGTATATTGACCAAATGAAGCGTCCGGCTTATGGCTCTCCTTCTGTGCCCATATCCTGGCCTCGTATAGATTTCTGTTCGGGTACGAATGAATATGTGGAAGTGCAGCCTTCACTTAAAGGACAGATACTCG
The DNA here is from genome assembly GCA_963599085.1 of bacterium. Taxonomy (GTDB): domain Bacteria; phylum Bacteroidota; class Bacteroidia; order Bacteroidales; family Bacteroidaceae; genus Prevotella. The sequence continues at coordinate 11,405 of CAVBVK010000009.1, read as the reverse complement.
ACTTCTATAAGAAATCCCCTGCGGAGGCAAAGGCTCAGTTTGGCGATAATCCGTTTGAGGTGAAGAACATTATGAAGTATTGGGTTCGGGCGAAAGACTCTGAAATGCATGTAATTCCGACGGACACCCTTTATTTGACGATAGACAAGGAGGCTGTGCGCAAGAGTGGCATGCTTATACAGGATTCCATACCCGACAGGATGGTCATTTCGCTTGCCGGAAAGCGCGCTTTATACAAGAACGACCTTATGATGCTTGAAATCGTGGCGCAGTGCAACTGGACTCGCCCTGTTTATGTGGCGACAACTGTCGGCTCGGACAACTATATGAATCTCGGTGACAACTTCATACAGGAAGGACTGGCGTATCGCATCACCCCGTTCACCACGAGTAAGGACGGAATGAAGAATTTTGATACGGAGAAGACATACACGAACATGATGCAGCGTTTCAAATGGGGCGGACTTGAAAAGCCGGGTGTCTATCTGGACGAAACGGTATTGCGGATGTGTACTACCCACCGTCACATTTTCGCCCAATTGGCTTTACAGTTGATTGAGGAAAAACAGGATGACAAGGCTTTGAAAGTGTTGCGTAAATGCGAACAGGTCTTGCCTGATTATAATGTCCCAATGACATTCCTCTCCGGAGGTGCGGACATTGCGCGTGCTTATGGCTTGCTTGGAAAGAAAGCTGACGCCAAGCGTGTCATGGATAAGGTGTGGAACCACACGAAGCAATATGCGGAGTACTACTTGTCTCTTTCGGGCACGAGGTTTACAATGGCACAGAATGACATCATGCGCCAATTGTATATGTTGCAGAACGAAGCCGATGTCACATCCATATTTGATGGGAAAGAGGCTGCCGTGCGTTCCAAGTTTGTAAATGCCTTGTATGCTGCTTATCAGGCAAAAGGCGGCACTCCATACGAAGGCCGATGATAATAGAGCAACCTACAAATCTGTTGCGGTGGTTTTATCCGCGCGCAAAATGGCGAATGGACTCAAATGAACACGCTGTATATCTGACATTCGATGACGGCCCGATTCCTGAGTCCACGCCATTTATCCTTGACACCCTTGCAGAGTATGGTGTTCATGCTACATTTTTCATGGTAGGCGATAATGTGAGGAAATATCCCCATCTGTACAATTCCATAATTGCGGCGGGACATCAGGTCGGCAACCACACCTTTCACCATTTGGGCGGGTTCAAGCATTTCGCGCATACCTATATTAAGGATGTTGATAAGGCAAACGAATTGATAAAGGCCCGTCTGTTCCGTCCTCCGCACGGGTGCATGAGCTTTGGCGAGTATTTTTGGCTTAAACGCAAGTACCGCATAATAATGTGGGATCTCGTAACACGCGATTATTCCAAATGGATGACGCCTGAAGGCACTTTTAACAATGTAAAGAAGTATGTGCGCAACGGGTCAATAATAACATTCCACGACTCGTTGAAGAGCATCGGCAAGCTCCATTATGCGTTGCCTGCTTCATTGGAGTGGTTGAAAGGGCAAGGTTATGAATTCAAGACTTTCGAGTGACATAAAGGCCGAGGCAAAGCGTCTCGGCTTTTTTGCTTGCGGGATAGCAAAGGCGGATGCCGTAGATGCCAATGTCGTTTCTTTTTACAGGAAGTGGTTGTCAGAGGGGAAAAACTCCGGAATGGCATGGCTCGACAATTATCCTGACATGCGGTTCGATCCCCGCCTGTTGATGCCCGGGCTCAAAAGCATCGTGTGTGTCGCGATGAATTATTGTCCGGCAAAGCCAATGTCTGACGGGCAATATCAGTTGGCGGCCTATGCTTATGGGCAAGACTATCACAAGGTCGTCAAGAATCGTTTGCACCGGCTTGCCAAATCTTTCCCGTTTGAACATTACCGGGCATTCTGTGACAGTGCTCCGGTGCTTGAACGTTATTGGGCGGTGAAGGCCGGGATAGGGTGGATAGGGCGAAATCATCAGCTTATAATACCGCAAGGCGGAAGCATGTTTTTCCTTGGAGAGCTGTTTCTTGACATTGAGCTGGAGTATGACGAACCGATGCAACCGCGCTGCGGAAACTGTACGAAATGCGTTGATGCCTGTCCCACGGGCGCAATATCTTTTGCAGGCGGAACCGGTGACGGCACTGAAATGCAGGCCACGGATTTTGATTCAAACAAATGTCTGAGCTATCAGACTATTGAAAACCGTGGGGAGATACCTTCAACTCTTGCCGGTAAAATGGGCAACACCATTTATGGATGTGATTGTTGCCAGAAATGTTGCCCTTGGAACAGGCATGCCGTCCCCAATACGATAGAGGAACTCCAGCCGAGTGACATGCTCCTGAGCATGACGCGGCAGGACTGGAGACAACTCAGCGAGGAACAGTACAGGTTGCTGTTCAGAAAAAGTGCTGTCAAGCGTGCAAAATATGAAGGCTTGATGAGGAATATCCGTGCCGTGGAGAACAACGGTTCTCAAAATGGCGAATAAGACTGGGGAAAATGTAAAAGAGGATACGCCGGGTTTGACATATCCTCTTTAAATTGTTCGTGGGAACCCGTTATCGCCGGTTTCTCAGCTGTTTCATTACTTTCTCATAATAGCATTGCGTCTTGCTCTTGCTGTATTTCGGCCCGCCGTTCCATGAGCGTATTGCTTTTTCAACATCGTTTGTCGGATTAAAAAACGATTGTATTATGAGGAACATCTCCTTTGACTTTTTGAGACTGTATCTGTCGCGTAGCGTAAACCGTTTCTTCATGTTACGCTTTTTCAGAATGTTGTTGCATTCCTTTACCAGGATTGGGGTGATTTGCATTGCTCCGCACGAATTTCCTTTCACCGCATTGCAGTTCCCTTCACTTTCCACTTGGATTATTGCCTTTATCACAGGCTCCCAATCAAAACTTTTTGTTTGTGCCTTTGCCGTGTCTTTACCGACAGGACTTTTGGCTGTTGAAGGCATGTTGATGCCGATTAAAAATAAAAAGATTAATACTGCCTTAATTGATTTTATCATATTGATGTTTTTATGGGACTTGAATTTTGTTAATGAGAACAGAAAAATCCGCAAGCTTATGCTTGTTGGTAATTGCATAAAGGCTTAGTCCCGTTAGCTACTTGAATAATGCCACTACAACAAAAAGAAGTCATTATTCTTGAATAATACGCGGCAAAGGTACGCAAAATATGCGAAACGGGCAAATATATAGTATGAAATTTGTGTTTCTTTAAGTTTTTGTAACCGTAGGAGCTCAATCGGCCTCCTACGGTTACAAAAATATATGCCCCTATATTTTTTTATCCCTCAATCTTTGATTTAAAAGCAAATGGCAACAATCCTTTATTGGGGAGGGTTGCGAATAGGACGGGGGCTAAATCCTGTCAAGCACGAGCTTTATCAAGTTGTCAATCCTGTTCTTGTATCCGGTGTCGGCCTTTCCTGCCCGCCGGTTTGCTATTACCATGCAGCAGGTGGTGGCTCTGTGCCCCATGAGTTTCGACAGTCCTGCCAGAGCAGAGCTCTCCATCTCAAAATTTGTGATGTGACGGCCTTCGTATTCAAAACTCTCTATCTTCTCGTTCTGGTGCGGGTCTGCCAACGGTATGCGCAGTTGCCTGCCTTGTGGCCCGAAGAAGCCTCCGCAAGCCACGGTTATGCCGCGCACCATGTCGGTTTGTGCTATCCGTTCTGTAAGGATTTCATCGGCTTTGATGACATACGGGTATGGCTGGCATATATTGCCTGCCCATCCCAAGTGCTTGATGAGGGCACGTTCCATCTGCAAGTTACACACTTCATTGCGGCCTTCGTAGAAGTTGAGGAGACCGTCGAACCCGACAGAATATTCTGAACAAATGAATGTCCCTTCCGGAGTTTCTGGTTGCAGTCCGCCACATGTCCCTATGCGCACAATCTCCAGATGGCGTAGCTTCTCCTTCTCGGTGCGGGTGGCAAAGTCGATGTTTGCAAGCGCGTCAATCTCGTTCATCACTATGTCGATGTTGTCACAGCCTATTCCCGTGGAGATTACGGTTATGCGCTTCCCCTTGTATGTGCCGGTGATGGTGTGGAACTCGCGGCTTTCCACCTCAAATTCCATGTGTTCAAAATGTGATGCCACAAGGGTCACACGTCCCGGGTCGCCCACGAATATCACTTTGTCGGCCAGTTGCTCTGGCTTGACATGCAGATGGAATACGCTTCCGTCCTTGTTTATGATGAGTTCCGACTCTGCAAAATGTTTCTTTGCCATACAGGTCAATGATAATTAATGCCTTTTGAGCAGTCCGTTCTCCGATTTGCGCAGTTCGCTCGACGCTTTTTTTATTTCCTTTTGTTTCTGTTCAAGTTTCTGTTCGGATAGGGCAATGTTTCTTCCCAATGCTGCTTTGTCGTTTGTGCTATGGTAGCGTGTACGCATCAAGTCGATTTCCTTGGTCAGCTTGTTGGCCTCGTTCTGCTTCATTCTGAGGTCGGCATAAGCGTTTTTCGTTTCCGCCGACTTGAAATCGCTGAGCTTTGTGTAAGTCGTTTCATCATTCACGACAAAGTATATTTCATTTGTTTCATTGTCCTGTTTGGGGGCTTTTGCCTGCAATTCCTGTAACCTTTGCATGGCAGTCTGGCGCATTTCCGGCGTAGGCCAGGTCTTCCTGATGCACATAAGGTCGGCATAGTTCTTCAATTCAGTCTCGGTCAGGTCGGCTGCGTCGTAGTTCTGCCGTGTTGAGGACGGCACGAACATATAGACGCACACCTTCCCCTCCGGCTGTCGGCGTGTCGATGCAAACCATGCTATGCCGTCGGCATCGGCTTCCACATAGGCGAAGTCGTCATTTGTGGAGTTGAATGGAAGGCCGATGTTTTCCGGCTTGAGGAATTTCCCTTCTTCCGCATCATATTTTGTCATGTAAATGTCGCGTTCTCCCAATCCGTCCTCTTCTGACTTTCCGGCGAAATAGAGCGTCTGTCCGTCTGATGCCATATAGGGATAAGTCGCGTTTGTTACCAGCTCGTTTATTTCTGTAAGCGGTCGAGCCTCGTCCCAAGCGTCTCCTTGCCGCTCCCGCATGAACAGCCGTGAAATGCTGTCTGTCCCCACTTCATTGTAGTAGCAGCGGTTGCCGAAGCCGTTGATATACACTACCGAATGTTCATTCAAGGCGGAATTGGTGTCGAAGAACTTGTTGTAGGCAACATATTTCCCGTATGCCTTTGGCAGGGTAATGACATCCGTCACTTTGTCCGCATCGACAACGGTACTGTCGATGACAAAAACATTCTGTGTGTTCGGCAGCATGTTGTCGTAAATGGCCTGTACCTTTGGAGGCACTGTGCTTGCCGGAAGAGCCTTTTTCTTTACCTGGGCTTTTCTCTTTTGCGCAAATGCCGTAGTTGTCACCAATGCCATTATTGCCAGAAACGTGAACTTTATGTCCATGCTTGTCTTTCTTTTGGGTTTGCTAAGTTTGTGAAAGTATTGGATGAACCTGTGTCCTCTTTCCTTATAATGCGTCCAGAGGTCTTGGCTTTTCGGGCCAAAGGTGTATGGCATATCTGTATCCGCATCGGTCGTAGATGTCCGTCATGTGGGTCTCCCGTTTCACAAATTCGCCGAAATTCTTTCTTGCTACGGGCGTCCACTGCACTTCCGAAAGGGCGGCCATGCGTGGAAGAATCATGTATTCCACCATATTTGTGGTGCTGATGTATTCGGTCCAGAGATTGGCCTGCACTCCCAGTATGTGTTTTTTCGCTGTGTCTGAAAGGGTTTCGGGGGCGGCATCGAACTCATAGACTTTCGATACAGGCAGGTATCCTCCGATGCACATGGGCTCCTTGTCCTTGTTCTCGCTCTGATAGTAGTCGAAATAGCAATATGTGGTAGGCGACATTATGACATCGTGCCCGGCTTCTGTGGCCTTGCTTCCGGGCTCCACGCCGCGCCAACTCATAATGGTGGCACTCGTGTTGATCTTGCCTTGTGCTATTTCGTCCCAACCAATAATCCTTCTTCCTTTCGAGTTGATGTATTTTTCCATGCGGTTGGTGAAAACTCCTTGCAAGTGCTTCACATCCACGTTGTTGGCTTTTGCAAGATTCTGGCACTTGGGGCATTTCTCCCAACGTGCGGTAGGACTCTCGTCGCCGCCGATGTGGATGTATTTTGCCGGGAATATGTCGATAAGTTCGTCGATGATGTCCTGCAGGAAAGGATATACCTTTTCATTGCCAAGGCACAGCACATCCTCATATATGCCCCAGCCGTAGCCCACGCTGTAAGGGCCTCCTGTGCAACCCAGTTCGGGATAGGAGGCGAGAGCCGCAACTGTATGTCCCGGCATGTCAATCTCGGGAATGACGGTGATGTTCCTTTCGGCAGCGTATCTCACGATTTCGCGGGCTTCGTCCTGTGTGTAGAAACCTCCGTAAGGTGTCCCGTCGTCAATGTCAGAGTTGTGTCCCAACACTGTGCAGCTGCGCTTTGAACCTATTTCCGTAAGCTTCGGGTATTTCTTTATTTCAATTCTCCAACCCTGGTCTTCGTTCAAGTGCCAATGAAACACGTTCATGTTGTGCAGGGCGAGGATATCAATGAATTTCTTTACAAATGGCACAGGCCAGAAATGACGCCCGCAGTCGAGCATCATTCCGCGGTATCCGAACCGTGGCGCATCGCTGATGACGGCGGGCGGCAGTGCTATTTCTTCTGCATTGTCAAGGACGGGCAACGATTTGCGGAGTGTCTGTATGCCATAGAAGACACCGGCTGCGGTTTTTCCCGCTATCTTTACCTCTTTGTTCGAGACTGTAAGAGTGTAGGCTTCTTCACCGTTGATTTTTGGGTCAATGACAAGAACGATTGCCGCAGCATTCTTTTGCCTTGAAGTTGCCGCGTTAAGCTTCAGACGGGTGAGCTGGCTGATGTAGTCTGCAAGAAAGGCGGCATTCTGTTTCATCTTCATGTCAGTCCCGGCATACACAATGGGTGTGCCTTCATTAAGGACAAAGGGCTTGCCCTTTTGCAGTTCAATACTTTTGGGGAACGGCACAACATTGTTGTAATCCGCATCGGCGGCGAAGGCACCTGCCAAGGAAGTGCACAGTAATGCTGTAATGACAAAATTCTTAATCATGTTTTATCGTGTTTTTGATTATTATGCTTTTCGTGGAATTAAAGTGTCAGGCATCTTCTTTTAGCAGATGCTCGAGGAATTTGTCAAGATCGTTGTCAAGGTCCTTCATCAGTTCGCTGCCGATTATTACAGTGTCGTCATCGGCTATGTATAGTTCGGTGATGCTTTCTTTGTCTTCGTTTTCAAGGACAAAGCTGTATGGCTTGAGTATCCCCAGGTTGTCGAGGATGGGGGAGCATGCCTTGCATGCGGAAGCCAATGTGTCGCCCGCACTTTCATAGAAATTCTCGTCGGTGTTGCCGATCCATTCTTCCACCACGCAACGTGTGATTTCGTCCTCGTCGTCGTTGAACGCAAGCATCTCGCCGCTTTCCTGCACCACTCTTATGTGTATGTCTGTTACGGGTGAGGACTCTTCTTGCAATGGGAATTTCTGGGCAATCTTTTTTATGAACCGCTCGATTTGTTGCATTGTCTGTTCAGAAGGCTTTGTCATATTAGTATTGCTTTAAGATAGTTTGATTGCCGTCGGCAATGGATGCTGTTCCGGATTGCCGTGCGCAATTTATGTCCTGCAAATATAGCATATTTATCCAATAGGGCAATACGAAATGGTGAAAAATGTATGGTTTTTTGTTTGCCGTTAGGAATTATAATGCTAATTTTGCACTGCACTGACGGTGCAGGACAGTGCTTGTCAGGACATTTGCCAAGGGCATGTCTCCGTTATTCGGGACTTTGATTAATAACGATTATATGAAACAGACAATTTTAGTGACAGGCGGAACCGGATTCATCGGTTCGCACACAACGGTGGAGCTGCAACAGGCCGGCTACAACGTGGTAATCATTGACAACCTTTCCAATTCAAAGATGGAGGTGCTTGACGGTATTGAAGGGATAACAGGCTTTCGTCCGGCATTCGAGAATGTCGATCTCCGCGACTTTGAGGCAACGGAGAAGGTCTTTGCGAAATATCCCGACATTGAGGGAATCATACATTTCGCGGCATCGAAGGCCGTGGGCGAAAGCGTCCAGAAACCGTTGCTCTACTACCGCAACAACATAGTGTCACTTGTCAATTTGCTTGAACTAATGCCTAAATATAATGTGAAGGGCATCATCTTCTCTTCGAGTTGCACCGTTTACGGACAGCCTACGCCCGAGAACCTGCCCGTGACAGAGAAAGCCCCCATTCAGGCGGCCTTGTCACCTTATGGCAACACAAAGCAGGTGAATGAGGAGATAATACGCGACTTCATACATAGCGGTGCAAACATAAAGTCCATCATCCTGCGTTATTTCAATCCTATCGGTGCACATCCCTCTGCCCTCATCGGCGAATTGCCCAATGGAGTGCCGATGAACCTGATTCCTTTTGTGACACAGACTGCCATCGGCGTGCGGAAGGAACTGAAGATTTTTGGCAACGACTACAACACTCCCGACGGCACTTGCATACGCGATTATATATATGTGGTGGATTTGGCAAAGGCTCATGTGGCTGCCATGGCACGTGTGCTTGACAAGGATACAGAACCTGTAGAGTACTTCAACATAGGAACCGGCACAGGCGTTTCCACCCTTGAAGTCGTAGAAAGCTTTGAGCGTGCAACGGGAGTCAAGGTGAACTGGCAGTTTGCTCCGCGTCGTGAAGGCGACATTGAAAAGGTCTGGGGCAATGTCGATAAGGCGAACAAGGTGCTTGGCTGGAAGGCAAACACTCCGCTTGAGGATGTCTTGAACTCAGCATGGAAGTGGCAGTTGAAGCTCCGTGAAGACGGCATCATGTAAAACCTGTTCCATCTGCAGTGTAATTCCCAACTCCGTGAACGCCAGTGAAATACGGACTCACGTTCATTGGTCGGGCTAAAAACGCATTTAAATATTTGCAGTATCGGAAAAAAATAAATACCTTTGCAACCGCATTTAGAAAAAACGGGATGCCGATATGGCTCAGTTGGTAGAGCAACGCATTCGTAATGCGTAGGTCCCCGGTTCGAGTCCGGGTATCGGCTCTCTTTCGTTTGTCAAAGTTGCGGTAATAGCTCAGTTGGTAGAGCACTAGCTTCCCAAGCTGGGGGTCACGGGTTCGAGCCCCGCTTACCGCTCAAACGGAAACAAGGGAGATGAATCAGTAAAGCAGTTCGAAAGGACTGCTTTTTTCGTAATGTGGCTCTCTGGTGGGGATAGGAAACCAATGATAAAACTAGGAGGTTGGACAAACAGTAGGAGGTCGGGCGTCCCGCCCGACAACACTGAGAAATCTTGTGGTATCTCCTGCTTGCGAGTCTTTCGCTTGATGTCGTCGGGCGGGACGTCCGACTTCCTACATATTACTTGCGTTTAGTCGCTTGATGTCGTCGGGCGGGACGCCCGACCTCCTTATTACATGCAAATATAGTGCATGTGCAGTAAAATTATTTGACAACGGAAAGTTCCTTTCCGGAGTTTTCGTTTGGGCGTAAAAGTGGGGCAGCAGCCGTTTTATGGCGGGGCAAACGTGGCATTGTTGCCAAACAAGCCTTACTTGCAGTGCAAAGAAGGCTTGTTTGCATGACAATTACAGTGCCTTCGTGTCGCAAACAAGCCTTGCCTATGTTGTAAAGAAGCCTTGTTTGCGGGGCGGAGGGTGCGTTTTTACGCCAAAACATCACTTTTTATTTTGCACATAAACGCTCTGAATTGTCTGATGGCTTGGCAGTCAGCCGCTTACACCTGCACACTGTATTTTGTGAAATTGCCGTGGGTTTTCCCTGTATTCCTGTATGAATGGATTTTGGAGCGGTTGGAAATGCAAATATAAGACAAGCGGGCAGTCTGTGTGCAATGTCGCGACTTGTGGAGGACGGGTGGCAAAAACACATTGAAAAATTTTGCTAATTGACTGAAATATGGTAACTTTGCATCCGCTTATCAAAAACAGTTGAATGAAGAACGACAAGATAAAGAACCAATACCGCGTGAATGAACAGATACGCGTTAGGGAAGTGAGAGTGGTCGGTGATGACGGTTCTACCGTGATGCCCACACGCCAAGCATTGGATATGGCAAGGACACAAGGCGTTGATCTTGTTGAAATATCGCCCAATGCGCAGCCTCCTGTTTGTCGTCTTATTGATTATAGCAAATTCCTTTATCAGCAGAAGAAGCATGCCAAGGAAATGAAGGCCAAGCAGGCCAAGGTGGAAATCAAGGAAATACGCTTCGGACCTCAGACTGACGACCATGACTACAACTTCAAGTTGAAGCATGCAAAGGAATTCCTCACCGAAGGTAACAAGGTAAGGGCATACGTTTTCTTCCGCGGCCGTTCCATCCTGTTCAAGGAGCAGGGCGAGGTTCTGCTGCTTCGTTTTGCAAACGATCTGGAAGAGTTTGCCAAAGTGGAGCAGTTGCCGAAGCTTGACGGAAAGAAGATGTTTCTCTATCTCGCGCCGAAGAAAGCCGGTGTGGTAAAGAAGAGCCAGCAGAAGAAGGACAGGGAGAAGCGCGAGGCAGAAGCCAAGATATCGCAGGCAGAAACCCTTGAAAACATTGCCCCCACGAATGGCGGACTTCTGGCAAATGCCAAGATCAGTGAAGAGACGCTTAAGAAGCTGAAGGAAAACAACTGAGAAAAGAAAAGTGCGTAACGTCAGGTATATACGTTGCCACACATTAGATAACTTTTAAAAAATAAAAAAATGCCAAAAGTAAAGACAAACTCCGGTGCAAAGAAGAGATTCCGCTTTACCGGAACAGGTAAGATTAAACGTCATCACGCTTACCACAGTCACATTCTGACTAAGAAAACAAAGAAGCAGAAGAGAAATCTGGTTCATCAGACAATCGTTGATTCAACCAACCTCAAGCAAGTTCGCGACTTGCTGTGTCTTCGTTAATTTTTATTAGTCAAACATTTAAAGGAAAGAAAAACTATGCCAAGATCAGTTAATCATGTTGCTTCTAAAGCAAAGAGAACCAGAATCCTGAAACTTACTAAGGGATATTATGGTGCGAGAAAGAATGTTTGGACGGTTGCGAAGAACACTTGGGAGAAGGGTCTCACATACGCATATCGTGACCGCCGCAACAAGAAACGCAATTTCCGTTCTTTGTGGATTCAGCGTATCAACGCTGCTGCCCGTCTCGAGAATATGAGCTATTCAACATTGATGGGTGCTTTGCACAAGGCCGGAATTGAAATCAACCGTAAGGTGCTTGCTGACCTCGCTGTCAATAACCCTGAGGCTTTCAAGGCCATCGTTGATAAGGTAAAGT